>NZ_CP145908.1:686931-1373862 GCF_051294855.1 Microbacterium sp. PMB16
GCAGCGCGCGCGATCACGAGGACCGGCCCGAAGATCTCCTCGCGGTAGATCGCCATGTCGGTCGTGACATGGTCGAACAGGGTCGGTCCGAGGTAGAAGCCCTCCTCGTGGCCCTCGACCGTGAAGCCGCGGCCGTCGGCGAGAAGAGTCGCACCCTCGTCGACGCCCTGCTGGATGTAGCCGACGACTCGTTCGACGGCCGCGCGGGTGACGAGGGGACCGTAGTCGACGTCCTTCGCGAGCGCCGGGCCGATGCGCAGCTTCGCGACGCGCTCCATCAGCTTCGCCGCGAGGGCATCCGCCGTCTCCTGCCCGACGGGCACGGCAACCGAGATGGCCATGCAGCGCTCGCCCGCCGAGCCGTAGCCGGCGCCGATGAGCGCGTCGACGGCCTGGTCGAGGTCGGCATCCGGCATCACGATCATGTGGTTCTTCGCGCCGCCGAAGCACTGCGCGCGCTTGCCGTGGGCGGCGGCTGTGGAGTAGATGTACTCGGCGATCGGCGTGGATCCGACGAAGCCGACGGCGCGGATGCGGTCGTCGGTGAGCAGTGCGTCGACGGCCTCCTTGTCGCCGTGCACGACGTTCAGCACGCCGGCGGGGAGGCCCGCCTCGAGGAAGAGCTCGGCGATGCGCACCGGCACCGAGGGGTCGCGCTCGCTGGGCTTGAGCACGACCGCATTGCCGGCGGCGAGCGCAGGTCCCGCCTTCCACAGCGGGATCATCGCGGGGAAGTTGAAGGGGGTGATCGCGGCGACCACGCCGAGCGGCTGCCGCATCGAGTAGACGTCGATGCCCGCGCCGGCGCCCGTCGAGTACTCGCCCTTGAGGAGGTGCGGCGCCCCCGCGGAGAACTCGATGACCTCCAGGCCGCGCTGGATGTCGCCCTTCGCGTCGTCGACGGTCTTGCCGTGCTCGCTGGCGAGGAGTTCGGCCAGCGACTGCATCTCGCGCTGCGCCAGGTCGAGGAAGCGCAGGAGCACGCGGGCGCGCTTCTGCGGGTTCGTGGCACCCCAGGCGACCTGCGCCGCCTCGGCATTCGCGATGACGCTGCGCACCTCGTCGGCCGAGGCGAGCGGAACACGCGCCTGCACGGAGCCGGAACTCGGATCGAACACGTCCGCGAAGCGTCCGGAGTCGGGGGTGAGAAGCGATCCGCCCACGAAGTGCGGGATGGTACGAGTCATTGTGTGATGTCCCTCCGTGCCTACGTTGGCACATTGGGAGTTTACTGCGGCATCCGAAGATTTACTAGGACATCCTTGTAAATCGTGGTCGGTTCCTCGGCCGCACCGCCGCGGGGATGTTCGTGCCCCGTTCACCGCCCGGTCACCTCGGTCGATTACAACTGCAGATGCGTGGGCACAGAGACTCAGACCGGATCGGGTAGTCACGTCCGCGCATGGTGAGCATTCTGGCTCCCGTCGCGGCGCCCACGCCGCGAGACCCCCGCCGAATCGGGTCGGCGGGGGTCCTCTCTTTTCGGCCGGGTCGGCTTTCGAATCGCGCAACTGGTGGCTTTCGGGCGACGACAGCGACCAGTCGCGCGATTCAAAGGCCTTGGGCTGTGGATAGCGCGCCCGCCAAAACGCTCGAGGTGGCACCGTGTCAGCATGGGACGATCAGAGCTTCCGGACGACCTCGAACCCGCCTTCTCCACGAGCACCGCTCGACTGCTCGGCGTGTCTCGGGGGCGGCTGCGCGCGACCGACTTGCACGCACCATTCCACGGAATTCGGGTGAAGCCGGCCCGCCCGGCATCGGACTCTGACGCGTCAGAAGCGGACATCGCAGATCCGTATGAGCGTCAGCGTCGCGCACGCATCGCCCGCGCCCGTGTCTACGACGCTCGGCTCCACACCGGCCACTTCTTCAGCCACCAGACAGCCGCGTCGATCTGGGGCGCACCGCTGCCTCTGGAATTCGATGATCGCGGCCAGATCGCGGAAGACGAAGGCCTCGCTCTCCACGTGAGTGCGTCGGGCGGCATCCCCTTTCCGCGGGCGAGCGGCGTCGTCGGCCACCGCACGCTGGCGAGCCTCACCTCGGTCCGCATGCACGACGACCTGCGGGTGACTTCACCCGCTGCCACATGGGTATCCCTGGGGACGCTGCCCTTGTTCGATCTCGTGGCGTTAGGTGACTACTTCTGCCGCCGGTGGCGAGAGGGGTATGGACGTCCCCGCGCTGGGCATCCACCGTTGGCGACGATCGAGGACCTGGGGCAGGCGCTCGCCGCCGGACGACGACGCGGCGCGAAGCGGCTTCGCACGGCCCTCGAATCAGTGCGCGAAGATTCCTGGTCGCCACGCGAGACGAGGGTGCGCTGCCTGCTCGTCGCGGCGGGCCTGCCTGAACCGCAGCTCAACGTCGATGTCTTCGACGAGTCCGGGCAGTTCATCGGTTGCATCGACATGGTCTACCCGGACCAGCTGGTAGCGATCGAGTATCTGGGGATGCTCCATGATCACCGGTGGGCGCAGGATGTCGAGCGGCTCGCGGCCCTTCGCGCAGCCGGCTGGACCGTGATCGAGGTCACCGCTCCTCTGCTCCGACGCCCTGAAGAACTCGTCCGACGCGTTGCGCGAGCGCTTTCGGCGTGAACCGCGGCGTTCGAATCGCGTGAATGGTCGCTTTCACGATCGGATCACGACAAGTCACGCGATTCGAAGGGCCCGCACCGGAAATAGAATCGAGCATGCGCCCGGACCCCGGCGCAACCGCTTCGGCAGCCCGCGACCCGGGCTCCCCGTCACGAGGACTTCGCCGTGTCCGAACCCATCACCGTGTCCATCCGCCGCGAGGTCGACCCCGAGCGCATCACCGAGGCGACCGTCTGGGTGCAGACGGGGGTGAACCTCGCGACGAAGTACCCGGGATTCCTCGGCTCCGGCTGGGTACGCGCCGGCGAGCACTCGCAGATCTGGCACATGCTCTACCGCTTCGCGAACGAGGATTCGCTCGTCGCCTGGGAGCAGTCCGGCGAACGCGAGTGGTGGCTGTCGATGGGCGAAGGGTTCGTGCGCAGCGAGCGCTCGAGGCGCCGCACCGGCATCGAGGGCTGGTTCGACGAGCCCACCACCGGGACGATCACCCTGCCGACCGCCGAGGGCGGAACCGCCACGGTCACCGTCGCGCCCGCACCGCCGCGCTGGAAGCAGGCGGTCTCGATCTGGCTCGGCTTCTTCCCCGTGAACGTGGCGTTCGCGTATGCGGCGAGCCCGATCCCCGGCTGGGACGGGCTGCCGATCTGGCTGCGTGTGCTCGCAACCACGCTCGTGCTCACGCCGATCATGACCTACTGGGTGCTGCCGTTCGTGACGCGCTCGCTGCGGAGCTGGTTCGCGCGCTGAGTCGGATCGGGGCCGCTCCGGCTCCGCGACGGAATATTGCCATGCTGCTGGCGCGCGTCTTGACTGAGCGGGATCCTCCGCACCGATAGGAACGTCTTCCATGCGCATTCGTCTCGCCGGAGCCGTCGTGCTCCTCTCCCTCGCCGGCCTTGCCGCCCCCGCCGTTTCCGCCGGGGCAGCGGCGCAGACCGACGTCTCGGTTCGCGGTCAGACCACCGCCAGTGCACCTTTCACATATAGAGAAGCCGAACCGGCCGGCCGGTCCGGCCGCAATGACTCGACGGTAACCGCCGAGCGGATCTCCGCATTCGGCACGAGCGCACCGCGCAACAACAGGCTGCAACTGACCGGCCAGCTCTCGCAGACGAGCGATGCCGACTACTTCGCCGTGCAGCTGCGCCCCGGCGATGTGCTCGGCGCATCCGTCACGGGCTCCGCGAACATCATCGGGGTCACCATGCCCGACGGCACCGAGAGAGTGCGCGGCATCGCCGCTGACAGCGCCTACGACTACCCGCCGAGCAGCCCGCTCCCCCGCGGCGGCAACAGCAACATCGCCTATGTCGCGGAGCAGGCGGGCTGGTACGCCGTCGAAGTCGCGGGCGCCTCCACCGGGACGTACACGCTCACCCTCGAGGCCTACCGCCCCGGCACGGAGTCCGACACCGGGCGGACGCAGACCGTGCTCATCGACTTCCGCGGCGGGACGGTCGACACCCGGCCGCTGGGCACGTTGCTCGCAAAGGGCGTCGCGGCCGCCAACCTGTCGCCGCTGACCTCGTTCCTCCCGCTCTGGGGCATCCCGGCATCCGCGCAGAACCAGCTGGAGGAGACCGTGATCGCGACCGTGCGGGCGAACCTTCAGACCGAGGTCCAGGCCGGCGCGCTCAACCCGAGGGTCAACGTCGTCGTGCTCAATGCTCGCACGCACCCCGAACTGGTGGGTCAGACGAATGTCTCCCAGGTGCACGTCGCGGGGAAGGCCAGCGAGTCGCAGGTGGGCGGGTCGGGCATCGCGCAGTACATCGACCCGGGCAACTTCAGCCATGAGGATCTGGCACTCGTGCAGGTCGGTTCCTTCAGCGGCCCGGCGAATCCCGAGAACCGCGCCACGCTGAACAACTTCTTGCACGCATCCAGCGATCGGGTGAAGTTCGTCGGCACCGCGTTGGGGAACATCGTGAGCCACGAGATCGGCCACACCATCGGGCTCTTCCACACGGATCCCGACAACGACGTCCACGGGATCATCGATTCCGGGGGCCGTCTGGCGGCGACCCAGTACGGCCTGGGCGCCGACGGCATCGGCGGGACGGCGGATGACGTGAACACCCGGTTCGGGATCGACTCCTACCTCCCCAACAGCGCCGACAACGGCCTCACCGGAACCCAGAACTCGCAGAACGTCGTCGCCTGGGCCTACGCCGGCCGCTGAGCTCCGACCGGAACCGGTCAGATGACGCCGACGGAAGTGAAGGCGTGCTCGGCAGCCCCCAGCAGCAGCCGATCCGCGGCGAGGGATGCCGGCAGGATGCGGAGCCCCTCCGCGTTCTCCGCCATCGCGCCAGCGACCACCGCTTCGGCGAACCCCTCCGGATCGAGTTCTTCGAGCTGGGCGAGGAAACCGCCGAGCACCACGACCGACGGGTTGAGGATGTTCACGGCATCCGCGATCGCCTGGGCGAGCAGACCGCGCTGGCGCGCGCATTCCTCCCGAACCGGATCGTCATCGGATGCCGCGGCGAGCGCGTCCGCGAGCGTCGCGTCGTCCGCCACGGCGAGCCCGAGCACATCCAGGAGCCGGGCCCTGCTCACCTCGTCCTCGAGCACAGTCGCGCTCCCGGCGCCGACCCGGTTCTGCCCGAACTCCCCCGCATAGCCGCCGACACCGCCGACCGGAGCACCGTGCACGACGATGCCGCCGCCGATGCCCGACGGTCCGCCGTTGAGGTAGACGACGTCGTTCGCGCCCTGCGCCGCGCCGAACAGGTGCTCGGCCAAGGCGCCGAGGCTCGCGTCGTTGCCGACCGCGACCGGCAGACCGGTCGACGCGGCGATCATCGTGCTCAGCGGCGAATCGGTCCAGCCGAGGTGCGGGGCGTTGCGCACGAGTCCGTCGGCCGCGCGCACGAGGCCCGGCACCGCCACCCCGACCGCGACGAGGCGCGAGTGCTCGAGCGGGCCCTGTCGCCAGCGATCGACGACCTCGGCGATGAGGCCGGCGACGCCTTCTGCGGAGAGCAGGGATGTCGACTCGATCCGCTCCCGCACCGCGACGTTGCGGGCGAGTCCGATCGCGGCGATCTCGACCGCGTCGATCTCGGGATTCACGGCGATGACGACGGTCTTCGGCGACGCCTCGACGACGGGCGAGGGCCGTCCGACGCGGCCGACCGGGTCGGGGTCGCGCTCGACGACCCAGCCGTCGCTCACGAGCTGCGCCACGAGGTCGGCGATCGTCGAGCGGTTCAGCCCCGTCACGGCCGTCAACTGAGCGCGCGACTGCGCGCCACCCAGGTGCACCAGCCGGAGAACCCGCGCGAGGTTGCGCGCCCGCACGCCGTCAGCGGAAGCATCCGTCACATCGTCCTCGCATTCGGTCCCGGCCAGTCTAGGAGGCTGGACATCCCCTCCCCCACGTTATATGTTGTTGCTCACAACATTTTCTGGCGCGCCGCTGATCGGCACCATGCGAAGGAGCATCATGAGCCTCACCCCGACACGCGAAGACAAGTTCTCGTTCGGCCTCTGGACCATCGGCTACAACGGCACCGACCCGTTCGGCGGCCCCACCCGCCCGGCGCTCGACGTCGTGCACGCGGTCGAGAAGCTCGCCGAACTCGGCGCCTACGGACTCACCTTCCACGACGACGACCTGTTCGCCTTCGGCTCGACGGATGCCGAACGCCAGACCCAGATCGATCGCCTCAAGGGCGCGCTCGCCGACACCGGTCTGATCGTGCCGATGGTCACCACCAACCTGTTCAGCGCCCCCGTGTTCAAGGACGGCGGCTTCACCTCGAACGACCGCGACGTGCGGCGCTTCGCGCTGCGCAAGGTCTTCCGCCAGCTCGACCTCGGCGCCGAGCTCGGAGCCAAGACCTTCGTGATGTGGGGTGGCCGCGAAGGCGCCGAGTACGACTCCGCCAAGGACATCCGCGCAGCTCTCGAGCGCTACCGCGAGGCGGTCAACCTGCTCGGCGACTACGTGACCGACAAGGGCTACGACATCCGCTTCGCGATCGAGCCGAAGCCCAACGAGCCGCGCGGCGACATCCTGCTGCCGACCCTCGGACACGCGATCGCGTTCATCGACTCGCTCGAGCGTCCCGAGCTCGTCGGAGTGAACCCCGAAGTCGGCCACGAGCAGATGGCCGGCCTGAACTTCACCGCCGGAATCGCGCAGGCGCTGTACCACGGCAAGCTCTTCCACATCGATCTCAACGGCCAGCGCGGCATCAAGTACGACCAGGACCTCGTGTTCGGTCACGGCGACCTGCACAACGCGTTCTCGCTGGTCGACCTGCTCGAGAACGGCGGCCCGAACGGCGTCCCGGCCTACGAGGGTCCGCGCCACTTCGACTACAAGCCGAGCCGTACGGAAGACGAGACCGGCGTCTGGGATTCGGCCGCCGCGAACATGCGCACCTACCTGCTGCTGAAGGAGCGCGCCGCGGCCTTCCGCGCCGACCCCGAGGTGCAGGAGGCACTGGCCGCCGCCAAGGTCGCCGAGCTCTCGACGCCGACGCTCAACCCGGGCGAGAGCTACGACGACTTCCTCGCCGACCGCAGCGCGTACGAGGACTTCGACGCCGACGCCTACCTCGGTGGACACGGCTTCGGCTTCGTGCGTCTGCAGCAGCTGGCGACCGAGCACCTGCTCGGCGCACGCTGATCCGCTGATGGCCCTGGTTCTCGGCGTCGACTCCTCGACGCAGTCGTGCAAGGTGGTCGTCGTCGATACGGCGACCGGAGCGGTCGTCCGCACCGGTCGCGCGTCGCACCCCGACGGCACGTCGGTCGACCCCGAGGCGTGGTGGGTCGCGCTGCAGGAGGCGATCGCGGGAGCAGGCGGGCTCGACGACATCGAGGCCTGGGCCATCGGCGGGCAGCAGCACGGCATGGTCGCGCTCGATGCGTCGGGCGCGGTCATCCGCGACGCCCTGCTCTGGAACGACACCCGATCGGCGGATGCTGCCGCAGAGCTCGTCGCCGAGTTCGGGGCGCAGGAGCTCGCGGATCGGACGGGTGTCGTGCCCGTGGCATCCTTCACGATCTCGAAGGTGCGCTGGCTGCGCGACAACGAGCCGCAGAACGCCGAGCGAGTGGCCGCGATCGCCCTGCCGCACGACTGGCTCACCTGGCGGTTGCGGGGCTATGGGCCGGAAGGCGCCTCGCCCCTCGGCCCCGTGCTCGACGAACTCGTCACCGACCGGTCAGACGCCTCGGGCACCGGGTACTGGAGCCCCGCGACCGGCGAATACGACCGGGAGCTGCTGATCGCCGCGCTCGGGCACGACGCCGCGCTGCCGCGGGTGCTCGGTGCGACGGAGTCGGTGACGGATGCCGCGGGGCGGCGCGTCGCGCCCGGCGCCGGAGACAACGCGGCGGCTGCCCTCGGTCTCGGCGCGGGCCCGGGAGACGTGGTCGTCTCGATCGGCACGAGCGGCACGGTCTTCGCGGTGAGCGAGACGCCTTCGGCGGACGCATCCGGGATCATCGCGGGCTTCGCGTCGGCCGACGGGCATTTCCTCCCGTTGGTCTGCACGCTCAACGCGGCGCGGGTGCTCGACGTCACGGCATCCCTCCTCGGCGTCGACCACGACGAGCTGAGTCGGCTGGCTCTCGCGGCCCCCTCGGGTGCCGACGGCCTCACCCTCGTGCCGTATTTCGAGGGCGAGCGCACGCCGAACCTGCCCGATGCCACCGCGACCCTCGGTGGCATGACGCTTGCCTCGACGACCCGCGAGAACCTCGCGCGCGCGGCGGTCGAGGGGATGTTGTCGGGCCTCGGCGCCGGCCTCGACGCGCTGCGCGAGGAGGGGGTGCCACTGAGGCGCGCACTGCTCATCGGCGGCGGCGCGCAATCGGAGGCCGTGCGGGCCATCGCGCCGGAGGTGCTCGGCATCCCGGTCGAGGTTCCGGCATCCGAGGAGTACGTCGCCCTCGGCGCTGCGCGGCAGGCGGCATCCGTTCTCCGCGGCTGACTCCACCACCTTTCGAATCGCGCAAATAGTCGCCGCAGGGGCTGTTTTTCGACCATTCAGGCGATTCGAAAGAGCCTCCCGACTACACCGCCCGGATACGCCAGGACGCGGCGTGCGACGCGCCGGGCGCCAGCGTCACGAGATCCGTGCCGGAGTTGAAGGCGTCGGGCGGGCAGGTCATCGGCTCGACCGCGAGGCCGATCCGATGGATGTCGTCCAGCTCCGGGTTGTCGGCGGTGTGCACCTGCACCCAGGGGCACCGCTCGTCGAAGGTCATCGCCACACCGTTGCCGTCGTCGGTCGTCAGGCGCACTTCGGCGATGCCGTCGGTGCGCGCGAGGCCCGTGAACGCGTGGTCGATGAAGACGTCGTCGATCCGGCGAGCCACGCGGAAGTCCCACTCCGGATGCTGCGTCACAGGCTCGACTGCGACCGGGCTGAGCCGATCCGGCGTCACGGTCAGAACCTCGGATGCCGGAAGCAGCAGTGTCCAGTCATCGACCGGGGGCGTGACCGGGGTCCCTGAGCCTGTCGAAGGGCCCGCCACGAGATACGGATGCGGGCCGGTGCCCCAGGGCGCAGCATCCGCCCCGACGTTGTGCGCGGTCACGGTCTGCTGCAGGCCGTCCGCATCGAGGAGGTACTCGACCTCGACCTCCACGCGGAACGGGTATCCGAACTGCGGCTCGATCACCGCGGCGAGCACGGCACGGTCATCGAGCACCAGGCGGTCGGCGAACTCGGCCCAGGCCAACAGGCCGTGGAGGGCCTGGCCGCGAGCGGGTTCCGTGAGCGGCAGCTGGTGCAGGGCCCCGCCGAAGCCGTAGCGCCCGTCGACGATGCGGTTGGGCCAGGGCGCGAGCGTCGCGCCGCGGTATCCGGGACGCACCTCATCGGCGTCGAACGGCACGACGAGGTCGCGCCCGTCGAAGGTCAGCGATCGCAGCGACGCACCGACGCTCGCGATCACCGCTTCGTATCCGTGCGCGACGAGGCGCAACTGACGGCCGGACCGCGGCTCCATCAGAGTCCCTGCGCGAGACGGTAGTACGCCTGGTTCCAGCGGACCTGCTTCTGGAACTCCGGCAACGTGGTGGCGTCGTCGATCACGAGCAGCTCGACCTCCGCCATCTCGGCGAAGTCGCGGAACGCCTCGATACCGACGGCGGTCGACATCACCGTGTGGTGCGCAGCACCGGCGGTCAGCCAGGCGGCGGCCGAGGTGTTGAAGTCGGGCTGCGGCTTCCAGACGGCACGGCCGACGGGAAGCTTCGGCAGCGAGGCCCGCGGCGGCACGTTCTCGACCACGTTCGCGGTGAGGCGGAAGCGGTCGCGCATGTCGCTCAGCGCGACCACGACGGCGGGCCCGGGGTCGGCCGTGAAGACCAGGCGCACCGGGTCGTCCTTGCCGCCGATACCCAGCGGGTGGATCTCGAGCGTCGGCTTCGCGGTGGTCAGCGACGGCGACACCTCGAGCATGTGCGCGCCGAGGATCAGCTCGTCGCCCGGGGTCATGTCGTAGGTGTAGTCCTCCATGAGGCTCGCGCCACCGGGCAGACCCGCACCCATGACGTTCGCGATGCGCACCAGGATCGCCGTCTTCCAGTCGCCCTCGGCGCCGAAGCCGTAGCCCTCGGCCATCAGCCGCTGCACGGCGAGACCCGGCAGCTGCTTCAGCGCGCCGAGGTCTTCGAACGAGGTGGTGAAGGCGCCGAAGCCGCCCTCCTCGAGGAACGAGCGCAGTCCGATCTCGATCGCGGCCCCGTCGCGCAGCGACTGGTGACGATCGCCGCCCTTCCGCAGTTCGGGTGCCACCTCGTACAGCTCCTCGTACTCGGCGACGAGGGAGTCGATCGCGGAATCGGATGCTGCCGCGACAGCATCCGCCAGTTCGTTCACGCCCCACGTGTTGACCTGCACGCCGAACCGCAGCTCGGCCTCGGTCTTGTCGCCCTCGGTCACCGCGACGAAGCGCATGTTGTCGCCGAAGCGGGCGAGCTTGAGGTCGCGGGATGCCGCGAGGCCGGCCGCCGCGCGCTGCCAGGTGCCGAGCTCACGCCGCACCCGCGGGTCGGAGGCGTGGCCGACGATGGTCTTGCGCGGCACGCCGAGCCGCGTCTGGATGTACCCGAACTCGCGGTCGCCGTGCGCGGCCTGGTTGAGGTTCATGAAGTCGAAGTCGATGTCGGCCCACGGCAGCTCGACGTTCGCCTGCGTGTGCAGGTGCGCGAGCGGCTTCCGCAGCGCATCGAGTCCCGCGATCCACATCTTGGCCGGGCTGAACGTGTGCATCCAGGCGACGAGACCGATCACGCGGTCGTCGGCGTTCGCCTCGAGAGCGGTGCGCTTGATGGCAGCGGCATCCGTCAGCACGGGCTTCCAGACGATCTTGACCGGTACGTCGGGCGACTCGTCGAGCAGCCGCGCGATCTCCTGCGACTGGTCGGCGACCTGCGCCAGAGTCTCGGGGCCGTAGAGGTGCTGGCTGCCGGTGAGGAACCAGACCTCGTAGCCGTCGAGCGAAGTGGTGAGAGCCATGGGAGGTACCTTTCAGAAGGGATCGGTCACTGAGCGAGCGGCGAGCGTTGTACTGAGCGAGCGGAGCGAGTCGAAGTGACGAAGAGTCAAAGAGATGCGACGGCGGCGGCCTCGACGGCCAGCCCCGCCCGGTAGCGGTCGAGGTAGGCGGCGAATCCGGCGACGTCGGCCGGGTCGGGTTCGACGAGCGAGACGGATGCCGCGGCGAACACGTCCTTCTCGAGGTAGGTGCCGAGGTCGGCGGATTCGGCGTGCGCCAGGTACGACGCGAGCACTGCGATGCCCCATGCTCCGCCCTCGGACGCGAGCTCCCCGACGGCGACGGGAGCACCGAGCGCCCCGGCGAGGAAGCGCTGCGCGACCCCCGCCGTGCGGAACATGCCGCCGTGCGCGAACATCCGGTCGAGGGCGACACCCTCATCCGTCAGCACCTGCATGCCGAGAGCGAGCGTGCCGAAGACGCCGTACAGCTGCGAGCGCATGAAGTTCGCGAGCGTGAAGGCGCTGTCAGGCGTGCGCACGAAGAGCGGCCGTCCAGCGTCGAGTCCGGCGATGGGCTCGCCGGCCAGGTGGTTGTAGGCGATCAGGCCACCGGCATCCGCTTCGCCGCCGAGCGCCTCGCGGAACAGGGCGTCGAACACGGCGTCGCCGTCGAGCGGCTGCCCGGCCGCCGCCGCGAAACGGGTGAAGAGTCCCGCCCAGGCGGCGAGCTCGCTGGCGCCGTTGTTGCAGTGCACCATCGCGACCGCGTCACCCGCAGGTGTCGTCACGAGGTCGAGCTCGTGGTGCACCTCGGCCAGCGGACGCTCGAGGACGACCATCGCGAAGATGCTGGTGCCGGCGGAGACGTTGCCGGTGCGCGGGGCGACCGAGTTCGTCGCGACCATGCCGGTTCCCGCGTCACCTTCGGGCGGGCACAGCGGGATGCCGGGCTGCAGGGCACCGGACGGGTCGAGCAGCGCGGCCCCCTCGGGGGTGAGCGAGCCGGCGGCCGCACCGGCCGGGAGCACGGTCGGCAGGATCTCGGCGATCGGGCGGGGAAGACGGTCTGCGGCGTGCGCGGCGTATGCCTGCAGCATCCGCTCGTCGTAATCGCGCGTGGCCGAGTCGATCGGGAACATGCCCGACGCGTCGCCGACGCCGAGCACCCGCTCGCCGGTGAGCTTCTCGTGCACGTAGCCGGCGAGGGTGTTGATGCTCGCGATCTGCGGCACGTGCGGCTCATCGTCGATGACGGCCTGCTGCAGGTGCGCGATCGACCAGCGCAGCGGGATGTTCACGCCGAGCAACTCGGTGAGCTCCGCGGATGCCGCGCCGGTGTTCGTGTTGCGCCAGGTGCGGAACGGCACGAGGATCTCGCCCGCCGCATCGAAGGCGAGGTAGCCGTGCATCATCGCCGAGATGCCGATCGCGCCGAAGGTCGTGGGGCGGATGCCGTGCTGGCGCTCCGCGTCGGCGACGAGCTCGGCGAAGGCGGCCTGGAGTCCTGCCCAGACCTCGTCGATCCCGTAGGTCCACAGGCCGTCCTCGAGCCGGTTCTCCCAGGAGAACGAACCGGTGGCGAGTACCTCGGTCGCGTCTGAGCCGATGAGGCAGGCCTTGATCCGGGTCGAGCCGAGCTCGATGCCGATGCTCGTGCGACCCTCGCGGATGTCTTCGGGAGCGGTCATCGGCGGGTGTCCTGACTCTGGCCGTACACGTTCTGGTACCGGTTGAAGAGACTGTCGATCGCGGACTGCGGGATCGGGATCAGCGGGCCCGCCTCGCGGGCGAGGTGCACCGTGCGGGCGACGTCCTCGACCATGACCGCGGCCTTCACGGCATCCTTCGCGTCGGCGCCGATCGTGAACGGGCCGTGGTTCTGCATCAGCACCGCGCGGGAGCGGTGGCCGCTGAGCGTCTCGACGATGCCGCGGCCGATCGAGTCGTCGCCGATGATCGCGAACGGGCCGACCGGGATCGGGCCGCCGAACTCATCGGCCATGGCCGTGATCACGCAGGGGATCTCCTCGCCGCGTGCAGCCCAGGCGACGGCATAGGTCGAGTGCGTGTGCACGACACCGCCGACCTCGGGCATGTTCCGGTAGACGTAAGCGTGGGCCGCAGTGTCGCTGGACGGCGACCGGTCGCTGCCGGGTGTGCCGGGGATGACCGCGCCGTCGAGATCGCAGAGGATCATGTTCTCGGGCGCGAGGTCGTCGTAGCTCACACCGCTGGGCTTGATGACGAACAGGTCGGCGCCGGGGACCCGGCCGGAGACGTTGCCGCCGGTCCAGACGACGAGTCCGTAGCGGACGAGTTCGCCGTGCAGTCGGGCGACGTCGGCGCGGACGGAGGCGATGGCGGCGTCGACCTCGGGGCCGAACGCGGGGGCTTCGTTGCTCACAGGTACCTCGGTGCTCGCATCCGGCCACTGTGACCGGTCACAGAAGTGTGTCACGGGGTGCCGCAGGGCGTCAAGAGCGCGAGGCTCAGCGGTCGAGTGTGCACAATTCAGCAAGAACGGACGCGGACGCCCGGGCCGCCCCCGGAATTCCGCGGCGGACGACCGGCCGCGCCCGCGTTCTTGCTGAATTGTGCACGGCCGGCCGGCGAGACGAGGCCCGAGCGGGGTCGGCGATCAGCGCGGCGGGGCGACCGAGTCGCGGCTGATCAGCACCGGGGCCACGGGCGCCAGGTCCGCGGCCTCCGCGTCCGCGCCGCCGACGACCGCGGCGACCGCACGGCGCGCCAGCTCGTCGAAGTCCTGCCGGACGGTCGTGAGCTTCGGCCAGTAGAACGCGGCATCCGGGATGTCGTCGAACCCGACCACGCTGATGTCCCGGGGCACCGCGAGCCCGGCCTCGTGCAACCCGCCCAGCAGGCCGAGCGCCATCTGGTCGTTCGCGGCGAAGACTGCGGTGACCTCGGACGCGAGGATCGCCTCGACTGCGGCATACCCCGACCCGGCGGACCAGTCCCCCGCGATCACAGGGCCTGGCTCGATTCCGCGCGCGGCGAGCTCGGCCGCGAAACCCTCTGCCCGCGATTCCGCCTCGAGCCAGTCCGACGGTCCTGCCAGGTGTGCGATGCGGGTGTGCCCGGCGTCGGCGAGCGCGCCGACGGCCAGTCGGGCGCCGGCCGCCTGGTCGACCGAGAGGCCGCGCGCGCCGTGGCCGGCCGAGTGCAGTGTCACGACCGGCACGCCGATCCGCAGCTCGTCGAGCACGGCCAGAGTGCGGGCGTGCGGGGCGACGACGACGATGCCCTCGACGCCCTGCGTCACGAGGTGATCCACGGCAGCCACGACCGCGTCGGCGTCGGCCGCCTCGGCGAAGGCCGCGCTGACCCAGTAGCCTGCCTCCCGGGCGGATGCCTCGAGCGCCGCGATGCTGCGCGACGGGCCGTACTGCAGCGCGTCGGACGCCAGCACCCCGAGTGTGCGCGAGCGCCGGGTTCCCAATGCTCGCGCGGCGTTGTTCATCCGGTAGCCGAGTTCGGCCATCGCCGCGCGCACCCGCTCGAGCGTCTCCGGTGCGACATCGGGGTGATCGTTGAGCACCCGGGAGACCGTCTGCCGCGACACCCGGGCGAGGGCCGCGACATCGCGCACGCCGATCGTGCGACCTGGCGTGCTGCTCGACTCACTCACGCCGACGAGTGTACGACGGGCGCGCCCCGTCACCCGCAGCCGTGCCACTCTGGACACATGCGCATCGCTCTCACCGGATCATCGGGCAAGCTCGGCCGCGTCGTCGCACGGGAACTCCGTGCGAACGGCTACGAGGTCATCGGGATGGACGTCACGGGCGCCCGCGGCCCCGACTTCGTCCAGGTCGACCTGACCGACTACGGCCAGGTCGTCGACGCCTTCACGTCGGTCGGCGATCGGCACGACGGCATCGACGCAGTGGTGCATCTGGGCGCGATCCCCGCACCCGGCATCCGCAGCGATGTCGCGACGTTCCACAACAACATGCCGGCGACTTTCAACGTGTTCTGGGCGGCCGTGCGGCTCGGCATCCGTCGTATCGTCTACGCGTCGAGCGAGACGGTCCTCGGCCTGCCGTTCGACGTGCCGCCGCCCTACGTGCCGGTCGACGAGGACTACCCGGCCCGCCCGGAATCGGTGTACTCGCTGGTGAAGACGCTCGAGGAGCAGCTGGCGACCGAGCTCGTGCGCTGGCACCCCGATGTGTCGATCACCGCGCTGCGGTTCTCGAACGTGATGGTCCCGGAGGACTACGCCGAATTCCCCTCGTTCGATGACGACGCGCTCCGGCGGAAATGGAACCTCTGGGGCTACATCGACGCCCGCGACGGCGCCCAGGCGGTGCAGCGTGCGCTCGAGAACGCGGCTCCAGGCTTCGACCGGTTCATCATCGCGGCGGCCGACACCGTGATGTCGCGCCCGAACACCGAGCTGCTCGCCGAGGTGTTCCCGGACGTGCCGGTCAAAGGCGAGTTCGGCCCGAACGAGACACTGCTCTCGATCGACAAAGCCCGCCGCGTCCTCGGCTTCGACCCGCAGCACTCCTGGCGCGACCACGTCTGACCCGGCGCCCGGCCCGCTCTCGGAGCTGCACCCAGCCCGCCCCGGCTACTCCCGCTGGCGGCGGGTCACCGCCCGCTGCAGCAGCACGAACACGAGCAGGATGCCGCCGGTGATGATCGTCGTCATCTCGGGCGGTATGCCGCCATCGCGGGTGATCAGCACGTTCATGAGGCCCAGCACCAGCGCGCCGATCACCGAGCCGAGCACGTAGCCGTAGGCGCCGGTGAGCACGGTACCGCCGATGACGGCCGCAGCGATCGCGTCGAGCTCCCACCCGATGCCGGTGATGTTCTGCGCCGTCCCGAGGCGGGCGGTGTAAAGCACAGCCGCGAGTCCGGCGAGCGAACCGCTGATCACGTACACCAGCACCTTCGTGCGGTGCACCGGAAGCCCCATCAGCAGGGCCGAGCTCTCGGATCCGCCGATCGCGTAGACCGTCCGTCCCGTGCGCGTGCGGTGCAGCACGAAGAACGCCACGGCGACCACGAGCACCGCGATCACCACTGCCGGCGTGATCACGAGGTCGTTCACCTTCGGCCCGTCGACGATCTTCAGCTGCACGCCGATCCAGCGGATGGGCGAGTCCTCCCCCAGGCGCTCCGGCTTGGTGCTCAGCAGTGACGCGAGGCCGCGTCCGAGGAACATCATCGCCAGTGTCGCGATGAACGGCTGCACGCCGAAGTACCGGATCAGCACTCCGGAGATCACCCCGAACAGCGCCCCGATGCCGATCATGGCGACGATCACGGCGAACGCGTTCCATCCGGCGTTCGACAGCATCACTCCGGCCACCGACGACAGCGCGATGATCGAGCCGACCGACAGATCGATGCCGCCGGTGAGGATCACGAAGGTCAGGGCGACGGCGAGCACGACCAGGTGCGCGTTGTTGATGAGCAGGTTCGAGAGCGTGTTCGCCTGCACGATGCGACCGTAGGCGACCTCGCCGAACACGATCATCCCGACGAAGATGACCACCGACGCGATGGTCGGCAGCACCGAGGGGTTCGCTCCGATCATGCGGCGCACGCGGTCGAGCACGGTCTCCTGGGTCTGCGGTGCTCGCACCTCTGTCACGACGCTCATGCCGTCACCTCCTCTTTCGCGATGAGCTGTTCCGCAGGCGGCGCCTTGCGTCGACGGCGGAACCAGCTGCGCACGCGCTCGGACTGCAGCAGGCACAGGGCGACGATGACGATGGCTTTGAACGCCGGCGTCGCCGACGACGAGATGCCGAGGTACAGCACGGTCTTGTCGAGCGTCGCGATGAGCAGCGCCCCGACGAACGCCCCGCTGAGCGAGAACTTGCCGCCGGCGAGCGAGGCACCACCGATGACGACCGCGAGGATCGCGTCGAGCTCGAGCTGGTATCCGGTGCGCGAGATGTCGACGGTCATCACGCTGCCGACCGACATGATGCCGGCGATGCCGGCGAGGATGCCGCTCAGGATGTACGTCGTGAGCAGCAGCCCCTTGGGCTTGATGCCCGCCATCCGGCTGGCGCGCGGATTGATGCCGATGGCCTCGATCATGAGGCCGAGCGCGCTGCGCCGCACGACCCAGCCGACGACGAGCACGAGCAGCACGGCGAGGATGAAGACGACCGGGATGCCGATCACGAAGCCGTTCGCGATCCACCGGAACGGGTCGTTCGACGCGGTCGTGTTCTGCCCGCCGGTGATCACCTTGGCGATGCCACGACCCGCGAGCATCAGCACGAGGGTCGCGATGAACGGCTGCAGTCCGACATAGGCGACGAGGATGCCGTTGACCGCCCCGAGGATGCCGGTGATGACGAGTGCGAGCCCGATCGCGCCGAGCGCGGCACCGACGCTTCCCGAGTCGCCGGCGGCGCTGAGGAACTCCATCGCCACCGCGCCCGAGACCGCCATCAGCGAGCCGACCGAGAGGTCGATGCCGCCGGTCGCGATCACGAGGGACATGCCGATCGCGATCATCATCACCGGGGCCGCCTGGCGCAGGATGTCGATGAGGTTGCCGACGAGGTTGCCGTTGTTCGGGTTGATCGTGAGGGCGAGGTAGGTCGGGTCCTTGAGCACGTTCAACGCGAGGAGCGCGGCGATCGCCACGATCCCCCAGAAGAAGGGCTTGTGGATCAGGTCGCGCCAGATGCTGGTGCCGGCTGCGGCGGTCATCGCGCTGCCTCCTTGTCGGTCGTGAGGGCGATGCTATCCGGCACGACGCCGTCCGCGTCGTCGAGGGTCTCGGCTGCGGCATCCACGCCATGCGCGGCGATCACGTCGACGATGGCCTGCGCCGTGACATCCGGTCCGTTCTGGAGCTCGCCGATCTTGCGGTGGTCCTTGAGGACGACGATGCGCTCGGAGAGTCGCACCACCTCCTCGAGCTCGGACGAGATGAAGACCACGGCGACGCCTTCCTCGGCGAGTTCGGCGACCGCCTCCTGGATCTCGGCCTTGGCGCCGACGTCGATGCCGCGCGTGGGCTCGTCGAGGATGAGGAGTTCCGGCTTCGTGGCCAGCCAGCGCCCGAGGAGCACCTTCTGCTGGTTCCCGCCGGAGAGGTTCTTGATCATCCGCTCCGGGTCGGCCGGTCGGACGTTGAGCTGGGCGATGTACTTCTCCACGATCGCATCCTGCTCCTTGCGCGACATGGGCCGGGCCCATCCGCGCTCCGCCTGCACGGCGAGGACGATGTTCTCGCGCACGGTGAGATCGCCGATGATCCCCTCGTCGCGCCGGTTCTCGGTCGAGAAGGCGATCCGCCGCGAGAGTGCGTCGGCCGGCGACTTGAGATCTGAGGCGCTTCCGTGCAGCGCGATCGTGCCCTCGTCGGCCCGGTCGGCGCCGTAGAGCAGACGGGCGAGCTCGGTGCGACCGGAGCCGAGGAGACCGGCGAACCCGACGATCTCGCCGGGGCGGATGTCGAAGTCGGTCGCCTCGACGGCGCCCCGCCTGGCGATGCCGGATGCCGACAGCAGGGGCTTCTCCGCGGCGTCGCGGGGAGCGCGGCGACGGTTGCCGCCGAGCGACTTCAGCGCGTCGAGGTCTTTGCCGATCATCTTCGAGATGAGTGCGTGCCTGTCGAGGTCGCGGGTGAGGTGCTCGCCGACGTACTGGCCGTTGCGCAGCACCGTGAGTCGGTCGCTGATCGCGTAGACCTGGTCGAGGAAGTGCGAGACGAAGAGGATCGCGACGCCCTGGTCCCGCAGCGAACGGATCACGGTGAACAGGCCCTCGACCTCTGCGGCGTCGAGGCTCGAGGTCGGCTCATCGAGGATGAGCACCTTGGCCTTGATCGCCATCGCCCGACTGATCGCGACGAGCTGCTGGAGGGCGATGGACAGAGTGGAGAGGGGCTTGCGCGGGTCGAGCTCGCCGAGACCGAGGCGGGTGAGCGCCTGGGTCGCCGCCCGGTGCGTCGCCGTCCAGTTGATGCCGAATGCCCCGCGGATCTCGTGGCCGAGCATCACGTTCTCCCCGATGGAGAGGTTGGGGGCGAGGTTGACCTCCTGGTAGACCGTCGAGATCCCGGCATCCTGCGCATCGCCGGCGCCGGCGAAGCTGCGCTCCTGCCCCTGGACCACGATCGATCCGGAGTCGATGCGGTAGACGCCGGTGAGCGCCTTGATCAGGGTCGACTTCCCGGCCCCGTTCTCGCCCATGAGGGCGTGGACCTCTCCGGGGAACAGGCGGAAGTCGACGCCGTCGAGGGCCTTCACCCCGGGGAACTCGATCGAGATCCCTCGCATCTCGACGAGGGGGAGTTCTTCGTTCATCGCTGTATCTCCATCTGGGCGAGCCCGGATGATGCGCAGTATTCCGGCATCACCCGGGCTCACCGCCGGATCGCTCCGGCGTCTGATTCAGTACTTGCGGTCTGCGAGCACGGCCTTGGCCGCGTCCGCCGAGTCGAAGGCCTCGCTCGGGACGATGATGTACGACTCGACGTCCTCTCCGGCGAGCGCCTTCTCGACGACCTCCATGGCCGTCTCACCGAACAGCGGGTTGTACTCGTGCACGTAGCTGAGCTGACCGTCGGCGAGCGCCTGCATGGCGCTCTTGGTGCCGTCGATCGTGGCGATCTTGACGTCCGTGCCCACGACCAGTCCGGCTTCCTCGGCCGCCTGCGCCGCGCCGAGGCCCATCTCGTCGTTCTGTGCGAACACGAGCTGGATGTCGTTGTTCGCGGCCTTGAGCATGGTCTCGAAAACGCTCTTGCCCTCCTCGGCCGACCAGTTCGCGGTCTGCGCGTCGAGCTTCTTGAGCGACGAACCGCCGAGGCCCTCGTCGAAGCCCTCGTTGCGCTCGTTCACGACGCCGACGCCGGCCGGTCCCTCGAGGACGACGTAGTTGCCGCCTTCGGGGAACGTGGCGGCAGCCCAGGTGCCGACCTCCTTCGCGACCTCGACGTTGTCGGGCGCGATGCGGGTGACGTACAGGCTGTCGTCGTCGGGCTCGATGCCGCGGTCGAGCAGGATGACCGGGATCTCGGCTTCCTGTGCCCGCTTGAGCGAGTCCTCCCAGCCGGAGGCCTCGGTGGCCGACAGCAGAATCACGTCGACGCCCTCGTCGACGAACGACGTGAACGCGTCGATCTGCGACTTCTGGTCGAGGTTGGTGGCCGGCGCGTACTTGAGGTCGTATCCGGCATCCTCCGTGAAGGTGTCCTGGATGTTCTGCTCGTTGGCTTCACGCCAGGCTCCCTCGGGGCCGACGGCGACGAAGCCGACGGTGGTGAGCTCGTCGGAACCGCCGCCGTCGCCGCCGTCGCCGCCACTGCCGGCGGGCGAACAGGCTGCAAGGCCGATGGTGAGTGCGCCGGCTGCTGCCAGACCGAGCGCGATGCGGATGCGCTTCTTCGCGGACATGTTCTCCTCCTTGAGACGCCGGGGGTCAGACCGGCAACGGTGGACCTGACGTGGTCCGTTACGTGAGTGCAGGACGCTTGGTCGAGCGCCCTGCCGTGATGTTACCGGGAACAATCTGCGGAACACAACAGTCCGCGGAAAGTTCTCTCAAAGTCGTGACCGAGATCTCGTTACCGGTCACAGTCGCGTCACAATTCTCCGGAAGGTCCCCTGTCTGCGGCGATCATCTCGACGACAGTGTCGACCGTCACACCCGGACCGTTGCTGAGCTCGCCGATCTTCTCCCGGTCCTTCAGCACGATGATGCGATCACTCAAACGCACGACCTCCTCGAGTTCCGAGGAGATGAACACCACGGCGACGCCGTCCGCGGCGAGCTGCGTGATCCGGCGCTGGATGTCGAGCTTCACCGCGATGTCGATGCCGCGCGTCGGCTCATCGAGGATCAGCACGTGCGGGCGCACCGCCAGAGCGCGCGCCAGGAGGATCTTCTGCTGCGTGCCCCCGGAGAGCAGCTTCGCCGGACGGTCGAGGTCGGCCGCGTCCAGGTGCAGCACCTCCGCGTACGTGTCGACCAGCGCCGCGGCCTCCGAGGGCGACAGCGGCCGCGACCAGCCGCGCAGCGCCTGCAGGGACAGCACGATGTTCTCGCGGGCCGTGAGCTCGCCGATCACCCCCTGCGTCCGGCGGCTCTCGGTCGTCATGGCGATACGGCGCCGCAGCGCGACGGAGGGGCTGCGCAGGTCCACCATCGCTCCGTCGACCCGCATCTCTCCGCTGTCCGCCCGCACGGATCCGCCCAGAAGCGACGCGAGTTCCGTGCGGCCGGAGCCGCGCAGCCCCGCGAGACCGACGATCTCCCCGCGCTGCACCTCCACGTCCATCCGGTCCAGTTCGCCCCGACGACCGAGATCGGTCGCCTGCAGCACCGGCGAGGCGTCTGAGGCGTAGTGGTGCAGCTTCCGCTCCGACTTGAGGGCGCGGAGACTCTCGATGTCCTTGCCGAGCATCTGCGAGATGAGGTCGGCGCGCTCGAGGTCGCGGGTGGCGTGCTCCCCGATCCAGCGGCCGCCGCGGAGCACCGTCATCCGGTCGCTGATCGCGAAAGCCTGCTCGAGGAAGTGCGAGACGAAGAGGATCGCCACACCGCGTTCCCGAAGGCCCCTGATCACACGCATCAGGATGGCGACCTCGGCCTGATCGAGACTCGAGGTGGGCTCGTCGAGCACCAGGACCCGCGGATCGTCGACGACCGCCCGAGCAAGGGCCACGAGTTGTTTCTGGGCGGGTGAGAGCATCGACAGCGGGGTCTTCGGATCGAGGTCGTCGAGCCCGAGCCGGGCCAACGCGGCGGCGGCATCCGCCCTCGTGCGCCGCCAGTCGATTCCGAACATGCCCCGGCGCTCGCGCCCCAGCATGACGTTCTCCGCCACGCTCAGGTTCGGGCTCAGCTGCGTCTCCTGGAAGACGGTCGCGATGCCCGCGGCACGGGCATCCGCCACACCCGAGAAGCGGCGCTGCTCACCGGCGACGGTGACCGTACCCGCCACCGGAGCGCAGGTGCCGGTGAGCACGGCGATCAGTGTGGACTTGCCCGCGCCGTTCTCGCCCATCAGCGCGTGCACCTCGCCGGGGAAGAGGCGGAAGTCGACGTCGTCGAGAGCGCGCACGCCGGGGAATTCCACAGTGATCCCCGCCAGCTCGACCAGTGGCTGCGGGTCTGCAGGCGTCATCAGCGCACCTCACGAGGGGCTGCACTCGAGGCCCGCGGCACCAGTTCGGTCGGGATGCGGGTCAGCGGGGGGATCTCGCGCTGTTCCATCGCAGCGCGGAGCATCTCGACCACCGCACCACCCAGGGCGTGGAAGTCCTGACGCACCGTCGTCAGCGGCGGCAGGAAGTGGCGCGCCAGTGGCACATCGTCGAAGCCGACGACGCTGAGGTCGTTCGGCACCTCGAAACCCTTGTCGTGCAGTCCGTGGATGAGCCCGATCGCCATGTCGTCATTGGCGACGAAGACCGCCGTGTAGTCGGGCAGGCGCTTCAGCCCCATGGCGAAGTCGTAGGCGAAGTCGGCGGTCCAGTCGCCCACCACGATGGGCCGTTCGCGGATGCCCCAGGACTTCGCCCTGGAATGGAAGGCGCGTTCTCTGGCGCGCGCGTCCAGCCAGTCCAGGGGACCTGCGATGTGCAGGATGTCGCGGTGACCGAGCGAGACCAGATGGTCGACGACGAGCGTCGTGCCGGCGTGCTGGTCGATCGACACGGTGAGGAACGTGGGGTCGGCGTCGGCCTTGACCACCAGCATCGGCACGGTGAGCGAGATCCTGCGCAGCGCCGCCACGGAGGACGATCGCGGCGCGATCACGCACAGCGCGTCGACACCCTGCGTGACGAGGTTGTCGACGGCGTCCTGCGGGGTGAGCGCATCGCCCTCGTGCAGTGCCACGGCCGTGACCGAGTAGCCGGCAGCCCGGGCGGCGAGCTCGACGGCCCGCAGGATGCTGGTCGGGCCGAACGCCACCGGGCTCTCGATGATGACGCCGATGCGCCGGGTGCGCTGGGTCGCGAGCGCACGGGCGACGAGATTGGGACGGTAGTCGAGTTCCTCGATGGCCTCGAGCACGCGCCGCTTGGTGTCCGGCTTGATGTTCGGATGATCGTTCAAGACCCGCGAGACGGTCATATGCGAGACGCCCGCGATCACCGCCACCTGGCGGATGTTGGGCTTGTCCGAGCCGACGTTCACCATGCGCACCTCCGTCGGCCCCACCTCCGAAGATGTTACCGAGAACAGCTCTGGAGGCGCAATCGTCGCGCCTCAGTCGACCATCCGGAAGGGTGCTCGGGCGGGCGGCGGCGACGACGAGGCGCGCACCATGAGTTCGGGCTGGATGAGCTCGCGCAGATCGGATTCGCCGCCGTCGATGGCGATCAGCAGCTCGCGCATGACAAGTCGTCCGAGGGCCGCGAAGTCCTGGCGCACCGTGGTCAACGGCGGCAGATAGTGCCGCGCGTCTGGCAAGTCGTCGAATCCGACGACGCTGATGTCTTCGGGCACTCGAAGGCCGCGCTCGGCCAGACCGTGGATGAAGCCGAGCGCCATCTGGTCGTTCGCGACGAAGACGGCGGTGGCGTCGCCCAGTTCGAGAGTCCGCCCGAACTCGTATCCGGAGTCGGATGACCAGTCGCCGACGGCGAGGTCGCGCACCGGGAGGCCGTCGGCCTCCAGGCAGCTCCTCCAGGCCTCGGTCCGCGCCTTGGCGTCGAGCCAGTCCTGCGGCCCCGCGATGTGCAGGATCACCCGGTGACCGAGGTCGATGAGGTGGCGCACCGCTGCCGTCGCGCCCGCCCGCTGGTCGACGGCGACCGTGTGCATTCGCGCATCCGGCTCTTCCTTCACGACGAGCGTCGGCACGGTCGCGTGTCGCACGACATCCAGCGAGGAAGCCCGAGGGGCGATCACGCACAGCGCGTCGATACCCTGCGTCACGAGCTCCAGCACCCCCGCGTCGATGCCGCCTGCCTCGGCGTCACCGACGGAGAAGGCACTGACCGCGTATCCCTCCGCGCGCGCCGCAGTCTCCACTGCGCGAAGGATGCTGTTCGGACCGAACTGCTCGGGGTTGTCGACGATCGCGCCGATCCGCATCGACTTGCGTGTCGCGAGGGCGCGGGCGATCGAGCTGCGGGTGAAGTTCAGCTGCTCGATCGCATCCATGACGCGGTCCCTGGTCGATTCCCGGATGTTGGGGTGACCGTTGAGCACGCGCGACACGGTCATGTGCGAGACGCCGGCGCGATCCGCGACGTCGTAAATGCTCGGACGTGCCGAGTCGCCGGAGGGTGCCGAAGCGTTGGTCATTCTCCCCCTCCCGTGGCCGCGAACATCGCAAGACTACCCGGGCGGAAAGGAGGGGCGCCCTGAGCCGCGCTGGGCGATTCGCCCAGCGCGGCTCAGGGCGATGCAGCTGTACTCAGTTGCAGGTGCGCGGGTCGTAGAAGGTGCTTGCGGAGTACGAGGCGTCGCTCGCGGTGCCGTCGACGGCGACGGATGCCGCCCCGATCGCGCTCTGCCTGGTCGACACGGTCTGCGTCACCGTCTTGCCTGGCTGCACGCCCTTCACTGTCTTGACGCCGAAGGGCGTCGTGACGACGACATCGGCCACGCGGGTGTCCTGGTTCGTGACGGAGACGGCGAGCGAGGCCTTGCCTGCCACGCAGCGCGTGGTGACGGCCGAGCTCAGCTTCAGGTCGGGGTCGGTACCGACGCCCCCGAAATGGAACATCACGCGCTGGTACTCCTCCGCGGTGATCGGCACGATGCCGCCATGACGCTTCTTGATCGAGCCGAGGTCGACGTCGCTCGCCTTGTTCCAGACCGTGTTCGATGTGGAGGCGAGGTCGGTCGTGCGGAAGGGCACATAACCGCGCCCGGTCGCGTACTGGTCGGCGAGCAGCCCGTAGAGCTGCTGCGCGCCGGCGCGATCGTCGTCGTTGTACTGGAAGAACTCCGGACCCTCGAGGCAGCCGCCGGTGTAGTTCGTGCCGGCGGCGCAGCTGCCGCTGCCGTTCAGGATCGACTGCAGCGTGCCGACGAGCACCCACTGCTGGTCGGTGCCCGTGGCAGCCGGCAGTGCGGATGCTGTGGGGGCGGAGAGATTCTTCGATCGCTCGATGGTGATCTCGCCGTCTCCCGAGGCCCGGTAGTACCAGTCGCCGACCTTGATCACCGTGGTGTCGATGATGGAGTGCTCACGATCGATCCACTTCACCGGAGTCGAGAAGGTGCGGAAGTCGCGCGTGGTCGAGAGGTAGACGTCGACGCTGTCGCCGAACGCGGTGTTGCCGTCGGCACGGGTCGCCCAGTACACGTAGTACTGACCCGTGACCTCGTCCCAGATCGCCTCGGGCGCCCAGGCCATGCCGGCGTTCGGGATCTCTCCGGCGACGTCGGCGAGACGCGGCTCGGTCCAGTTCACGAGGTCGGTGGACTCCCAGATGACCAGCTCGGTCGACCCGTCCTCGGTGGCGTGGGCGTTGCCCCAGCCGCCGCGGTGGTAGATGCTCAGGTCGGTGGCGATCAGATAGAACCGGTCACCCTCCGGCGAACGCACCAGGAACGGGTCGCGCACGCCGCCTTCGCCTTCGCCAGCGTCGCGTTCGGTCGACAGCACAGGGGCACCCGCGGGGCGGGTGTCTGTGAAGACCTTGGCGTCACGGCTGGTGGCGAAGTAGATCTGCTCGTCGGACGCTGAGCCCTCCGTGCCGGTGAAGTGGGCGAAGATGTAGTCGGTCGTCGCGGGCATGTCGTACGACGCCCGGACCACGAGCGCGATGTCGCGGGTGGCGGTCTCGCCATCGATCGTCGCGGTGGCGGTCAGCGTCACCTTGACGTCGCCGCCCTCCGGACGCGTCACGATTCCCGGCGCGCTCTGCGCGGTGCCGGTCACGTCGACGATCGTCGGAGCGGAGCTCTGCCAGGTCAGCGCGGAGCCGTAGCGGGAGCCGGATGCCGGCAGGGTCACGTTCGAGCGGATGTCGTCGGCGTCCGCGATGCTGATCGCCTCGAGGTCGCGCTGGGCCTTGTCCGAAGCCGCGGGATCCTTGAGCACGGTCACCTCGAAGGTGCGGGGTGTGCTCTGCACTCCGCGCACGGCAGAGACCGCGGTGAGGGTGACGACGGTGTCGGACTCCGGCTGGGTGACGGTACCGTCGGGGGCGACGATGCCGGGCTCCGAGGAGCTCCACGTCACGCCACCGGCTGTGGGGAGAGTGAGGTTCGTCTCCACGGCGCCGAGGCTCTGTGCGTTCACGGCCGCCAGATCGATGGCGGCGACCGTCTCGGTCGCCGCGCTCGCGGCATCCGTCGCTGCGATCTCGGTCAGCGTCGCCGCCGGCAGCGCCTCCTCGTACACCCGGAATGTCGAGACCTTGCCCTGATACAGGGTGTCGGCGGGGTAGGCGCTCTTGCCGATGTAATTGGCGGTGTGCGTCAGCAGGTCGGTGAGGTTGACGCTCGAATCGGTCTTCTCGGCCACCTGCGAGCCGTCGATGAACAGGCGCAGGGTCGAGGTGGTTCCATCGGGATTCTTCGCGATGGTCGCGGCGACCGACTGCCACTGGCCCTCGACGAGCTTCGTCGCCGACGTGACCGTCTGCTCGCCGGACCAGTTCGTCTTGGTGATCGCGAGGCGAGGGGCGACGGGCTGGATGAAGAACTGGCCCTGGCCGCTCGACGGGGCGGCCGTGCCGCCGATGTTCCACAGGAACTTCGCGCCGGTGAGCGCTTGGGGTGATGTCTCGATGACGATCGTCGCCGCGCTCCGCCCGGACAGCAGGTCGCTCGGCATCGTCACGTGGTTGGCACCGGTGAACTGCATGTATCCGCTGTTCCAGTCGCCGCCACCGACCACCGTGGCGTCGTTGCCGTGTGTGCTCGCGTCGTGCACGGTGGTGCCGCTCGCCTCCGAGAAGTCGTACAGGGCCACGAGCGACGCCGGTTCGTCGGCTGCCGCGGCACGGACCGGCGCCGCGTTCGCCGCCACCGGAGCGGTCAACGCCAGGCCCCCCACCAGCGCGACGCCCAGTGCGCTTGCGATCACACGCCGGCTGTGGCCGCGCGTCCGTTCAGAACTCATCATCAGAACTCCTTCGTTCTTCGTGCATCGGTATGTGTGTTCGTCTCTCAGTGGTTCAGCCGCGAGCGCGTGGTTCAGCCGCAGGCGCGGGCCGAGTAGGACTCCGTGATCTCGGTCCTGCCCGATCCGCTTGTCGCGACCACCGTGGCGGAGCCTGCGTCGACCGACGCGAGCCTTGTGGAGATCGCCAGCGAAGACGACGTGCCTGGCTTCAGCTCTCCGAGGGTCTTCGTTCCGTACGGCGTGCTGATCGTCACACTCACCGGCGCTTCGTCCCAGTTCCCGGTCTGTGCGACAAGCGTCACCTTGCCGGCGGTGCACCGTGTGCTGAGCGCGACCTCGACATCCGGCCCCGTCGGCGGCAGCTCCACGGTCTGGGCCGCCACGCTCTCGAGCGTCGGGACGACCGGCTTCATCAGACCGTCGGCGCCGAACTCGAGCCTGTCGATGGTCGTCTCGCGGTTGTTGCCGTTGCCGTCGGGGATCGCGAACCGGTGATAGGCGATGTACCAGTCGTCCGTGCCGGGGACGTTGATGATCGAGCTGTGACCGGGGCCCTTGATGCCGAGGCTTAGGTCCTTCTGGAGGATCACTCCGCGATAGGTCCACGGCCCGTTCATGGTCGTCGCCGTGGCGTACCCGACGCGGTAGTTCTCCGAGCCGGTGTCGTCGATCGCGTAGGTGAGGTGGTACAGCCCGTTGCGATGGTTGAAGAAGACTCCCTCACGGAAATCGGTCAGCCCGGTGATCCGCTGGTAGCTGCCCGGTTTGATCGAGACCATGTCGTCGCCGAGCTCGGCGAGGACCGGCGATCCGTTTCCCCAGCCCAGGTACCACTTCCCGGTCACCGGGTCGTGGAACGCGGCAGGGTCGATCGCCTGACCCGAAGTGACGGTCTCGTTGTTGAGGATCATCGCCGTCGGCTTCGCGACGAAGGGTCCGTACGGGCTGTCCGCCACGGCGACGCCGATCGTCTTGCGATCCAGGCTCGCGTTGTGACCGCTGAAGTAGAAGTAGTACTTCCCGCCGCGTTCGATGATGGTCGGCGCCCACGCGTTGCCCGTCGCCCACGGCACGTTGCCGTTCGCACCGTCGAGCGTCAGGAAGGGCTGCTCGGAGCGGACCCAGTCCACCAGGTTCTTCGAGCTCCAGACATAGAACTCCTTGCCTCCCCACCCGGCGTAGCCGTCGGAGGTCGCGTAGATGAAGTACGTGTCGCCGAACACTGCGATGTTGGGATCTGCGTAGAGACCGGGCAGCACCGGGCTGTTCACCACTCGCGCCTCGATCGTCCAGGTCGCGGTCTCCCCTCCCTCGGCGGTGAGAGTGTAGGTCACCGGAGCGCCCAGGTCGACGACAGTGCCGGATGCCGGCGAGACAGCGACGCCGTCGGCCGCGCCGAACGTCGGTGCGAGCGCTGATACGTCCGTTCCCTTCGCCACCGGGAGCACGGCCGTGCGCGCTGTCGCGTTCACGATCGGAGCCAGCTTGAGCGCCGCAGGGTCGGCGAGCGAGACATCGATCAGCTGATCCGTGACGCCGGCGTTCCCCAGCACCTCGGTGGCCGACAGGGCCCGGTCGTAGATGCGCACATCGTCGAGCCATCCCTTGAAGTACTCGTCACCCGCGTAGAGCGACTTGCCGAGGTATCCGACGAGGTTCGTGCCGAGCTGCGCCACCGTCGTGCCCAGCGCGGCGTTCTCGCCGAGTTTCACCCCGTCGGCGTACACCGTCATCGTGGCGCCGTCGAAGACGACATCGATCCTGTGCCACTGACCGCTCGTCACAGTGCCGGTCACTGCGGACTCGTTCTGCCACGAGGACTGCGTGATCGCACTGCGCACGTCGGAACCGCGCACCCGGAGAAAGTGGTACTTGTTCGAATCCGCGCCGAACGCGAACGTGAAGAAGTTGCCGCTGGTCTTCTCGGACTTCACGTCCATCGACACGGTCATGGTGCTGCGCCCGTCGAAGAACCCGACGGGGAACGCGGCGAAGCCGTCGGCGGTGCCGTCCAGCCGCAACGCCTTGCCCTTCTCCGCGTCGGTGGCGATGATCGCCGTGCCGCTCGCGGTGAGGTCGGCTCCGCCGATCGAGTCCTCGAGGGTGCCGCCGTCGAAGGTGTATTCGGCGATCGGCCCCTGCTGCGCGTCCGCAATCGCCGGCTGCGTCACCGTCACAGCGCCTGCGGCGCCGAGGGCGAGCGCGGCGAGGCCCGCGATGGTCCGTCTGGTGAAAGTCTGCATCATTGCACTTCCTTCGGTATCCGGCAGCCGCCGGGTGTGAGGATCAGAGGCTGGACTGCGATGGCCCGCCTGGTCGGTTCCGCCTACGGCGGCGGATCGTCTTGACCGCCAGGAATGCGACGCCGGCGACGATCAGCACGATGCCGATGGCCAGCAGCATCCCTGGCACCTCGCCGCCCGTCGGGGGGAGCCCGCCGCACGACTCCAGGCACGCGCGCGGAAGGATCTCGACGTGGATGGAGACGACGCCGACCGTTCCGTCTGCGAGTTCACCGCCCTCGCGCTCCAGAGCTGCGATCACGGACGGATTCATACGCTCTCCGCCTGTGCACGGGATTCCCTGAGCGCCTGTTGACGGCCGCGTTCCACAGCTTTCTCGACGAGCCCGTCGATCCGCCGACGCGAGCGGATGCGGTTCCACAGCAGCGCGACGAGGAGGAGCGCGATGCCCACGATCACCAGGAGGTGCGGCCAGGGCATGGCCCAGACGAACGCGGTGGCGGTCGCGGCGGCGACGGCAGTCGCCTCGTCGGCCGACGAGGACACCACCGGCGCGACGGTGAGATCAGCGGCGAAGCCGAACAGCGGCCACACGTCATCGACGGCCAGCTCGTACGTCCTCTCCTCGCCCGGCAACAGTTCGCTGCGGCGCTCCCCCTCGGCGGGGAAGGCGATCGTTTGCCCTGCGACGTCGAGCGCGCCCTCGACCATCAGGCGGGTGTTGCCCGTGTTGACCACGGTGAACGTCGTCGCGATGTCGCCGGGTCGGAACGGGTTCCAGGAGAGCGAATAGTCGGTCTGCACCTTTTCGACGGAGAACGCGGGCAGCAGCGGCCCGGTGACCTGAGTCATCACCTTGAACCCGACGCGGCTCTCCACTCCCACCCCGGTGCCCTCGCCGTTCGTACCGGAGATCACGGACGCGGTGATCCCGGCCGCATGATCGCCGGGCTCCGCACTCTCGGGAACTGTCAGTGAGAACGGGACCACCGCTGTCGCTCCCGGTGCGACGGTGATGCTCTCCGGCAGTGTGATCCAGGTTCCTGCGGCCACCGACTCCTGATCGGAGCGGAGCATGTCGAATCGGCCATTCGCGTTGTAGAAGCCGTCGGCGGCGGAGAGACGGAAGGTGACCTGCTCGGCGCCGAGGTTGCGCACCGCCAGGTGGTCGTCGACGGTCTCACCCGGGTCGATGGCATGCTCCACGAACACCCGACCATCCGGCCCGGACGCGTCGGCCGGCGTCACCGACCACGAGATCGGCCCGTCGCCTTCCGCGGCGACCGCTGCGGCCGGTGCGCCGAGGAGGGCGAGCGCGGCCAGCGCGCTCACCAGCACCGAGCGGAATCGCACAGAGTTCATGGGGCTCCTGATCAGATGATGGGGGCTGGGCCGGTCAGCCGCACCCAGCCCCCAGTCGGGATGATGCTCAGAACGTGTCTTCGAAGAGCGACAGGGTCAGCAGCGACGTGTAGCTGCCCGGTGCGACGTTGACGTCGGTCTTGAGGACGAGGCCGGCGTTCGCGGTCCACTGCCCCGCAGCCGCCTGCGCCTCAGCCGAGTCCAACGCGAGCTGCAGCATCTCCTGGCCCACCAGGCCGACGTTGTTCGGCACCGGTGGCGTCGGGTCATCCTTCGACGTGGCGACCGCATCACCCGCGGTGACCTCGCCATTGCCGGTGGTCACCAGCGCCGGGGTCCAGCCGAGGTGGTCCGGTGTGATGTTCGGCTGCCCGGCGGCTCCGGTGAAGTCACCGGCCTGACCCGTGACATACCAGTACACGCCGGCCGGCACGTCGGTGCGGGTGTCCGTCACCGTCACGTCCGGCAGAGTGCCGGTGAACTGACGGTACGACGCCGTCGAACCCGTCTCGGTCAGCACCGACTCGGTGCCATCGACCGTCAAGCTCAACGCCCCACCGGCCACCGGAGCGATGTCGACCTTGACATCCACACCCGAACTGTCCTCCTCGTCCGGCCACGCTGCGAAGGCGGCGCTTCCGACACCCACCAGCAGCACTCCCCCGACGATGCCCGCAGCACAACGTGCCGCAGTTCCCTTGGTGATCTTCATGGTTACTCCCGTTCCTCGGTCGGCATCAGCCGAACCGAATCAGCGACCAGCCCCAGGCTGTCGGTTCGCTTCTCAGGCTCCGCATGCGACCTCGGTCGGCATCGTCGCCATCGTCGTGTTCCGTCTTTGGATCACGTTCCCGTCGCATGTTACCGGGAACAGGACCGGGTTTGGCAACCTCGACTTTCGCGTCGGGTGGAAAAGCTCTCGACATCCGCTGTTACCGGTAACCGGGAACCGTAGCACAGCCAGGTCGCGTTGCGCGAGGGGCAGTTTCGGCACTCCTGCGCTTGCAACAAACCCTATGTTTCCGCCATTGTGTCCGGTAACATTCCCCTACCCGCAGGCCGCGAACCGCACCGCAGCGTTCGCGAGTGCCCACCGTCGACGATGACAAGGACTTCCGCATGAGATCACCCGAAAACCGCGCCCGGCAGCTCCTCGCGGCGGGGATCAGCGTCGGGCTGGCAGCTTCGCTCTGCACCCTCGCCCCTGCCGCGTCGGCGGCCGACGTGCCCGTGCCCGTGCCGACGGCGCACTACGACATGTCCCACTCGGGCAGCACCCTGCTGGACATCTCCGGCAACGGCCGCGACGCGACGCTCACCGGATTGACCGACTCCTCGTTCACCGACGCCGATGGCGATGCGGTGCTGCGCTTCAAACGGGACGGGTATGCGGCGCTGCCGCAGGGCCTCGTGACCGGCACGGACAACTCCTTCACCGTGGAGTACACCGTCTCGGCCGCGACGTCGGGCAACCAGTTCGGCTGGGTCATCGGAGACGGCGTCGGAGCGTGGAACACCACCGCCCTCGGCAACCACGTCTTCGTGAATCCGCGCTCGTCCGAGGGTTCGTACAACGGCCAGATCCTCTCCGGCATCCGGGTCAAGACCGGTTCGAGCAACGGCGAGGTGCGCGTTCCTGCCGGCGGCGGCGTGAACCCCGGCTTCTCCACGATCACGATGGTGGGAAGCGGCGACCGGATCACGCTCTACCGCGACGGCCAGCAGATCTCGACGGTGACGCACGCGTACAACCTCTCCTCGATCGTGCCGACCGGCAGCACCCTCGGCTACCTCGGCCGCTCCCTCTACGCGCCCGACCCGCTGCTGCAGGCCGATGTCACCGATGTGCGCTTCTGGGACACCTCGCTCACCCCCGAACAGGTGACCGCGAGCATGCCCACCGCCGAGCAGAAGGCCGCCAGTACCGATGCCTTGGTGAGACAGGATCTGCCGGCCGTCGTGCGGGGCGAGAATTCCTCGCTGGACGCGGTCCGCAGCGACCTCGTGCTGCCCTCGTCCTCGAATGGCATCACCCTCACGTGGACGAGTTCGGACCCGTCCGTGATCTCCACCACCGGTGCCGTCTCCCGCACGGTCTCCTCCGACACGTCCGTACAGCTCACGGCAACGACATCGCTGGGCACCAGCATCGCGCTCACCGCCGTGGTCGTCGCGCCGTCGGCATCCGCCGATCTGGATGCCATCGCCCTCACCTCGCGCACCACGGAGAATCTCCCGCTGGTGACGACCGGAGCCGTGGACGGCTCGCAGATCAGCTGGACCTCGTCGGACGCCGCGCTGGTCTCCCCCACCGACCCCGGCTACGCGGCCCCGGCCGCCGGGATGTCCGACCCGTACCGCGGAGGCGGGGTCGTCAGCCGACCGGACTACGGAACGGGTGACCGCACCGTGACCCTCACCGCGCACGCGACGGCGGGCGGCACGACGCTCGAACGCGAGTTCACGGTCGCGGTCGCCGAGCACTCCCGCACCGCTCCGGATGCCGGGTACGCCGCGGCGTACTTCCGCTCCGACTCCGACGAGAAGATCTACCAGGCGGCGACCAGCGGCAACGACTTCTTCACCTTCTCTCCTGTCAACGGCGGTGCTCCGGTGATCACGTCGACCACCGACACCCGGGGACTCCGCGACCCCTACATCCTGCGCTCGCATGACGGCGACAAGTACTACATGATCGCCACCGACCTCTGCATCGGCTGCGGAACGGGGTGGGGACCGGCGCAGTCCGAGGGAAGCCTCAAGGTCGAGGTCTGGGAGTCCACCGACCTCGTGCACTGGGACAGGACCAACGGCGAGAACGCCGGCATCACGATCAACCAGCCGGCGGCCGGGATGACCTGGGCACCCGAGGCGTACTGGGACGATGACCTGCAGTCGTACGTCGTCTTCTTCGCTTCGCGGCTGTACTCGGATGCCTCGCACACGAACTCCGACAACCTGCACGCGCGGATGTTCGCCGTGCTGACGCGCGACTTCCAGACGTTCACATCCCCGCCTGCGACGTGGCAGGACACCGGGTTCGCGCGCATCGACTCGACCGTCACCAAGATCGGCGAGTACTACTACCGGTTCACCAAGAACGAGGACGGCGGAGCGGCCGGCCCTCTCGAGGCGGGCAAGGACATATTCCTGGAACGGTCGAAGGTGCTGACCTCGCCGACCACGATCTCGAATTGGAACGCCGATCCCACTCAGACCTGGCAGCTCACCGACACTCGGATGACGGGGCTGGAGACGGGTCAGGCCGGTGAGGGCCCGGAGATCGTCAAGCTGAACGCCGGCGACCCGAACAACGCCGACGGTGACGGCTACGTGTTCCTCGTCGACAACTACGGTGCCGGGGGCTACCGGGCCTTCGTCACCACCGGTGATGCGATCGCGTCGAGCGCCCAGGCCGATCGGCTCTCGAAGCGACCGGAGTGGAACGTGCGTCCGGCCGGCGGACTCCCGGCGAGCCCGCGCCACGGGGCATTCGTGAGCGTGCCGCAGACGGTGCTCACGGCGATGCACGACTGGACCTCGATCACGGCCGTCGGCTCCACGACGGAGCTCACGGTGAGCGGCCGCGAAGCCTCCGCCACGGTGACGGCCGCGGACGGCGGCGAGGTCGTGGGTACCGTCACGTTCTCGGGTGACGGCTGGACGACGTCTGCGACGCTCGCGGATGCTGCGGCGACCGTCACCGTGCCCGCCGGCGTGACCTCCGTCACCGCCACCTACGACGGATACGCCGACGGCGCCGTCGCGACCTCGACGTCGACGGTCGAGAGCGTGGCCGGCGACCTCGACCTCACCGCCTCGGCCGCAGTGCGCTGCGTCGCGGGCAAGGCGCAGGTCGTCGTCACCGTCCGCAACCTCGACACCGTGCGCGCCGACATCGTGATCAGCACGCCGTTCGGCACGAAGACCGTCGCCGTCGCCGCCGGCGCCGCCGCATCGACGTCGTTCCCGACCCGGCTCGCGTCGATCACGAGCGGCACGGCGACCCTGGCCGGCACCACTGCCGACGGACAACGCTACGACGGCTCCACGCCGATACCGCCCGGCGCCTGCGGCTGAATCCCCCGGACAGATCAGAGGAGATCATGATGGACACCTTCAACCAGCGAGCGCGCAGAGCGGCGGCCCTTACCGCCGCCGCCGCGACGGTCATCGCCATCGGCGTGACGACGTCACCGTCGGCGACCTTCGCCGCCGACGGCCCTGCCCCGCTCATCCACTACACCTTCGACGCGGCCGAGAACGGCATAGTGGCCGACGCGTCGGGCAACGGCAACGACGGCGTCATCCGGCAGAGCGGCGCCACCGTCGCGGACGGTCGGATGTCGCTGCCCGGCGGCACGCGTGGCACCGCCGGGTATCTGGAGATCCCGACGGCGCAGCTCATCGGGAAGCAGCAGCTGACGGTGTCGACGTGGCTCGCCGGCCACTCAGGCCCCGGCAACACGGCAGCGGCCTTCATCGGCGCCCCCGTCGCCTCCGGCGCCTCGTACTCCAGCGGATACTGGCTGCTCAACCCCGCGAACCCGAGCGGGTACGTGAAATCGGTCGTCACCGGCACCGTGAACGCCGGCGCGCCCTGGGGCACCGAGGTCGGCGCCGGCTCCACGAACGCGGCCACATCCGGCATCCGCACGCCGTCGACGATGTCGCTCTACACGACCGTCATCGACGGGGCGAGCAAGCAGCTCACCGTCTACGTGAACGGCACGCAGATCGCGCAGCAGACACTGAACCGCGACGTGTCGTCGTTCGGATCCCCGCTGGTGTCGTACCTCGGCCGATCGACGTACAACGACCCGGGCTGGGCCGGCGACGTCGACGACTTCGCGGTCTACGGCGAAGCGCTCGACGCGGCCGCCGTGCAGCAGGTGTTCGCCGATCAGGCGCTCGAGCGCGCTGTTGCCGCGGTGACGGTGCCGGCCACCGCCGATGCCGCGTTCACCGTGCCGACGAGCGCGAGCGGCGCGGGGATCTCCTGGGCATCCGATGACGCGGCAGTCACGATCACCGGTGGCGACGCCGCGGTCGTCCGGCCCGCAGCGGGATCAGCGGATGCGGTGGTCACCCTCACCGCGACCTTCACCGCCGGCGGGGCGAGCACGACCCGCACCTACACGGTCACGATCCCCGCTGAGCTCACGGATGCGGCGAAGGCCCAGGCCGACATCGACGCCGTCGACCTCGGCGCGACCGATGACATCCGCACCAGCATCGCCGTCCCCACGGCGGGCGCGAACGGATCGGCGCTGACCTGGGCGGTCGCGTCCGGATCCGCGCACGCCGAGATCCGCGACGGAGTCAAGGAAGGCTCCGCGACGGTGTCGATCACCCGTCCGGCAGCGAATGCTGCGGCCGTCGACGTGGTCCTCACGGCCACCGCGACCAGCGGCGCAGCGACAGCCGACCGCGAGTTCACGTTGACGGTGCGCCCGATGCCGGCAGCATCCGCCGATCCGGAGGCCTATGTGTGGGCGTTCTTCACCGGTGAGGGCGCCGGCGCCGAACGCGTCAGCCTCGCCGCCTCCCAGGGGAACGACGCACTGCGCTGGAACACCCTGAACGACGGAGAGCCGATCTTCACATCGACACAGGGCACTCAGGGCCTGCGCGACCCGTTCATCATCCGCTCGCACGAGGGCGACAAGTTCTACATGCTCGCCACCGACCTGAAGGTCGCAGGCCTCCCCGGCGGCTTCGCGACGGCGCAGATCTCCGGCTCGCGCTCGATCGAGGTGTGGGAGTCGACCGACCTCGTGAACTGGTCGGCGCAGCGGCACGTGCAGGTCTCGTCGCCCTTCGCCGGGAACACCTGGGCGCCCGAGGCGTACTGGGACGACGAGATCGGCCGTTACGTCGTGTTCTGGGCTTCGAACCTGTACCCCACGGCCGACCCGGCCGACCGCACCGGCGTCACGTACAACCGCATGATGTATGTGACGACCGACGACTTCGCGACGTTCTCGGAACCGAAGGTCTGGACAGATGTCGTCACCGGCAGCTGGGGAACCATCGACTCGACCGTCGCGAAGAAGGACGGCACCTACTACCGCTTCAGCAAGGACGAGTCCTCGATGACCCTGCGCCTGGAGAAATCGACCGACCTGCTGGCGCAGATCTCTGGCACGTATCCCGGTACGACCGGCCCCGCCGACGAGTGGACCCTGATCAAGGACCAGGTGGCCACCGGCTTGCCCAACGGCGAACCGGGCGGCACCTACTCCCAGGGCGAGGGGCCGAGCGTGTTCCCCTCGAACCCCGGCGACGTGAACGGCTTCGACTGGTATCTGTTCATCGACCAGCCGTCGTACCACCACGGTCCGAACCACTACATTCCGTTCGGCTCGACCGACATCACCGACGGAGACTCCTGGCAGCCGCTGGGCGCGACCCTGCGCGCGCACCTGCCGCAGAACAGCGACGGCGGCAAGCCGCGCCACGGCACGGTGCTCCCGGTGACCCGCTCCGAATATCAGAAGGTGCTCGAGGCGTACGCCCCGGCGATCGCCGTCGAACGGGTCGAGCCGATCGCGGTGTCGACGCGGGCGGGCACCGCGCCGGTGCTGCCGGACGCGCGTCTGACCACGACCGACGGCACCGCGAAGACCGCGCCCGTCGCCTGGGAGGGCATCGACCCGGCGGACTATGCGACCGCGGGCACGTTCACCGTGCGCGGGGTGGCTCAGGATGAATCGCGCATGCCGGTGACGGCGACCGTCACCGTGACCCCGGGAATCGGTGTCGTCGCCTCGACGCGCTGCGTGGCCGGAAAGGTGGTCGTCGTCGCGACGGTCGCGAACGCGGCGTCGCAGTCGGCGTCCGTCGCGGTGGTCACCCCGTACGGGACGCGCACGCTGACCGCGGCCGCGGGATCGAGCGCCTCGGCATCCTTCTCATCCCGTCTCGCGACGGCACCCGCAGGCGAGATCACCGGCACGGTCGACGGTGCCGTTTCGACTGCGAGCTACGGAGGCCGCACATGCTGAGACCCGGCCCGCACCGCCGCGCTGACGCTCAGAGGCCGAGGCGCTCCAAATAGGGATTGACGAGGCGCCGCTCGGGGTCGAACCGGGCGGCGAGCGCGGCGAAGTCGTCGAAGCGCGGATACCGGGAGCGCACCTCGGCGCCGTCGAGCGTTGCCACCTTGCCCCAGTGCGGACGAGCGGATGCCGGCAGCGCGGCCTCGATCGTCGGGAGCAGGGCCCGCACCGCGGCCTCCTCGGGCTTCCAGGTGAAGTGGATGCCGACGGCATCCGTCCCGTACGACGAGCTCAGCCAGAGATCGTCCGCCCGCATCGTGCGGATCTCGTTGACGAGCAGCAGCGGGGCGATCTGTCCGGCGAGCGTGCGGACCGCCTGGATCGCCTCGACGGCGTCACCCCGGGGCACGAGGTACTCGGTCTGGATCTCGGCTCCGGCCGACGGCGTGAACTCCAGCTTGAAGTGCGCCAGCCGCTCGAACCACGGCCCGGGAACACCCAGCTGCTCGGTGCAGGCCACCGGGTCGACGCCGAGGATCGGATGCCGTTTGCTCGTAGCCGGCTCCGCGCCGAGTCGCTCGAACAGCGACTCCCGCGCGGCCTCGCGCGCCTCGGGCTGGCGCTGCTTGACCCAGATCTGGTCGACGAAGTCCGTGCGCTCCCAGGTCGAGAACAGGCTCACACTGGTGCCGATCGAGGTGACCTCGTCGAAGTCGGCGAGCACAGCGTCCCAGTCCGGATGCTCGAAGACGTGCTGCGCGACCTCGTAGGTCGGCTCGACGTCGAGGGTGACGTCGACCACGGCGCCGAGAGCGCCGAGGCTCACCACCGCACCGGCGAAGTCGTCGTCGCCGCGGCTCAGACTGCGGATCTCACCGGCCGGCGTGACGATGGTCAATCCGCGAACCGCGCTCGCCAGCGAACCGATCGCGTCTCCGGAGCCGTGCGTCCCGGTGGCGACCGCCCCGGCGACCGAGATGTGCGGAAGCGAGGCGAGATTCGCGAGCGCCAACCCCTCGGCATCCAGCAGCGGGGCGATGTCGCCGTACCGCAGGCCGCCGGCGACGCGGACCGCATCGCGCGCCGCGTTCACCTCGAACATCCGCGGCATCCGATCGAGCGCGATGAGCACGCCGTCGGTGTCGGCGATGTCGTTGAAGCAGTGGCGCGAGCCGAGGATGCGCACGGGCCCCGGCACGGCGAATGCCGTGCGCAGCTCTTCGATCGACGCGGGGTGCACGATCGACGATGCCCGATACGCGAGGTTGCCTGCCCAGTTGTACTCGATGCCCATGGCGCCATATAACCACGGATGAAAGCCCTACATCGATGTAGCGGCGGCGGCAGCGGGGCATCGCTAGGCTGTTCGGATGACAGCGATGCCCCCGCCCAGAGCGACGATGAAGGACGTCGCCGCTCTCGCCGGGGTCTCGACGAAGACGGTCTCGAACGTCGTCACCGGCACTGTGGCGGTGCGCGAGGAGACCCGGCTCAAGGTCGAGGCCGCGATGATGCAGCTCGACTTCGTGCCCAACCTCAGCGCGCGCGGCCTGCGCAACGGTCGCTCCGGCATCATCGCCGTCGCCCTCCCCGACCTCGCCACGGCCTTCTCGGCCGAGCTGCTGCATCGCATCGTGGAGGCGGCGCACGAGCGCGGCCTCGCCGTGCAGATCGAGGAGACGGCCACCGAGCCGGAACGCGAGAAGGAACTCGTCTCCCGCGCCAGAGCGCATCTCGTCGACGGTCTGATCCTCAATCCGATCCGCCTCGAGGACAGCGTCATCCGCTACGCCGACCTCCTGCCTCCCGTGGTCGTGATCGGAGAGGTCGAGCAGAACCGCGCGGATCACGTGCGCATCGACAGCCGCCTCGCCGCTGCCGACGCCACTCGGCATGTGCTCGCGCGCGGCGCGCGCAGGGTCGCGGTCATCGGCGCCGACGACGATCCCTCGATCGCCACGGCCACCAGTCGACTCCGACTCGAGGGTGTGCACGACGCATTGCGGGAAGCAGGCATCGCCCGCGACCCGGCCCTCGAGGTCAACCGGCTCCCCTGGTCGATGTCGGGAGGAGCGGATGCCGCCCGCACGCTCCTCGGTCGGGGCGTCGCGTTCGACGCGATCGTGGCCCTGACCGACTCGCTCGCGCTCGGCGCGCTGCACACGCTGCACGAGCGCGGCATCCGGGTTCCCGGCGACGTGATCGTCACCGGTTTCGACGATGTCGAGTTCTCGAAGTACACCTCGCCGTCGCTGACCTCCGTGGCCTTCGATCGCCAGGCCTTCGCGGTGGCGGCGCTCGGGCTGCTCGAGTCGCGCATGAACGACCGCAGCGCCGCACCCCGCGCACTCACCCTCTCGCATCATCTGCTCCAGCGGTCCAGCACCGACGGTCGCCCGGCCGGCTACCGCCCCTGACCTTCGAATCGCGCAACTGGTCGCTTCCGGGACAGAATCGCGACCAGTTGCGCGATTCGAAAGCCGCGGCGGCGCTTGCGCATCGGATTACATCGATGTAAAGATGGGGCGTCCCCACCGCCCGGTCACGAAGGAGTGACGATGACGCCCCCGCTCGATCTGTCCAGAAGGCAGTTCTTGACTGCCACCTCTCTGGCCGCCGGCGCAGCCCTGCTCGCCGGCTGCGCCCCCGGCACGACCACCACCTCCGGAACCCAGACCCTCCAGTTCTGGCACCTGCTCTCCGGCGGAGACGGTGTCACCATGTCGCAGTTGCTCGACGAGGTGAACGGCGCGCAGAGCGCGTTCCGCATCCGTCCCACCGTGCTCGCCTGGGGTACGCCGTATTACACGAAGCTCGCGATGGCGGGCGCCGGCGGCCGCGCCCCCGACGTCGCGATCATGCACGCCACCCGCACCGTCGGCTGGGCGCCGGGCGGACTGCTCGATCGCTGGGACATCGACAAGCTCGCCTCGCTCGGCATCGACAGCTCGACGTTCCCCGCGCCGATCTGGGAGAAGGGCTTCGTCGGCGAGGGGATGTACAGCATCGCGCTCGACGCCCATCCGTTCGTGATGATGTTCAACACCGACATCTGCGACGCGGCCGGCGTGCTCGACAGCGACGGCAAGCTCCAGGAGACCTCCTCCCCCGAGGAGTTCGTCGACCAGCTCCGCACGGTCGGCGGCCAGGCCGAGGGCCACGCCCTGTCGTACGGGTACCTCGGCGACGGCGCGCAGATGTGGCGCCTCTTCTACACCTTCTACTCCCAGCACGGTGCGGCGATGGAACTCCCGGCGGGCGGACCGGCCGTGATCGACAAGGACGTCGCGGTCGAATCGCTCTCGCTGATGCGCACGCTGCTCGACGGCGAGATCGCCCTCGCACAGGCCGACTATGGCAGCGCGGTGGCCGAGTTCGCCACCGGCAAGAGCGGGATGCTGTTCACCGGCGTCTGGGAGCTGCGCACCATGCAGGCGGCGAAGCTCCCCTTCGACGCGACGATGATCCCGACCCTGTTCGGGACGCCGGCCGTCTACGCCGACTCGCACTCGTTCGTGCTCCCGCATCAGACGAACGCGGACCCGGTGCGCCGCGACCTGACCTACCAGTTCGTCGCCGACATGCTGAAGAACTCCTTCGGCTGGGCCGAGGCCGGGCACATCCCCGCGTTCCTCCCGGTCACCGAGTCGCCGGACTACGCCGACCTCATCCCGCAGGCGAACTACGCCGAGGCGGCACAGCACGTCGTCTACGACCCGACCGCCTGGTTCACCGGATCCGGCTCGAACTTCCAGGCCGAGTTCGGCGCCGCCGTGCAGGGCGTGCTGCTCTCGGGTGACGACCCCGCGGCCGCGATCGACCGCTTCGAGGCACGGGTGAACACCCTGCTCCGACAGCCCAACCCGGCTGACCCCGAAGGGACGTTCGGATCATGACCACCTCGACCTCCGCCATCGGCTCCACCGCTTCCACCCGCACCATCGTGACCGGATCGAAGACCGCGGCCCCCGCGCGCCGTCCCGGTTCCCGCAACCGCGAGCAGCTGATCAGCTGGGCGTTCCTGGCCCCGTTCCTCGTGGCCTTCGCGTTGTTCCTGGTCTGGCCGATCATCCACGGCATCATCCTCAGCTTCACGGATCAGTCCCTCACCGGCGCCGGCGGAGGGTTCGTCGGCTTCGCGAACTACGCCGAAGCTCTCACCGATCCGAAGATGTGGCAGTCGATGGGGAACACGGTGTGGTTCACGCTGCTCTCCACCGTCCCCCTCGTCGTCATCGCCCTCCTGATGGCGGCGCTCGTCGACCGCGGCATCCCCGGCCAGTGGCTGTGGCGGCTGTCGTTCTTCATGCCGTTCCTGCTCGCCTCGACCGTGATCTCGCAGATCTGGGTGTGGATCTTCAACCCGCAGGTCGGCGCCGCGAACAACATCCTCGAGTTCTTCGGGCTCGAGCCGCTCGCCTGGCTGCAGAACCCCGACACGAACATGCTGTCGATCGTGATCGCCACCGTCTGGTGGACGGTCGGGTTCAACTTCCTCCTCTACCTCGCGGCGATGCAGAACATCCCGCCACAGCAGTACGAGGCGGCATCCCTCGATGGGGCGGGTGCCTGGCGGCAGTTCTGGTCGATCACGCTCCCCCAGCTGGGACCGGCGACCGTGCTCATCCTGATCCTCCAGATCCTCGCCTCGCTGAAACTGTTCGACCAGGCGTACCAGATGCTCGGCGGCGTCGCGAGCGACACCACCCGCTCGATCGTCCAGTACATCTACGAGGCCGGATTCGTCAGCTACCGGTTCGGCTACTCGGCCGCCATCTCCTACGTCTTCTTCGCTCTCATCGTCATCCTCGGCGTCGTACAGGCTCTGATCACGCGCCGCCGGAAGGAGCAGTTCTGATGTCCACGACCACTGCCACCACCACTGCCACCCTCACCGAGACGATCACGACCGCACAGCCGCGGCAGCGACGTCACTCGCACCTGCCGGGGCAGAAGCCGTTCGGCCCGCTCCGCATCACCGCGTTCGCGGTGCTGCTGCTCCTCGCGATCGGCTGGCTGCTGCCGTTCCTCTGGGCGGTCGCGACCGCGTTCAAGACCGAGACGGATGCCGCATCCGGCGACCCGGGATGGATCGGCGCCGCCGGTCCCACGATCGACGCGTTCACGGCGATCCTGTCGCAGGGCAACGTCTACACCTGGGCGTTCAACAGCCTCTGGACCTCGGTCGCGATCACTCTGATCACACTGACGATCTCGGCGCTGGCCGCCTACGCCTTCTCGCGACTGGACTTCACCGGACGCCGGTGGCTGTTCGTGGCGATCATCGCCTCGATCGTCGTGCCGCCGCAGGTGCTGATCATCCCGCTGTTCTACGAGATGCTCGCGTTCAACATGATCGACACGTACTGGGGACTGATCCTGCCGCAGGTCGTGGCACCTGCGATGGTGTTCATCCTGAAGCGATTCTTCGACGCGATCCCGATCGAGCTCGAAGACGCCGCCCGCGTCGACGGCGCCAGCCGCCTGCGCATCTTCTGGTCGATCGTGCTGCCGCTGTCGCGTCCGATCATGGCGTCCGTCGGCATCTTCGTGTTCATCGCCGCGTGGAACAACTTCCTCTGGCCGTTCCTCGTCATCAACGACACCACTCTGATGACGCTGCCGGTCGGACTCCAGACGGTGATCAGCGCCTACGGCGTGCAGTACGCGCAGGTCATGGCGCAGGCCGTGCTCGCCGCGCTTCCGCTCATCGTCGTGTTCCTCATCTTCCAGAAGCAGATCGTCAAGGGAGTCGCGACGAGCGGCTTCGGCGGTCAGTAGTCCCCCACCCGGCCACAGAGCCAGACACAAGGAGAGCAATGTCTCAGGCCCGCATCACCATCGACCGCGACTTCACCATCGCCGACGTCCCCCGGAGGCTCTTCGGGTCGTTCGTCGAGCACATGGGGCGCTGCGTGTACACCGGCATCTACGAGCCGGGGCACCCGCAGGCCGACGAGCGCGGCTTCCGTCAGGACGTGCTCGCCCTGGTGAAGGAGATGGGACCGACCGTCGTCCGTTATCCCGGCGGCAACTTCGTCTCCGGCTACCGTTGGGAGGACGGCGTCGGCCCGGCCGAGGATCGCCCCGTGCGCATCGACGGCGCCTGGCACACGATCGAGACGAACGCCTTCGGCCTGCACGAGTTCATGGACTGGGCGAAGGATGCCGACGTCGAGGTCATGGAGGCGGTGAACCTGGGCACGCGCGGTGTCGAGGAGGCGCGCGCGCTCGTCGAGTACGCCAACCACCCCGGCGGCACGTACTGGTCGGACCTTCGTCGCAAGAACGGAGCGGAGCAGCCCTTCGACATCAAGCTGTGGTGCCTGGGCAACGAGCTCGACGGACCGTGGCAGATCGGCGGCAAGACCGCGACGGAGTACGGTCGCCTCGCGCAGGAGTCGGCCAAGGCGATGCGCCTGGTCGACCCGTCGATCGAGCTCGTCGCGGTCGGATCCTCCGGACGGTCGATGCCGACGTTCGGCAGTTGGGAGCACACCGTGCTCACGCACGCGTACGACGAGGTCGACTTCATCTCGATGCACGCCTACTACCAGGAGCACGACGGCGATGCCGAGTCGTTCCTGGCGGAGTCGGTCGACATGGATGCTTTCATCGACGGGGTGATCGCCACGATCGACGCGGTCAAGGCGTCGGGCAAGCACACCAAGCAGGTCGACATCTCGTTCGACGAGTGGAACGTGTGGGACCAGACCAAGTACAACGACGTCGAGGCGAAGGAGATCGAGAAAGCCGGATGGAAGCAGCATCCGCGCCTCATCGAAGACACATACAACGTGACGGATGCCGTCGTCGTCGGCACCCTGCTCAACAGCCTGCTGCGGCACGGCGATCGGGTGAAGATCGCCAACCAGGCGCAGCTCGTGAACGTGATCGCGCCGATCCGCTCCGAGGAGGGCGGTGCCGCGTGGCGCCAGACGAGCTTCTGGCCTTTCGAGCGGATGGCGCGACTCGCGAAGGGCCGCATCCTGCGCCTCGCCGTGTCGGCGTCGCAGATCGAGACGAAGCGCTACGGCGGGGTGGATTCGGTGGATGCTGCCGCCACCTACGACGAGGCGACCGGCCGGGTCGTGCTGTTCGTGGCGAACCGCTCTCTGGACGAGTCGAACGACCTCACGGTGGACCTCCACGGCCTGGGAACGCTGCGGGTCGTGAACGCCGAGACTCTGACGATCCCCGAGGGCGGCGACCGGCACACGTCGAACCTCGAGACGGCGCCCGACAGCGTGCACATGGTGCCGCTCTCGGGCACGGAGGTCGTCGACGGCGTGGTGCGCGCGACGCTTCCGCCGCTGTCGTGGTCGGTGATCGAGCTCGGCTGAGCGCCCTGCGCCTGACGGGCGGCTTTCGAATCGCGCGAATGGTCTGAAATCTCCTCAGGATCCGACCATTTGCGCGATTCGAAGATGGGTCTGGGACTGGGAACGCGAAGAAGCCCGGTATCCGCGGATACCGGGCTTCTTCGTGTCAGACGCCAGACGTCAGGCGGTCAGGCCTCGATCGCGGTGCGACGACGACGCGCCAGGAGCAGCAGACCACCCGAGAGCAGCGCGAGGGCGAGAGCCGACGCGGTGAGCGGAACGATCGTGTCGACACCGGTCGCGGCGAGGTTGCCATCGTCACCCGGGGTGACTGCGCCTCCGCCGTCGCCCGGACCCGGTGCGGCGAGCACTGCGAACGTCACGGTGGTCGTCGCAGAAGCAGCACCGGCGATGACCTGGTTCGCCTTGATCGTGAAGGTACCCGAGTGGGCGAGCCCGCCGAAGTCGACGTACCACTTGCCGTTCTCCACCGTCGGGGCGAAGTGGAGGTCGTTGCCGGGGCCGGTGAGCCACACGTTGACCGTGGCGCCGTCGATGGCCGTGCCCGACACGTTCGTCGGCACCTCGTCGTGCGGGAACTGCGAACCGCTGCCGATCGACGTCACACCGGGAGCGACCGGAACGACAGAGAACGTCGAGGTGGCCTGCGGAGAGACCTCGTCGGCGCGCGACTGCGTGACGACGACGCTGTGCGAGCCGTACCCGAGGTTGAGCCCGCTGATCGACCAGCTGCCGGTGCCGTTGACCGTGGTGGTGCCGAGCTCGGCGCCCTCCCCGTCGACGACCGTGATACCCGCGGTCGGGAGGCCCGTGCCGCTGATCGTGGTGACGTTCGCGGTGACCTTCGAGCCGTTCTTCGGCGAGGTGATCACCGGTGCGACGAGCGGAGCGGGCTTCACGGTCACGCCGATGACGGTGGTGTCCGAGCTGCTCAGCCCGTTCACCGAGGTGATCGAGATCGACTGTGCACCGAGTGCGACGGGTCCCGCGAACGAGAACTTCCCGCCCGTGACGGCGACCGTCTGCGGGCCCGCCCCCTGGTCGACCGTGACGGACTTCGCGCCGGGGGCAGAACCGGTGACGGTCTGTCCGGGCGTGACGTCAGCACCCGCGGTCGGGCTGGTGACGCTCGGGGCGTCCAGGTCGAGTGCGACCTCGTAGCCACCGGTCTTCGGCAGAGCGGTCAGGAGCGATGCCGCCCAGGTCCACTGTGCGACGCCGGGAGCGGCCTCGATGCCACCGCTGATGAGGCCGACGGCCGTGGTGCCCTGGATGACGGATCCGCCGGAGTCACCGGGGCCGGCCTTGGTGTTGCTGGAGAACCCCTGGACCCAGCGGTCCTCGATCCTGGCCCAGCCGTTGAGCACGTGGTTGCCGTTGATCGCGCCGGTCGTGAAGCCGGTCGTGCGACCACTCTTGGAGACGGCGCCCGCCTTCGGTGCTCCGACGGCCTTGATGGCGACGGTGCTGGCTGCGAGCGAGTCGAGCGAGGCGCCTGCCGTGGTCCAGTCGGTCACCGCGGGAAGCGGGGTGAAGCCGCCGGCGTCGTTGATGTCGATGACCGAGATGTCGGTCGCGTTCTTGTCACCGTTCGCACCCGGGGTGTTGTTGGTGCTGCCGAACTGAGCGAAGCCGAAGGTGCCGAGCAGTACCGGGTCGGCCGGCACCGCGCCATCTCCGCCGACCGCCGGCTCTTCGCCGGGGATGCTCAGCGTCGTGTTCTGAAGCTTGGTGGTTCCGTTGAACGCGCAGTGTCCGGCGCTGATGAGCGCAGGGGTGCGGTCGGGAGCCCAGGCGGCGAAGCCCACCGAGCAGGCCCAGGCCTGGCCGCCGGCGGCGACGCTGAGGTAGCCCTGTCCGCCGACGACGTCGCCCTCGGCGAACGTGGTCGGAGCGCTGTCGACGGTGACGACGGCGGCGCCGTCGATGCCGGCGGCGTCGGTGAACGCGTCGATCGCCGCGTCATCTCCTGCGCTCTCCTCGGTCACGACGACGACGTCGTCGCCGGCCGCGTTGACACCGAAGGCGACGATCTCGACGCCGTTCTTCGCTGCCTCATCGGCTGCCTCGACGACCTCGGCGGAAGGAGCATCCGCGACGGGAGCTTCCTCGACCGGGGCGTCGTCTGCCGGCGTCTCTTCCGCGGGCGCCTCGTCGACGGGCGCTGCCGTCTCAGGAGCTGCGGTCTCAGGAGCTGCGGTCTCGGATGCGACCGGAGTCTCCGCGGCATCCTCGGCGTACGCCGGGGATCCGATGAAGAGTCCCCCCAGGGCGATCGTGGCGGCGGCGGTCAACGCGAGTAAGCGCCTGCCTGTCCCTCTGAACTTCATGTGATGTATGTCCCTTGCTGGTCACGGATCGTCGTTCACTGTGGACTACGGTCAGGCGCCGAAGCATCCGACCGGTCTGCGTCCCGGCCGGGGCGCATAGTGCGACGCTGTTCCCCCGAGCAGCAGAGACCCTCGCCGTCAGAGCGAGGGATCACCGATATATTACTCAGCCAACACACAGAAAAGCAGGCGGTTCACCTGGATTTCACGGATACGGAACAAAGTCTGCGCGCATTGTTCCACCGAGTGGACGAAATCGGGCATTCTGACCAGTGCGGGCTAGCATGGCCCCCATGAGCCGAACCCTCGCACGAACTCTGATCGGCGTGGCGGTGCTCGGCATCCTGACCATGGTCGGCACCGCCTGCACATCCGACGGCGATGTCGCCGCCCCTACGTCCACCCCCACGGGCACCTCGGGTGCCGGCGCCGCCGACATCGTCGGCCTCTGGGGCGAAGACGCCACGGGGAAGCCGTCCCTCGAGTTCACCGCCGACGGTGAGGTGCGCGGCAGCGACGGATGCAACGGCATCGTCACCACGTACACGGTCGAGGGCGACCGCATCGCACTCGCGCCGTTCGCCTCCACCCTGAAGGCCTGCATGGGCGTCGACGACTGGCTGCGCGGTGCGCGGGCGGCCGAGCTCGACGGCGACGTCCTGGTCGCGCTCGACGCGACCGGGGAACGACTCGGCGAGCTCGCGCGGAGCGGCTGACCTGCGCGACGGCTCCCGCCGGACCGTCAGCGGAAGCCGTCTTCGCCGGACTCAGCCGGCGGCTGCCGGACTCAGCCGGCGGCTTCCTCCGGTCGCTCGAGCACGTCGATCGCCGCAGTGTCGGGCTCGTACGCCTCGATGTGCCGCTCATCCGGACCGTTGTACGCCGACAGCGGGCGGATCAGGGCGTTCGAGGACTGCTGCTCGATGATGTGCGCGGTCCAGCCGGTGATCCGCGCCGCGACGAACAGCGGCGTGAACGTCAGGGTGTCGAAACCGATGAGGTTGTACGCGGGGCCCGACGGGTAGTCGAGGTTCGGGTAGATGCCCTTGCGCGAGACGAACTCGCTCTCGAGCTTCTCGTACAGCTCGCCGACCTCGGGCTTGTCGAAGTGCGCGACGAGCGAGTCGAGCGCGACCTTCATGGTCGGCACCCGCGAGTCGCCGCGCTTGTACACGCGGTGCCCGAATCCCATGATCTTCCGCTTCTCGGCGAGCGCCGCGTCGAGCCAACCTTCGACCTGGTCGGCCGTGCCGATCTCGTCGAAGATGTGCATGACGGCCTCGTTCGCGCCTCCATGCAACGGTCCCTTGAGCGCGCCGATGGCTCCGACGACCGCCGAGTACAGGTCGCTGAGCGTCGAGGTGATCACACGGGCGGTGAACGTGGAGGCGTTGAACGAGTGCTCTGCGTACAGGATCATCGAACGGTTGAACGCGTCGACCACGGCGGCATCCGGCTCCTCGCCGAACGTGAGCCAGAGGAAGTTCGCCGCGTAGTCGAGGTCGTCACGCGGCTCGACGGCATCCAGCCCTCGGCGCCGGCGCTGGCCGTACGACACGATGGCGGGCAGCGCGGCGAACAGGGTGAGGCTGCGCTCGAGGTTCTCCTCGGGGGTGCCGACGGCATCCAGGACGTTCGCGATGCCGGCGGTCTCAATCGCGCCGATCACGCTCACGGCCGTGCGCACCTCATCCATCGGGTGCGAGTCCAGCGGCAGACGGTCGATCGCGTCCTTCACGGCGGGCGACAGCGCGCGGTGCTGCCGCTCCGTCAGCCGGAATGCCGCGAGCTCCTCGGCCGTGGGGAGCTCGCCGTTCCACAGCAGGTAGGCCACCGCCTCAAAGGGCTGCGTGGCAGCCAGCTCCTGCACGGGGTACCCGCGGTAGAGCAGGCTGTTCGTCTCGGGGTTGACCTTCGAGATCGCGGTCGTGTCGACGACGACGCCCGCGAGGCCCTTCTTGATGTCCGGCTCGGTCATGGTCACTCCTTCTCGAGTGTGAAGTTGAAGACGCCGGAGTCGAAGTGGTTGTACGACTCGTAGTCGATGAGGTCATACAGATCGGCGCGGTGCTGCATCTCGCCGAGCTTCGAGGTCAGGTGCCCCTCTTCGTTCAGAGTATCGAGAGCACGACCGGATGCCCCCATCGAGATGCGCAACAGCGACACGGGCCAGATGACCAGGTTCACTCCGGCATCGCGGAGCTGGTCTGTGGAGAACAGTTCGCTCTTGCCGAACTCGGTCATGTTCGCCAGGATCGGCACGTCCAGCGCGTTCGCCATCGCCTCGAACTCGGCGAGGGTGCGCATGGCCTCGGGGAACACGGCATCCGCCCCGGCATCCACCAGCGCCTTGGCACGATCGATCGACGCGTCCAGCCCCTCGATCGCGCGGATGTCGGTGCGCGCCATGATCAGGAAGTTCGGGTCGCGGCGGGCGTCGGCGGCGGCGCGGATGCGCTTGATCGCGGTGCTCTCGTCGACGACGCTCTTGCCGTCGAGATGGCCACAGCGCTTCGGGTTGATCTGGTCCTCGATGTGGGTGCCGGCGAGTCCGGCATCCTCCAGCTCCTGGATCGTGCGGGCCACGTTCATCGGCTCGCCGAAGCCGGTGTCGGCGTCGACGATCGCGGGGAGGTCGGTCATGCGGGCGATCTGCTTCGCCCGGCCGGCCACCTCGGTGAGCGTGGTGAGGCCGATGTCGGGGAGGCCGAGGTCGGCGGCGAGCACCGCGCCGGAGATGTAGACGCCGTCGAAGCCCTTCTGCTCGATGAGCCGCGCGCTCAGCGGATTGAACGCCCCGGGGAACCGCAGCAGCTCACCGCTCGCGAGCCGTTCGCGGAACAGCCGCCGCTTCTCGGCCGGGGTCGTGGTGGAGTACAGCATCAGACGTTCTCCCTCTCTCGCTTCCGCGGAGCACAATTTCGGAGTACTGCGGCGACACGCCGGCGATCGGATGCCGCGAGCGGCGAGTCGCCCGCGAACTCCGAAGTTATGCACGCAGCAGGGTGGCGACCCCGCATCAGAACAGCCCCTTCGGCGCGTCAGCGCCCTCGAGCAGCCCAGGCTTCGCGACGATCGAGAGCTCGGCGACCTCGGCGGCCGTCAGCTCGGGAAGGCGCTGCACGAGCTCCAGGAACCGCTCGATCTCGGCCGGCTCGAGCACGGGCTCCGCGAGCAGACGGAACTTCGCGATGTAGTTGTCCCGCGCGAACGGACGGGCGCCGAGCGGATGCGCGTCGGCGACCGCGATCTCGTCGACCACGGTCGTGCCGTCGGTGAGCTGGAACTCGACGCGACCGCCGAACGCCTTCACGTCGGGGTCCTCGGAGTGGTAGCGGCGCGTCCACTCGGCATCCTCGGCCGTGGTGATCTTGTGCCACAGCTCGACCGTGTCCGCACGCCCCGCGCGCGACGGAGCGTAGGAGTCGACGTGGTGCCAGCCGCCGTCCTGCAGTGCCACGGCGAAGATGTACGGGATCGAGTGGTCGAGCGTCTCGCGCGACGCTGTCGGGTCGTACTTCTGCGGGTCGTTCGCGCCCGAGCCGATCACGTAGTGCGTGTGGTGGCTGGTGTGCAGCACGATCGCTGCGATGTTCGCCGGGTCGCGGAGCGCCGGGTTCTCGGTGCCGAGCTTGCGGGCCAGGTCGATCCAGGCCTGCGCCTGGTACTCGGCCGAGTGCTCCTTCGTGTACGAGTCGAGGATCGCGCGCTTCGGCTCACCGGCGGCGGGCAGCGGCACCTCGTACGCGGCATCCTTCCCGTCGAGCATCCAGGCGATCACGCCGTCTTCGCCCTCGTAGATCGGGGCGGGGCTGGTCTGGCCGCGCATCGCACGGTCGACCGCCTCGACGGCCATCTTCCCTGCGAAGGCCGGGGCGTGCGCCTTCCACGTCGAGATCTCGCCCTTGCGGCTCTGGCGCGTGGCGGTCGTGGTGTGCAGCCCCTGGCCCACGGCCTGGTAGATCGTCTCGACGTCGAGGCCGAGGAGGGTGCCGATGCCGGCCGCGGCCGAGGGGCCGAGGTGCGCGACGTGGTCGATCTTGTGCTTGTGCAGGCAGATCGCGCGTACGAGGTCCATCTGGATCTCGTAGCCGGTCGCGATGCCGCGAACGAGCGCCCGACCGTCGGCACCGACGTGCTGGGCGACCGCGAGGATCGGCGGGATGTTGTCGCCGGGGTGCGAGTACTCGGCTGCGAGGAAGGTGTCGTGGTAGTCGAGCTCACGCACGGCGACGCCGTTCGCCCACGCCGCCCACTCCGGGCTGGTCCGGCGGTCGAGGGCGGCACCGAAGAGGTTCGCGCCGGCGCCGCCGGTCGAGACGGGGTGGCTGAACGCCTGGGCGCGCGCCGCGTTGATCGGCGCGCGGGTGAGGGAAGCCGCGGCGACCGAGGCGTTGTCGATGATGCGGTTGATGATCATGTCGACGACGTCCTGCTCGACCTCGACCTGGTCGGCCGCGACCTCCGCGATCTTCCAGGCGAGCTGATCCTCACGGGCGAGGTTCTCATCGCTGCGGTGGACACGGACGTGGTGGGTGACGGTCATTTCTGTCCTTCATTCAGGGTCTCGAGGATGCCGGTGAGCGCGTTGTGCAGATGCACGTGCGTGGCGTGGGCGGCGAGGTCTCCGTCGCGAGCGGCGAGGGCCTCGGCGATCGTGCGGTGCTCGGATGCGGATGCCGCGAGCCGCGCGGGTTTGTCGCGGGCCATCCGCCGCACCCGCACGAGGTGGGTGCGCACGGTGCGGAGGGCCGAGGCGATGTAGTCATTGGCGACCGCCGCGTCGAGGGCGAGGTCGAGGCGGGCGATCAGGGCGTAGTACGCGTCCCGTCCCGCGTCCGCGGTGAGATCGACGTGCGCGAATTCTTCGGCGAGGGCGGCGAAGACCTCGGCGTCACCGCGGCTGGCTGCGAGGCGGGCGGAGGTCTCCTCCAGCGCGCGACGGATCTCGAACAGCGAGCGGATGTCGTCGACATCGAGGCCGGCGACGACGGTGACCCGCGGCGACTGCTGCACGACGAGCCCGTCGGCGATGAGGCGGCGCAGCGCTTCGCGCATCGGAGTGCGGCTCACGCCGAGTCGCGCGGCCTGTTCGACCTCGCCGAGCACGACGCCCGCGGCGAGGGACCCGGACTGGATGCCGTCGAGCAGCGCCGCGTACGCGCGATCGCTCGCGGACGTGCGCTCGACGGAGAGGGTCATGACGTCAGTGTATACATAAAGCGATACTGACGCGCGCTTGCGCCAGCTTCAGCATCCGCTCGTATACATTCCCGAGGCTCTACGGCTCGCTGAGCCTGTCGAAGCACCACCCCGTCCTGCCGCCTGCAACCGTCGCTTCGGAGGCGTTCTGGACTCGGGAGGATCGATTCGGCGAATCCCCCCTCCCGAATGCAGATCCCCTCCCGACCGCAGGGCGAATCTCGGATGCCGGCGCCCGACGCTATCGTCGCGAGGCGGATGCATCCGGCACGGGCTCGACGAACTCGCCCACGACCCCGGCCGCAGCGGGCACCGGCTCGCCGAGCTTCACGACGATCACCCCGGCGAGCACGAGCGCACCGCCGAGCGCCTGCAGCAGATCCGGTAGCTGGCCGAGGAGCAGCCAGCCGAACAGCAGCGCGGCCACGACCTCGGCGAGCGCGACGAAGGAGGCGAGCCTCGATCCCAGCATCCGTGTCGAGGCGATCCCGAGCAGGTAGGCGACGGCCGTCGCCAGCACTCCCATCGCCAGCACCGGCACGAACCACGGCACGCTGCCGAACCGGTAGGCGATGTCGTCCGTGGTCCAGGCGATGGGCAGCACCCCGATCGCACCGGCGACGGTGAGCCCGATCGCGCCGAGGAACAGTCCGCTTCCGGCGAGCGCGAGCGGCGGAAGCCCGGTGTCGGCCTTCGCCGACAGCACGAAGTACGTCGCCGCACCGACCATGGCGCCCAGCGCCCAGAGAACGCCGGCGACGTTCACCTCGGCCCCGGTGACGACGTCGAGCATCAGCACGAGACCCGCGAACGCGATGATCGCACCGAGGATGCTGCGCCGACTGGGGCGCTCCCCGCGGCGGATCCAGAGCCAGAGGACGACCGCGACCGGTGCGGTGTATTCGATGAGCAGGGCGATGCCGACGTCCATCACGGCGACGGCCTGGAAGTAGAAGAGCTGCGTGGCGGTGACCGCGAGAAGTCCGTAGGCGGCGATCATGCCGACGTTGCGACGCAGGAGGCCCCACCGGCCGCGCAGGGAGAGGAGGGTCGGGATGAGCAGCACGAGGGCCGCGACCCAGATGCGCGCGGTGACTGCGGCGCCGGGCGTCCATCCCGCGTCGATCAGCCCGCGCGCCCACCCGCCGGACATGCCGAAGGCGAACGCGGCACCGATCGCAAGAGGGAGGCCGAGGCGAACGCCGGACACCGCCGTCGAGACCGCGTCATTTGCCACTTTGCTCATGACATGTGACGCTACGCGTCGGCGCTGTAAGATGTCAACATGATCTTCACCGATGACACGGAAGAGGCGCTGCGATCGGCCGTCTGGCTCGTGAACTCGGCGGAAGACCCGGAGACGCTGGCCGACCTGGTCGACTACGAGGCGTTCCTGACCGAGTTCCCCTACACCGGTCGACTCGATCGCGACGCCGCCGAGCTCGCCTCCCTCCACGCCCTGCGCCCCCGCCTGCGGTCGATGCTGCTCGCTCCCCGCGACGCGATGGTCGACCTCGTGAACACCGCTCTCGCCGAGTCCCTCCTCACCCCGAAGCTGGTGCGTCACGGCGACGCCGACTGGCACCTGCACGCGGTCGACGACGAACGTCCGCTGGCCGAACGGGTGCTGATCGAGACGGCGATGGCGATGATCGACGTCATCCGCGCCGACGAGGGCTCCCGCATCACCGTCTGCGACGACGAGACGTGTCTGGCGCTCGCGCTCGACCTCTCCCGCAACCGCTCGAAGCGGTACTGCTCGGCGACCTGCGCCAACCGCAACGCGGTCGCCGCCTACCGCGCCCGTCGCGCCGAGGCCTGACCACCCCATAGTGCAACTTTGGGGTTGCACTATGCCCACCGCCGTGCAAACCTTGTTAATGCAACCGCTGAGTTGCACTAACAAGGAGGCAGACGATGAACTACATCACACTCGACCCGCGCGGCGGGATGCCCCTCCCGGGCGACCTCGTATGGAGCGCTCTGCCCGACGCCCCCGTCGAGCAGTCGCGGGCGCCGGGGAAGCTGGCGCGACTCTTCCGACGCTCCTCCCGCTAACGACGTGCGACCCGGGGATGCTCCGGCGCCGGTGCGAGAAGACCCGAGCGCGCCGGCCCCCACGCGATGAGGGCCGCCGCGGCCAGGACCACCGTGACCGCCAGTTGCGTGAGGAGGGTCGCCGGGCTCTCCGACGGGAGGAACGCCCCGATCGCGTTGCCGGCGAAGTGGACCAGGATGGCCGCCCACACCCGCCCGCCCATCCGCTCGGTGACGAACAGGTAGATGAGCGACAGCGGGATGCAGGACACCAGGAAGATCAGGCCGCCGAGCGCGAACAGCCCGGTCTCGTACTGACCCGTGCCGGGGAGGAAGTACAGCGGGACGTGCCACAGCCCCCACACCGCGCCGAGCACGACGGCCGTGCGCACGGGGGTCCACCGCAACCGCAGGCGCGGCTGCACGAAGCCTCGCCACCCGAACTCCTCCGCGAGCGGACCGGTGATCAGGAAGAGCACGACGAACAGGAGTCCGCCGCCGAAAGCGGACAGCACCTCGGGAGCGTGGGTGAGGCTCGCAGCGATACTGCCCGGGTCGACGATGAGGTTGGCGACGACGGTAGGCAGGATGCCGAGGACGATCGCCGCGGGAGCCCACAGCCAGGGCACGGACACTCGCGTTCGAGCCGCGCGCGGCCGTCGGCGAGACCAGGCGATGTAGACGGCCAGCGCGGCGAGCGAAGGCCCCGACGTTCCCACTCCGAACAGCCAGAGGCCGGGGCCGCTGCGGATGTCCCACCCGGTGAGCAGGAGGATCAGGAACGGCACCCCGCTGATCGCCGCGGTCGCGAACGCGAACAGGGCGATGTCGGCGCGGATGGTGCGGCCCTCGGGGCGGATCTCAGAGGTCGACGTCATGACCGCAACGCTCCCAGCGGCCGATGCGAGCGGGCAATGCTACCGGGGTATCGTCTTCGGACGCCGCCTCATACCCCGGCTGCATGACCGGATCCGAACAACGAAGAAGCCCCCCACCCGAAGGTGAGGGGCTTCCGTCGATCTCCGTCGGTCACTCGTAGAGGACGGCGGCGATCTTCGGGTCTTCGAGGTTGTCCTTGTCGTACCAGTACGAACCGGTGTCGTAGAACTCGTCGACGTCCTTGCCGTTGGCCGCGTCGTAGGCGGCCTGGACGACCTGCTTGCCGATGCCGATCGGGTCCTGCGTGATGGCGCCGGCCATGGTGCCGTCCTTGATCGCGTTGATCTGCGCAGCACCGGAGTCGAAGCCGACGATCGTGATCTTGCCCTTCTCCAGTCCGAGCTCGTTCACCGCGTTCACGACGCCGATGGCGGAGCCCTCGTTGGTGCCGTAGATGCCCTTGAGGTCGGGGTGGGCCGCGATCAGCGTCTTCGCGATGTCAGCCGACTTCAGGTGGTCGCCGTCGCCGTACTGGATGTCGACGATCTCGATGTCGGGGAAGTCGGCCTCGATCTTCTCGACGAAACCGTCACGACGCTCGACACCGGTCGAGTTGATGTTCGAGTGGCCGACGATGGCGACCTCGCCCTTGCCGCCGATCAGCTCGGCCATGTGCTCGGCAGCGAGCGCACCTGCGACCTTGCTGTCGGTCGCGGAGAGGCTCAGGCCGACGTCGCCGTTGCAGGGAGCGTCGAAGTACACCACCGGGATGTCCTTCGACTTCGCCTGCTCGAGCGGGGCGACGCACGCCTCGGGGTCGAGGGCGGCGTACGCGATGGCATCCGGGTTCTTGTCGATGGCGGTGGTCAGCATCTCGAGCTGGCCGGCGATCTCGGTCTCGGCCGCGGGGCCTTCGAACGTGATGGTGACGCCGAGCTCCTCGGCCTTCTCCTCAGCGCCCGTCTTCACGGCCTGCCAGAACTGGTGTTGGAAGCCCTTGGAGACGAGTGCGATGTACATCTCGCCGTCGCCGCTGCCGCCGTCACCGCCCGAGCCGCCCTCTTCGATGACGTCGCCACCGCCGGCACAGCCGGCGATCACCAACGCGGATGCGGCCACGAGTGCCGCGAATGCGGTCTTCTTGCCGAATTTCATGGAAACTCCATTGTTCTCTGTGGTTGCCGGCCGAGGCCGACGGTGTGGACATTCCTGTGTTCAGGTGCGGTATTCAGATGTAGGTGTTCGGATGTGCGAGTTCAGAGGCGCAGGTCACGTGCGCTGGCGGTTGCGCAGCGAGTCGAGGAACACCGCCAGCAGCACGACGACGCCGACGACGATGTTCTGCCACTCGGACTGGATCGACAGGATGCGCAGGCCGTTGACGAGCACGCTCATGATCAGCGCGCCGATGACGGTGCCGAGGATGGATCCGCGCCCTCCGAGCAGCGAGGTTCCGCCGATGATGACCGCGGCGATCGCCTGCAGCTCGTAGCCCGTGCCGATCTGCGGCTGGGCCGAGTCGAGGCGTGCGGCGATCACGATGCCGGCGATGCCGGTGAACGCTCCGGCGAACATGTAGATGAGGATCGTCCAGCGCCGGGTGTTGACGCCCGAGAGCCGCGTCGCCTCCTCGTTGGAGCCGATCGCGAAGGTGTAGCGGCCGAGGAGCGTCTTCGAGAGCACCAGCCAGGCGATGATCGCGACGACAGCGGTGATCAGCACGGCGTTAGGGATGCCGGGGATGATGACGCCGAGGGCGATCCTCTTGAAGTCGGGCGCCGACGACGAGAAGTAGATCGGCGAGACGTTGGAGATGACGAGGGCGAGGCCGCCCGCGATCATCATCATCGCGAGGGTGGCGATGAACGGCGGCAGCCGGAGGAACGTGATGTTGATCCCGTTCACGAGCCCCATCAGCACTCCGGTCAGCACACCCCCGATCACACCGACCCAGACCGGAAGCCCCATGTTCGTCACGAACACACCGGTCATCACGGCGCAGAGCGCCATGCCGGTGCCGATCGACAGGTCGATGCCGCCGGTGATGATGACGAACGTGGTGCCGAGCGCCAGGATGCCGATGACCGCGGTCGACAGCAGCACGGTGGCGATGTTGCTGAACGTGAAGAAGCTCGGGCTGGCGATCGAGAAGACGATGACCAGCACGATCAGGGTGCCGAAGGCCAGCGACTGCTGGAACTGGCGCTTCAGGAACGCGCCGATGTCGCGCTTGTCGGTGTTCTCGGCGAGTGCCGTCTGGATGACCGTCGTCGTCGACGATCCGGGCTGCTGTGGGGTGCTCATCAGTCTTCCTCCCCGTGGGCTGCGAGTTGCATGATCTTCTCCTGGCTGGCTTCCTCGTTGCGGAGAGTTCCGGTGATCCGGCCGTTCGCGAAGACCGCGATGCGGTTCGCGACGCGCAGGATCTCCGGCAGCTCCGATGAGATGACGATGATGGACTTGCCCTGGTCAGCGAGCTGCTGCATCAGGCGGTAGATCTCTTCCTTCGCGCCGACATCGATCCCTCTGGTCGGCTCGTCGAAGATCAGGATGTCGCAGTCGCGCATCAGCCAGCGGGCGATGACGACCTTCTGCTGGTTGCCTCCAGAGAGGAGCTTGACCACCTGATTGACGGACGGCGTCTTCACGCGCAGCTGCTGCACGTACTCCTTGGTGCGGTTCTTCGCCTTGCTGTCGCCCATCCAGCCGATGCCGTTGGCGTACGAGCCGAGCGAGGCGAGCACCGTGTTGAAGGTCACGTCCTGCTCGAGCATGAGACCGAGGAGCTTGCGGTCCTCGGAGAGGTAGCCGAGACCGTGCTTCACAGCATCCGCCGGCTGGGCGATCCGCACCGGCCTTCCGCCGATCGCGATGGATCCGCCGTCGCGATGGTCGGCGCCGATGACCGCGCGTGCGGTCTCGGTGCGACCGGCGCCCATGAGGCCCGCGAAGCCGAGGATCTCCCCGCGGTGCAGCTGGAAGGAGACGTCCTTCAGCAGGTTCTTCGTCGAGAGGCCCTGCACGTCGAGGACGACCGGGTCGTTGATGTGGTCGCGGGCCTGCGGGCGGGTTCCCTCGTCGATCACACGTCCGACCATCATCTCGATGATCTTCGGGATGGTCACGTCGGCGCGATCGAGTGATCCGATGTATGTGCCGTCGCGAAGCACGGTGACGCGGTCGGCGAGACGACGCAGCTCATCCATACGGTGCGAGATGTAGACGATGCCGGTACCGCGGGCCTTGAGCTGCTCGATCAGCACGAACAGCGTCTCGACCTCGGTGTCGGTGAGCGCAGACGTCGGCTCATCCATGATGAGCACCTTGGCGTTGAACGAGAGCGCCTTGGCGATCTCGACCATCTGCTGCTCGGCCACCGTGAGCTCGCCGACGAGCTGTCGCGGGTTCAGACGGATGTCGAGGCGCTGCAGCAGCTCCGCGGTCTGCACGTTGAGCTTCCGCTCCGACAGGAAGGGACCGGAAGTCGGCTCACGGCCCACGAAGATGTTCTGCGCGACGGTCAGGTCGGGCATCAGGTTGAGCTCCTGATGGATGATGGTGACGCCGAGCTCCTGGGCCTGCAGGGGGCTGGTGAGCTCCACCTCCCGGCCTTCGAAGGTGATCGTCCCCTCGTCCTTGGTGTAGATCCCGGAGAGGATCTTCATGAGCGTCGACTTGCCGGCGCCGTTCTCTCCCACGAGCACCAGCACTTCGCCGGCCCGCACCTCCAGGTGCACGTCTTTCAGCGCCTGCACACCGGGGAATCCCTTGCTGATCCCCTCCACCGTGAGAATGGGTTCACTCATGTGCTCACCTGCTTCCTTGAAGGTCGTCCTGCGAGTGCGATGCCACCAGCCGCGGTAAACATCGGATCAATTCTGCGGCCTGCGTCTCGTCCGCGCAAGTTGTATCTGAATGTATCTAACCAACGTGATGTCAGGAAGACCTGTAATAACATCTTGACCTTCCGGGTCGGGACGGCGTCCGATCGGTGCCGTCGGTCAGCACAACCGATCAGTGCAGCCGGATCGATTCCACGGCCACGAGCTTGTCGCGGATGTAGGCGTTCGCGTGCGCTCCGAGCTCGTCGTTGTCGGTCCACAGGTTCCGCCAGATTCCGAGCATGCGGCTCAGGTCGGGCGCGACGACGGCAGAGGAGAACGACTCGAAGACGATCGGACCGTCGTAGCCGATGCGTCCGAGCGCCTTGAAGAACGTGTCGAAGTCGACCGTCCCGGTGCCGAGGTAGCCGCGGTGACTCTCTCCGATATGCACGTAGCGCAGGGCGGGGGCGGCATCGAGGACCGGCGCGAACATATCCGACTCCTCGATGTTCATGTGATACGTGTCGAGGTGGATGCCGAGGTTCGGCCGATCGACCGCCGCGAGGTACGCGAGAGCCTGACGGGCGCTGTTCAGCACGTTGGTCTCGTAGCGGTTGACCACCTCGAGCGAGACCGAGACCCCGCGTGTCGCGGCATGGTCTGCGACCTTCGCGATCGCCCGTCGGCTGCTCGCGAGACCCTCGGGAGTCGCCGGCTCCATGTACTTCTTCATGGCGCTGTAGATCACGCCACAGAAGTGCTCACCGCCCAGATCGGCCAGCACGTCGACCGCCTTGAGGAGCAGGGCCTCGCCTGCCGCCACGATCGCAGGGTCCGCGCTCGTGACGTCGGTCGCGTCGGACAGTCCGAGTGAGGCACTGACCGCGAGATCGTGCTCTTCGAGGGCTTCCCTGGCGGCCGCGACGTCGAACGAGAAGGGGTCCATCAGCGGGAACTCGATGAGGTCGAAGCCCGCCTCCTTCGTCTTCGCCACAGCCAGGCGGATGCCGTCGGCATCGAAGTGACCGGTCCAGACGAGTCCATGGCAGCCGATGTTCATGAAACCCCTCGGAGGCGGGTGTGCGGCACCGTCGCCTCACCGCTTGGCACGTTGCAAGCGGCGTCCGAGCCACGCTACGTCGGGCTCGACATCGGTGTCAAGACCTTTCTTGGCACGTGCCAACTCCTCCGCTAGCCTGGTGTCGCCGCATCCGGCCCCGTCGGGTCGCGTCAACACAGTCAGAGGAGCCTGCATGCCAGCGAGCGTCAAGGATGTCGCCGCTCTCGCCGGAGTCTCCTCGTCCACGGTCTCGAACTACCTCAACCATCCGCACCTGCTCGGAGCGCCGACCAGGGAACGCGTCGGCGCCGCGATCGCACAGCTCGGCTTCGTGCCGAACGAATCCGCCCGGCAGCTGCGCGCGGGTTCCAGCAAGGCGCTCGCACTCATCCTGCTCGACGCGTGGCTGCCGTACTTCCACGAGCTCTCCCGCGGCGTGGAGGACGTGACCCGCGAGGGTGGCTGGTCGCTGTTCTTCAGCAACAGCAACCGCGACGGCGCACAGGAGCGGCGCAACATCGACATGTTCGAGGCGCACCGCGTGCAGGGCATCGTGATCTATCCATCCGGCGACGTCGTGTCGCGCCTCGAGCGTCTCGCCGAGCGCGGCATCCGCTCCGTGGTCGTCGGGCCGATCCGCGAATCCGCGACGGTCGCCTCCGTGCTCTTCGACGACCACGGTGGCGGCAGGCTCGCCGGAGAGCACCTGCTGGCTCTCGGGCGGAGGCGCATCCTCTTCCTCGGCAGCGCGTCCGTCAGCCAGTCGAACGATCGACTGGCCGGCCTGCAGGATGCCGTCGCCGACAGCTCCGCCTCGCTGACAGTGGAGGATGTGCCGCACCTCACGACCGAAGACGGGCTGCACGCGGGGGCGCGTCTCGTCGCGCTTCCGGCCGCCGAGCGACCGGACGCGATCTTCGCCGCGAACGACATGGTCGCGCTCGGCGTGCTCACACAACTGCTGCGGCACGGCGTGCGGGTGCCCGAGGAGATCGCCCTGATCGGGTTCGACGATGTCGACCAGGCCCATCAGAGCGTCGTACCGCTGACCAGCGTGCGGCAGCCGGGGTATCAGATCGGCCGCGCGGCCGGCGCTGCGCTGCTCCGGCAGCTCGCGGATCCGACCGGGAAGCCGCCTGCGACGACGCCGTTCCCTGCGGAACTCGTCGTGCGCGAGTCGACGATCGGGCGCTGAGCGCGCTCGCTCCGCGCCTGGGCGTACACAACTCAGCCAAAATGCACGGGTCGGCCTCCACTCGCGCCGGTCCGAGCCCGAAACGCGCGGGGTCCGGGCCGTCGACCGAACGTTTTGGCTGAATTGTGCACGCCTCATCGGCGACCGCAGTTGACGGGACCCGATGTCATATGGCATTTTGTATGACAAACACCGACACGAAGGAGTGTGAGACGTGACCACGGAGCTCGCGAACGACGTCGAAAGACGCACCATCCGAAAGGTGACGTGGCGAATCGTCCCCTTCGTCGCGCTGATGTTCTTCATCAACTACCTCGACCGCACGGCGATCTCGTTCGCCGGCTCCAACGGCATGAACGACGACCTCGCGCTCTCGGCCGCGCAGTTCGGCTTCGCATCCGGCGTCTTCTTCATCGGCTACATCCTGCTGGAGGTGCCGTCCAATCTCGCGCTGCACAGGTTCGGCGCCCGGCGCTGGCTCTCCCGCATCATGGTGAGCTGGGGAATCGTCGCCCTGCTTTTCACCTGGATCCAGGACTCGACACAGCTCTACGTCCTCAGGTTCATCCTCGGTGTCGCGGAGGCCGGATTCTTCCCCGGGGCCATCCTCTTCCTCAGCCTCTGGGTCCCCGCCCGCTGGCGTCCGCGCATCATCTCGCTGTTCTTCCTCGCCCAGCCCCTCACCACGGTCATCGGCGCCCCGCTGGCCGGAGCGCTCATCAGCCAGCACGGCCTCTTCTTCGGCCTCGAGGGCTGGCGGTTCATGTTCTTCGGCGTCGCGATCCCGGCGATCATCGTCGGCATCATCGCGTGGTTCTACCTCGACGACCGTCCGGCCGATGCGAAATGGCTGACCCGCGAGGAGAGCACCTGGCTCACCGGCGCGCTGCAGAAGGAACGTGCCACGACCGAGGCGGCGCACCCGCACATCGGCGTCGGTGCCGTCTTCCGCAACGGCCGCGTCTGGACCCTGGCCTTCATCATCTTCGGCCTCATCTACGGCATGTACTCGCTCGCGTTCTTCCTGCCGAGCATCATCGAGGGATTCCAGGAGCAGTACGGTACGACCTTCGACGTCTTCCAGAAGGGCCTGATCACCGCGATCCCCTACCTGCCGGCGGCGATCGCCCTGTACTTCTGGTGCAAGGACGCGACGCGACGCGGTGTGCGCGTCTGGCACATCGCGGTCCCGGCAGTGATCGGCGCGATCAGCGTGCCGTTCGCTCTGTTCGCCGGGTCGCCCGCCGCGACGATCTTCGCCATCACCATCACCGCGATGTGCATCTTCTCCGCCATGCCGAACTTCTGGACCCTGCCGACGCAGTTCCTCACCGGGGCCGCGGCGGCTGCCGGGGTCGCGCTCATCAACACCGTGGGCAACGTCGCCGGATTCAGCGCGGGCTACGTCACCGGCTGGCTCCACGACCTCACCGGCGGCTACGTGGTGCCGATGTTCGTCGTCGGCGCGATGCTGCTGATGTCGTCGATCCTCACGGTCGTCATCTTCCGCATCGGCCGGACGCAGAACCCCCTCCCCACCACCGAGAACGCACCGAGCGCATGAGCGCCGAGATCAAGGAGAAGACGATGACGACGAATGTGGCGATCCTGGGCGCCGGCGGCAACATGGGCCGCCGCATCACCCGCGGGCTGACCGGCAACCCCGACTACTCGCTGCGTCTGATCGAGCGGGGCGATCGCGGTCGTGCCCTCATCGCCGAAGCAGGCAACACCCACATCGAGCAGACCGAGGGACTCGCCGGAGCCGACGTCGTCATCTTCGCCGTGCCCGACAAGATCTCCCGCCACGTGGCCGCCGAGATCATCCCGCTGCTCGACGCCGGCACCAGCATCCTCTTCCTCGACCCGGCGGTCATCGCCGCCGGCCGCGTCGAGGAACGCTCCGACATCAACTGCTTCGTCGTGCACCCGACCCACCCGCCGCTGTACGGACTTCTCGGCGAAGCGGATGCCGACGCGCGGCGCGACTACTGGGGCGGCGGGCTCGCGCACCAGGCGCTGGTCTTCGCGAAGGCCTGGGGCGATGACGCCGCGAGCGACGGCGTCGAGGCCCTCGCAATGGCGATGTTCGCGCCGATCACCCGCTCGCACCGCATCACCGTGCACCAGATGGCGATGCTCGAGCCCGCGCTGACCGAGACGCTCGCCAACGGCTGCGTCGCGATCATCAAGGAGGGCGGCGAGCGCGTCGTCGCATCGGGTGTGCCGGAGGAGGCCGTCCGTGACTTCCTGATGGGGCACCTGCAGATCGGCATCGCCATCATCTTCGAGCAGCTCGACTGGAAGCTGTCGGAGGGGGCGGCCCTCGCCCTCGAGAAGTCCAAGAGCGAACTGTTCCGCGAGGACTGGCACGCGATCTTCGACGAGGACCGGCTGCAGGCGAGCCTCCGCGCGATCACCGGAGGCGACTGACATGCGCATCGGCATCGCGACGTTCGCCCGCACCTGGGAGATCGGCGTACCCGGATTCCCGCAACCCGAGCGACGACTCGGACCGTGGGACATGGTGATGCAGGCGAGCGATGCCGGGCTCTCGCTGGTGCAGTTCAGCGACAACCTGCCGCTCGAGAACATCGACGACGTGAAGGGCTTCGCCCGGTTCGCCGACGAGCACGGCATCTCGCTGGAGGCCGGAACGAGAGGATGCCGCGTCGACAACCTCCGCCGCTATCTCGCGCTGGCCGAGCAGGTGCGTTCGCCGTTCGTGCGCGTCGTGCTCGACTCGGCCGGCGATGAGCCCGACCTCGACGAGGTCGTCCGGCGCTTCGGCGAGGTCCGTGACGAGTACGTGCGCGCGGGGGTGACGCTCGCGGTCGAGAACCACGACCGCTTCCGGGTCGAAGAGCTCGTCGGCCTGATCGAGCGGTGCGGCGACTGGGTGGGGATCTGCCTCGACACCGTGAACTCCTTCGGGGCTCTGGAAGGCCCGGACATCGTCGTCGATGCCCTCGCGCCCCACACGGTCAACGTGCACCTGAAGGACTTCGAGGTCGTGCGTGCCGCGCACGGCATGGGGTTCTTCGTGGAGGGCCGCGCGCTCGGCGACGGGCGACTCGACACCCCCGGTGTGCTCGACGCGGTCGCCCGATTCGGAAGGGCCGAGACCGCCGTCATCGAGCTGTGGACGCCGTACGACGGCGACATCGAGTCGACCGTGCGGACCGAACGGGAGTGGGCGGAGCGCAGCATCCGCTATGCCCGCACGCTCGTCCCCTCTGCTGTCGCGGGATAAAGTCGGGGAGGTGCCAGACATGCCGGAATCCCCGACCTTCGATTCGATCGGCCGCAACCCGCGGCTGTACGAGACGGTGAGCGAGCAGCTGGCGCAGGCGATCCGCGATGCGGGTCTTCGTCCTGGCACCCGCATCCCCACCGAACGCGAACTCTGCGAGCAGTTCGGGGTCTCCCGCACGGTGATCCGCGAGGCCATCCGCCACCTCGTCGCCAAGCGGGTGCTCGACGGTTCCACCGGCGGCGCCCCCCGCGTGGCCGACCCGACGCACGAGGGCATCACCGAGTCGTTGGAGATCTACATCTCCCAGCACGGCGCGATCCCGCCCACCAAGATCGCGGAGGTGCGTGAGACGCTCGAGCTCACCACGGTGCGCCTGGCCGCCGAGCGGGCGAGTGCCGCGCAGCTCGCGGCGATCCGCACCGCATTCGAACTCCTCGCGCACGATCGCGAACATCCGGAGGCCGCGTCCCGCGACGACGTCGCCTTCCACCGCGCCATCGCCGAGGCGACCGACAACGAGCTGTTCCTCGTGCTCGTGGACTCGCTCGGCGACGTGCTGCTCCAGATCCGCCGGGCGACGCTCGGCGATCCGCACCGCGTCGACGAGACCGTGCGGGAGCACGAGCGCATCCTGCTCGCCCTCGAGGCTCGCGATCCGGATGCCGCAGTCGCCGCCATGCACGCACACCTGCACGACTCCGCCCGCGCGTACGAGAAGACCGTCGACACCGGCAGCCCGGCGCGATGACCGCGTCGCCCCCTCGGATGCCCGCCGTGCGGACGCACGGAGCGGGTGACGCCCGACTCGAGGATGCCGCCGCGCCGCACCCGCGCCCCGGCGAGGTGTTGATCGAGGTCGCCTTCGTCGGTCTCTGCGGCAGCGACTACGCGCTGTTCGACGGGACCCATCCGCATGGTGGCTACCCGCGCGTGCAGGGCCATGAGTTCTCCGGAACAGTGGTCACCTCAGCGCCCGGGGCGCCGCCCGTCGGCAGCGCGGTGGTGGTCGATCCGGTGCAGAGCTGCGGCATCTGCGAGGCCTGCGTGCACGGGGCGCCGAACGCCTGCACCTCGATCACCGTGCTCGGCGTGCAGGTCGACGGTGCGCTCACCTCGCGGGTCGCGGTGCCCGCGGCGCAGGTGCACGCGGTCGGCGAGCTCCCGCTCGACGTGGCCGCCCTCGTCGAGCCGCTCGCGGTGGGTGTGCACACCGTGCGTCGCGCGCGGGTCTCCGCCGGCGACCGGGTGGTCGTCGTGGGGGCGGGGCCGATCGGTCTCGCGGTGACGCTCGCCTGCGTCGATGCCGGCGCCGAGGTGCTCACCATCGACCGCCGTCGACGGCGGCTGGAGCTGGCTCTTCGCGCCGGGGCGCAGCACGTGATCGATTCGAAGATCGACGACGTGGGGGCGGCAGTGCGCGCCTGGTCCGGGCCGCACTCCCCGCGCGCCGTGATCGATGCGACAGGCTCACCGACCGCGATCCGCCTGGCGTTCGACCTCGTCGCGCACGCCGGGACCGTCGGCATCGTGGGCGTGTCTCCCCGAGAGGTTCGGTTGCCGATCGTCGAGTTCACCCGCAAGGAGCTCACCGTCGTCGGGTCGCGCAACAGCGCCGGCGACGACTTCCCCGCGGCCATCCGCCTCCTCCGCCGGCACCAGCAGGAGGTGTCGGGGTGGATCACCGCCCGCATCCCGCTCGCCGGCGTTCCCGGCGCGCTCGCGCGGCCGAAGCATGAGCGTCGCGCCGAGGTGAAGACCCTCGTCGACGTCCGCGCCTGAGGGGATCCCGTCCGGATCGAGGCGGCGGCAAACCCGGTCAGGCGGGGATCAGTCCTTCGGCGGCGAGGTTCTCCCAGAGCTCTTCCGGAATGCTCAGAGCGGCGTACTCCGCGTTCTGCTGGAGCTGCGCCGGGCGGCTGCCGCCGACGACGACCGAGCGCACGCCCGATGCCTGCAGCGGGAACTGGATCGCGGCCGCGGGAAGCGGCACCCCGTGGTCGGCGCAGACCGCAGCGATCCGCAACAGCCGCTCCCAGAGCTCGTCGGGCAACTGGCCGTACTCGTAGCGTCCGTCGCGACGCGGTTCGCTCGACGCCAGCAGACCGGAGTTGAAGACGGATGCCGCGACGATCCCGGTGCCGCGCTCCTGGCAGGCGGGCAGCACGTCGACAGCCGCGGGCTGCTCGAGCAGCGTGTAGCGGCCGGCCACCATGACCAGGTCGAGGTCCGCGCCGCGCACGGCTGCGGCGAGAGCATCCGACACCATCGAGCCGATGCCGATCGCCGTCACCTCGCCGGCCCCACGAAGGTCTTCCATGGCCGGCAGCGCTTCGGCCAGCGCGAGGTCGAGGTCGTGCCGCTCCGGATCGTGCAGGTACAGCAGGTCGATGCGCTCGATCCCGAGTCGCTCGCGGGATTCCTCCAGGCTCGCGCGGATGCCGTCGGCCGAGAAGTCCCACACCCGCTGCAGGTCGTCCGGCACGTGGAAGTCGTTCGCGGTGTCGAGGCCGCCGTCGAAGGCCGGGTTCGGGCGCAGCAGCCGCCCGGACTTCGTGGACAGCACGTACTCATCCCGGGGCTTCGTCTGCAGGAACGCGCCGAGCCGCCGCTCGGACAGGCCGAGACCGTAGTGCGGCGCGGTGTCGAAGAAGCGGATGCCGCTCTCCCACGCCGCGTCCAGCACGGCCCAGGCCTCGTCGTCGGTCAGCGGGCGGAACAGGTTGCCGACGTTCGCGGCGCCGTAGCCGAGGGTCGGCACGTCGAGGCGGGGAGCGACCCGGTCAGGCGCCGACATGCGCACCCGTCCAGGTGTAGGTCGCGATGCTGTCGGCCTTCATCTCCATGCCGCTGCCCGGTGCTGTCGGGGCCATGTACGAGCCGCCCTGGATGTCGGTGGGCACGACGAAGTGCTCGTGCAGGTGGTCGACGAACTCGATCATGCGGCCCTCGCGAGTGCCGGTGACGGCCACGAAGTCGAACATCGACAGGTGCTGCACGGCCTCGCACAGCCCGACGCCGCCCGCGTGCGGGCACACCGGCACGCCGAACTTCGCCGCGAGCAGCAGGTTCGCGATGTTCTCGTTCACGCCGGCGACGCGCACGGCGTCGATCTGCATGACCGAGATCGCCTCGGCCTGCAGCAGCTGCTTGAAGATCACCCGGTTCTGCGCGTGCTCACCGGTGGCGACGCGGATGGGCGCGACGCCCCGGGCGATCTCGGCGTGGCCGAGGACGTCGTCGGGGCTGGTCGGCTCCTCGATCCAGGCCGGGTGGAACTCGGCGAGCGCGTTCACCCACTCGATGGCCTCGGACACCTCCCAGCGCTGGTTCGCATCGATCGCGATCGGGAAGTCGGGCCCGCACACCTCGCGCGCCTTGCGGAACCGGCGGATGTCGTCGTCGAGGTCGGCGCCGACCTTGAGCTTGATCTGCGTGAAGCCGTCGGCCATGGCCTCACGGGCGAGGCGCTCGAGCTTCTCGTCGGAGTAGCCGAGCCAGCCGGGGCTCGTCGTGTAGCCCGGGTAGCCGGTGGCGAGCAGCTGCTGCTCGCGCTCGGCGCGGCCCGGCTCGGCGGCGCGCAGGATCTCGAGCGCGTCCTCACGGGTCAGCACGTTGGTGAGGTAGCGGAAGTCGACCAGCTCGACGAGCTCCTCCGGCGTCATCCGCGCCAGCAGCTGCCAGAGCGGGAGCCCGGCGCGCTTGGCCTTGATGTCCCACAGCGCGTTGATGACGGCGCCGATGGCCATGTGCATGACGCCCTTCTCGGGGCCGAGCCAGCGCAGCTGCGAGTCGCCGATGATCTCGCGGAACGTGCCGCCCATGTCATCGAGCAGGGGTTCGAGCTCGCGTCCGACGAGGTGCCCGGCGAGCGCGTCGATGCCCGCGACCTGCACGTCGTTGCCGCGGCCGATGGTGAAGACGAAGGCGTGGCCCTCGATGCCGTCGTCGGCATCGGTGCGCACGATGACGTACGCCGCCGAGTAGTCGGGGTCGGGATTCATCGCGTCCGAACCGTCGAGACTGAGCGACGTGGGGAAGCGGATGTCGGTGGTGTCGAGGGCGACGATACGGGTCACGGGGTTCCTCTCGGTGCGCGATCGTGTTTCATCGCGCGGATCTCTTGGAGTGTAAACATCGGATGTCTATACTGTCAACGAGACAGGCCGCCAGCGGGCGGCATCCCCACGAATCAGGAGAATCATGAAGTTCGCGCGGCTCGGCACCCCTGGGACTGAGATCCCCGTCCTCGTGGAGGGCGACCGTTATCTGGATCTCCGCTCTCTGACATCCGATGTGAACGGCGACTTCCTCGCCGGCGACTTCGTCGCTCGCGTCACCGCCGCCCGCGATGCCGGCGAGCTGCCGGAGCTGGCGGATGCCGCCGAGCTCCGCATCGGCGCCCCGATCGCCCGGCCGAGCGCCGTGATCTGCATCGGCATGAACTACGCCGCCCACGCGGCCGAGTCCGGCTCCGAGCCCCCGGAGATCCCGATCCTCTTCCTGAAGACCCCGAACACCGTCGTCGGCCCGAACGACACCGTCACCATCCCGCGCGGCAGCGAGAAGACCGACTGGGAGGTCGAGCTCGGCATCGTGATCGGCGCCCGCACCTCGTACCTCGACTCCCCCGACGAGTCGATGGCGCATGTGGCCGGCTTCGTCGCCGCCAACGACGTCTCCGAGCGGTCGTTCCAGATCGAGGTGTCGGGCGGGCAGTGGTCGAAGGGCAAGATCGCCGCGGGCTTCAACCCGACCGGTCCCTGGCTGGTCACCCCCGACGAGGTCGACCACCACGCGCTGGGCCTGCGGAGCTTCGTGAACGGCGAGCCGCGGCAGGACTCGAACACCAGCGACATGATCTTCACGGTCGAGCACATCGTGCACCACCTGTCGCAGTACGTGGTGCTCGAGCCGGGCGACCTCATCCTGACCGGCACCCCGCAGGGCGTCGCCCTGTCGGGCAACTACCCCTACCTCGCCGCCGGAGACGTGGTCGAGATCGAGATCGACGGCCTGGGCCGTCAGCGACAGGAGTTCGTGGCATGGAAGGCACAGAAGTGACCCGCGCACTGGAAGGACTGGTCGCGATCGTCACCGGCGGAGCATCCGGCATCGGCGCGGCCATCGCGGCCCGCCTGCACGCCGACGGCGCGCAGATCGCCGTACTCGACCGCGACACGGCAGGAGCGGATGCTGCGTTCGCAGCCTTCACGGCCGACGTGTCGGACCGCGCCAGCGTCGACGCCGCCGTCGCCGCCGTCGCCGAGCGGTTCGGACGCATCGACATCGTCGTGAACAACGCCGGAGTCGGCGCGCAGGGCGACATCGCCGCGAACGACGACGACGAGTGGGCGCGCGTGCTCTCCATCAACGTCACCGGCATCGCCCGGGTGACGGCGGCAGCACTGCCCTGGCTGCGCGAGTCTCCCGCGGCGGCGGTCTGCAACACGGCATCCATCGCGTCCACGACCGGCCTGCCGGCGCGGGCCCTCTACAGCGCGTCGAAGGGAGCCGTCTCGGCCCTCACCCGCGCGATGGCAGCCGACCATCTGCGCGAGGGCATCCGCGTGAATGCCGTCAACCCCGGCACCGCCGACACCCCGTGGGTCGGGCGGCTGCTCGATTCGGCATCCGATCCTGCGGCGGAGCGCGCCGCGCTCGAAGCCAGGCAGCCGCACGGACGCCTCGTGAGCCCCGATGAGGTGGCTGCGGCCGTCGCGTATCTGGTCGGCCCCTCGGCCGGATCGACGACCGGCACCTTCATCGAGGTCGACGGCGGTATGGCGCAGTTGCGCCTCCGCCCGGAGTAGATCCCCCCTCCATCTGCTCCCGTCGCAGAAAGGCACCGATTCCGGTTCTCGGATCGGTGCCTTTTTGCGACCGGTAGCCGGGTTTCCGGTTACTCGCCGCGGAGCCAGCCCCGGATGCCGCGGCGCGGGGGTTCGTCCGGGCTGCCGGCCGCTTCACCGACGCGGTAGAACCGCTCGGCATTCGACCACAGGATCGCGTCGACGTCGTGTCCGCGATCCTCGGCCCAGGCCGTGACCGTCTGGAACCATCTGCCTCGGGCGGTCGGCCGGTAGACATCGGATCCGTCCGCCGCATCGTCGCCCTCTGCGAGGCCGGGGCCGATCGCGGAGACCGGCCAGTCCGTGCCCCACATCAGCCGTTCGTCGCCGAACGCGTCGGCCGCGACGTCGAGGAAGGGCTCGAGCTGCGCGCGGCTCCAGTCACCCCCGGCTTCGGCCGGCAGCCCTGACAGCTTGCAGAACGTGTTCGGATGCCGTGCCAGCTCGTCGAGATCGCGCACCCATTCCGCGGAGGGGGTGCGCGGTTCGGCGGCGGTACCGACCTCCGGCTTGCCGAGGTGGTCGAGCACGATCCGCAGCTCGGGGATCGCTCCGGCGAGCCGCGCGATCTCTGGGATCTGGGCCGCACGGATGCACGCATCGAAGCTCCACCCGCGGTTCGCCACCTCTCTCGCGCCGGTCACGAATGCGGTCGACATGGCCAATCCGTCGTCGTCGCCCTGCAGGATGTGCCGCACGCCGATCACCAGGGGGTGCGAGGCGAGCTCCTCGAGGTGGGTGACCGTGTCGACCCCGCGATCGAGGCGCATCCCGGCCACGATCGCGACCACTCCGGCAGCATCCGCGATGCCCTCGACCCAGCGCACCTCGTCGAGGAAACGGTCCTCCACCGTCTCGGCCTGCACGAAGACCGCCTTCGTCTCGGTTGCGCCCGGCAACCCGGCGTCCGCCAGCTCGGCCTCGGCGAATCGCCGCGCGAGCGGTCCCTCGAGCCAGGTGTACTCGAGAAGGTCCGGATCCCAGAGGTGCAGGTGTGAATCGAGAACGCGCATGCGCCCATCCTGCCTCAGACATCGGACCAATGGCTAGGATGACGCCATGGCAGTCACAGACGAGGCGATCGAGAAGATCAAGGCGATGATCGTGTCGGGCGAGCTCTCCCCCGGCGATCGCCTCCCCCCGGAGAAGGAGCTGTCCGAGCGGCTCGGCCTCTCCCGCAACTCGATGCGCGAGGCCGTGAAGGCGCTCGAGGTCATCCGCGTGCTCGACGTGCGGCGCGGCGACGGCACCTATGTGACGAGCCTCGAGCCGCACCTGCTGCTGGAGGCGATCTCGTTCGTCGTCGACATGCACGACGACGACTCGATGCTCGAGATCTTCGCCGTGCGGCGGATGCTGGAGTCGCAGGCGACCGGCCTGGCCGCCACTCTCGGCTCCGACGAGGCGATCGCGCAGCTGGTGGACGAGGTCGACGGGATCGACGCATCGGTCACGATCGAGGAGCTCGTCGAGCACGACATCCGCTTCCACCGCGAGATCGTGCGGATGGCGGGCAACGCCTATCTCGCCAGCCTGATCGAGCACCTCAGCAGCCAGACGGTGCGGGCGCGGGTCTGGCGTGGTCTCACCGAGGGCGGCGCCGTGGAGCGCACGCTGTCGGAGCACCGGGCGATCGCCGAGGCCATCGCGCAGCATGACTCGGCGCTGGCGACCTCGCTCACGACCGCGCACATCGCCGGCGTGGAGCGCTGGCTGCGCCAGGCGGCAGCCGCCTAGGTCGCGCCCCGTCCCACCCCGAACCTGTCGTTACAGGTTCGGGTTCGGCTAATGTGATGACAGCCGCGGGCGGTGGTCAAAGACGCCGCCGCGGCCGAGCGTGCTGTCGAAGAAGATCAGGAGCGACATGGCCCCCGCACATCCCGGAGATCGTTCCGGTGTCGTCATCGTCGGCAGCGTCACCGCTGATGTCACCACCTTCTCCGGGCGCCTTCCCGCGCGGGGCGAGACGATCCTCGGCGATGAGTTCACGCTCATGCTCGGGGGCAAGGGCGCCAACCAGGCGGTCGCCGCTGGACGCTCGGGCGCCCGCACCAGCTTCGTCGGATGCGTCGGCGACGACCTGTTCCACGACCTGGTGGTCGACGGGTTGAGCGCGGCGGGTGTCGACCTCGCGCACCTGCGCACGGTCCCCGGGCCGACGGGCATCGCGCACATCCGCGTCGACGCCTCGGCGCAGAACGACATCGTCATGGTGCCGCTCGCGAACGCGGCTCTCAGCACCGAGCAGATCGATGCCGCCCTCGCGGCGCTCGCGCCCACCACCTCGGTCCTGCTCACCCAGCTCGAGACCCCCTCCGACCTCACCGCGCACATCACGGCCCGCGGACGCGAACACGGCATGACCGTCATCCTCGACCCGGCACCCGCCGCCGAACTCCCGGCCGAGATCTGGCGGAGCGTCGACATCGTCACGCCGAACGAGACCGAGGCATCGCTGATCAGCGGCATCGAGGTGACGGACGCCGCCTCCGCGGAACGCGCCGGACGCTGGTTCCTCGACCAGGGCGTGGGCGCTGCGGTGATCACTCTCGCGGGTCAGGGATCATGCGTGGTGACCGCCGAGGGAGCATCCGTCATCCCGCCGTACCCGGTCGAGGCGGTCGACACGACCGCCGCGGGCGATGCCTACGCCGGATACCTCGGAGCGGCGCTCGCGAACGGGCTCTCGCTGGCGGATGCCGTGCGCCTGGCGACCGCGGCCGGGGCACTGACCGTGACCAAGCAGGGCGCGTCGCCGAGCCTGCCGCATCGGGGCGAGGTCGACGCCTTCCTCGCCGAGCGGGAATCCGCGCACGCCGCGAACTGAGGAGAATCCATGCGCAAGTCAGCGACCACGATCAACCCCGCCCTGTCCCGGGTCATCAGCGAGACCGGGCACACCGATCTGCTCGTCGTCACCGATGCCGGGCTCCCCATCCCGCCGGGATCGGAGCGCATCGACCTCGCGTATCGTCCGGGAGCCCCGGCGTTCCTCGACGTGCTCGACACCGTGCTCGCCGAGCTGGTGGTCGAGGGGGCGACGGTCTCGGCCGAGGTCGCCGAGAAGAGTCCCGAGGTCCTCGAGGCGCTGCGCGAACGGTTCGCGGGCATGGGCTTCGAGATCGAGCTCGTGCCGCACGTGGACTTCAAGAAGCTGACGCACGGCGCACGGGCGTTCGTGCGGTCCGGGGAGTTCACGCCGTACGCCAACGTCATCCTGCACGCCGGGGTCGCGTACTGACATGGTCGACACGGGCGCCGACATCACCACAGACGCGATCGACCGGCATTCCGCCGCGCCCATGTACGACCAGCTGCGCCAACTGATCGTCGACGGCATCAGCCGAGACGGCCTGCAGCCCGGTGACCCGCTCCCCGGCGAGCACCGCCTGTGCGAGCGATACGGGATCTCCCGCACGGTCGTCCGTCAGGCGCTGGCCCAGCTGGAGCATGAAGGGCTCGTCGAGCGGGTCAAGGGCAAGGGCACGTTCGTGTCGCGGCCGCGCACGAGCGAGAGCCTGGTGCACACGCTCGTCGGACTGTACGACGACGTCGAGCGTCGCGGGGGTCATGTGCACAGCGACGTGCTGCGCCACGAGCAGACGACCGCCGACGACGAGGTCGCTCTCGCGCTCGAGGTTCCGGTCGGCTCTCCGGTCGTCGCTTTGGAGCGCCGGCGTCACGTCGACGGCGAACCCTGGTCTCTCTCGACGACCTGGATGCCGGAAGCCGTCGGCACCGCCACCCTCGGCGCCGACCTCACCGAGGCGTCGCTGTACCGGTTGCTCGCCGACCACGGCGTGGTCGCCACGCACGGCGTGCGCTCGGCGGAGGCGACAGTCGCGACGCACGAGCAGGCGCAGCTCCTGGGGGTCAGTGCGGGTTCGGCGCTGCTGCGGCTGCGGAGCATCAGCCGCAGCGCCGACGGGAAGCCGATGGAGTACTTCATCGCGTATCACCGTGGCGACCGCTCGCGCTTCGAGTTCCAGCTGCAGCAGGAGCAGTCGCAGGCAACTCTCCTGCACGTCGACGGCGATGGCGGCACTTCTCCCGCGGGGACGGTCGGCTGAGCAGATCTGCCCAGCGCGGACCTCCCCGAACGGCTAGCGTTCGGGGAGGGCAGCCCGCGCGTGCTGCGGAACCAAGGGGGACGACAGATGACGGATGAGCGCAACGGACCGGATCCCGAGCAGGTCATCCCGCCGCCCCCGCCGGACGCCGGCGGCGCGCCCTCCGCGTTTCCTCCGGTCGCACCCCTGGCGCCGCCGTTGAGTGGGGCGCCGGCGCTGCCGCCCTACGCCGCCGGTTACGCTCCCGCGCCGCCCGGGTCGGGGGCACCTCCCGTGTCCGACTTCGGCCGGCATCCCGCGACGGCGCATCCCTCGCCCGCGCCTTCCTCGAACTCCAACGCCATGGGTATCGTGCTCGCCGTCGTCGGCGGCATCGTGGTGCTCGCTGTGGTCGGCGTCGCGATGCTCATCGGGCTTCTCACCCCCGCACCCGACGAGGCCTCCCCGCCGCCCGCGGCGACGTCGACGCCGCGCGCAGAAGATCCCGGGGCGCCGTCTGACGATCCGCCCTCCGACGGCGATCCCTCCGACGGGGACGCGTCGGGCATCGCCGAGCGGCTCGAGGCGAAGATCGACGAGTACAAGCGCCTCCGTGACTCCGGCGCGCTCTGGGACACCATCCCCGACAACGAGTTCAACCGCACCGCGGTCTCGGCGTTCCTGTACCTGATGACCGACATGAAGGTCGCCACGATCTGGGGCATCGACGCCGAGCAGGCGCAGGAGTACGACGAGCGGATGGCGATGCTCGAGGAGCGCCTGCTCGCACAGGAGCCGCTCGGCGACGACATCAAGATCACCCTCGACGACCGGATCTTCACCTACGACGGCGAGACGGGAGAAGGAGGCTACACCGACAAGTGAGCGCCTGCGCGGACAGCGGCTGACGGGATACGCTCGAGCGGTGACCTCCTGGACCAGCACCGCGATCGCCCTGCTGGAAGCCGACGGCAACCGCAGCGCCGATACCCACCTGCATCTGTTCCCGCTGCCGCCCGAGTGGGGCATCGATCTGTACCTCAAGGACGAGTCGGTGCATCCGACCGGGTCGCTCAAGCATCGGTTGGCGCGGTCGCTCATCCTGTACGGGCTGGTCAACGGCCGCATCCACGAAGACACCACGCTGGTCGAATCGTCGAGCGGTTCGACGGCCGTCTCCGAGGCGTACTTCGCCCGGATGCTGGGCCTGCCGTTCGTCACCGTCGTTCCGCGGTCGACGAGCCAGGAGAAGATCGACCTCATCGAGTTCTACGGCGGCCGCTGCCACTTCGTCGACAGCGCCGAGGACATGTCGCCCGAGGCGCAGCGGCTGGCCTCGGACTGCCACGGCCACTACCTCGACCAGTTCACGTTCGCGGAGCGCGCGACCGACTGGCGCGGCAACAACAACATCGCGGAGAGCGTGTTCAGCCAGCTCGCGCAGGAGCGGCATCCGATCCCCCGTTGGATCGTCGTGGGTGCCGGCACCGGCGGTACGAGTGCGACCTTCGGCCGCTACGTGAAGTACCGCCGTCACGAGACGCAGGTCGCGGTCGTCGATCCGGAGGGGTCGGCGTTCTACGACGGCTGGGCGCGCACCCCGGATGCTCCGGCGGGACGACCGAGCCGCATCGAGGGCATCGGCCGTCCGCGCGTGGAGGCGTCGTTCGTGCCGAGCGTGATCGACGAGATGATCCGCGTCCCGGATGCCGGATCCATCGCCGCGATCCGCGTGCTGCGCGAGCGCACCCTGCACTGGGCCGGAGGCTCGACCGGCACCAACCTCTACGGCGCATTCCAGCTCATCGCGCGGATGCGCGCGGCCGGCGAGACCGGCAGCGTCGTCACCCTGATCTGCGACAGCGGCATCCGCTACGCCGGCACGTACTACTCCGACGAGTGGGTCGCCGCGCAGGGCTGGGACCTCGAGCCGCACCGCGCGCGGCTGGAGGCGTTCCTCGCGACGGGCGTCTGGGCCGAGTAGTCCTCGGCGTGCCCGTTCACAACTCAGTCAGTTTTCAGTCCCCGACCCGGCTCAGGCGGGTTTCCGTGCCCATCCCGGCCGTTCTTGCTGAATTGTGAACGGGGCTACGCTGGCCGCATGACTACTCTGATCCTCACCGTCGCCGGCGCCGATCGTCCCGGCCTGGTCGCCGCCGTCGCCGATGTCGTCGACGCGCACGGCGGCAACTGGGAGAACAGCTCCCTCGCCGAGCTCGCCGGCACGTTCGCCGGAGTGATCGAGGTCTCGGTCGCCGATGACCGCGCGGCCGAGCTGCAGACGGCGCTCCGGACTCTGCAGGGTCAGGGTCTGCTGACCCTCGCTGTCGTCACCGGCACCCCTGACGTCGACCTCGACGACGAGCAGCTGCTCACGATCCAGGTGCTCGGCAACGACCGCCACGGCATCGTCCGCGAGATCTCGACCGTGTTGAGCGCGCACGCGCTGAGCATCGAAGAGCTCGCGACCGAGACCCGTGACGCCGCGATGGCCGGAGGCCGGCTGTTCGAGGCATCCGTCACGGCGAAGGTTCCGGCATCCGTCGATCTCGACGCGCTCCGAGCAGATCTCGAGCGGATCGCGACCGAGATCCAGGTCGACATCACCCTCGCCTGACGGCCTGCGTCCCGATCCGCTGACCGTGACCCGATCTGCTCACAGATCGGGCAGAATCCTCCGCAGATCGGGACAACGTGCGCATATCGGGACGTCGACGGTCTCAGTCAGTCGGTTCGACGCCCTCGGTGTACCGCCGCACCCAGTACTCCGTCTGCGCGACGTGCGACGACGCGGCAGCGGATGCCGCCACCGGATCGGCCGCCGCGAGGCCGCGCAGGATCGCGCGGTGTCCGGCATCCGAGTGCAGCTTGAGTTCGGCGGCGTCGTCGGCATCCGGGATCCGGTAGGCCCGCGACCTCGAACGCAGCACGTCGATCAGGCTCGTGAGCGCCTCATTGCCGGCGACCGCGGAGATCGTCATGTGGAACTGGTGGTCGAGCCGCGAGTGGTCCTCGAAGTCGTCGCTCGCCTCGATCTCGTCCAGCACCCGGCTCAGCGTCTCCACCGTCTCGGCATCGATGCGCGCGGCCGCGAGCGCCGCCGCGTGCGGTTCGAGCACCCGCCGCAGCTCGGTGAGCTCCAGCACGCCCGCCATCGGCAGCAGACCGACCGTGAGTGAGAGGCTCCCGATGAGGTCAGCAGCCCGCAACTCGCTGACGTAGCTCCCCGAGCCGTGCCGCGTCTCGAGCACACCGAGCGCGCCGAGTGTGCGGATGGCCTCGCGCAAGGATCCTCGCGAGACCCCGAGCCGCTCGCACAGCTCCCCCTCGCTCGGCAGCCGATCGCCCGGCTGCAGCACGCCGTCGGCGATGAGTGCCCGCAGCCCGTGCAGCGCTTTGTCCAACGCGCTCATGGTCTTCCTCTCTGGCACTCGGATCTCCTGCGAGTCTGTCGGACATGGGTCGGTCGTCCAACTCGTATGACGACTTTGTTAAATTGTGCCTGATTTCTGGAGATCGAGCACGCGCTGTGGCAAAGTTGTGCAACAACTCCCCCGACTCGTTGATGAGGATCCATGCCGGCAACCGACTTCCCCGCACCGCTCCGACTGAAGTCGTTCGATCGCGCGCGAGATGCCTGGCCGCTGGATCCGGACATCATCCACCTCAACCACGGCTCGTTCGGGGCCGTGCCGTCGGCCGTCGTCGCCCACCAGGACACACTGCGGCGGCAGGCGGATCTCAGCCCGGTCGAGTGGTTCCCCCGCATCGCCGAGCGGGTCCGCGCGGCACGCGAGCTCACCGCTCCGTTCGTCGGCGCTCGCCCCGAGGACAGCGTGTTCGTCCCCAACGCCTCCGCCGCGGCGACCGTGGTCTACAACGCCATGCAGCTCGAGCGCGACGACGAGATCCTCGTCACCGACCAGGGCTACGGCGCGATCACGATGGGCGCGCAGCGCCTCGCCCGCCGCTTCGGCGCGACCGTCCGGGCCGTCGAACTGCCCCTGCTGGGCTCCGACGACGACATCGTCGAGCGCTTCGCCGACGCCCTCACGATCCGCACGCGGCTCATCGTGATCGACCAGATCACCTCCCCCACCGCCCGCCTGCTGCCCACCCGGCGGATCGCCGAACTCGCCGCGGCCCGGGGCGTGCGCACCCTCGTCGACGGCGCGCACGCGCCCGGCCTGATCCCGGATGCCGCGGCCGCTGCGGGCGGCGACTGGTGGTTCGGCAACCTGCACAAGTGGCCCTGCGCCCCGCGCGGCTCGGCCCTGCTGGTGACCGAGACGCACGACCGCGACGAGCTCTGGCCGCTCATCGACTCCTGGGCCGCGAACGAGCCCTACCCCGCACGCTTCGACACGCAGGGCACGATCGACGCGACGACCTACCTCGCCACCCCCGCAGCCATCGACTTCATCGAGACCGAGTTCGGCTGGCCGCAGGCGCGCGAGACGATGGCCCGGATGGCGGATGCCGGTGCCGAGATCATCGCCGAGGGGTTCCGGCCGTTCGCCGACGTCGACCCGCTCACCCCGCTCCCCTCGCCGGTTCCGTCGATGCGGCTCGTGCTTCTCCCGCTCGGGCTCGGCGCCACCCGCGAGGAAGCCGACGCGCTGCGCATGGAGCTCCTCGACGAGACCGGCGTCGAGACGGCGTTCACCAGCTTCCGCGGCATCGGCTACTTCCGCCTGTCGGCGCACCTCTACAGCGAAGCATCCGACTACGAGGCATTCGTCGAGCGCTGCATCCCGCAGATCCTGCAGCGAGCCGGCATCCGGCCCGCGGCATCCGTCGTCATCTCCTGACCCGCACCATCCGACCCACCACACCCGCACCACAATCGAGAGGCACATCGTGAAGAACAAGATCTTGACGACAGCAGCAGGCATCGGCACCGTCGCCGTCCTCGCGCTCACCGGCTGCTCCGCCGGCGGCGGGCCGTCCGCCGACGGTACCGTCACCCTGCAGATGGTCGAGAGCCTGACCAACCCGGCGCGCACCGAGCTCATCCTCGGACTCCTCGACGAGTTCGAGAAGGAGAACCCGAAGATCAAGGTCAATCTGATCTCCCCGCCGACCGAGCAGGCCGATGCGAAGATCCAGCAGATGCTGCAGTCCGGCAAGGGCGTCGACGTGCTCGAGGTGCGCGACATCACCGTCGGTCCGTTCGCGAACAACGGCTGGCTGCATGACCTCGGCTCCGACCTCGAGAAGTGGGACGGCTGGGACGCCCTGACCGACAACGCGCAGTCCGCCTCGGTCGCGGAAGACGGCAAGAGCTACTTCGTGCCCTACGGCTTCTACGGGCTGTCGCTGTTCTACCGCACCGACCTGGTCGAGGACGCCGGCTTCGACGGCCCCCCGCACAGCTGGAAGGACCTGCTGGAGCAGGCATCCGCCATCCAGGACCCGTCGAACAACCTGTACGGCTACGCGTTCCGCGGCGGGACGAACGCCAACAGCAACGTCGTCGCGGCGATCGAGGCCTACACGATCGACGACCTCGACGTCGACGATGCGTTCCTGCTGAAGGACGGCTCGACGATCTTCTCCGCCCCCGAGGCGCAGGATGCCGTCGCCGACTACTTCGAGCTCTTCGAGAAGGCCTCCCCGCCCTCTGCCGTCTCGTGGGGGTACCCCGAGATGGTCGCCGGCTTCACGAACGGCACGACCGCGTTCCTGCTGCAGGATCCCGAGGTCATCGCCACCGTGCAGGACTCCTCGCTGACCGAAGACCAGTGGGACACCGCCCCGCTGCTCGTCGGTCCGTCCGGCAAGGCCGCGCAGCCGCTGGCCGTCGCCGGCTGGGGCGTCGCGGAGAAGAGCGAGAACACCGAGGCGGCCGTGAAGCTCGTCGAGTTCCTGTCGTCGGCCGAGCCCGCCACCGAGTTCGCGCAGGCCAACAGCCTCGTGCCGATCATCGCCGACGCGGCGGATGACGAGTTCTACTCCACCGGCCCGTGGACGAGCTACGTCACGATGACCGAAGACCCCGACACCTACGTCAACGTGCGCCAGCCGCGCGGCGTCAGCTGGTGGACCGAGTGGATCCAGAAGTCCGACCAGGACGTGCAGAGCGTGCTCCTCGGCGACATGAGCACGAGCGATCTGCTGAAGTCGTGGGACGAGTTCTGGACCGAGAAGTACGCCACGGAGAAGGGCTGACCCGTGACCACCACGGCCCGTGAAGGAGGTTCCGTCGGTGCTGCGCCCACGCGCAGCGCCGGCGGGGCCTCCCCGGCCTCCCGCCGGCGCCCGTTCCGCGGCCGCCACGCGCTGACACTGCTGGCGTTCCTGGCGCCCGCGATCGTCTTCGTGTGCTGGTTCACCTACTGGCCGATGCTGCAGGGCGCCCGCATGGCTTTCCACGACTGGAACCTGTGGGACCTCACCTCCACCCCGTTCATCGGCTTCGACAACTTCGTCACCGTGTTCCAGGATCCGTCCTTCCCGACGGTGGCAGGGAATTCCGTGCTCTGGGTCGTCGGCTCCCTCGTGCCGCAGCTGGTGATCGGCTTCCTGATCGCCCTCGCCCTGCGCAAGCGGTTCCGCTTCCGCGGCGTCTACCAGGCGCTCGTGTTCTTCCCGTGGGCGGTGTCGGGATTCCTCATCGGGATGCTGTTCCGCTGGATGTTCAACGCCGAGTTCGGGGTGGTGAACGACCTGCTCATGAAGGCGGGCCTCATCGACGCGCCTCTGCCCTGGCTGGCCGATCCGAAGCTCGCGATGTTCGCGGTGATCGTGGCCAACATCTGGTACGGCGTCACGTTCTTCGCGATCATGATCCTCGCGGCGCTCCAGTCCGTGCCGGACGAGATGCTGGAAGCGGCGAGCCTCGACGGCGCCGGCAAGTTCCGGCAGCTGTTCTCGATCATCATCCCGTACATCTCGATGACGCTGCTGCTGACGATCCTGCTGCGCATCATCTGGATCTTCAACTTCCCCGACATCATCTACGCGATGACGAACGGCGGCCCGGCGAACCAGACGCACATCATCACCACGTGGATGATCAACTACACCCAGCAGGGCAACTACGGCATCGCCAGCGCGATCGGCCTGATCGTGGTCGCCTTCCTGTTCGTGTTCTGCGCGTTCTACCTGATGGCGATGCGGAGGGTCCAGCGATGACCATGACAAGCGTGCCCCGGACGAATTCCTCCGAGACCCGGCGGATCACCGTTCCCGCAGGAGCCGTCGCTCCGCGTCCGAAGCCGCGCATCACGATCGGCGGCGTCATCCGTGTCGCAGGGCTCGCGCTCTGGCTCGTGATCACGCTGTTCCCGCTGTACTGGATCGCCCTGACGTCGTTCAAGTCACCGGGCACGATCAACTCCTTCCCGATCGAGTACTGGCCGAGCGAGCCGTCGTTCGAGAACTACATCAGCCTGTTCGAGAAGAGCTCGTTCGGCGTCTTCCTCGGCAACTCGGCGCTCGTGGCGGTGATCGGCGGTGCGGTGGCGACGCTCATCGCGCTGCTGAGCGCCTACGTGCTGGCGCGCTTCGAGTTCCGTGGGAAGGGCGCGATCCTGATCGCGTTCCTGCTCACGCAGATGATCCCGGCGTTCATCGCACTCGGACCGCTGTACTCGATGATGACCGACCTCGGCCTCGTCGACACGAAGCCGGGTCTGATCCTCGTGTACATCGCCGTCTGCATCCCGTTCTCCACGGTGATGCTGCGGGGGTTCTTCGAGAACGTGCCGGATGCATTGGAAGAGGCCGCGATGATCGACGGATGCTCCCGCCTCGGCGCCCTGTTCCGGGTGCTGGTGCCGGTGATGACGCCGGGCATCATCGCCGCGTTCATCTTCAACTTCGTGAACTGCTGGAACGAGCTGTTCCTGTCGGTCGTGCTGATGAACACCGATGCGAACCGCACAGTGCCCTCGGCGCTGAACGGCTTCATCTCGACGTTCAACATCGACTGGGGCTCGATGAGCGCCGCCGCGGTGCTGACGATCCTGCCGACCATGGTGATGTTCGCGCTCGCGAGCCGCTGGATCGTGCAGGGCCTGACCGCCGGTGCCGTGAAGGAGTAGGCCTTCGAATCGCGCAAATGGTCGTGTTCCGTGCGGGAACACGACCATTTGCGCGATTCGAACAGCTCAGGTCAGGCGCGACTTCGGCGAGACCGAGTACGTGTGCTCGGCGTCGCGGTTCACCGCGTCACCCAGAGCCGTGTCGATCGCGGCGAGCGTGTCGGCGTCGAGCTTCACGCCCGAGGCCTTCACGGTCTCGGCGAGCTGCTCGGGGCGCGATGCTCCGACGAGAGCGGCGGCAATGTTCGGGTTCTGCAGCACCCACGCGATCGCGAGCTGCGGCATCGAGAGACCCGCTTCGTCGGCGATCGGCTTGAGGCGCTGCACCGCGGCGAGGATGTCGTCCTGCAGGAAGCTCTTGATGAAGTCGGCGCCGCTGTGCGGGTCGGTCGCGCGCGAGCCTTCGGGCACCGGCTGGCCGGGCAGGTACTTGCCGCTCAGCACGCCCTGCGCCATCGGCGACCAGACGATCTGCGAGATGCCGAGCTCTTCGGATGCCCGGCACGACCTTGCCCTCGATGACACGCCACAGCATCGAGTACTGGGGCTGGTTCGAGATGAGCTGCACACCGAGCTGCTTCGCGAGCGCGTGACCCTCGCGCAGCTGCTCCGCCGTCCACTCCGAGACGCCGATGTAGAGCGCCTTGCCCTGGCGGACGACGTCGGCGAATGCCTGGAACGTCTCCTCGAGCGGGGTCTCGTAGTCGAAGCGGTGCGCCTGGTACAGGTCGACGTAGTCGGTGCCGAGGCGCTTCAGCGAGCCGTTGATCGACTCGAGGATGTGCTTGCGGCTCAGACCGGTGTCGTTGGCACCCTTCGGGCCGGTCGGGAAGTAGACCTTCGTGAAGATCTCGAGCCCCTCGCGGCGCTGACCTTCGAGGGCCTTGCCGAGCACGACCTCGGCCGCGGTGTTGGCGTACGTGTCTGCGGTGTCGAAGGTGGTGATGCCGGCATCCAGGGCTGCGTGGACCGTCTTGACGGCGGCGTCGTCGCCCACCTGCGAGGCGTGGGTGACCCAGTTGCCGTAGGTGATCTCCGAGACCTTGAGACCGCTGTTGCCGAGATAGCGATAGTTGACCATGGAACAACGCTACTGCCGCGGGAGGGCCCGGAGGTGAGAATTCCGTGACCGGTCTCAGTCCGGCGCGTGAATGGGTGTCACGGAGCGACCCCGAGAGCTTCCCGATACTCTCGCCACGCCTCGCCGAGCCGCCGGATCCCCTCCGTCAGCACGTCGACCGGTGCGGTGAACGGGATGCGGATGTGATCGTCGGGCGAGACGGATGCTGCGAACGCGGCGCTTCCGGCGATCGAGACACCGTGCGTGGCTGCGACCCGCGCCAGGGCCGCGGCGGACCCGAGTGGCAGCGCCGCCCAGAGCGACAGCCCGCCACGGGGCGAATCGATCCGCCAGTCCGGCAGATGCTCGGCCATCAGGCGTTCGAGTAGCCGGAGACGCTCCTGGTGGATGCGGCTGTTCGCGCGGCGGAGCTCCACCGCATGCGCGATCAGGTCGAGCGCGAGCAGCTGCCCCGGCACGCTCGTCGACTGGTCGGCGAGCTGCCGCGCTCCGCGCAGTCGCCGTACGAGCACGGGATCGGCCCGCAGCCAGCCGATCCGAAGTCCCGCCCACGCCCACTTGGAGACCGACTCGACGACGATGATCGGGGCATCCGCGCGTTCGGCCGCGAGGGTCGGCGGTACGACGCCGTCGAACGAGATGCCGGCGACGACACGATCCTCGATCACGGGCACGCCGTACTGCGCGGCGAGTTCGGCGACGCGGTATCGGGCGGCGGCCGGCAGACGCGTGCCGGTCGGATTCTGGTGGTGCGGGTTGAGGGCCACGAGCACCGGCCGCAGCCGCGCGAGCGCCTGTTCCAGCGCTTCGACGTCGAGCCCGTCCGGACCCATCGGGATGCCGTGGACCGTGCCGCCCCGCAGGCCGACCGAATCGGTGACGCCGGGCCAGGTGATCTCCTCGGCCAGCACGACGTCGCCGGGGCCGACGAGCGCGTTCACGATGAGGCTGATCGCCTGCTGGGCTCCGTGCGTGACGAGGATCTGCTCCGGCGTGGTCGGCGTCCCTTCCGCCCGATACATCTCCGCGATCAGCTCCCGCAGCGCCGGAAGCCCCGCGGGGTCCGTCTCGGGCAGCAGCGCGAGGTCGAGTCGCGGCTGGTGGTCGCGGATCAGCTGCACCGCCAGCTCGGGAATCTGTGGCACGGTCCGCAGCAGGTCGATCGCGTTCGGAAGAGCGGAGAACAGCGCCTCTCCGCGCCCGGGCCGTTGTGCGGGCGGGACGGATGCCACAGATCCGGCGATCCGCGTGCCGCTCCCCTGCCGCCGTTCCACCAAGCCGCTCTCGGCGAGGTCGGCATAGGCGGCGACGACTGTGCCGCGGGAGACGGACCCGGCAGTGGCGAGAGCCCGCTCCGCCGGCAGGCGGTCACCGGGACGCAGCTCCCCGGTCTCGACGAGCCCCGCGATGCCGCGTGCGAGGCGGCCCGCGAGGGTGCCGTCTCCGTGGGTCCAGCGGCCGAGGCGAGCGGCGAGAGCTTCGGATGACACCTCGCCGGAATGGACCAATGTGGAAGGCGTGGCCGATCCCTGGTCCAGTGGACCGATATTGGCCCTGTCAGCGGTGCTCATATCAGCCGATTCTGGACCAATGACCACCTCGACCGCCAGCTTCGACGAACTTCTTGCGCCAATCCTTGCCGATTGGACCATCCGCGACCTCCTGGAATGGCTCAGCGATGACACGCGCACGCACGACGACGCCTTGCGCCGACCGCTTGCCCTGATCGAGTCGGCGCTCACCGGCTCGCTCTGGACGCGCGAGCCGTCGACGGTCGCGCTGATCCGCTCGATCGCGTCGACGGTGCAGTCGTCACCTCACGTGCGGAACATGCGCCTCGACGACCTGCTGCCGGGAGCAGCGTGGATCAGAAGTGCGCCTCGCGGCGGCGATTCCGCAGCATTTTCGATCCACGCTGCGGAGGACAGCTGGGAACGGGTGCCTCAGGTCGTCTGAACGGGCGCTGCGGCCGCGGGCGCCGGCGCCGCGGCGGGCGGTATCGGCGTCGTCACGATCTCGGCACGATCACGGAAGCCCTCGGCCGTCACCCGGTCGAGCGCGACCTGCTTACGGATCGCCGCAGCCTTCTCGTAAAGACTCGGGTCGCCATAGCTCGTGAGCACCTTCACCAGCACCGGCAGCAGCTCGATCATGAAGAACAGCGCCGCGATCAGGAGATGCGCCCACAGGATCGTCGGCTCCTTCTCGCTCAGGCGGTTCAGCCCGCTGATCTGGCTGAGGAGCCCGACCGCTCCCGCGTTGCCCTGCGCCACAGCATCCGCCCTCGCGTTGTATGCGGTGAGTGCCTGGTCGTAGGTGTCGCGCGCGGCGGGCAGCTGGGTCTTCGCCTGCTCGCGGTTCTGCGACTCCGAGGTCGAGGTGTTCTCCTTGGCGGCGGTGCCGGCGGCGGCGAGCTCTTCATTCGCGGTGCGCAGCTGGGCGGCCAGGGCGTCGTAGGTCTGCTGGGCTTCGGCGAGCTGCGCCTCGGCGGCATCCGAACTCGCCCCCTCGCCGTTGACGCCCGTGCAGCCGGGAACCGTTCCGGCGCCCTCGCCCGTCAGCTCGCACTGGTACAGGGTGCGCGCCTGATCGATGACCGCCTGCTGCTCGGTCATCTTCTTCGTCAGGTCATCGACCGTCGTCTGTGCGGCGGACTCCGTCGCCGAAGCCGAGTCGGTGCCGGCGACGATGCCCGTGGCGGCCTGGTTCTCGAGCTCGGCGACACGAGCGGATGCCGCATCCAGCGCGATCTTCTCCGGGCCGGTCTCGAGCGCCTTCTGGTCGGACTGCGACTGGGTGATGTTGGTCGACGCCACCTCGCGGGCGATGTCGTTGTGGAAGATCTGCAGCACGAGCGGTTCGGCGACGACGAAGCCGATGATCGCGGCCATGATCACACGCGGGATCGCGAGGCCGATGAGCCTCCACACGTTGCGGGTCGAGGTCATCGTCGACGTCAGGAAGCGGTCGAGGTTGAAGATGATGAGCGCCCAGACGAGCGCGAGCGGCACCGCCAGCCACATCGCCGCCTGCACGCCGGTGGTCAGGGCGAAGAGCATCGAGATCGCCGAGACGAGCGCGGTGCCGGCGAGCACGAAGAACATCTGCACGAAACGCGGGGTCTCACCGGGCACGCGGTCGAGGATCTCGCCCTCGGCTCCACCGAGGATCGCGAGAGTGCGGGCGCGCGACCCGGGGGTGCGCGGTGTGCGGGGCTTGCGCACGCGCCGCTGCTTGGCGGGCCGCTCGTCGGACTGTTCGTCCATGGGTCCCTGAGCCTGCCGCGGGGTGGCATCCGGAGTCGGGGCGAGCGTGACCTCGCGGGTCTCGTCGTCGATGCCGGTGGGCTCGAACTCACGCAGGAAGTCGAGGTCGTCCGTCTCAGCGGTCGGGTCGCTGTCGAGGATGATCCGACCCTGCGAGTCGTAGCGACCCGGTCGGTGGGCGGAATAGGGCATCCGCACAATCTACGAAAGGTCGCCTGTGGATAGGTTGCAAGAGTCCTGCGAGCGAGCCTGGAGCCCGGCGCCACCGGATGCAGAATCGTGGCTGGAACTGGCTTTTCAGGGAACCGCGGGCTCAGGCGCCGAGCAGCCGGTCGACGGTCGCCGTGTTGGCGGCCAGGGCGGCGTCGAGCGTGAAGTGCCCGGCGGCCGCGAGCGTACCGAGTCCGTGGATGAGTCCCCACAGTCCGATCACGTCGGCGGGGTCGTCGAGCCCGGCGGCGACGGCGGCTGCGGCGAGCGTGTCTTCCAGCCCCCGGATCAGCGGCGCCATGGTTTCCGTCGGCGAGCCCGGGACGCACACGGTCGGGTCGTAGACGGCGTCGAATGCGTGCGGATGCTCGATGGCGAAGCGGATGTACGCCGAGCCCCCGGCGATCAGCACGTCACGGGGAGTCCCGGCCGACGCTGCGGCGGCGCGCACCTGGTCCAGCAGGTCGGCCATGCTGCGCTCGGCGAGCGCTTTGAGCAGACCGAGCCGGTCCGCGAAGTGGTGGTACGGCGCGTTGTGGCTGACGTTCGCGGCGCGCGCGACCTCGCGGAGGCTGATCTCGGCAGCCGGCATCCGCTCCAGCAGTTGCATCGCCGCATCCTCCAGCGCGCGGGCGAGGTCGCCGTGGTGGTAGCCGTCTTTCGAACTTGACATGAGCAACATTGTCTCCTATCTTGACACTGTCCACCAGCTTGACACTGTCCAGATAGGAAATCAGCCATGACCGCTCTCGTGATCGACGGCCACCCCGATGCCCGCTCTCTGACCGCTGCCCTCGCGCAGCGCTATGCCACCGGGCACGGCGACGCCCGGGTGCTCGCGCTCCGCGACCTCGACTTCGATCCGCACCTGCGGTTCGGCTACCGGGAGCGGATGCTGCTCGAACCCGACCTCGCCGACGCGAAGCGCGCGCTCAGCGAAGCGGACACCATCGTTGTGGCGACGCCGCTGTGGTGGGGATCGGTTCCCGCCGTGCTGAAGGGGTTCTTCGACCGGGCGTTGCTCCCCCAGCAGGAGTACCGCTACTCGAAGCTCGGACTCCCCGAGGGCCTGCTGCCCGCCCGCCACGGGCGCCTGCTCCTGCTGGCCGACACCCCGTGGTACGCCGCTCCCCTGACCGGCCTTCCCGCGCAGACCCACGTCGCGAGGAACACGATGCGCCTGTGCGGCATCCGCTCTGTGCGCACGCATCGGATGCTGGGCGTCAAAGACGCGAAGACGCCGACGATCTCCCGCTGGCTCGACCGCGCCGAGCTCTTGGGCGCCCGCGACGCCCGCCGCGCAGCGCACTGAGCCCCCCCACACCTTTCGAATCGCGCGAATGGGTGCTTGTCGCGCCGCTTTGCGACCAGTTGCGCGATTCGAAGGCAGAGGAGGTCAGGCCATGGCCGCCGAGGCCGCCTCGTCTTCGGTCGTCGCGACGAGCTGACCGCAGGCGCCGTCGATCTCCTTGCCACGGGTGTCGCGGAGGGTCGTCGGGATGCCGGCGTCGTTGAGCCGACGCACGAACTCGTTCGTGACGTCTCTCTCGGATGCCGTCCAGATCGACCCGGGAGTCGGGTTCAGCGGGATCGGGTTCACGTGCACCCATCCGCGGCCGCGCTGGTTGAGCTTCTCGGCCAGCAGATCGGCACGCCAGGCGTGGTCGTTCATGTCCTTGATGAGCGCGTACTCGATCGAGACCCGGCGACCGGTCTTCTCGTAATACTCGTAGGCCGCGTCGAGCGCCTCGTCGACCTTCCACTTCGAGTTCACCGGGATGAGCTCGTCGCGCAGGTGATCGTCGGGGGCGTGCAGCGAGAGCGCGAAGGTCACCGGGATGCCTTCGTCGGAGAGCTTCTTGATCGCGGGCACCAGGCCCACCGTCGACACCGTGATGCCGCGGGCGCTCATACCGAGACCGTCGGGCTGAGGGGCGACCATCGACCGCACCGCATCCATCACGCGCTTGTAGTTGGCGAGCGGCTCGCCCATCCCCATGAAGACGATGTTCGAGACGCGCTCCATGCTGTGGTCGTCGGACTTCTTGCCACCGAGGCCGCCGTCGGCGATCAGGCGGTTCGCGCGCACGATCTGCTCGATGATCTCGGCGGTCGACATGTTGCGGGTGAGACCGGCCTGCCCCGTCGCGCAGAACGGGCAGTTCATGCCGCAGCCGGCCTGGCTCGACACGCACAGCGTGATCCGGCCGGGGTAGCGCATGAGCACCGACTCGACGAGCGCGCCGTCGTGCAGGCGCCAGAGGAACTTGATCGTGTCACCGCGGTCGGTCTCGAGCCGGCGCACCTCGGCGAGCAGCGGCGGCAGCATCCCGGCGACGAGCTGCTCCCGGGTGTCAGCCGGGAGGTCGGTCATCTGCTCAGGGTCCGACGTGTAGTGCCGGAAGTAGTGGGTGGAGAGCTGCTTGGCGCGGAAGCCGGGCAGCCCGAGCTCCTTGACCTTCTCGATGCGCTCGGCGGGCGTGAGGTCGGCGAGGTGCACGGGCGGCTTTCCCCGCTTCGGGCTCGCGAACTGCAGCAGCGGACGCCCTTCGGCATCCTTCTGCTGCGTCCATCCCTCGGTCGCCGGACGCACCTGTGCGGGCTTCGTGGAGCGGATCTTGCCCTGAGCGGGTCGTCCCTGCGGGGCGGACGCGGATGCTGCGGGGCGCGTCTCGCGCGTGCGGGGAGTCTCGGTCATACCTCTAAGGGTACGCGGTGGCGGGTGGGAAGGCCCTGGGGCGCGGGACTCCCGCTCCCTAGACTGAGCCCATGGACATCGTCTGGATCATCGGGATCGTCGTCGGCCTGGTCGTCGTCGTCGGGATCCTCGCCGCGGCGCTCCGCGGGATGCGACCCAAGCTGCCAGAGCCGCAGGTGTTCACGCCGTCTCCGACCACCGCGCGCTCACTGCCTGCTTCGTCGGCCGCCTCCACGGCATCCGGGCTCACCCCTCAGGTCGTCGCCGAGATCGACCGGCTCATCGGCGCAGGGCAGAAGATCCACGCCATCAAGCTGTTCCGCGATGCCACCGGCGTCGGGCTGAAGGAGGCCAAGGATCGCGTCGAGCACTGGTCGATCAGCACGACCGCTCCGCACCTGGCCGCTGTCTCGAACGCAACGGCAGCGTATTCGTCGATCACGCCGACCACGCACACGCCCGCGTCGGTCCGCGCGTCGCTGCCGGCGCCGGTGACGGCCGAGATCGACAGGCTCATCGCCGGCGGGGCCAAGATCAACGCGATCAAGGTGCTCCGGGAGCAGACCGGGCTCGGGCTGCGCGAATCGAAGGACATCGTCGACGCCTGGCGCGGCTGACCGAGGGGCACCGGTTGTAACGACAGATTGCGGTCAGGGAGAATGGCAGCATCCCCCACGCTAGGAGCCCCGATGCCCGACCGTCTTGCCCGTGCCCGCGCCACCGGCATCCTCGCCGTGCTCCGCGCTCCTTCTCCCGAGGTCGCGCTGGAAGCATCCGAGGCGATCATCCGCGGCGGGGTCACCGGCGTCGAGGTCACCTTCTCCACGCCGGACGCTCCGGCCGTGATCCGCGAACTCATCGCCCGCCACGGAGACACCGCGTACATCGGCGCCGGCACCGTGACGACGCCCGCGCAGGCGACCCTCGCGGCGGATGCCGGAGCCGAGTTCCTGGTCAGCCCCGGCACCCTGCCTGATCTGACCCGCGCAATGCTCGACACCGGTCGGGTCGTGATGACCGGCGCGATGACGCCGACCGAGGTCATGACGGCGCTCGGGTTGGGCGTCGACGTGGTCAAGATCTTCCCCGCCTCGCTCGGCGGCCCTTCCTATCTCGGTGCGCTCCGCGGCCCGTTCCCCGACGCTCCGCTCATGCCCACCGGCGGCGTGAACCCCGACAACCTCGCCGCGTGGTTCGCCGCCGGAGCGGTCGCGGTCGGCGCCGGCGGCGACCTCGCGAACGGCGCCTCGATCGCGGCATCCGACTGGGCCGACATCGAGCAGCGCGCCGTGCGGTTCGCTGCGGCACTCGACGCCACACGAGGCTGATGCCGGAACTTCTGCCGTGGGCCTGGGTGGCACTCGGCATCGCCGCCGTCACGATCGGCATCTCGAAGACCGCGATCCCGGGCGGGAACATCCTCGCGATCGCCCTGTTCGCCGCTGTGCTCCCTGCGCGAACCTCGACGGCCGCGATGCTGCTGCTGCTCATGGTCGGCGACATCTTCGCGCTGATCGCCTACCGTCGGCACGCGCACTGGCCGACGCTGCTGCGTCTCGCGCCGGCGGTCGTGGCCGGGCTCCTCGTCGGCTTCGCCTTCCTGGCATTCGCCGACGACAACATCGTCCGGCGGGCGATCGGCGTGATTCTGCTGCTCATGATCGCCGTGACCCTCTGGCGCCGGTGGCGGCAGGAGAGGGCGGATGCCGTCGCCCCGGTACGCGGCGGCCTCGTGCTCTCCGGTGTCTACGGCACGCTCGGCGGGTTCACCACGATGGTCGCGAACGCCGGCGGCCCGGTGATGTCGATGTACTTCCTCGCGACGCGCACCCCGGTGCAGGTGTTCCTGGGCACCTCGGCCTGGTTCTTCGCGATCATCAACCTGGTGAAGGTGCCGTTCCTCGCCGGTCTCGGACTGTTCCACGGACCCGTGCTGCTGATGGATGCCGTGCTCGCGCCCCTGGTCGTGGTCGGCGCGCTCACCGGCATCCGCCTGGCGAAGCGCATGGACCAGCGCCTCTTCGACCGCATCGTGATCGTTCTCACCGTGGCCGGCGCCGTGTACCTGCTGTTCTGACCCACGGGGCTCGAAAACTTCGCAGAACGACATGAACTTCGCAGAACATCGCGGGGCTTCCTGCGAAGTTTCTGACGTTCTGCGTAGTTCCGCGCAGCCCGAGATACCCGCTCAGTCGAGGAAGATGTCCGGGAACAGCGCCGAGTCGGGCGTCCCGGGAATCGCGGCGTAGCCCGAGAAGTCGGTCACGCCGTCGGCCTCCAGCACGTCTTCGACGATGAGCGTCTGCCCGGTGTACGAGGCTGCGGGCTTGAGCATCACCGCGTACGCGGCATCCGCATAGATGTCGGCCGTGCGGCTCGCCGCCATGACCTTGTCGCCGCCGAGGAGGTTCTGCACGGCGGCGGTCGCGATGGTGGTGCGCGGCCACAGAGTGTTCGCGGCGATGCCATCGCGGGCGAACTCCGCCGCAAGGCCGAGGGTCACCATCGTCATGCCGAACTTGGCGAGCGAGTAGCCGGTGTGGGCGCCGAGCCACTTCGGCGTGGGGTTCAGCGGCGGCGACAGCGACAGGATGTGCGGGTTCTCGGCGTCCTTCAGGATCGGAACCGCGGCCCGCGAGAGCATGAACGTGCCGCGCACGTTGACGTCCTGCATCAGGTCGTACTTCTTGGCGTTGAGCTCGAGGGAACGCGAGAGGTCGATCACGCTGGCGTTGTTGAGGACGATGTCGATCCCGCCGAACTCGCCCTGCGTCTTCAGCACGGCTTCGGTGACGTCGTCGTCGTCGCGCACATCGCCGACGATCGGGAGCGCCTGCCCGCCCGCGGCACGGATCTGCTCCGCGGCGGTGTGGACGGTGCCCTCGAGCTTGGGGTGGGGCGTGTCGGTCTTCGCGAGCATGGCGATGTTCGCGCCGTCGGCCGCGGCGCGCAGGGCGATCGCGAGGCCGATTCCCCGGCTCCCGCCGGACATCAGGATGGTCTTGCCTGCCAGTGACATGGGTGCTCCTCGGATGTGCGGGTCGGGGTTTACTTCGGCGCCATGCGGATCGCGCCGTCGAGGCGGATCGTCTCGCCGTTCAGGTAGGAGTTCTCGACGATGTGCGCCACCAGCGCGGCGTACTCGTCGGGACGGCCGAGCCTCGAGGGGAACGGCACCTGCTGGCCCAGCGAGTCCTGCGCGGCCTGCGGCAGCCCCATGAGCATGGGCGTCTCCATGATCCCGGGGGCGATCGTGCAGACGCGGATGCCGTGGCGGGCGAGTTCGCGCGCCACGGGAAGGGTCATCGCGTGGACCCCACCTTTCGACGCGGAGTAGGCGGCCTGCCCGATCTGGCCGTCGAAGGCGGCGACGCTCGCGGTGTTCACGATGACCCCGCGCTCTTCGTCGTGGAGGTCGTTCTTCGAGATGACGGCGGATGCCTGGGACAGCACGTTGAACGTGCCGACGAGGTTGATGCGGATCACACGCTCGAAATCGGCGAGCAGGGCGGGAACGCCTTCACGGTCGAGCACCTTGGCGGGCGGGGCGATACCGGCGCAGTTGACGACGACGCGCAGCGGGGCGGCGGCCTGGGCGGCGGCGACCGCGGCCTGCACCTCGTCGGCGTTCGTGACGTCGGCCGGTACGAAGATCCCGCCGAGCTCGTCCGCGACCTCGGCACCCTTCGACGAGGCCAGGTCGACGATGGTGACATGCGCGCCGGCGGCCGTGAGCCGTCGCGCCGTGGCGAGGCCGAGCCCGGAGGCTCCGCCCGTGATGAGCGCGCCCTGTCCGCTGATCTGCATCAGAAGTTCTCCCTCGAACGTCGTCGTGCGATCCGATGACGTGGAACGCAGTCTCAGCCTACGTGGTTCTCCGTGCAGTCACGAAGCCGGCCTCCTCCCTCGGGCGTGCGCCAGGATGGAAGCATGTCGATCCCCACCGAGCCCGTCCTGGTCCCCGACAAGGTGCGGGAGCTCGCCCACGGCGCCGATCTCGTCTGCGTCTGGGACAACGACTACGGCGGGCTGACGTTCCGCGCCACCGGCGGGGGCGAGCCCTTCTTCATCAAGTGGGGTCCACGCAACCTCGAGTTCACGCTCCAGGACGAGGCCGAGCGGATGGCCTGGGCATCCGCTTGGATCACCGTGCCGACCGTGCTCGTGCAGGGACAGGACGAGACGCACGAGTGGCTCGTGACCGCCGCGATCGACGGGCTCAGTGCCGTGGATCCGCGGTGGGTGGCCGAGCCTGCGGCCGCCGTGCGCGCGGTCGGCGAGGCGCTCCGCGCCATGCACGACACGCTCCCCGTCGACGAGTGCCCGTGGGAGTGGAGCGTGCCGTCGCGCATCGCGAACGCCGAGCGGCGCGGCATCGTGGTCCCCGAGACGTTCCGCACTCCACCGGAGATCGACCGGCTCGTGGTCAGCCACGGCGACGCCTGCTGCCCCAACACGCTCGTGGGGCACGATGGCCGGTGGCTGGCGCACGTCGATCTGGCGCTGCTGGGCACCGCCGACCGCTGGGCCGATCTCGCGGTTGCCTCGATGAGCACCGAGTGGAACTACGGCCCGGGATGGGAAGACGCGCTCATCGAGGCCTACGGCATCGAGCCCGACCGCGAACGCCTCGCGTACTACCGGAATCTGTGGAACGCGACCTGATCAGGAGCGCGAGGCCCGGGCCTTCTCTCAGCTCCACACGAAGCGGAAGGTTCCCGCCACCACGGCAGCGGTGAGTGCCAGGGCCATGATGGCGAGCCCGCCGGCCAGGGCGACCGCATCGCGCGGGTGCAGTCGTGACGGCCGCGACCAGGTGCGAGGGATGCCGGACCCGAAGCCCCGTGCCTCCATGGCCAGCGCCAGCTTCGAGCCGCGACGCACCGCGAAGACGAGCAGCACGAAGGCCATGGAGAAGAACCGCCGCAGCACGCCGCGGTCGCCGACGCCGCGCGCGCGGCGAGCGAGACCCATGGTGCGCCAGTCGTCGAGGAACAACCCCAGCATCCGGGTGCCCGCCAGGATGCCGAGCACGAATCGGCTCGGCAGCTTGGCGACCTGCGAGAGAGCGTCCGCGAGCTGCGTCGGATCGGTGCCGCCGAACAGGAGGATCGTGGGCAGGCCCAGAGCGATCACGCGCAGGCTCACCGCGATCGCGAGGGCGACCGACCCCTCACTGATGGTGGCGAAGCCGAACGACCAGTAGACGCGGCCGGCGGGCTCCGCGTAGAGAAGCATGCTCACGCCGGCGATCGGGGCGAAGACGACGATCGGCAGCAGCCGCTTCAGCACGGTGGTCAGGCGCATGCCGGTCAGGGGCAGGCACAGGAGCTGCAGCGCGATCGCGACGATCGCGCTCGTGACGTCGATCGAGGCGAAGAGCGGTACCGAGAGCAGAATCGCGAGCACGAGCTTGGTCACCGGGTTGACTCCGTCGAGCCAGACCGCCCGTGCCGTGTCGGTCGTGGTCATGCCGCGGCCTCCAGGTCGATGCGGTGTCCTCCGAGGTGGCGGATCACCGCGTCGTCGTGTGTCACGGCGATGATCGAACGACCGCGCGCGATCTCCTCCTGCAGCAGCGCGACGAGCGAGATCCACCCGCGACGGTCCTGCCCGAAGGTCGGCTCGTCGAGCACGATCACCTCCGGAGCCCCCGCGAGCACCGTCGCCACCGAGAGGCGGCGTTTCTGTCCCCCGGAGAGCGTGAACGGATTGGCCAGCGCGAGCGGGGCGAGGCCCAGTCGTTCCAGGAGCTCATCGACCACAGCATCCGTTCGCGCCTGCGTCCAGCCGAGAGCGCGAGGGCCGACCGCCAGCTCATCGCGCAGCGTCTGGGCCAGGAACTGGTGCTCGGGCTCCTGGAACACCATCCCGATGCGGGTGAGCAGTTCGCGCGAGCTCCAGCGGATCGGCCGCAGCCCCCGGCGCCCGGCGAGTTCCGGGGCAGCCCGCACCTCACCGGCGTGCTCCGGGACGAGGCCGGCGAGGGTCAACGCCAGCGTCGACTTCCCCACTCCGTTCGGTCCGGTGATCACGGTCGCGTTCGCACGCGGCACGCGCACCTCGAGACCCGACTGCACGACCGTGGCCGACTCTCGCGCGATGGCGAGCCTTGACGCGGAGAGCGCGTCGGATGCCGTCACCTGCTGCAGGACGGGCAGGTCGATGCCGCGGTCGGGCACCCACACCCCCGCATCGGCGAGGGTCGAGCCATGTGCGGCGAACACCTGGTCCGGCGCACCGTCGGCGAGGAGGCCGCCGTCCGCCGCGAGCACGATCACGCGGGTCATCAGGTCGACCCACACCGGCGTGCGATGCTCGACGACGATCAGCGTCGCGCCGGTCGAGGCGACAGCACGCTCCACGCTCGCCCGCACCTCCCCCACGCCTTCGGGATCGAGGTTCGCCGTCGGCTCGTCGAGAAGCAGCAATCCGGGGCGCATCGCCAGCACGCCCGCAAGCACGAGCCGCTGCTTCTGCCCGCCGGAGAGCGCCTTGGTCGGGCGTTCCAGTGGCACATCGAGGCCGACGGCATCCATCGCCTCCGCGACACGGAGGGGGATCTCTGAGGCGACCACACCGAGGTTCTCGCACCCGAAGGCGATGTCGTCGCCCACCTTGGACAGCACGATCCCCGCATCCGGGTCCTGCAGGACCAGTCCCACCTGACCGCGCCGCGACTCGGGAGCCGCGCCATCGACGAGCAGCGAGCCCGTCCGGTCGCCTTCGTCGTCGCCGCCGAGCACGCCGGCCAGCCCTGCGAGAAGAGTGGACTTGCCGGCACCGGAGGCGCCGAGAAGGAGCACCCGCTCACCGGGTTCGATCGTGAAGCTCACATCGGCGACCGCCGGACGCTTCCGGCCGGCGTACCGCCACCCCCAGCCCGCAGCCTGCACGCGGGCCGGGGCGGCGAAGGTCACGATCAGACCTCGCGCACGTGCTCTCGCCCGACGGCGAAGCGGTTGAGCGCGCCGGTCACTGCGAGAGCGCGGACGAGCAGCCAGCCGACGACGCCCGCGAGGATCGCACCGGAGACCACGATGCTGACGAGGTAGATCGTGTTGAACTCGACCGACTTCAGGATGTTCGGCGAGGCACCGTAGAACAGCTCGAAGACCCACGCCGCGGCGGCAGCGCCGACACCTGCGAGAGCGGCGACGGCGATGCCGAAACGACGGTAGAAGAACAGAGCGAAGATGAGCTCTGCGCCGAACCCCTGGACGATGCCGGACAGCACGGTGGAGACGCCCCACACGTTGCCGATCAGCATCGAGACGATCGCCGCGACGATTTCGACGACGAGGGCGGCGCCGGGCTTGCGGATCACGAGACCGCCGACGACCCCGCCGAGCAGCCAGATGCCGACGGCGATGCCGCCGAGACCGGGCGTGAGGGCGTCGGCCGCACCGAACCAGGCATAGCCGATCGTGTTCCAGCCCCAGAAGACGAGGCCGATCGCGACACCGAGGACAGCGGCGACGACGATGTCGACGACGCGCCAGCGGAGCGACCCGGCGGGAGTCGAACCCTGCGTCTTCGGGGACGCGGATGTGGACGTGGACGTACTCATCTGAACTCCTCCCTGCGCTGGCATTACCCAGATCAGGTTCGACGGTCGAAGCGCGATTCGCTCCCTCTCAGCCCGGCTCGCCGGACTCCCGTGGTTGTGCTGACGATCCTACCGCCTCACGACACCCCCGCACCGCGAAGGTCCTCCGGCGCAGATCGCCGCAGAGATTCGGTACCGTAAGCGAGTGAGCGCTTCCGATCCAACCGACGAGGCGACGGGCGTCGTCAGCGACGACACCCGTCCGAACGCCGTCTCCGCCGTCGAGGGTGACGACGGGCACCGGCCCTCCTTCGCGGCTGACGCGCTCTTCGCCGGCGACTCTCCCCACCCGCGCCGGCCGTCGCACCGGTGCTCCCCGTCTCCGCTGATTCCGTCGACTCTCTCTTCACCGCGGAGAGCGCACCCGCCGAGAGCACACCCGCCGCGAACGTCCCTGTGGAGAGCGCACCCGTGCAGAGCACACCCGCCGCGGCAGAGGCCACTGAGGTCGTCGCGGCCGAGGCCACTGAGGTCGTCGCAGCGATCCCGACGGCGCCAGTTGACGACGCGATAGCGATCCTCGAGTCTCCCGAGGCCCAGTGGGCTGACGACGAAGCTCCCGCCACGGCGCTGACGTGGGTCGATCCGGCAGCGGTCGCTCACCACTCCCCTGCCGCGACCCTCGATGAGCCGACGAAGACAGTCGACGCGGAAGGGCTGTTGCGCGGAGCGAAGCTGCGCCCGGCGATCGCTCGCCCCGGGGTCCTCGTGCCCTTGTGCGCGCTCGTCGGCCTCCTCGGAGCGTATGCCGGCACCACGTTGCTCTGGCCGCTGCACTCGGTCGCTCCGACGGTGGAGGCGGTGGAATTCGCCACCACACCTGCCCCGGCGGCGGCTGTCACCTGGCCGGGCCGTGGCAGCGCGGCCGTGGGTGTCGCGGGCGTGAGCGTCGCGGCATCCGCTCCGAACGCCGTGAGCATCGCGAGCATCACGAAGGTCGTCAGCAGTCTGATGGTGCTCGACCGGATGCCGCTCGCTCCCGGCGAGCAGGGTCCCGAGTTCTCTTTCGACTATTGGGACAGCCAGGACTACTGGAACTACCGTCGGGCCGATCAGTCAGCGCTCGATGTCCCGGTCGACGGCGTGCTCACCGAGTATCAGCTGCTGCAGGGCACGCTGCTGGGCTCGGCGAACAACTACATCGACCGTCTGGCATCCGAGATCTGGGGTTCCGACGAGGAGTTCGCCGACGCCGCCGAGATCTGGCTGCGCGAGCGCGGATTCGACGGCATCACCGTCGTGACACCGTCCGGGTTCGACGAGCGCAACGTGGCGACGCCGGAAGCATTGATCGACCTCGGCGAGTGGGCGATGAAGAATCCGGTGTTCGCGCAGATCGTCGGCACGAAGTCGGTCGACCTCCCCGGTGCCGGCACCGTCGTCAACACGAACGGGATGCTGGCCGACCCCGGTGTCGTCGGCATCAAGACCGGCACGCTGGTCGGCTGGAACCTGCTGACCGCGAAAGACGTGGTCGTCGGCGACACCACGGTGCATCTGTACGCGGCTGTCCTGGATCAGGGCGACGACGCTCAGCGCCTGGCCGCGACGCGTGCGCTGTTCGCCGAGACGGAGGCCGCACTCCAGGCACAGGGCCCGGCGGTCGCCGAGGGCACGGTGGTCGGTGAAGTGACGACGTTGTGGGGTACGAAGGTCGACGTGATCGCCGGCGCGGATGCCGATGTCGTGCTGTGGAACGGCGCGCTCGCGACCGCGACTCCTGCTTTCGACCTCGGCGACGAGCGCGAGAAGAACGGCGAGGTCGGCACGCTCACCACGGTGGGACCGCTCGGCACCGTCGCGACACCGCTGACCCTGGCGCAGGACGTCGAGGGACCGAGCGCCTGGTGGCGGCTGACGCATCCGATCGAGCTGCTCGGAATCGACGGCTCCTGACTCACGCATCCTGACCCGCGCATCCTGACCCGCGCATCCTGACTCACGCATCCGCGAAGCGCGAGACGCCCCACCCCGAAGCAGTGGGGTGGGGCGTCTCGCGTGGTGCGGGTACGACGGGTGTCAGCTCCGTCGACCGGAGTCGTCGGATCCGTCTTCGATCAGCGCCTGGGCGGCTGCCGTCTCGGCACCCGGAACCTGTGCCCCGACCGAGACTCCACGCAGCGCGTCATCCGCTGCCGCCTGGGCGTCGTCGGCTTCTCCGGCGATGACGACCGGCGTCGACCCGGTGAGGGCGTCGTCGGCGTCGATGTCGGTCGCTGCCTGCTCGAACTGCGACTGGTATAGGCGCCAGTACGCGCCCTGTGCGGTGATCAGTTCGTCGTGCGTGCCCTTCTCGACGATGTCGCCGTGCTCCATCACGAGGATGAGGTCGGCGTCGCGGATGGTCGACAGACGGTGCGCGATCACGAACGACGTGCGTCCCTGACGGAGCGCAGCCATCGCGTGCTGCAGCAGCAGCTCGGTGCGGGTGTCGACCGCAGATGTCGCCTCGTCCAGGATGAGGATGGACGGCTGTGCGACGAACGCGCGAGCGATGGTGATGAGCTGACGCTCACCCGCCGAGACGTTCGATGCATCCTCGTCGAGGACCGTGTCGTAGCCCTCGGGGAGGGCGTGCACGAACCGGTCGACGTACGTCGCCTTCGCGGCCTCGAGAACTTCGTCGTCGGTCGCCGTCGAGCGACCGTAACGGATGTTCTCTCGGATGCTGCCGGCGAACAACCACGGGTCCTGCAGCACCATGCCGGTGCGGGAGCGCAGCTCGTCGCGGGTGATCTCTGCGATGTCCTGCCCGTCGAGCAGGATCCGGCCGCCGCTGAGCTCGTAGAACCGCATGATGAGGTTGACCAGGGTGGTCTTGCCCGCACCGGTCGGTCCGACGATCGCGACGGTCTGCCCCGGCTCCACCCGGAACGACAGGTCCTGGATGAGCGGGCGCTCCGGAGTGTACGAGAACGCGACATTCTCGAACTCGATGACGCCCTTGCCGTCGGCGAGCTCCGGAGCGTCCGAGTCGTCGGCCTCCTGCTCGTCGGCGTCGAGCAGCTCGAAGACGCGCTCCGCGGATGCCGTACCCGATTGCACGACGGCGGCCATGCCGCCCAGCTCGGACAGCGGCTGCGTGAACTGCTGCGAGTACTGGATGAACGCCTGCACGTCACCGAGACGCAGCTGGCCGCTGGCGACCATCAGTCCGCCGAGCACCGCGATGCCGACGTAGCTGAGGCTTCCGACGAACATCATCGCCGGCATGATGATGCCGGAGAGGAACTGCGCCTTGAAGCTCGCCTGGAACAGCTCTTCGTTCTCGACCTGGAACTTGTTCAGCGCATCCTTCTCGCGCCCGAACACCTTGACCAGCGCGTGGCCAGAGAAGGCCTCCTCGACGCGGGCGTTCAGTCGTCCGACCTTGCGCCACTGGGTGCCGAACGCCTTCTGCGAACGCGGACCGATGACACCGAAGATCACGGCCATCAGCGGCAGCGTGACGAGTGCCACGAGCGCGAGCTGCCAGGAGATCGAGAACATCATGACCAGGACGCCGACCACGGTGAGCACCGAGGTGAGGGCTCCGGAGAGCGACTGCTGCATCGTCTGCGTGATGTTGTCGATGTCGTTCGTGACACGCGAGATCAGCTCACCACGCTGCACCTTGTCGAAGTACGACAGGGGCAGGCGGTTGATCTTCGCCTCGACCGACTCACGCAGGCGCCACATCGTGCGCACCATGATGACGTTGATGACGTAGCCCTGGATCCAGGTCAGGAATGCAGCGGCGATGTAGATCGCGAGCACCGCGGCGATGATCCACCGCAGCGCGTCGAAGTCGACGCCGTCGCCCACCTGGAAGTCGCCGAGCGCGCCGACCTGGTTGGCGAAGTCGGCCTGACCTGCGCTGTTCAGCGCGTCGACCACGACATTCTGCGGCGTGCCAGCGGGGAAACCGGGGAAGTCACCGTTCGGCTGACCGAGCTGGATGGAGATGAACCCCTTGTAGACGAGGTTCGTCGCCTCGCCGAGCACCTTCGGCGCCGCGACCGTGAGGACCACGCCGAGCGCTCCGAGGATCGACACGAAGATGAACCACACGGCCGACGGCTTCAGCAGTCCGATCATCCGCGCGAAGCTCGGTCCGAAGTTGTCGGCCTTGCCCGGTGCGACACTGTCCCAGTCGCCCGAGTTCTGGCGCGCCTGTTCGGCGAGCTCCGCCTCGTACTTCTCTTCTTCGGTGAGTTCGGGCTCGACGACCGCCGCCTTGCCGCGGCTCTTGCGGGACGTGGTCCCTGATTCTGTCGAAGCGTTGTCGCTCATGCGTCCACCCCCAGCTGCGATTCGACGATCTCTCGGTAGGTGTCGCTCGTCTCGAGCAACTCCTCATGGGTGCCGACGCCGACCATGGTGCCGCCCTCGAGGACGACGATGCGATCGGCATCGGTGATCGACGAGACGCGCTGCGCGACGACGATCTTGGTGACGTGCGGGAGCTCCCGCCACAGCGCCTGCCTCAGCCGAGCGTCGGTGGTCAGGTCGAGAGCGGAGAACGAGTCGTCGAACACGAGCACCTTCGGCTGGTGCACGATCGCACGTGCGATCGCGAGCCGCTGGCGCTGCCCGCCCGAGACGTTGGTACCGCCCTGAGCGATGCGCGATTCGAGTCCGTCTGGCATCTCCTCGACGAAGTCGCGACCCTGCGCGATCTCGAGGGCCTGCCACAGTTCTTCGTCTGTCGCCTCTTCCCGCCCGTACCGGAGGTTCGATGCCACGGTGCCGGTGAAGAGGAACGGGCGCTGCGGCACGAGGCCGATGCTGTCCCACAGCGACTCGACATCGGCTTCGCGCACATCGGTGCCGCCGACGTGCACAGCACCGCCCGAGACGTCGAAGAGCCGTGGGATGAGCGACACGAGGGTCGTCTTGCCCGAACCGGTCGAACCGACGATCGCGACCGTCTCGCCCGGCTGCGCGGCGAAGCTGATGCCCTTGAGCACCGGCGCGTCAGCACCCGGGTACGTGAACTCGACGTCGTCGAGCGCGACTGATCCGGGGACCGGGAACTCGGTGACACCGTTCTCGGGGCGCTCCATGGTGGACTCCGCGTCGAGAACCTCCCCGATGCGCTCGGCCGAGACCGCGGCACGCGGGATCATCATCGCCATGAAGCTCGCCATGATGACGCCGCCCATGATCTGGCCGATGTACTGCATGAAGGCGAAGAGCGTGCCCACCTGCACCGTGCCGTTGTTGACCTCGATGCCGCCGAACCAGATGACGGAGACGACGGTGACGTTGAGGATGAGCATGAACAGCGGGAACAGCAGCACGAACAGCGAGCCGACCTTGCGGCCGACGACCATGATGTCGGTGTTCGCACCACGGAACCGCTCCTCCTCGATGCGCTCGCGCACGAACGCGCGCACGACGCGGACGCCGGTGAGCTGCTCGCGCATGATGCGGTTCACGTTATCGAGCCGGCCCTGGTAGGTGCGGAACAGTGGCACCATGCGGCCGATCACGAGGGCGGCGAGGATCAGCAGCGCAGGCACGGCCACGGCGATGAGCCAGCTGAGGCCGACGTTGGTCTGCACCGCGAAGATGATGCCGCCGATCGCGAGCAACGGCGCGGTGACGAGCATCGTCGCGCCCATCATCGCGAGCATCTGCACCTGCTGCACGTCGTTCGTGTTGCGGGTGATGAGCGACCCGGCGCCGAACACCGACACCTCGCGCTCGGAGAAGCCGCTGACCCGGCTGAAGACGTCGGCGCGGATGTCGCGGCCGGCACCCATCGCGGCACGCGCGGCGAAGTAGGTCGCGGCGACCGAGGCGATGATCTGCCCCAGCGACACGGCGAGCATGAAGAGACCCGTGTTCCAGATGTAGCCGGTGTCACCCTGGGCGACGCCCTTGTCGATGATGTCGGCGTTCAGGCGCGGGAGGTAGAGGGTCGCGGCGACGCTGGCGAGCTGGAAGACCAGCACACCCAGGAGCAGCCACTTATAGCGGGACAGATAGCGGACGAGGATTTTTCCCAGCACAGGCGCACTTTCTAGGAAGGATGGAACGGCGGATCTCTCGGCTGACGGCTGCCGACCGACGATCGGCCACAAGACAGAGTGCCACGAACTGCCGACATTCGTATCCCCCTTTCGGAGGACCTTCGCTGACAGCGAACCTTTTCGCCCCCGGCCTGCGGTTTCTGCACCCGGACGAAGAACGGCTCAGGTTGCATTCGAGCGAATGGAGACGTCTCTTCGCGGCGGTGTGGCGGGGTCTCTTCGCGCGGATGGAGACTCAGAAGAGCGGATGCGGCGGCACGTACTCGCGCGCGCCGGCACCGGCATCCGGTGCGAGCTCGGCGAGGGTGGGCGGGTCCCAGCGCGGGTTCCGGTCCTTGTCGACCAGTTGGGCGCGGATGCCCTCGACCAGGTCGGGGTGCTCGTTCACGAACCACAGCACCCGCCGATACTCGCCCTCCAGCGCCGCCCGGAGGTTCGGCAGCTCCCTGGCCTCGCGCACCGCGTCGAGCGTGACGACGAGCGCTGTCGGCGCGAGCCCTTCGAGGAGGTCTGCCGTGGCCGCGGCATCCGTCGTCCCCTGCGCCTGCAGTCGCTCGACGATCTCGGCGACCGTCGGCGCGGAGAACGCCTCGTCGACCCATTCCTGCGATGCGGGCAGTTCCGACGGCTCCGGTGTCTCATCGAACAGCAGCACGATCTCACTGGGGCCGGTCGGGTCAGCACGATAGGCGAGAGCCTCGCGCAGGGCGTCGAGTCGATCGGACGGCACGAAGTGGTCGGCGAACCCGAGGTGCACGGCATCCGCTCCGCTCATCGCCGCCCCGGTGAGGCCGAAGTACTCGCCGAACCGTCCGGGCGCGCGCCCGAGCAGCCAGGTGCCGCCGACGTCGGGCGTGAACCCGATGCGCGTCTCCGGCATGGCCAACTTCGAGCGCTCGGTGACGATCCGGATGGCCGCGTGCCCCGCCAGCCCGATGCCACCGCCCATCGTGATGCCGTCGGCAAGCGCGACGAGCGGCTTCGGATACTCCGCGATCATCGCGTTCAGCGCGTACTCCGCCCGGAAGAATTCGGCGGTCTGCTCGGCGTGACCGGCGACGATCTGCGCGTGCAGCGCACGGACGTCACCCCCCGCGCACATTCCCCGGTCACCGGCTCCGTCGATCAGGACGATCTGTACATCGGTGTCGTGGACCCACGCCGTGAGCGCCTGCGTGAGCTGCTCGATCATGCTGATGTCGAGCGCGTTGATCGCCTCGGGGCGGTTCAACGTGAGCCGTCCGAGCGCGCCTTCCGTGCGGACGAGGACGCGGGGCGCAGGCGTGGAGTCGGTCACGCGTGCCAGGCTACCCCGTCGCCGCGGGGTCCGAATCCGCACGAAATACGCGATCCGGGGGCTTTTCCGGCAGGATAGGGGGAACTGTTCATTGCAACGAGAGGTCGCGGATGCCCGACGGACAGGTGCTCGAGTTCACGAATGTGACGAAGCGCTTCAATGAGGTGACCGCTGTCTCCGACTTCTCCGCTCGCGTGGAGCCCGGAGCCGTCACCGCCTTCCTCGGCCCGAACGGAGCAGGAAAGACCACGACGCTTCGCATCCTGCTCGGTCAGGTGCGAGCCACATCCGGCACTGCCACGATCGGCGGGACCGCGTTCGCGGAACTCCGCCAACCGCTGCGCACGATCGGCTCAGTGCTCGAGGAGACGGTCTACCGCCCCCGGCGCACCGCCAGCCGTCAGCTGACGATCGCCGCCAAGGCCAACGGCATCCCGCTCGCCCGCGTCGACGAGGTGATCGCGCAGGTCGGCCTCGGCAGCGAAGCCGACTCCCGCATCGGCGGCTTCTCGCTTGGAATGCGCCAGCGCCTGAGCGTCGCGCACGCGCTGCTCGGCGACCCCGGTGCACTGGTGTTCGACGAGCCGGCGAACGGCCTCGATCCCGAGGGCATCCGCTGGATGCGTCTGCTCATGCGCCGCCTGGCCGATGAGGGCCGCACCGTCCTGGTGTCGTCGCACCTCCTGAGCGAGATCGAACAGGTCGCCGACAACGTGCTCGTGCTGTCGAAGGGCAAGCTGGTCCTCGCGAGCGGCATCGAGACCCTGGCCGACCCGAAGGCCGGTTCCGTGGTGGTGGATGCGGCCGATCGCGCCGCGCTCACCGCCGCACTGACGACGGCCGGCTTCGACGTCGAGGTGCTGCGCTCCGGGCTCACCGTTCGCGGTGGAGACGCCGGAACGGTCGGTGCCGTCGCCGCAGAGGCCGGCATCGCGCTGAGCACGCTCGTGCAGCGCGGCCCGACGCTGGAAGACGTGTTCATCGACCTCGTGCGCGGCGGCAAGTTCGCTCCGCGCAGCGAGGGTGCCGCGCAGCAGGTCGTCGTGCCGCGGGATGCCGTGGTTCCGGGTACGGAGGCCGGCGTTGTCGCCGGTGCGGCCGGTGCGGCCGCGCTCGTCGGCGCCGCGGCGCTGCCCGGGATCGTCACCCCGGAAGAGGCGCCGGATGCTGCCGCCGAGGGCCAGGAGAGCCCCGCGGAGGAGAACGCGGACGACGAGGATGCTGTCGACGAGAACACTGTCGACGAAGATGCTGCTGACGCACCCGTTGCCGACGTGAGCTCTGCCGACGCGCCTCCGGTCAGCGAGAACGAGGCGGACGACGCTTGCGCAGAGGACGTCGGTGTTGAAGCGCCACCTGCCGAGGATGAGGCCGCGGAATCGGTCCCGGCTGTCGAGGGCCACGCCGACGAGGAACTCGGCGATGCAGCATCCGCTGATGAAGAGGTCGCGTCCGAGACGCAGAGCGACGATGCGCACGACGAAGGCTCGGCGCCGGAGGCTCCGGCACGCTCGTTCGACGAGATCCTGTTCGGTTCGGCCGCGCCGGCTCCCGCAGCCGCGCAGGCCGAGGGCGAGGCCGACGAGCCCCGCCATGATGTCTCCGAGGTCTTCGCCACCACCGAGCAGGGTGAGGCGAGCGACGAGGGATCGTCGGCCGAAGACGGCGGCGTCGCGGGCGCCGATACGGAGTCCGACGTCGCTGCGGACGAGCCCGTCGGTGTGGAGTTCTTCACCGAGCTCGGCGCGACGGACTCCGCAGAGGATGACTCCACGGAGGATGCCTCCGCTGAGGATGACTCCGCTGAGGGCGATGCGCAGGAGGGAGAGGCCGACGCCTCGACCGAGGACGGCGAGCACGACCCCCGCTCCGCCGCAGTGAGCACGATGCTCGCGGCAGCCGCACGCGCCTACTACGAAGACGAGCCGAAGGATTACCCGCTCGGCGAGGCAGGGTCGGATGAGGCACCGTCGGACGAGGCAGTGTCCGACGAGGCACCGTCCGAGGACGTTCCGTCCGACGAGGCACCGTCCGAGGGCGGCCCGTGGAGCGTCGCATCGACCGGTGTGATCGACACCGTTCCCCGCGCGGCGGACTCAGAGTCGGCTGACGAAGGTTCCGACGAGGGGGCGACCGACGAGCACCCGACTCCCGAGGAGAACGCGAACGACGCCGAGGAGCAGCACGAAGGCGAGCACCACGAAGGTGAGCACCACGAAGGCGACGAGCACCATCACGGCTGAGCGTCGAATCCACTGACGAGAAAGCCCTCCGCACCGAAGGTGACGGAGGGCTTCTCTGTGTCAGGCGGGTCGTCAGGCGGGTCGTGGACGGATGACCGGACGCCGACTGCCTTTGGTCACGGGGATCGGCGCCGTGGCAACGATCTCTTCGACGTCGGCGGGCTCGGTCGACACGTCGAGACGCAACGCCTGCGTGAGCGCCAGACCGTGGCTGGTGGTGAGGATCAGTCGGCGGTACTGCTCGTCACCCTCGAGGTCGATGACGACGCTCGGACGACGGCGGCGGATGAGGACGAAGTCCAGGCTGCCCGCCGCCTTCCAGCTGCCCGCGGCGAGGATCCCCGGGATGTGAGTGCCAGGATTCGGCACGCCCCGCAACCAGGTCCACGCGTCTTCCGTGAGCTGCACCTTGGTGATGGTGTCACGGGCGATGCGGACGTTCTGGCGGTGGAAGGTGGCGGCACGCTCGATCGGCGAGAGCACGACCTCCAGTTGCGTCTGGTCCAGCAGCAACGTCACCATTCCCCCAGTCTGCCAGCGCGCCCCTGCCAGATGTCTGGAAGTTGCTCACAGGAACGCAACGATCCGTTGTGGGATCGCACCAGTTCGCTGAAATCGACTCTTCCCATATTCGAACATATGTACTACACTCGAGACATGGCAATCACTCACATCGACGACATCGAGCAGCGACAACTGCTCCTCGATGCGTGGGTGGAGAAGCGGCGCCGAATCGCCGCACTCGAGGCTGAGGCGTCGACGCTTCTCGCCGACCGGATGCGACTCCTCGATGCCGACGTGCGCGAGCATCCGCATCATCGCGAGGCGATCCACCGATCGATGATCGCGGAGTACTCCGCCGCGGGCCACCTGTCGAAGGGCAGCATCGAGTACGCGTTCACGGACGCCCTCTTCCTCGATGCCGATCATCCGGCAGTTCGCGAATCGTTCCATCGCGGCGACATCACGGCGGCGCACGTGCGAGAGATCGTGCGCGCGGGTGCGATCGTGCGTCAAGCCGTCCGCGACGGGCGGGTCGATGCCTCGACGCTTTCGCTCTACGACGCTGCTGCACTGGTCGTGGCGGAGCGCGACTGCCCCATGCGCACGCGCGCCCTGCTGCGACAGATCGCCGCATCTCTGGCTGGCGAGACTGTGACCGATCGCCACCGCCGGGCCGCCGGAGAGAGATCGGTCACGATGAAGTCGCTCGACGACGGCCTCGCCCTCCTCCAGGTCGTGTTGCCCGAGCACCTCGCCGCCGCGATCCTCGACCGACTCACGAAGCTCGCGCAGCAGGTGATCGCCGCTCGCCGCGACGCCGATCCCGTGCGCCCTCTCGATGCGCGCGACGCTGGTCCCGACGCGATCTTCCTCACCGACCTCCTCCCCGACGACCCTCGTCGCGACGATCCGATCCTCAACGAGCACGGCACCCGCTGCCGGCCCGACCACGAGCTGAGCGACGAGCACGTCATCCACGGCGAGGGCGGCACGTTCGCGGTCGACCCGAGTCTCGACATCGAGCACGTGCCGGCCGATGAGCGCACGATCGATCAGGTGCGCGCCGATCTCCTCAGCGATCTGCTGCTCGCCAGCGACCCCAGTGCCGCGAGCGGAACCGGCCTCGAAGGCATCAAGGCCCGAGTCCAGGTCACGGTCGCCGCGTCGACGCTCGCCGGAGCTGACGACCGTCCGGCCGAACTCGATGGATTCGGACCCCTGCACCCCGACATCGCGAGAGCCATCGCCGCGCTCGGGGACTCCTGGTCACGCCTGTTCCTCGACCACACCGGCATGGTGACGGCGACCGACGCGTATTCGCCCACCGAGGCGATGCGGCGACACCTCCGGGCGCGAGACCAGCATTGCCGATTCCCCGGTTGCCGCATGCCCGTGCATCGGTGCCAGATCGACCACAACCACGATCACGCCAAGGGCGGCAGAACCTCGAACGACAACCTCGCCCACTTCTGCGCAGGGCACCACGTGCTGAAACATCCCGACATCCCCGACAGCTATCGGTGGTCGGCACGGCAGCTCCCCGGGGGAGAGATCGAATGGATCAGTCCCCTCGACCGGGTCTACACCGACGCCGTCCCGCGACGCGTGATGTTCGTCTGACCGCGACCCCCGCTGACCAGCTACCAGCTACCAGCTACCAGCTACCAGCTACCAGCTACCAGCTACCAGCTACCAGCTACCAGCTACCAGCTCAACGCCGGCGAGTACCTGCTCAGGGCCGCGCGGCCGCCGCAGCAGCCGCAGCAGCCGGGAGAGCGGCCTCGATGACCTGGAGCTCTTCCTCCCCGTGCGCCGCCGTGAGGAACCACGCCTCGAAGACGCTCGGCGGAAGCGCGACACCCTGCTCACGCATGGAGTGGAAGAACGGCGCGTAGCGGAACGACTCCTGCGCCTGCGCCTCGGCGTAGTCCCGCGGAGCAGAAGCGCGGAACGACGCGTTGAACAGGTTGCCCGCGGTGGCGACCGCGTGCGTCACGCCCGCCTCATCCAACGCCGCGTCGAGCCGCGTAGCCAGACGAACGGATGCCGCATCCACGGTCTCGTACACATCCGGGGTCGCAAGACGAAGCGTCGCGAGGCCCGCCGCGACGGAGAGCGGATTGCCCGAGAGCGTCCCCGCCTGGTACACCGGCCCCAGCGGCGCGAGCAGATCCATGACCTCGGCGCGGCCACCGATCGCAGCCAGCGGCATCCCTCCGCCGACGACCTTCCCGAAGGCGATGATGTCGGGCACGTACTCCTCGCCGGCCGCGGCCTGAAGACCCCAGTAACCGGCCGAGTGCACCCGGAACCCGGTGAGCACCTCGTCGAGGATCATCAGCGCGCCGTGCGCGTGCGCAGTATCGGCGATCAGACGGTTGAAACCGGGGAGCGGTGCGACCACCCCCATGTTGGCCGCCGCCGCCTCGACGATGACCGCGGCGATGCGCGGGCCATGCTCGGCGAACACCGCGGCGAGAGCCTCGGGGTCGTTGTAGCCGATGACGAGCGTCTGGGCGGCGACCGGCGCGGGAACTCCCGCAGAACCAGGGAGCGCCAGCGTCGCGACACCCGAACCCGCCTCGGCGAGCAACCCGTCGGAGTGGCCGTGATAGTGACCGGCGAACTTCACCAGCAGGTCGCGTCCCGTCGCGCCGCGAGCCAGCCGGATCGCCGTCATGGTCGCCTCGGTCCCGGTCGAGACCAGGCGCACCCGCTCCACCGGACGGACGTCACCGAACCGCACCCGATCCGCGATCAGCTCAGCGAGTTCGACCTCGCCCTCGGTCGGCGCCCCGAAAGACAGCCCCCGCGTCGCAGCCTCCTGCACCGCAGCGACGATCTCGGGGTGCGCGTGCCCGAGCAGGGCAGGGCCCCATGAGGCGACGAGATCGACGTACGAGTGCCCGGCGGCATCCGTCACGGTCGCACCCTTCGCCGAGGCGAGGAATCGCGGCGTGCCCCCGACCGAGCCGTACGCGCGCACCGGCGAGTTCACCCCACCGGGGATCACCGCGCGGGCAGCAGAGAACAGGTCGTCATTGCGGTCGGTCACAGCACACTCCTCGGATGATGCGCGACGCGAGTCAGTCGCGCAGCCAGCGGGCGGCCTCGGTCGCCCAATACGTCAGAACGGCGTCCGCACCGGCGCGACGGATCGACAGCAGCGACTCCAGCACCGCGCCCCGGCGATCGATCCAGCCGTTCGCGGCAGCAGCCTCGATCATCGCGTACTCGCCGGACACCTGGTATGCCCACACCGGAATACGCACGGTGTCGCGCACCTCACGCAGCACGTCGAGGAACGACATCGCAGGCTTCACCATCACGATGTCAGCGCCCTCCGCCTCATCGACGACAGCCTCCCGCACACCCTCGCGGCGATTGCCCGGGTCGAGCTGATAGGTGCGCCGATCGCCGGTGAGCTGAGAGTCGACGGCCTCGCGGAACGGGCCGTAGAACGCGCTCGCGTACTTCGCCGCATAAGCAAGGAGAAGGGTGTCGGCGAAGCCCTCGGCGTCGAGAGCCGCGCGGATGACCGCGACCTGGCCGTCCATCATCCCCGAAAGACCGAGCAGCTGCGATCCGGCCCGCGCCTGCGCGAGCGCCATCGACTCGTAGCGCTCGAGCGTGGCGTCGTTGTCGACGGAACCGTCGGAAGCGAGCACGCCGCAGTGGCCGTGGTCCGTGAACTCGTCGAGGCACAGGTCGGTCTGCACCACCAAGGCGTCGCCGACCTCGGCGGCCAGGGCCTCGGTCGCGACGTTGAGGATGCCACGGGGGTCATCGGCTCCGGAGCCACGCGCATCGCGCACCGCCGGCACGCCGAACAGCATCGCGCCGCCGACCCCGGCCTCTGCTGCCTCGACCGCGGCAGAACGCAGCGAATCGAGTGAGTGCTGGGCGACGCCCGGCATCGACCCGATGGCGACCGGCTCGGTCAGGCCCTCGCGCACGAACATCGGCAGCACGAGCTGCCCCGGCTGCAGCGACGTCTCGCGCGCGAGATTGCGCACGGCCGGCGACTGGCGCAGACGCCTCATCCGGACTTCGGGGAAGCTCACGGCGCGAACTCGTCGGCCGCGTGCGGAAGTGTGAAGTGCGAGACCGCGTCGATCAGGGCGTCGACCGTCTGCCGGTCGGCGACGACCGAGACAGGGAGCCCGGCCCTGCGTGCATCCTGCGCGGTACGCGGACCGATCGCAGCCAGCAGCGTCTCGTCGGGAATCTCAGGGAACTGCTCGCGCACCTGCTCGGCGACCGAGCCGCTCGTGATGAGGATCGCGTTGATGCGCCCGTTCTCGACATCGCGGCGGATGCGCTCCGTGACGGGAACCCCGACGGTGCGATAGGCGACGACGCTGGCGACATCGTGCCCGGCGCTCGAGAGGAGCGTGCTGAGCACCGGCTTCGCGATCTCGCTGCGCAGCGCCAGGATGCGACGGGGCTCGGTTTCGAGAGCGATCAGCTGCTCGGCCATGCCTTCCGCGGAGTTGTCCTGCTCTGGCACGAGCGCGACCTCGTAACCGACGGCCTGCAGCGCAGCCGCCGTGGTCTCCCCGACGGCGGCGATCCGCGTCGAGCGCGGAACGACCGCCCGATGCGCGAAGAGCACGTCGACCGTGGTGGCGCTCGTGACCGTCAGCCAGTCGAAGGCGCCGGCGGCAAGCTGCTCGAGAGCGCCGTCGAGGCCCGCCTGATCAGTGGTCGGTGCGAAGTTGATGAGTGGCGCGACGACCGGCACCGCACCCTGGGCGCGGAGGCTCGCGGCGACGCCGTCGCCCCACGGCCCGCCGCGGGGCACAAGGATGCGCCAGCCGTCCAACGGTCGGTCCTGCTTCGTATCGGATGTCATGAGGAATGCTCTCGGGTGACGAGTCCAGCCGCCCCTTGATCGAGCAGCCGACGGGCAACAGTGAACCCGAACTCGCGCGCTGCGTACGTCGGGTCTGCACCATCGGCAGCATCCGCTCCATTGCCACTGCCGTTCCGACGAATATACTCCCCGTTCAGGTCTTCCGTGACGTCGAGACCGATCCGACGGCTCCCGTCGGCGGCGTAAACCACCGTCCTGACGCGGATCGCGGCCCCTTCGACCACGGCGTGCGCGGCCATGGGGGCTTGACAACCGGCATCCAGACCCTCGAGAATCGCGCGCTCCACGGTGATGGCCAGCCGCGTCTCCGCGTCGTCGAGCGCCGCGAGCGACGCGAGCAGCTCTGCCGGAGCATCCGCCCGCGTCTCCACCGCGAGCGAACCCTGGCCCGGCGCCGTCGGCCACTCGGCGAGGCCGAGCTCCTCACGTCGAAGCGGTGAGTCCGATCCCAGCCGCGACAGCCCGGCCGCCGCGAGGATGACCGCGTCCAGCTCGCCCGACGCGACGCGAGCGAGCCGCGAGTCGACGTTGCCGCGGATGTCGACGACCTCGGCGTGCGGCGCCCGGCGATGCACCTGCGCGATGCGCCGCGGCGAACCGGTGCCGATCGTGCTGCCCGAGTGCCGTTCATGCAGCGGCACCCCGTCGCGCGTGAGCACGACATCGCGGGCATCCTCCCGCCGCGGGGTCGCGGCGATCACGAGACCCTCGGGAATCGCAGTCGGCAGGTCCTTCAGGGAGTGCACGAGGAAGTCGCACTCCCCCGCGAGGAGCGCCTCGCGGAGGCGGGTGGCGAAAATGCCCTGGCCGCCGATCTCGGAGAGCGACGCCCGGTTCGTGTCACCCTCGCTGGTGATCGGGACGAGCTCTACTCGACGACCGGACACCTTCTCGAGGGCGGCGGCGACATGACCGGACTGCGCCTGCGCGAGCGCGCTGCGCCGGGTTCCCAGGCGGATCGGGGTGCTCATCGCGCGACCTACTGCAGCACGTCCGCGATCTCGTCGAAGCGCAGGCGGCGCCCCGTGTAGAAGGGCACCTCCTCCTTCACGTAGAGACGCGCGTCGGTGTAGCGGAGGTCGCGCATGAGGTCGACGAGGTCGGTGACATCATCGGCCTCGAGCGGCAGCAGCCACTCGTAGTCGCCGAGAGCGAACGCGGCGACGGTGTTCGCGATGACACCGGTGAAGGCCGCGCCCTTGCGTCCGTGATCGGCGAGCATCTTGCGACGCTCGTCCTCGGGAGCGAGATACCACTCGGGCGTGCGCACGAACGGGTAGAGGCAGAGCCAGTCCTTGGGCTCGACGCCGCGGAGGAAGCCGGGCACGTGCGCGCGGTTGAACTCCGCGTCGCGGTGCACGCCCATCACGTTCCACACGGGGAGCAGCGAGCGCAGCAGCTCGGTGCGCCGGAGGCGTCGGAGCGCCTTCTGCAGTTCCTCGGCAGTCGCGCCGTGCAGCCACACCATGAGGTCGGCGTCGGCCTTGAGGCCGGAGACGTCGTAGAAGCCGCGGACGGTCACCCCGGAATCCTCGACGTAGGAGACGATCGTCTCCAGCTCGGTCGAGTCCGATTCGGTGACGGGTACATCGGGATTGCGTCGCCAGACCGCCCAGAGGGTGAATCCGGACGGGTTCTCTTCGCGCTCTTCGGACATGTCTCCAGTCTGCCCCCTTTGCGGAGGGGTCGCGAACGCGGTGTCCTCCGCGCTCACCGAGCTCAGCGGGAGAGCGCGCGGGCGATGATCCAGACCGCCCCGCCCACCGTCGCCGCGATGGCCACCGCGGCCGCTGCTGCGCCGATCGGGTTGCGGTCAGCGAAGGCCCTCGCCTTCGCGATCGCCCGCGTCGACGCCTTCTCGACGCGACGGGGGATGTTCCCCTTGATCTCGATCGCGGCCAGCGCCGCCTTCAGCTCGGCGCGCGCCGATTCCCGGTCGTCGACGATCCCGGCGGGAACCACGGTGCGCGGCACCAGGGAGTCAGAATTCGTCATCGCCGGCCTCCTTCACGATTCGGATGTCCTCGGCGACCGCCTGCGCAGGGTTCTGCCGCTTGAGGAGCTTGCGGAACTTCAAGATGCCGAGCAGGGCGAAGAAGAGCACCGCCAGGATCAGGATGCCGAAGACGGCGAGCGCGGACAGCCAGACCGGCCACCACGACGAGAGTCCGGCGATCGCGAAGACGAGGATGACCGGCACGGCCCAGAACAGGAAGAACAGCGCGACGAGGAACCAGACAGAGCCGATCCCGGCGTCCTTCGCGGTCTTCGAGATCCACGCCTTCGCCGCGTCGATCTCGGCCTTGACGAGCCTCGTGACCAGTTCGGGCAGATCGCCCAGCAGTGTCAGCAGACTGTCGTCTGCGCGGTCCCGGTATCCGCGAGGCATGTCAGGCGCCGGGCTTCTTCGGCGCCGGCTTCTTCGTGGCGCTGGTGGTGCGAGTGCGGCTTGATGTCTTCGCCTTGACCTCGTCGGCCGCGTCCTCTGCCGCGTCGGCGACCTCTTCGGCCGCTTCCTTGCCGGTGGCGATCACGGCGTCGAGCTTCTGCCCGGGGCTGCCGTTGCCCGTGACCGACTTGACGACCTTCACCGCGCCGGTCCACAGCGCGCCCGGAACAGCTGCCGCCTTGTCACCGACGAAATCCTTGACCTTGCCGACGTGCTCCTGCACGGGAGCGGTGTGCCAGACCTTCAGCCACTGCTTCTTGATCTGTTCGTAGCGTTCCTGTCCGGCACGAGTGCCGAGGACATAGCCGACGCCGAGTCCTACGACGAGTCCGATCTTCCCCTTCATGGGGTCTCCTCACGTTGTTCCGGCTTCATTCGCCCGTGTGGGCACCGACCGGGGGCCGCGAGGCCCGCCTGCCAGGTACCCAGCGTAGCTCCGTATGCCGATTTCGGCATCTAAACGGCGAAGGGGTTGACACATAGCGATTCGTCAGTCCCACAACAGGGCCCGACGCAGGCGATCGGCTTCGTCCTTCGCGTCGGGGATGACCTGCGCCAGCCCCGTTCCGGCGAGCCAGGCTCCGACGGCGGCGAGTCCGGGAACAGCCTGCAGAGCCGCGCGTGCGGCCGCCCGCCGCGCACCCGAGCCGATGATCGACGCCGGCTGGGACTGCACGTAGCGCGCACGGTGCGCGGCGATCAGTGCGCCTCGCACCAGAGGCGCCCCGAGCAGCGCCGCCGCCTCGCTCAGAGCGAGATCAGCAGCATCCTCGTCGCTGAGCGCCGCGGTCGCAGCCGGCTCACCCTGGGCGCCGAACGACACCCGGACGATCTGCCGGTCGCCCGCCGCCTCGCGCAGCCAGCGCCACTTCGCGGTCGAGTGGGTGAGCGCCTTGGCCGTGTGACTGCCGGGCACGGTGAGCACACCGGTGCCGCGAGGCGCCGCGGCCAGCTGCGGAGCGTCGAGCAGCAGCGTGACGATCTCGATCTCCGGTGCCGACGATTCTTCGGCGTCTACAAGCGCCGGCACGCTGTCGGCGAGGAGCTCGCGAGCAGCCCCTTCCGACGTCGCGACGATCACCGCGTCCGCCGCGATCTCCTCCAGGTCCACGGCCCCCTCGGGGTCAACGGCCTCCTCCTCCGGAGACTCCGTCGCCTCGGCATCCGCCACGCTCTCGACACCGATCGTCCACGCCTCGCCCGCGCGCGTCGCCGACAGGACGCGCGCGCCGGTGCGGACCTCCGCGCCCAGCTGCCCCAGATCGGCGACCAGCGCATCGACCAGCACGCTCATCCCTCCGGACAGCCCTTCGACTGCAGCGCCCGGCGCCTTCGCGACCTCGGTGCCGCCGGCCTTCGCGGCTCGCGCGGCGGCATCGTCGCGCAGCGCCTGCACGGCGCCGGACAGCGAGCCGACGCGGGTCAAGGCGGCGTTGAGCCCCGGCGCCGCCACATCGACGTCGACATCGTCGGGTGAGGCGGAGTAGACCCCGGTCGTGACCGGCGCGACGAGACGGTCGCGCACCTTGGCGCCCATACGTGACGCGACGAGCCGGCCGAGGCTGAGCTGGTGCCCGATGGTCAGTGGCGGCCGCACCCGGTCGAGATACGCGCGCCAGGCGCCCGACCAGCCGATCACGCGACGGACGTCCTCCTGGAACGGATTCGCCGGGATGCCGAGGAGGCCTCCGACCGGGAGTGGAGCCGCACCGACACCGGGGATGCCGGCCAGCCAGGCGCCACCGGCCTCGGGCGCGACGATGCGGTCGGTGAGGTCGAGTTCCCCCAGGAGGGCGCGCACGTGTCCGCCGCGGGTCGCGTAGCTCTCGGCTCCCGCATCGATCACGACCCCGTCGAGCTCGGCCTGCCGGATCGCACCGCCGACAGCATCCGACGCCTCGAGCAGGGTGACGCGCATGCCGATCTTCGCGCATTCGCGGGCGGCGATCAGGCCGCCGATGCCACCGCCGATGACGACGACGTGCCGACGGGCAGCCCGTGCGGCGAGGTCGGCGGGTTCGGCGCGGGCAAGATCGGCGGTCATGCCGTCAATTCTCGCATCGGGGCGGATCAGGCCTCGACGGGCGCCGTACTGCCGCGGCCGCGCTTGCGGACCTCCCGGAGCACGATCTGCTCGGGGCAGACAGTGGAGAGGAAGTCGCCGACGGACAGCGCCAGGCGTTCGCCGACCAGGGAGTAGAGGATGCGGTTCGCGTCGCGTCGCTCGCTGACGAGGCCGGCCTGACGCAGCACGCTCAGGTGCCGCGAGATCGTCGGTCCGCTTGCCGAGAACCGCGAGGCGATCTCCCCGGCCGCGAGTTCGCCGACCTTGAGGTCCTGCAGGATCTGGCGCCGGGTCGGGTGGGCCAGCGCCGCGAAGATGTCGGATGCGCTGTCTGTCATGTTTGCAATATAGCACTTTCGCTAGATAGTCTTTAGCCCAATAGCTAATAAGCGAAGGAGTGTCGTCATGAGAGTCGCCATCACCGGGGGCACCGGATTCGTCGGACGGAATCTTGCCGAACGCCTCGGCGACGACGCGGTCGCGATCTCCCGCCGCAGCGGCACCGACATCACCGACGTCGATGCGCTGACCGCGGCCTTCGAGGGCTGCGATGCGGTGGCACACTGCGCGGGCATCAACCGCGAGATCGGCGACCAGACCTTCCAGCGCGTGCACGTCGACGGCACCAGGGCCGTGGTCGAAGCCGCGCGCCGCGCCGGTGTGCAGCGCATCGTCCTGGTCAGCTTCCTGCGGGCACGGCCCGACTGCGGCTCCGGCTACCACGAGTCCAAGTGGGAGGCCGAGGAGATCGTGCGGGGCTCCGGCATCCCGCACACGATCCTCAAGTCCGGCATGATCTACGGCCCCGGCGACCACATGGTCGATCACGTCACCCGCGCGGTGCGGACGCTGCCGTTCTTCTGGACCGTCGGATACCGCGAGCGCACTGCGCGACCCGTCCCCGTCGACGACGCGGTCGATGTGCTCGTCGCCGCACTCGAAGGACGCATCGAGGAGCCCACGGTCGCGGTGATGGGTGCCGATGAGGTCACGCTCGGCGAGGCCATCCGCCGCATCGCCCGCGTCGCCGGGCGTCGTCCGGCCTACCTCCCCGTGCCCACCTGGATCATCCGCATCCTGGCGCAGCTCACCGAGTGGACGATGGTCGTGCCGCTGGTCGCGAAGGCCCAGGCGCGGATGCTCGCGGAAGGCGTGAGCGAGGCCGCTCCGCCCGCGCCGGAGGTGCCGGCCGGCATCCGTCCGTCCCGTCCGTTCAGCGACGAGCGCATCCGTGCAGCCCTCCCCGATGGGCGCTTCGGGCTGTCCGACCTGCGGATCGCGCGCCGGACTCAGCGCTCGGCGTGAACCAGTTCGACGATGCGGGTGAGCTGATCCGGATCGGTCTCCGGCGGCACACCGTGGCCGAGGTTGACGATGTGCGCCCGCGCCGCGCGGCCGCGTTCGAGCACGTCGCGGACGTGCGCCTCCAGCACCTCCCAGGGAGCTGAGAGAAGCGCGGGATCGATGTTGCCCTGCACCGTCACGTCGGGTCCGAGGATCGCCGCGGCCTCGTCGAGCGGCTGGCGCCAGTCGACGCCGACCCCGTCGGCGATCCCGCCCAGGCGCATGTCGGCGAGGAACGGCCCCGTGCCGACGCCGAAGTGGATGGTGGGGATGCCGATGCCCTCGAGCGCGGCGACCGAGTGCGGCGCGACGAAGGCGCGGTAGTCCGCCGGGCTGAGCGATCCGGCCCAGCTGTCGAAGAGCTGCACGACGGATGCTCCGGCATCGCGCTGCGTCTCCAGGAACCGGCGGGAGACGCGGGCGAGCCAGCCGGCCAGACGGTTCCACGAGTCCGGGTCGGCGTGCATCATGCCCCGTGCCCGCAGGTGCTCCTTCGACGGGCCGCCCTCGACGAGGTAGGCGGCGAGCGTGAACGGGGCTCCGGCGAAGCCGATCAGCGGCGTGTCTCCGAGCTCGGCCGTGACGATGGCGACCGCCTCGGCGATCGCCGTGCCGTCGAGCGAATCCGGATCGATGGCCGTGATCCGGTCGACATCGGATGCCGTCCGCACCGGGTTCGCGAACACCGGTCCGCGCCCCGGTTCGATCTCGACCTCGACACCCGCGAGGCGCAGCGGGATCACGATGTCGCTGAAGAAGACCGCCGCGTCGACGCCGTGCCGACGGACCGGCTGCAGCGTGATCTCGGCCGCGAGTTCCGGCGTGAGGCACGCGTCCAGCATCCGTGTGCCGACCCGCAGCTCGCGATACTCCGGCAGCGACCTGCCGGCCTGGCGCATGAACCACACCGGGGTGCGATCGGGGCGGACACCGGCGAGGGCGCGCAGCAGCGGAGCATCGGAGAGGGCCATGCCCCCATCCTCCCATCCGGTCGTTATGAGTCCGCGGAGACGCCATGTCCCGCGGGCGGGTAGAATCGTGGGGTGCTGCTGTGTGTGACGGCGAGTCACAAGACCGCCTCTTTCGAATTGCTCGAACGCCTGAGCCGCACCCCCGACGACGTCGCCTCCACTGTGGTGGACATGACGCCGTGCGTGCAGGGTGCGGTCGTTCTGGCGACCTGCAATCGCTTCGAGGCCTACGTGGAGATGGACGAGCCCGTCACTGCGGCCGGCGCGATCGGCGTCGAAGCCGTCCTCGAAGCCATCGAGTCGACCACGGGCGTCTCCGCAGCCGAATTCGACGGCGCCTACACGGTGCACTCCGGGCGACGCGTCGCCGAGCACCTCTTCTCCGTGGCATCCGGACTCGAATCCGTCGTCTCCGGCGAGGGCGAGATCGCCGGCCAGGTCCGTCGCGCCCTGAAGTCGGCCCGCAAGGACGGCACCACCTCCCCCGAGCTCGAGCGCCTCTTCCAGCGCGCCAGCCAGGCGCAGCGCAAGGTCAAGAACGTCACCGCGCTCGGTCGCGCCGGCCGCTCGCTGGTACGCCTCGCACTGGAGCTGGCCGACAGCCGCATCGCCGACTGGTCCGCCGAGCGCGTGCTGCTGGTGGGCACGGGCGCCTACGCCGCCGTCACCCTCGCCACGCTGCGCGAGCGCGGTGCCGTGAACATCTCCGTCTTCTCCCCATCGGGCCGTGCCGAGGCGTTCGCTGCGAAGCACGGCATCCGTCCGGTCACGTCTGCCGAGTACGCGCGCACCGCAGCGCACTCGAGCCTGCTCATCACCTGCACGACGGCGACCGAGCCCGTGCTCGGGCCCGAGCATCTGCAGCATCCGGTCGCGCTGGCCGCCACCGGCTGCCCCGTCGGCCCGCACAGTCAGCTCGTCGTCGACCTCGGCATGCCGCGCAACGTCGATCCCGCGGTCGCCGCGCTCGAGGGCGTGGCCCTGCTCGACCTCGAGACCATCCGCCTGCACGCCCCGCTCGAAGAACTCCAGGCGACGGATGCTGCGCGCAGCGTCGTGCGCGAAGCCGCAGACACGTTCCACGTCGTCGGCGCTCGCCAGAGTGTGACGCCCTCGGTCGTCGCGCTGCGCTCGCACATCTTCTCCCTGCTGGAGAGCGAGATCGATCGCGCCCGGGCCCGCGGCGACGACGACGGCCGCGTCGAGCAGGCGCTGCGTCACCTCTCCGGAGTGCTGCTGCACACCCCGACGACCCGCGCGCACGAGCTCGCCGCCGCCGGACGCGCCGACGAGTTCGCCGCCGCCCTCGGCACGCTGTACGGCATCACGCCGGCGGAACCGGCCGCCGAAGAACCGAGATCGTCGATCGCATAGCGCGCCCTCACGGTGGGAGACTGGGAACATGGCCCTTCACATCACCGGAGACACCGCCGCCGATGCCCTGCTGACCGACAACCCGCTGGCTCTGCTGGTCGGGATGCTGCTGGATCAGCAGGTCCCGATGGAGACGGCGTTCGCCGGTCCGCTCAAGATCGAGCAGCGCACGGGAGCGACGGATGCCGCCGCCATCGCGGGCATGGCACCGGACGAGTTCCTCGCGGCGTTCCAGCAGACTCCCGCGGTGCACCGCTTCCCCGGATCGATGGCCACGCGCGTGCAGACCCTGTGCCAGACGCTCGTCGACGACTGGGACGGCGACGCCAGCGCGCTGTGGACGCGCCCTTCGACAGGCTCCGAGACCCCGCCGTCGGGAGCCGAGGTGCTGAAGCGCCTGAAGTCGCTCCCGGGCTTCGGCGAGCAGAAGGCGAAGATCTTCCTCGCACTCCTCGGCAAGCAGTACGGTTTCACCGGCGAAGGGTGGCGCGAGGCGGCCGGCGCCTATGGCGAGGACGGGTCGTTCCGCAGCGTCGCCGACATCGTGTCACCCGAGTCACTCACGAAGGTGCGCGAGCACAAGAAGGCCATGAAGGCCGCCGCGAAGGCGGCGAGCTGAGCCCGCGGAGCCGCGCTGGATCAGAAATGCAGCGGACGAGGCGCGGCCGGCGACATTTCTGATCCACGCCGACCGACTGGGCAGGAAACGAACGGAACGGAGACTCCTGATGGAACCCACAGGTACCGACGTCGCGGGACTCATCGCCCGCTCCTCCCCCGCGGTGCGCCGCCGGGACGCCGAAACGCTCACGGCGCTGATGCGGGAGGTCTCCGGCCGCGAGCCCGCGACCTGGGGCACGATCGTCGGCTTCGGTTCGGCGCACTACCGCTACCCGACCGGCACCGAGGGCGACACCGGAATCCTCGCGTTCGCCCCGCGCAAAGCCTCGACCACCGTGTACCTGCTCGACGGCACCGACGCCCACTCCGAGGCGCTCGCCCAGCTCGGCCCGCACACGACCGGTGCGAGCTGCGTCTACATCAAAGACCTCGAACAGGTCGACCTCGACGTGCTCCGCGGCATCCTGCAACGCTCGCTCGCGTGGGCCGAATCCGGCGGCACCGACGAAGTGCAGATCGAGGTGCGGAGCTGAGCACCGTCACGGTGCGCGAGGCCACCGGAGACGACTGGCCCCAGATCTGGCCGATCATCCGTGAGGTCATCCGCGAGCAGACGACGTTCGCCTACGACCCCGGCATGGGCGAGGCAGACGCACAGCGGATGTGGATGCTGAACGCCCCGGCACGGACCGTCGTCGCGGTCGCCGGAGATCGGGTGCTCGGCACTGCGAACATGTACCCGAATCGTCCGGGCCCGGGATCGCACGTGGCGTCGGCGAGCTTCATGGTGGATGCGGCCGCGAGAGGGCGCGGCGTGGGCCGGACGCTCGTCGAGGACATGATCACGTGGGCGCGCCGAGGCGGCTTCGCGGCGGTGCAGTTCAACGCGGTGGTCGACACGAACGAGGCCGCCGTCCGCCTGTACGAGGACCTGGGATTCCGCACGATCGGCGTGGCGCCCGGCGCGTTCCGGCATCCGGTCGACGGCGATGTGGGTCTCCGGATCATGTGGCTCGACCTGCACGACGAGACCCCGCCCCGCTGAGATCAGCGGGACGGGGTCTCGGAGTGGTCGGACTCAGCGCAGCCCGGCGAAGAAGGCGCGGATGTCGCCGGCGAGCTCGTCGGGACGCTCGAGGGCCGCGAAGTGCCCACCCTCGTCGAACCGGCTCCAGTGCACGATGTTCGAGTTGTCGCGCTCGGCGAAGACCCGGATCGTCTGGAAGTCGTCCTTGAAGACGGCGACTCCGGTCGGCGCGGCGTTGATCTTCGGCGCTGCCTCCTCACCCTCGCCGGCGTCGGCGCGGGCGTTCTCGAGGTAGCTGCGACTCATTCCGGATGCCGCGTTGGCGAACCAGTTCACGCTGACCTCGAGCAGGATCTTCTCGAGCGACACGAGCGAGGTACCGTTGCCGAACGAGTTGAACAGCTCGCTGTAGGCGAGGAGTCCGATCGGCGAGTCGCTGATGCCGACGGACACGGTCTGCGGACGCGACGAGTTCATCGTGTTGTACCCACCGACCGACTGGAACCACTGCATGTGCTCGAGACCCGCGTAGTCCTGCGGCTCGAGACGCTCGAACTCGGACGGGTCGCCCGACGGGAACGAGAACAGCTGCAGCACGTGGAGGCCGAGGAAGCCCTCCGGGTTCAGCAGCCCGAGCTCACGGGCGACCATCGCCCCGTTGTCGGAACCGTGGATGCCGTAGCTGTCGTAGCCGAGGCCGCGCATCAGGGTGTCGTACGCTTCAGCGACCTTCGCCGTGTTCCACCCCGCGGAGGCGAGTGGCTGCGAGAAGCCGTAGCCCGGAGCATCCGGGATCACGACGTCGAAGGCGTCCTCAGCGCGGCCGCCGTGGGCCACCGGGTCGACCAGGCGATCGATCACGTCGAGATAGTCGACGGCCGAGCCGGGGTAGGTGTGCGCGAGGAGCAGCGGGGTCGCGCCCTCGTGGGCGGAGCGCACGTGGATGAAGTGGATCGTCTGACCCTCGATCTCGGTGGTGAAGTGCGGGACGGCATTGATGCGCTCCTGGGCGGCCGCCCAGTCGAACGAACGCCAGGCGTCGATCGCCTCACGGAGGTACGAGTTCGGCGTGCCGGCATCCCAGTCGTCGGTCGGCGACGGCTGCGGCAGCCGGGTGCGGGAGAGGCGGTCCTGGAGGTCCTGGACCTCGGCGGCCGAGACGGAGACGGTGAAGGGGCTGAAGGTGAGGTTCGTGTTGTTCATGTCTACGACGATACGAGCCTATTAGGCTGGATTCGTTCCTAATAAAAGAACTTCTTTCGGAGGAAGAAAATGGCCGATCCCACGGCGCGATTGCTGTCGCTCCTCGCGCTCCTGCAGACGGGTCCTGAACGTTCGGGACGCGACCTCGCCGAGCGGCTGGGAGTCTCGACGCGCACGGTCCGGCACGATGTCGATCGCCTGCGCGAACTGGGCTACCCGGTCGACGCGACCCGCGGTGCGGTGGGCGGCTATCGCCTCGGCGCCGGCGGGAAGCTGCCTCCGCTGCTGCTCGACGACGACGAGGCTGTGGCGGTCACGGTGGGACTACGGGCGGCCGCGGGGATCGCCGGCGTCGAGGAATCCGGAGCGCGCGCGCTGGCGAAGCTCGAACACGTGCTGCCATCCCACCTGCGACCCATCGTCGACGCGCTGCGCTCGACCATCGACCGCGCCCCCGAGAACAACGACACGGACGCGCCCGATCCAGAGGTCGACGGGAGCGTCCTCCGCGAGATCGCGAGCGCCATCCGCAACGAGGAGTGGCTGCGCTTCGACTACCAGGATGCGCCGGCGCTCGTGGAGCCCTACCGGCTGCTCACCTGGCACCGTCGCTGGTACCTGGTGGGCCGCGACCCCCAGAACGACGAGTGGAGCACCTATCGCGTGGATTGGATGGAACTGCGGATGCCGACGCGTCGGCGCTTCGATCCTCAACCGCTGCCCGGGGGCGACTACACCGCCTTCATGATGCGCACCGTCGCCGAGAGCGGCTGGCAGGTACATGCGCGCCTGCTGATCGATGCGCCGACGCAGACCGTGCTCGACCGCATCCATCCCGCGGTCGGCGTGGTCGAGCCGATCGACGAAGACCACTGCGTGCTGGTCACCGGGGCCGACAGTCTCGACACGGTCGCGGCGTACATCGGCATGCTGATGATGGACTTCACCGTCGAGAGCCCGCCGGAGCTGATCCCGCGGCTGCAGGTGCTGTCCGAGCGCTACGCCCGAGCGGTGGCGGGCTCGCTCCCCTCCTCGATCAGGCCGTCCGCGTAGCCTCGACGCGCGCGACGCCGTCCACGACGACGACACGGCCGAAGCCCGCGCGACGGCGGGCTCGATCGACCCAGCGCCGGTCATGGGTGACCGTGACCACGGCCCCCGGATGATCGTCGATCGCCGCTTCGAGCTGTTCGACGAGCTCCGGGTCGAGGTGATTGCTCGGCTCGTCGAGAAGCAGGATGTCAGCAGGAACGGCGAGGGCGACGGCGAGGTCGAGACGTCGGCGCTGGCCGACGGACAACGCGCTCGCGTGCCGCTCGAGATCCGACTCTCGCAGCAGCCCGAACCGCAGCAGTGCCGACGGCGCATCCGCAGGAGCGATCCCCGTTCGCGCAGAGAACGTCTCGACCGTCGTTCGCGGCCCGGTCGACGCGACGTCCTGCTGCAGCCAGGCGACTCGCAGCCCGGGAACACGAGAGATCTCCCCCGCATCAACGGTCCGCTCACCCGCAAGCAGCCGGAGGAGCGTCGTCTTCCCTGCGCCGTTCGCCCCCGTCACCAGCCATCTTTCACCCGCGCGCACGGTCCACCCGTCCACCTGGAGGGACGGGCCGCTGGACAGCCGGACGCCGTCGAATGAGAGGAGCTGCCCTCCCTGGGCGCCGGTCTCGGCCAGACCCGCTGTGAATCGAAGCGGCTCCGGAGGGGGAGGACACGGATCGGCCCTCAGACGGGCGACGCGCTCCTTCGCCATCCGGATACGTCCCATCGCCCCGTGATCCCGGCTGCGCGCTCGGAACGCACCATGCCCGAAACCGTCGAGCTCCAGCTTCCGCGGGATGCTCGCGAGGCGGAAGGAGTTGGCGGCGACGAGCGCCTCGTTGCGTGCGAGCTCCTCCTTCCACGCCTCGTGGCGTCGAGCCATGCGCTGCCTCTCGGCCGCGCGGGCGGCAAGGAACCCTCGGTACCCGTCGCCGTACCGACGCAGCGCGCCATCCTGCACCTGCACGATGTCGACGCCGAACCGCTCCAGGAAGTCGCGGTCATGCGTGACCACGACTGCCGCACCGCGGTGTGCCCGCAGCCCTTCTTCCAACCAGACCATTCCCGCCGCATCCAGGTCATTGGTCGGTTCGTCGAGGAGCAGAAGCTCGGCGTGTGCGGAGAGGGCGACGGCGAGTGCGAGTCGGGCGCGCTCGCCGCCTGAGAGTTCCGCCACCGGGCGGCTTCGATCGAGGTCCCCCAGCCCGAGCCGATCCAGGGCCGCGTCCACGCGCCGGTCGACGTCGTAGCCGCCCCGCGCATCGAACTGGTCCTGCAGGTCGGCGATCTCGGCCAGGACCCGATCCTGTGCTCCGACTTCAGATTCGGAGAGCGAGCGGTACGCCCGTTCGATCTCGCGCTCGAGCTCCCGGAGCCCCGCGAGCAGCAGGTCGATCGCGTCGTGGATGCGGGCGCCGGAGGGGAATCGCGGGTCTTGCAGCGCGCAGGCGACACCGCCGGGGATGACGACCCGGGCCTCACCGGCCGTGGGCACGACGGATCCGGCGAGCAGGGCGAGCAGAGTCGACTTCCCTGCGCCGTTGTCGCCGATGATCGCGAGCCGATCGGTCGGGCCGATGACGAGGTCGACCCCGTCGAGCACGATCCGTTCGGCGAAGCGGATGGAGGCGGCCCGCAGCTCGCAGACGCGATGAGCGCGCAGAGCCCCAGAGGGGGATGACGGATGAAGAGCAGATGGGTACATGAAGAGACCTCTCCGCGGCGCGGGCGATGCACCGCAGTGAAGCGCGTTCGTGAACGCGCGATGTTCGGGACCTCGAACGCGCCGGTCATCGGCCTCGTTCGCTCAGGACCCGCTGCGGAGAGATCTCGACGCAGCGTCCCGGTCTATCGAATCAGAGTACCCATCGCCCACGACGTTAGCAGCGGCACGCAGAGAGCGCCAGAGCCCCCCCTCGGATCGAAGGGGGCTCTGGCGCGAGAAGAGTGCAGCGGTGTCAGGCGCCGCGCAGGCGCTCGGCGAGATACGCGTGCAGCTCGTCGATCGAGACGCGCTCCTGCGCCATCGTGTCGCGGTCGCGCACGGTGACGGCCCGGTCGTCGAGCGAGTCGAAGTCGACCGTGACGCAGAACGGGGTGCCGATCTCGTCCTGGCGACGGTAGCGACGGCCGATCGCACCGGCGTCGTCGAAGTCGACGGACCAGGAGCTGCGGAGCGTGTCGGCGACCTCGCGCGCGAGCGGCGAGAGCTTCTCGTTGCGCGACAGCGGCAGCACCGCGGCCTTGACCGGAGCGAGGCGCGGGTCGAGCTTCAGCACAGTGCGCACATCGGTGCCGCCCTTGGCGTTCGGCACCTCCTCCTCGCGGTATGCGTCGACGAGGAACGCCATCATCGCGCGGGTGAGGCCGAATGAGGGCTCGATCACGTAGGGGGTGTACCGCTCGCCGGTCGCCTGGTCGAAGTACGTCAGGCTCTGACCGGATGCCTCGCTGTGGCTCGACAGGTCGTAGTCGGTGCGGTTCGCGACGCCCATGAGCTCGCCCCACTCCTTGCCCGCGAAGCCGAACTTGTACTCGACGTCGATCGTGCCGGCCGAGTAGTGCGCGCGGTCATCCTCCGGCACGTCGAACTGGCGCATGTTGTCTGCGTCGATACCGAGATCGATGAACCAGTTCCAGCACGCCTCGACCCAGTGCTGGAACCACTGGTCGGCCTCAGCGGGCGGGGTGAAGAACTCGATCTCCATCTGCTCGAACTCGCGGGTGCGGAAGATGAAGTTTCCGGGGGTGATCTCGTTGCGGAAGGCCTTGCCCACCTGGCCGATGCCGAACGGCGGCTTCTTGCGGCTCGCCGTGAGCACGTTCGAGAAGTTCACGAAGATGCCCTGCGCGGTCTCGGGGCGCAGGAAGTAGAGGCCGGACTCGTCGTCCACGACGCCGAGGTACGTCTTCACCAGACCGGAGAAGGCCTTGGGCTCGGTGTACTGGCCCTTGGTGCCGCAGTTCGGGCACGGGATGTCGGCCAGACCGTTCTCGGCCTTGCGGCCCTTGCGTGCCTCGAAGTCATCGATGAGGTTGTCGGCGCGGAAGCGCTTGTGGCACTGCAGGCACTCCACCAGCGGGTCGGTGAAGGTGGCGACGTGACCGGACGCCTCCCACACGCGCTTGGGCAGGATGATGCTGGAGTCGAGGCCCACCATGTCTCCACGGCCGCGGACGAAGGTCTGCCACCACTGCCGACGGATGTTCTCCTTGAGCTCCGTACCGAGGGGGCCGTAGTCCCAGGCCGAACGCGAACCGCCGTAGATCTCACCCGCTTGGAACACGAACCCGCGGTGGCGGGCGAGGGCGATGACCTTGTCGAGGCGGGACTGTTCGGCCATGGTGGCTCCAATGGTCGGATGCGGGAGATTGCCCGGAAGGCGGGCCTTGCCATTCTATCCGCGGGGAAGAGTAGCGTCGGAGGATGAGCACTTCCCAGACCGCCCGCCCGAGTCGCGACGAGAACACCCGCTTCTTCGGACAGCCCTGGTCGCTGGTCCACATCTTCGGGGTGGAGATGTGGGAGCGCTTCAGCTTCTACGGCATGCAGGGCATCCTGCTGATCTACCTGTACTACTCGGCCACGCAGGGCGGCCTCGGCATCCCGGAAGCGGTGGCCGGCGGCATCGTCGGTGCGTACGGCGGGTCCGTGTATCTCTCCACGATCCTCGGCGCGTGGCTCGCAGACCGCCTGTTCGGCTCGGAGCGCGTACTGTTCTTCAGCGCCGTCGTCATCGTCGCCGGGCACATCGCGCTCGCACTGATCCCCGGCGTGCTCGGCGTGGGTGTGGGTCTGGTGCTCGTCGCGCTCGGCTCCGGCGGGCTCAAGGCGAACGCCACATCGGTCGTCGGAACCCTCTACAAACCCGACGATCCCCGCCGCGACGCCGGGTTCTCCCTGTTCTATCTGGGGATCAACCTCGGCGCTTTCCTCGGACCGATCCTCACCGGCATCCTGCAGTCGACGCTGGGCTTCCACTGGGGCTTCGGTCTGGCCGCCGTGGGAATGGCGCTCGGCCTGGTGCAGTATTCGTTCGGACGCCGCTCACTCCCTGAAGCAGCGCGGAAGGTGCCGAACCCGCTTCCTGCATCGCGCTATCGCCTCGTGGTGATCATCGCCGTCGCCGCGATCGCGCTGATCGCGGTGCTCGTGCTGGTCGGAGTGATCCGCGCCGACAACCTCGCAACCATCGTCATCGGCGGAACCGTCGTCGCCGCGATCGCCTACTTCGCGGTCATCCTGAGCAGCCGCCGGATCGACGCGACCGAGCGCTCGCGCGTCTGGGGCTTCCTACCGTTGTTCGTCACCAGCGTCGCGTTCTGGTCGCTCTATCAGCAGCAGTTCACCGTGCTGACCATCTACTCCGACAAGCGCCTCGACCGGAACCTGTTCGGCATCGAGGTTCCCGTGTCGATCGTGCAGTCGATCAACCCGGTCTTCATCATCATCCTGTCCGGTGTCTTCGCGGCCATCTGGACCCGCCTGGGCGCCCGCCAGCCGTCGACGCCGGTGAAGTTCGGCCTCAGCGCGATCATCATGGGATCCGCATTCCTGCTGTTCCTCCCGTTCGCGAACGGCGGCGCGAACACCACGCCGATGCTGGCGATCGTCGGCATCCTGTTCGTGTTCACGGTGGCGGAGCTGCTGCTGTCCCCGGTGGGCTTGTCGGTCACGACCAAACTCGCCCCGGCGGCGTTCCACACCCAGATGGTGGCGCTGTTCTTCCTGTCGATCGCGCTGGGCACCGCGATCTCCGGCGAGCTCGTCCAGTTCTACGACCCCGAGAACGAGGTGCCGTACTTCGCGATCCTGGGCTGCATCGCCGTCGTCGTCGGAATCGGGCTGCTCCTGGCCGTGAAGCCGGTGCTGAAGCTCATGCGCGAGGTGCGCTGAGCGTCGGCCTCACTCCGTGAAGAGGTAGCCCCGCTCGACGTCGAAGCCCGCGACCTGAAGGCCGCGGCCGAGCAGGACTTCCATCTCCGCGCGCAGCCGCGTGCGCCACTCGTGCGCGGCTGCGGGATCGGTCGCGCGCAGCGACTCGATGTCGTCGGGGATCTCGAGGGTCTCGACGACGGCGTCGGATGCCGGGGGCTTGGCGATGTCGGCGAGCGCCCACGCGACGTCGAGGCGGTCGCTCTCGTCGCCCGCGTCGCCGCCGCCGAAGATGCCGTAGCGGTTCACCGAGTAGCCGGTCACGCGCGCGCCGAGCACGGTCAGGAAGAAGTGCGCGTTGCGCGCGACGAGCGGATCGAACGTCCAGGTGATGCGTCCCACATCGCGGGAGAACGCCCACTGCCGCTGGTGCTCCTTGAGCTCGCGGCCCCAGCCGCGACCCCGGTACTCGGGGATCAGCGCGGTGATGTGCGAGTGCATCGCACGGCGGCCGGGTTCGCCGAAGAAGGCGATCGACGCGCCGACCATGCGTTCATCGTCGCCCTCGCCGTCGAAGAGCCCGACGACGTAGTTCCCTGACTGCTGCAGGGCCCTCAGAGTGCCGGCATCGACGACGCGCTGCGGACCCCTGATGGAGTCGAGCAGGCCCTGCGCGTCGAGGATGAGTTCAACGGTGTCGAGATCACGGATGGTTCGCACGAACCCAGTCTGCCCCTCTTGCGGCCGTTCGAGGAATTCGGACACGGGATCACACCTCACGCAGCGCGTTCCGATCGAGCTGCGACACCGCGGTCAGGCCCGCGAGGCCGAGGGTGATGTCGAGTTCGGCCAGCACGTTGCGCACGACCTCGCGCACACCGGTCGCCCCCGCGACGCCGAGGCCGTAGGCGTAGGGCCGCCCGAGCGCGACGACCGTGGCGCCGAGCGCGAGGGCGATGGCGGCATCCGCCCCACCACGCACACCGGAGTCGAAGACGATCGGCACACGTCCGGCCACGCGTTGGGCGATCTCTGGCAGCACGTCGAGCGTCGGTACCGACTGGTCGACCTGCCTGCCGCCGTGGTTCGAGATCCAGATCCCGTCCATGCCGGCATCCAGGGCGCTCTGGGCGTCGTCCGGGTGCACGATGCCCTTCACGATGATCGGCAGGCTCGTCCACTCGCGCGCTCTGACGAGGTCGGTCCAGGTGAGCGCAGGGGTCGAGAAGACGTCGAGGAACGTCTCGACCGCCGCCCGAGGCAGCGGCGAGCGCAGGTTGTCGCGCAGCGACCCTCCTCCCGTGAGCGCCGAGCCCTTCCGTGCGATCGTGAGCGCCGCGGCGACCGCCTTCGGCGTCACCTTGACGGCGGCAGCATCCGTCTTCGGCGTCGCCGCCCGCTCCCGCACGAGCCGCTGGAAGACCGGGTCGCTCGTGTACTGCGCGATGCCCATCCCGCGGGTGAACGGCAGATAGGCGAGGTCGAGGTCGCGAGTGCGCCAGCCGAGCAGGTGCGTGTCGACAGTGACGACGATCGCCTCGCACCCGGATGCTTCGGCGCGAGCGAGCAGCGAGCGGTTCAGGTCGTCCGACGCCGACCAGTACAGCTGGAACAGGCGCGCGCCGTGCGGCGCAGCATCCGCCACCTGCTCCATCGGGAACGAGGCCTGGTTCGAGAACGTGTACGGCACACCGACGGATGCTGCCGCCCGCGCGACCGCGAGATCGGCCTCCTGGTGCGCCATCTCCATCACGCCGAGCGGCGCGAGCAGCAGCGGGGTCGGGCGCCTCGTCCCGAGGAAGTCCACACTCAGGTCTCGCTCCGCGACGTCTCGGAGCGGCCGCGGCCACACCTGCCAGCGGCCGAACGCCGCGCGGTTCGCCGCCATCGTGCGCTCAGCGCCCGCGCCGCCGGCGATGTACGCGAAGGCTTCGGCGCTCAGCGCCTTGCGGGCGGCCGCCTCCAGCGCGTCCGTGTCGATGGGCACCGTGGGCTTCGTCCCGCTGATGCCCGCGCGGTAGATGTCGGACTGGGTACGCCGGGAGATGCCGCGGCTGGCGGCGGGATCGTCCGGAGCGACGCTGCTCGTGACCATGACCACATGTTAGTCAGGCGGTTCGGCCCCCGATGTCGCGGGCGCCGATAGCCTGGGTCGGTGGGTGCGAACGACGACAGAGCCAGGAAGCGCCTCTCCCGCACCCCGCCGAAATGGGCGATCGTCGCAGTCCTCGCGTTCACCGGGCTCTGCTCCTCGTTCATGTTCACGCTGGTCGTGCCGCTGCAGGCCGAGCTGCCGCAGCTCCTGAACGCGTCTCGCGAAGACACCACCTGGGTGGTCACGATCACCCTGCTCGTCGCCGCCGTGGCCACGCCGATCTCGGGGCGCCTCGGCGACATGTACGGCAAGCGCCGCGTGGTCATCGTGCTCCTGGCGCTGCTCGTCGTCGGATCTCTGATCGCCGCGCTCTCCGGGTCGATCGTGGGCGTCATCATCGGCCGCGCCCTGCAGGGAGCCGTGACGGGCGTGGTGCCGCTCGGCATCGCGATCATGCGCGACGTGCTGCCGCCCGAACGGCTCGGCACCGCGGTCGCACTGATGAGCGCGACGATGGGCGTGGGCGGTGCGATCGGGCTGCCGGTTGCCGCGCTGCTCGCCGAGCACGCCGACTGGCACATGCTGTTCTGGCTCGCGGCCGCGCTCGGGATCATCGGACTCGCCCTGGTGCTGGCGCTCATCCCCGAAGATGTGCTGCGCTTCCCCGGCCGACTCGACGTGATCGGGGCCATCGGGCTCGCGATCGGCCTCACCGGCATCCTGCTCTTCGTCTCGCGCGGGGCGGAGTGGGGCTGGACGGCACCCCTCACCCTCACCTGCATCATCGGCGGGGTCGTCGTGCTGCTGATCTGGGGCTGGTACCAGCTGCGCACCGAGGACCCGCTGCTCGACCTGCGCGTCGCCGCGCGGCCCGCCGTGCTCTTCACCAACATCGCCGCCATCGGGATGGGCTTCGCCCTGTTCGCCTCGAACGTGACCTTCCCGCAGCTGCTGGAGATGCCCACCTCGAGCTCGGGGTTCGGCCTCGACATGGTCGGCGCCGCGCTCGTGGTCATGCCGGCAGGTCTGGTGATGATGTTCATCTCGCCGCTGTCCGGGCGACTCGAGCGCACGGTCGGCCCTCGCCCTCTCTTCACGGTCGGCGCGGCGGCGATCGTGCTCGCCTATCTGTTCGTGCTGCTCTGGTCGAGCGAGGTGTGGCACATCTTCGTCGGCAACATCCTGATCGGCGTGGGCATCGGCTTCACCTTCGCCGCCATGCCGATGATCATCATGAGGTCGGTCCCGGCGAATGAGACCGGCGCCTCGAACGGTCTGAACGCGCTGTTCCGCTCGGTCGGCACCTCGAGCGCCTCCGCCGTGATGGGCGGCATCCTCGCCGCGATGAGCGTCGACGTCGACGGCGTCGCCGTGCCCACGCGAGCGGCGTTCGAGGTGTGCTTCTGGCTGGCGATCGCGGCGGGGCTCGTCGCCGTGGTGCTGTCGCTCTTCATCCCGAGGCAGCACAGCGCCGAGCAGCATCCGTCGCTGCCGAACTGACACCCGTCAGCCAGCTCGAGGACTCTGAGCGAGAGCGTCAGTGCGTGTACTCCATGAGCTCGACCCCGAGGACGCGGAAGGCGTCGTGGGCGCGGAGCCGATGGGTGATCGAGAGGTCGTCGAAGCAGACGATCAGCGAATAGGCGACGCCTGCCCGCGGCCCGGCGAGCACTCCCGCCTCGGCGCGCACGCCGCGGTCCCGCCCGGTCTTGTTCACGAACAGCAGCCCGTGCGCATCATGATCGTGCGCGAAGGGATCGAGACCCGTGGAGGCCGCGACCAGGCTCAGGTCCTGGTTGAGGCTGAGCCACTCCGACACCTGCGCGCTGACGGCGGCGTTGACGACCTGGGAGTTCACGAGCGCCGAGAAGAGGCCGGCGAGCTCCCGCGCAGAACCCACCGCGACCTGCGGGGCATCGTCGGGGCCGCGCTGATCGCGAAAGCGGTCCAGCACCGCCGTGCGCCGCAATCCGAGCGATTCGATGCGCTCGCGCACGCGGTCGTGCCCGACCTTCTGCAGGAGGGCGTTCACGGCGATCGGGTCGCCCGCGGTGGCTGCCAGCACGGCCAGATCTTCCAGAGGAAGCGCAGGCGCGTGCAGGTGTCGCCACAGCCCCGAGCTCTCGACCGCGTCGACGGTCTCGCGGTCGATGATCTCGAACGGATCCAGGGCGCCGCTCTCGAAGCCCGCTGCCACTTCGATCAGGAGGGGGACGACACCGAGACCCGCGATCGGCATGGTGACGTGGTCGTCACCGGCGAGCACGTGCACATGATTGTCGAGGTCGACGACGTGCACGGAGACCTGCGCTCCGGCATCCGCCAGCGTCTCGAGTGACCGCAGTGTCGAGGTGAACGATCGACGTCCGATGGCGGCCCGCCGCGGCAGCCTCCTGCTCGCGCGCTGCGACCGGCGTCCGTCAGCGGGGGCCGCAGCCGGGGTGTTGTGGAACCCTTCGAAAGGCTCGGGTGTGCCCACGCGTGATCCTTAGGGGGATGGGGATTGCGGGATGCGGAGGGGAAGCGCTCCCCAGCGGCAGGGATATCGTAACCCCGCCGCCGGGGGAAGCCTCACAGACTGCGGTGATTGGTCACCAGATGGTCACCCGTGACTCTTGCGGGAGCCACAGCGCGTCAGCCTCGCTCACGCCGAACGCGTCGTAGAAGGCGTCGATGTTGCGCACGATCTGGTTGCAGCGGAACTCGTTCGGCGAGTGCGGGTCGATCGTCAGGAGCCGCAGCGTCTCGGCGTCACGGCTCTTCTGCTGCCAGACCTGTGCCCACGACAGCAGCAGCCGCTGCACGCCGGTGAGGCCGTCGATGACGGGCCCCTCAACGGTCCCTGAGCCCGACGAAGGGGCGAGCGACAGCTCGTAGGCCTTGAGCGCGATGCCCAGACCGCCCAGGTCGCCGATGTTCTCGCCGATGGTGAGAGCGCCGTTCACGTGGTGCTCGGCGTCGAGCCCTTCCGGGACGAGCTCGTCGTACTGCGCGATCAGCGCCTTGGTGCGCTCCTCGAACGCCGTGCGATCGGCATCCGTCCACCAATCCTGGAGCCGTCCCTCGCCGTCGTAGCGGCTGCCCTGGTCGTCGAATCCGTGCCCGACCTCGTGTCCGATGACCGCGCCGATGCCGCCGTAGTTCGCAGCGGCATCGCGGGACGCGTCGAAGAACGGGTACTGCAGGATGGCCGCGGGGAACACGATCTCGTTCATCGACGGGTTGTAATACGCGTTCACCATCTGCGGCGGCATGTGCCACTCGTCGCGATCGATCGGCTTGCCGACCTTGTCGACGTGGCGGTCGTGCTCGAAGATCGCCGCGCGGCGCACGTTGCCGAACAGGTCGGCGCGATCGATCTCCAGGTGCGAGTAGTCGCGCCAGACCGCGGGGTGGCCGATCTTCGGAGTGAAGGCGTCGAGCTTGGCGAGCGCGCGCTCGCGCGTCTCGGCGGTCATCCACTCCAGCTTCGTGATGCTCTGCCGGTAGGCCTCGATGAGGTTCGCCACGAGTTCGTCCATCGCGGCCTTCGCCGTCGGCGGGTAGTGGCGCTCGACGTAGACCTTGCCGATCGCCTCGCTCAGTGCGCCCTCGGTCACCGAGACGCCGCGCTTCCAGCGCTCGCGCATGGTGGGAACGCCGGTGAGCTCGGTGCCGTAGAACGAGAAGTTCTCCTGCACGAAGTCGTCGGTCAGATACGGCGCTGCCGCGTGCACGACCTGCGAGCGGAGCCACGCCTTCCAGTCGTCGAGGCGCTCGACCGTGAGGAGCGAACCGAGGCCCTCGAAGAAGCTGGGCTGCGAGACGACGACCTCGGCGAACGCCTCCGGGTTGGACGGGGCGACCGCGTCGCGCCACGGGGCGAGGTCGATGCCCGCGAGCTCCTGGATCTCGGCCCAGGTCTTCAGGTTGTAGGTGGCGACCGCGTCGCGGCTGCGCACGTTGTCCCAGTGGTGCCCCGCCAGCTCGGTCTCGAGCGCGATGGCGCTGTCTGCCTGCGCCGCGGCATCCGCGATGCCGGCGAGCGTCAGCAGCCGTTCGAGGTGGGCGCGGTACGCCGCACGCGTCTCGGTGAACGTGTCGAGGCGGAAGTAGCTCTCGTCGGGCAGGGAGAGCCCCGACTGCACGAGCACGGGCACGTAGCGCTCGGGGTTGCCCGGATCGCCGTCGACGTAGAAACCGATCAGATGCGCGCGGCCGTCGCGGTCGTAGGCGCCGACCGTGCGCAGGAACGCCGGGATGCTGTCGATCGCATCGACCTCGGCAAGGGTCTCGGCGAGCGGTGCGACGCCCGCGGCATCGATGCGCTCGGTGTCCATGAAGCTCGCGAACAGGTCGCCGATCTTGCGGGCGAGAGTGCCGTCGGCGGCATCCTGCGACTCCTCGATGATCGCCCGGACGTCTTTCTCCGCCTGCTCGGCGAGCAGGTGGAAGGACCCCCAGCGGGCTTTGTCGCCCGGAATCTCGGTGCGATCGAGCCAGGCGCCGTTGACGTGGCGGTACAGGTCGTCCTGCGGGCGGATGTCGGAGCTGAACTCATCAAGGGCAAGGCCCACGGGAAGAACGTCAGTCATGCGAACAGCCTATGACCCGCCTCCCTCATTCGGCCCGGCGAGTCCCCCAGCGACGGCGACGACGCTGCGGCTCAGGGGCGGATGCCGCGGTGCGGGCAGCCCTGCGCGTCGCCCACGCCGCGACCGTGGCCTCGACGTCGCGCGGCGCCGTGACCACCGGCGGGCCGCCCTGGAGTTGGCGGCGCGCCTCGATCACGCGACGGTTGAAGTCTTCGAGCACCTCGCGCACATCGGATTCTCGCCCGAGCAGGTCGAGCTGGTCGTCCAGCTCACGGTCCTCGTTGCGCAGCAGGATGGCGGGCGGTCCGAGCCCGGTGATGTTCTCGGTCTCGATCTTGCGGCGGATCCACCAGTCCGGGTCGTGGTGGCTGCCGAGGCCCTCGAGCGGCTTGCCCGCACCCGGGAGGTCGTCGAACTCTCCGCGGCGGATCGCGACCTGGATCGCGGTCTCGATGAAGGCCGCCCGATCGACGGCCGCGCCCGCGCCTGGTGCGACGCCTTCTTCGTCATCGCCCGTCGCGTCGTGCTGCTGCTTCGCGCGGTACCGCGCCGCAGCCTCTCGAGGATCCGTCATGATGCACCTCCGCAGCATCCGATTCCCTCCACCCTATGACCGCTTCGCGATGGACCGGGGCGTCGGCACCACGCCATAGGCTCAAGGGATGACCGCGCGCCTCTCCCTCAATCGAGAGATCCTGCGCCTGGCCGTCCCCGCGCTCGGGGCCCTGATCGCGGAGCCCGCATTCCTCATCGTCGACGCCGCCCTCGTCGGGCACCTGGGCACGACCCCGCTCGCCGGGCTCGGCATCGCCGGCGCCGTGCTGCAGACGATCGTCGGGCTGATGGTCTTCCTCGCCTACTCGACCACTCCGGCCGTGGCGCGTCGCTTCGGCGCAGGGAAGCCGGGCGAAGCGGTGTCGGTGGGTGTGAACGGCATGTGGCTCGCGCTCGCCCTCGGCGCGGTGCTCGCCGCCGTCGGCACCGTCTCGTCGCCGTGGCTCGTGTCGCTGTTCGGTGCGGGCGATGCCGTCGCCGCGCAGGCCAACGACTACCTGGTCATCTCGATGTGGGGCCTCCCGGCGATGCTGATCGTGTTCGCCGCGACCGGTCTGCTGCGTGGCATGCAGGACACGGTCACCCCGCTGTGGATCGCGGGACTCGGCTTCGGCGTCAACGCGCTGCTCAACTGGCTTTTCATCTACGGCCTCGGTTGGGGCATCGCGGGGTCGGCGGCAGGCACGGTGACCGCGCAGTGGGGCATGGTCGCGGCGTACGTGCTGGTCGTGCAGCGTCTGGCCACCCGGCACAGTGCGTCGCTGCGCGCACAGCGCGCGGGCATGCGCAGCACCGCCACCTCCGGCGGCTGGCTCTTCCTGCGCACGGTGAGCCTGCGCGCCGCCCTCCTCGTGACAGTGGGCGTCGCGACCGGGATCGGCACCGAAGAGCTCGCGGGGTGGCAGATCGTCTTCACCATCTTCTCCGCGGCGGCGTTCGCGCTCGATGCGCTGGCCATCGCCGCCCAGGCATTGATCGGCAAAGAGCTCGGCGCCGGAGACGAGCAGCAGGTGCATCGGGTGCTCGGCCGCACGGTCGCCTGGGGCGTGTGGTTCGGCGTGATCGTGGGCGCCGTGATCGCCGCGCTCTCCGGTGTGCTCGGCATCGTCTTCACCGGCGACCCCGCGATCGCGGCGCTCGTGCAGCCGGCGCTGATCGTGCTGGCCGTCGCGCAGCCCATCGCCGGAGTGGTGTTCGTGCTCGACGGGGTACTGATGGGGGCGAATGACGCCCGTTACCTCGCGATCGCGGGCGTGCTGAGCCTGCTGCCGTTCCTCCCGGCGCTGTGGATCATCTCTGCGATCGGCGTCGACGGCGCCGCCGGCCTGGTCTGGCTCGGGGTGGCGTTCTTCGGCATCTACCTGCTCGCGCGGCTGGCGACGCTGGGCTGGCGGGTCAGGTCGGGTCGCTGGTTGTCAGCCAGCGCCTGAATAGGGCGGGCCCGCGACGTTTCGCGGAGCCACCGACGATCCGCGGACCCTTCTGCCGTGATTGTCCCTCGAAACGTCATCGCCTCCGCGAAACGTCGTCGCAAGCGCGCGACGCTCACGCGCTCTCGAGTTCCGCGATGACGATCTTCTTCATGTGCATCAGCGCCTGGATCTGCGCCGGGCGCTGCTGCAGCACATCGAGTCCGGCCGGGACGACCTGCCAGCTGACACCGAACTGGTCCTTGCACCAGCCGCACGCCTCCGCCTCGGGCACGGCCGAGAGCGCCTGCCAGTAGTGGTCGATCTCGGCCTGGTCGGCGCACTCGATCATGAACGACACCGACTCGTTGAAGCGGAACTCCGGCCCACCGTCGAGACACCCGAACCGCGTGCCGTTCAGCGTGAACTCACCATGCAGCACCTTCCCGGTCATGCCGACGAAATGCTCGCTGAGCGATTCGTCGGGGTAGGGGGTCAGCTTGTCGATGGACGAGTTCGGGAACACCGAGACGTAGTACTCCATCGCCTCCTGCGCATTGTCGACGAACCAGAGAAAGGGGTGGATGGATGCCGTGCCTGCCATGAGATCCTCCTCGATCGACTCTCACGCTACGCGCGAGGCATCGCTGCGTCGAGGGTTTCGCGCGTCGGATCAGCCGGCGTATCTCCGGCACCACTCGTACATGATCACGGCGGCCGCCGCGCTCGCGTTGATCGACCGGGTGGAGCCGTACTGCGTGATCTCGATATGGGCGGATGCCGCGGCGAGCGCTTCTGCCGACAGCCCCGGCCCCTCCTGACCGAACAGCAGGACGCACGTGCGCGGAAGCTCGGCGCGATCGACGGGCACGGCACCTTCGACGTTGTCGACGGCGATGATGGGGATGCCCTCCGCCGTCGCCCAGGCCGCGAAGGTCTCGACGTCTTCGTGGTGGACGACGTGCTGGTAACGGTCGGTGACCATGGCCCCGCGCTTGTTCCAGCGACGGCGTCCGATGATGTGCACGGTGTCGGCGAGGAACGCGTTGGCGCTGCGCACGATCGACCCGATGTTCATGTCGTGCTGCCAGTTCTCGATCGCGACATGGAACGGATGCCGTTGCGTGTCGAGATCCGCGACGATCGCCTCCATGCGCCAGTAGCGATAGCGGTCGATGACGTTCCGGGTGTCGCCGAGCGCCAGCAGCTCAGGATCGTACTCCTCGCCCGCGGGCCAGGACTCCTGTCCGCCCGGCCAGGGGCCGACGCCGTAGCCCGGTTGCACTCCTGCCGTCGCCGCGGCATCCGGGGTCTGCTCGTCCATCAGGCCAGGCTATCCGTCGATGCGTCCGCTCGACGCCGCGAGAGTCTTCTGACACACCGACGAACGCGCTAAGGTTTCGGTGTGCCTAAAAATTCTGCGATGCTGATGCCCGCCCCCCGGGCGACCGCTCCCCGCAGTCTCTGGCTCCTCGGTCCCGCGCTGGTCGCGGGGGTCGCCTATCTCGACCCGGGCAACGTCGCGAGCAACATGACTGCCGGAGCGCAGTACGGCTACCTCCTCGTGTGGGTCGTCGTCGCCGGAAACGTCATGGCCTGGCTGATCCAGTACCTCTCCGCCAAGCTGGGCGTCGTCACCGGACAGAGCCTGCCGGAGGTGCTGGGCACGCGGCTCCGCCGCCCCTGGGCACGCCGCGCCTACTGGCTGCAGGCCGAACTCGTCGCGATGGCGACAGATCTCGCCGAGGTCATCGGCGGCGCGGTCGCGCTGTATCTGCTGTTCGACATCCCGCTGCTGCTCGGAGGCGTGATCACCGGCGCCGTGTCGATGATCCTGCTCGCGGTGCAGAGCCGTCGCGGCGCGCGACCGTTCGAGTTCGTGATCATCGGGCTGATGGTGATCATCACGGTGGGCTTCGTCGCCGGAGTCTTCGTGGCGCCGCCGGAACCCGCCGGCGTCGTCGGGGGTCTCGTTCCGCGCTTCGAGGGAACCGGATCCGTGCTGCTCGCAGCATCCATCCTCGGCGCGACGATCATGCCGCATGCGATCTACGCTCACTCGTCCCTCGCCCGCGACCGGTTCGGCGCCACCACGGCCCACGTGGGCGATGAGGCCGTCCGCACCGAGACCTCGCGCATCCGCCGCCTCCTCCGGGCCACCCGCTGGGACGTCTCGATCGCGATGGTGATCGCGGGATCGGTCAACCTCGCCATCCTGCTGCTCGCCGCGGCGAACCTGGCGGGGGTCGAGGGTACCGACTCACTGGAGGGTGCGCACGCCGCCCTCGCCGCAGGTCTCGGCCCGGTCGTCGCCACCTTCTTCGCCGTCGGGTTGCTCGCCTCGGGGCTGGCCTCGACCTCGGTCGGAGCGTACGCCGGCGCGGAGATCATGCACGGCCTGCTGCACGTGCGCATCCCTCTCCTCGCCCGCCGCCTGGTGACGCTGATCCCCGCCCTCGTGATCCTCGGCATCGGCGTCGATCCCACCCTCGCCCTGGTCCTCAGTCAGGTCGTGCTGTCGTTCGGCATCCCGTTCGCACTGATCCCACTGGTCGCTCTCACCGCGCAGCGCCGCACGCTCGGCGCGTGGACCAACCGGGTGTGGACGACGGCGGCCGGCATCGTCGCCTCCGTCCTGCTGATCGCACTCAACGGGGCCCTGCTCTGGCTGGTGCTCACCGGGGCCTGAACGGGTCCGGTGCGCGGATAGGCTCGATGTCATGTCCGTCGACACCGCCCGCCGCACCGTCCGCCTCCTCAGCTGGGGCGGACTCGCTGCCGGCGTGATCGGCGGCCTGCTGATCGCATTCCCGCAGGTGCTGCCGGTCGGCGGCCCCTGGGTGCAGCTGGCTCTCGGCATCGTCACGCTCGTGCTCTCGTTCCGCGCCCGGAAGCTCGGCATCGCTGAGATCCCCGAGTTCGACGGCCGCCTGTCGCTGGCGGGCGCCCTTCTCGGATTCCTCGTGATCTTCTTCGCCGGACAGGTCGCCTGGGGCGTGCTGGTCGCCGTCGCGAACTGAACGCCACCCCTGATTTAGACTGGCTCTCGTGGCATCCCCCGCAGCTGACGACTACCTGAAGACCGTCTACGCGCACACCGAGTGGCAGGACGCACCGATCACTCCGTCGGTGCTCGCCGCGAAACTGGGCATCGCTCCCTCCTCGGTCACCGAGATGGTGAAGAAGCTCGCCGCCGCCGGGCTCGTCTCGCACGTCCCCTACGGCGCGGTGCGGTTGACGGATGCCGGAACGCAGCGAGCCCTCGCGATGCTGCGCCGGCACCGCCTGATCGAGACCTGGCTCGTGCGGGAGTTCGGCTACGGATGGCACGAGGTGCACGACGAGGCCGAGGTGCTCGAGCACACCATCAGCGACCGGCTGCTCGAGGGCATCGACGAACGACTCGGACGACCGCGCTTCGACCCGCACGGCGACGCCATCCCCGACGCAGCGGGCCGCGTCGAGCGGGAGCCGTTCGTGCTGCTCGCGGACGCCGCCATCGGTCATGAGGGCCGCGTGCTGCGCGTCGACGACCGGGATCCCGAGCTGCTCCGCGCACTGGAGGCCGTGGGGCTCACGGTCGCGTCGACCCTGCGACTCACCGCGACCGGCTTCGAGCTCGACGGCACCGCGACCCCGCTGCCCGAAGGCGCGGCGGACGTCGTGTGGTTGAGCGCGTAGACGGCCAGACGCACGACACCCTGTCCCTCTAGGCTGTGCACATGGCACAACGAGACGACATCGAATGCTGGCTCACCGACATGGACGGTGTGCTCGTCCATGAGAACGACGCCATCCCGGGAGCGTCCGAACTGCTCGCCGGGTGGGAGAAGGCCGGCATCCCCTACCTCGTGCTCACCAACAATTCGATCTTCACGGCGCGCGACCTGTCGGCGCGCCTGCGCACCAGCGGCCTGCACGTGCCGGAGGAGCGCATCTGGACCTCGGCGCTCGCGACCGCGTCGTTCCTGCAGCAGCAGCTCCCGGGCGGCTCGGCGTTCGTGATCGGCGAGGCCGGCATCCTCACGGCACTGCACGACGCCGGCTTCATCATGACCGAGACGAACCCCGACTTCGTCGTCGTCGGCGAGACGCGCAACTACTCGTTCGAGGCGATCACCAAGGCGATCCGCCTCATCATCGGCGGCGCGCGCTTCATCGTGACCAACCCGGATGCCACCGGCCCGAGCGTCGACGGTCCGCTGCCCGCGACCGGAGCGATCGCCGCGCTGATCACGAAGGCCACGGGCAAGGAGCCGTACGTCGTCGGCAAGCCCAACCCGATGATGTTCCGCTCGGCGCTCAACAAGATCGGCGCGCACTCGAAACGCACGGGCATGATCGGCGACCGCATGGACACCGACGTCGTCGCCGGCATCGAGGCGGGGCTGCACACCATCCTCGTGCTCACCGGCATCAGCGATCAGGCCGAGATCGAGAAGTACCCGTTCCGCCCGGACGAGATCGTGCAGTCGGTCGCCGACCTGCTGCCACGGATCACCGAGTCCATCACGACGGTGAAGACGAAGTGACCCATGGGCGCGCTTGACGACGGCGAGCGGGTCAGGGCTGCGGATGCTGCGGCCTGGCGTTCCTGGCTCGACGAGAACCACGAGCGTGCCGCCGGGGTCTGGCTGCTGAGCGTGCGCGGCAACGCCCGCGACGGCGTCGGCTACGAGGATGCCGTTCGCCAGGCCCTCTGCTTCGGCTGGATCGACGGCCCGGTACGCACGTTCGACGACCAGACCGTCGGACAGTGGTTCTCACCGCGGCGCCCTGCGAGCGGATGGGCAGCGACGAACAAGGCGCGCATCGCCGACCTCGAGCGTGACGGGCAGCTCGCGCCGGCGGCATCCGCGTGATCGAGGTCGCGAAGGCCAACGGATCGTGGGCGGTGCTCGACGGACCGGAGGCGGGGATCGAGCCCGACGAGTTCGCCGCCGCGCTGGATGCGGTTCCGGAGGCGCGGGCGAACTGGGACCGGTTCCCGAAGTCGGTGAAGAAGCTCGGACTCACCCACATCGCCATGGCGAAGCGGGCGGAGACGAGATCGGCACGCATCGCGAAGATCGTGGCGGATGCTACGGAAGGGAAGCGCCCATGAACCAGAGCGACGTGCTGTTCCTCGTCGTCTTCCTGATCCTGCTCAGCTCGCTGACGATCTTCATCGTGCAGTTCGTGCGCTCCCGCCGTCGCGGCGGGTCGGGCGAGGAGCAGGGCGGCTGGTGGGAAGGCCCCTGGGACGAAGACGACAAGAAGCGCTGACGCCGAGATTCAGCCGAGCGCGAGGCTGGTGACGGCCGCGATCGGTTCCGGCATCCGCAGAGGTCCTGCACCCGGGGTGATCGTTCCGAGGACGCGGGGGGCTCGCGCCCCGGTTGCGCCGGGGCGCACGGCGGCCACGCCGTGCATGGTGCACCAGCCGATGAGGGCGAAGAGTATGGCCTCCTTGCTGTCGACGGAAGCGCCGAGCTCGTCGGCGAGCACGACGGCGACGTCGGGGAGGGCATCGCGCAGGCCGTCCATGATCAGTGGATTGTGGCAGCCGCCGCCCGACACAGCGAGGAATCCGACCCCGGCATCCCGCACGTCGCGTGCGACCGTCTGCACGGTGAGCTCGGTGAGGGTGCGGATGAGATCGGGCGTGGTGATGTCGCGGCCCGCAGCATGGGAACGGACGTACGCGAGGTGGAAGTGTTCCTTGCCGGTGCTCTTGGGAGCGGGCAGCGCGTAGTACGGGTCGGCGAGGAGCGTCTGCAGCAGGGCTTCGTCGACGGCCCCGCTCCGGGCGATCGCCGCGTCGGCGTCGTAGCCGAGAGGGTTGAGCCTCTCGGTCGTGACCACGGCGTCGACCAGGGCGTTTGCGGGGCCGATGTCGTAGGCCGAGACGACTTCGTCGGCTGTCCCCTCGCTCGACACGATCGTGATGTTCGCGATGCCGCCGAGGTTCAGTGCGGCGGAGACTCCAGGCCGACCGCGCAGCAGCAGCTCATCGAGGAACGAGACCAGCGGAGCGCCGTGTCCTCCGGCCGCGATGTCGCGGATCCGCACGTCGGACACGACGGGTACTCCGACGGCCTCCGCGATCCAGGCCGGCTGGCCGATCTGCAGGGTGCCGAGGGCGTGATCGCCGTCGACCCAGTGGTAGACCGTCTGTCCGTGGGTGCACACCGCGTCGACGCCGCCGACGGCCGCCGCGGCTTCGACGGCCACCTGAGCGAAGGCCTGTCCGATCAGCGTGTCGAGTTCGCACACCTCTGCGAAGGTCGTCGACGCCGGCGGGAGGGCGGCCACCAGGCGCGCGCGCAGTGCCGTGGCGTAGGGAACGCTGTCTTCGTGAAGGACGGTCCCACGCACGGCGCCACGCGTCTCTTCGAAGTCGACGACCACGACGTCGATGCCGTCGTGAGAGGTGCCCGAGAGCAGTCCGAGTACGCGCATGAGGGTCCTTCCGTGGCCTGCTTCGAGCGTAACGCGGCTTTTGTTAGGCGAGTGAACGGATGAGCGTGACTTGTCCTCCACAGGGAGTGCGAATCTCGGCACTATCCACCACTGCCGTCACGGAATAGCCCAGTTCACCGGGAATATCGGTGGGTAGTCATAGTCTGCTGGCATATCCCGTCATCCAGCTGCACAATGGGAGCGTGTACGTGTCTGCAGAGATCATCGCGATCGTCATCAGCGCCGCCGGCGTGGTGTTGATGCTCGGCGCAGCCCTCTTCGCGGGGTTCGCCTGGATCGTCCGCCGGATGGACGCCATGGAGCTCCGGCTCTGCGAGCGCATGGATGCCGGCGATGAGAAGCTCGGCGCCCGCATCGACTCGGGCGATCAGAAGCTCGGCGCCCGCATCGACTCCGTCGAAGAGAAACTCAGCGCCCGCATCGACTCCGTCGAAGAGAAACTCAGCGCCCGCATCGAATCCGTCGAAGAGAAACTCAGCGCCCGCATCGACTCCGTCGAAGAGAAACTCAGCGCCCGCATCGACTCCGTCGAAGAGAAACTCAGCGCCCGCATCGACGCTCTCGCCGACGAGGTCACCGGGGTGAAGATCGCGATCGCGAGACTCGAGGGGCCGCCGCGTCACCTCGTCAGCGCGCACCACTGATCATGGCGTGCGGAAGCTCGCTGGAGCGGTTACCGAAGGACGAGGGCAGCGGCGCCGATCAGGGGTCCTTCGTCGCCCAGCCCGGAGCGCACCACGCGGGCCCGACGCGAGTACTCGTGCGCGGCGCTCGCGGTGAGAGCCTGCTGCACCAGATCGATGTAGTCCGTCGAGACCCGGGAGAACCCTCCGCCGATGGCGACGGTGTCGAGGTCGACCAGGGTCGCAGCATCCGCCAGAGCCTCTCCTACGGCCTTCGCCGAACGCTCGATCGCAGCACGGGCGACCGCGACGCCCGCCGCGGCATCCCGGGCCAGGTCCTCCCCGGTCGCACCGCTCCAGCCCTGCTGCTGCGCCCAGGCTGCGCTCGCCGGGCCGGACGCGATCTCCTCGAGCGTCAGGCCGCCCTCACGACGCACCTGACCCAGGTGGCCGGCATTGCCCGTCGCGCCCGGGATGTACGCGCCGTTCACGACGAAGCCGCCGCCGACACCGGTGGAGACGACGATCGAGAGCGACGCCCCGGCATCCTTCGTGGCACCGAGCCAGGACTCGGCCAGCGCGAGCGCGCCGCCGTCGTGCCCGAGCACCGTCGGGACGTCTCGACCCAGAACAGCGGATGCCGCCGCACGCACGGCCGCGGCGAGACTGAAGCCGCGGGCGAGCGGCATGTTGACGGGCATAATCGCACCGGCAGCGCGGTCGATGGGGCCTGCGCTGCCGACGCCTGCGCCGACGATCTCGGCATCGTGCGGCAGGGCGGCGAGCGCGTGCGCGACGATCTCCTGCACGGCGGCGGTCAGCGCATCGAACGTCGCCTCGCGGCCCGTCGCCTGCCTGCTGCGACTGCCGTCGACGAGCGTGCCGTCCTCCGCGACGAGCGCAGCCTCCATCTTCGTGCCGCCCACGTCGACGGCCAGCGCGTAGCGGGTCACTGCGGGTCGAGCCCGAGGTCGTCGAGGTCGAAGGCGGCGCGCCACTCGAGGCCTTCGGCTTCGATTGCGGCCTGGGCGCCGGTCTTGCGGTCGACGATCACGGCGACGGCGACGATCTCGGCGCCTTCGCGGCGCAGCGCCTCGACGGCCTTGAGCGCGGACTGACCCGTGGTGGAGGTGTCTTCGAGCACGACGACGCGCTTGCCCTTGACGTCGGCGCCCTCGATCTGGCGGCCGCGGCCGTGGTCCTTCGGCTCCTTGCGCACGACGAACGCGTCGAGCGGCCGGTCGGCGGCGACCGAGGCGTGCAGCACCGAGTTCGCGATGGGGTCGGCGCCGAGCGTCAGGCCGCCGACGGCGACGATGTCGAGGTCGCCGATGAGGTCGAGCATGATGCGCCCGATGGCCGGGGCCGCCCGGTGATCGAGGGTGAGCTTGCGCATGTCGACGTAGTACGTCGCCTTCTTGCCACTGGAAAGAGTGAAGTCGCCGTGGAACACGGCTTCGTCCTTGATGAGATCGAGGAGGGTCTGACGGTCTGCGTCGAGTGCGGTCACGGCATCCAGTGTAGAAGGCGCGGTTGAACCTGCTTCGCGCGATGTCATATGATTCCGTCATGCGGAAGTTCGCATTCGCTGTGTGAATAGTTGAGATCGAGAAGAGGAGACATCATGTCTACCCACCGCCAGATCGCCGCGATCAACTACGAGACGGCCCTGCGCGCCGTCACCATCGCGATGGAGGTGGGCGAACGCGACGGAGTGAAGACGGTCGTGGCCGTCGCCGATCCCTCGATGACACTCATCGCCTACGGCATGTCCGACGGGGCCACACCGCACAGCGCCGAGACCAGCCGCCGCAAGGCCGCGACGTCGGCATCCACCCGCCGCCGCACCGGGATGCTCCCGGAAGCGCTCAGCACGACCCTGCCGCTCGGTACCGGCGGCGCCCTCACGACGATCGACGGAGGCGTCCCGATCTTCTTCGGCGACGAGCACGTCGGCGGACTGGGGGTGGCCGGCGGCTCTCCCGTCCAGGATGCTGAGATCGCACTGGAGACCCTGAAGCGCCTCGGCGCCCGAAGAGAAGGAATGCAAACATGACGTCGTACCTCACCCGTGCCGACCTTTCGGTGGCCGCGCCGATCGTGGAGTTCGCCGAGGCGTCACTCACCGATGCCGGGCGCGACCGCGAGGCGTTCTGGGCCGGCGTGAGCGCGATCGTTCACGACCTCGGCCCGCGGAACGGGCAGCTGCTGCAGCGACGCGACGAGCTCCAGCAGCGCATCGACGAGTATCACCGCTCGAACCCGGGCACCCCGGATCCCCACGCCTACCGTTCGCTGCTCACCGAGATCGGCTACCTCGTGCCGGTCCCCGAAGACGTGTCCGTGACGACGGAGAACGTCGATCCCGAGATCGCGACGATGGCGGGCCCTCAGCTCGTCGTCCCGCTGCTGAACGCCCGTTTCGCTCTGAACGCGGCGAACGCCCGCTGGGGCTCCCTCTACGACGCGCTGTACGGCACCGACGCGATCGATCAGACCGGCGATCTCGCCCCCGGCACGGAGTTCAACTCCGCTCGCGCCGCCGCCGTCGTCGCCCGTGGCCGCGACCTCCTCGACGAGATCGCCCCGCTCACCGGGGGCTCGCACCGCGATGCGACCCGCTACCTCGTCGACGCCGACGGGTTGGCGGTGGAGAGTGCCGATGGCCTGCAGCGCCTCGCCGCGCCGGAGGGCTTCGTCGGCTTCACCGGAGAAGCCGACGCCCCCACCGCCGTGCTGCTGCGCCACCACGGCCTGCACGCCGAGATCGTGATCGACCCCGAGGGCGCCATCGGCCGCACGGAAGAGGCCGGCGTGCAGGACATCCTGCTCGAGTCGGCGCTCACGGCGATCCTCGACCTCGAGGACTCCGTCGCCGCCGTCGACGCCGACGACAAGGCCCTCGGATACCGCAACTGGCGCGGATTCATGGACGGCACCCTTACCGAGACGGTGACCAAGGCCGGACGCACCTTCACGCGCGAACTCGCCCCCGATCGCACGTACCGCACGGTCGACGGCGGCGAGCTGACGCTGCCGGGGCGGGCGGTCCTGTTCGTCCGCAACGTCGGCCACCTGATGCGCACGGATGCCGTGCTCGACCGGGAAGGAGAGCCGACATTCGAGGGCATCCTCGACGCGATCATGACCGCCCTGGGCAGCATCCCCGAGCTGGAAGGCCCGAACCGCGGCCGCAACTCGCGCACCGGTTCGATGTACATCGTGAAGCCCAAGATGCACGGCCCCGAAGAGGTCGCTTTCGCCGCGGAGCTCTTCGGTCGCGTGGAAGAGCTCCTCGGGCTGCCGGCGCGCACGATGAAGGTCGGGATCATGGATGAGGAGCGCCGCACCTCGGTGAACCTCGCGGCCGCCATCGCCGCGGCATCCGATCGGGTGGTGTTCATCAACACCGGATTCCTGGACCGCACCGGCGACGAGATCCACACGTCGCTGCACGCCGGGCCGTTCCTGCCGAAGGCCGGTATCAAGGCGCAGCCGTTCATGGCCGCCTACGAGGACCGCAATGTCGCGATCGGCCTGGCCGCAGGTCTCGACGGTCGCGCGCAGATCGGCAAGGGCATGTGGGCCGAGCCCGACCTCATGCACGACATGCTCGAGAAGAAGATCGCCCACGTGCGGTCGGGAGCATCGACGGCCTGGGTTCCCTCGCCGACGGCGGCCACCCTCCACGCCCTCCACTACCACCAGGTCGACGCGTTCGCGGTGCGGGAGACGCTGGCCCCGGTCGACGAGAGCGCGCTGGATCTGCTGCTGGTCCCGCCGCTCGCCGCGGCGGGAGACCTCACACCTGAGATCGTCGCCGACGAGATCGACAACAACGTGCAGTCAATCCTCGGCTACGTGGTGCGCTGGATCGATCAGGGCATCGGCGTCTCGAAAGTGCCGGACATCCGCGGCGTCGGTCTCATGGAAGACCGCGCGACGCTGCGCATCTCCAGCCAGCTGCTCGCGAACTGGCTGCAGAACGGAGTGATCACCGAAGAGCAGATCGACGACAGCCTGCAGCGTCTGGCGCCGGTCGTCGACGCGCAGAACGCCGGCGACGCGGCGTACGAGCCGCTGGCGTTCCCCGAAGGTTCGCAGCCGGGAATCGCGTACACGGCCGCTCGACGCCTGATCGTCGAGGGCGCTGCGCAGCCGAGCGGATACACCGAGCCGCTGCTGCACGGCCTCCGTCGCGAGAAGAAGGCCGAGCAGGCGGCTGCTGTCGGAGCCCGCAACTAGGCTGGACGCATGCGCTTGGCCACCTGGAACGTCAACTCCATCCGCACCCGTGTCACCCGCACCGTCGAGTTCGCCGTACGCGAAGACATCGACGTGCTGGCGATGCAGGAGATCAAGTGCAAGCCCGAGCAGTTCCCGTACGGGCCGTTCGAAGAGGCCGGCTACCACGTCGAGGTGCACGGGCTGAATCAGTGGAACGGCGTGGCCATCGCGAGCCGCCTGCCGGTCACCGACGTGCGCACGGCGTTCGATGGGATGCCGGGCTTCGCGAAGGGGCATGAAGGACCGGATGCTCCGCTCGAGGCGCGCGCGCTCGGCGTCATGGTCGGCGGTGTGCGGGTGTGGAGCCTGTACGTGCCGAACGGCCGCTCGCTCGACGACCCGCACCTCGCCTACAAGCTGCACTGGCTGGAAGAGCTGCGGCGCTCCACAGCGGCCGAGCTGTCGGCGAACCCCGAGCTGCCGCTCGCCCTGGTCGGCGACTTCAACATCATCCCGTTCGATCATGACAACGGCGACCCCGACATCGTGGTCGGTCGCTCAACCCATGTGTCCCCGGCCGAGCGCGATGCGTTCTTCGCATTCGCGGATGCCGGAGTGACCGACGTCGTGCGACCGCTGCTGCCCGAGGGATTCACCTACTGGGACTACCAGCGATTGAAGTTCCCGCGCAACGAGGGCATCCGCATCGACTTCGTGCTCGGCTCGCGCACGTTCGCCGACGCTGTCACCGGCGCGTCGATCCACCGTGACGAGCGCAAGGGCGAGCAGCCCAGTGACCACGTGCCGGTGGTCGTCGAACTCGATCTCGGGGGCGCCGAGGAAGACGACGACCTCCCGATGATCTTCTCCTGACCTTCGCTGGTCGCTGCGGACGCGCCCCGGTCATTGAGCGAGCGAAGCGAGACGAAATGCGCCTGATCGCGACTGATCTCGACGGGACGCTGCTCGACTCTTCGTCGCAGGTCTCCGCACGCACGCGCCGCGCGCTGGATGCTGCTCGCGAGCGCGGCATCCATATCGTCCCCGTGACGGCGCGGCAACCGATCGGCCTGCGGGTGATCGCGGCCGATGCCGCCTTCGACGGCTGGGCGCTGTGCAGCAACGGCGCATATGCCGTGCACCTGACGGACGGGCGGATGCTGTTCGCCGAGGAACTGTCGGCAGAGACGATCCGCACGCTCGCGGAGGCGCTGCGCGCCAGCATCCCCGGGCTGCTGTTCGCGAGCGTGCGCGACGGCGGCGAGACGTTCGTGGCGCAGGAGGGCTACTCCCAGTTCGCGCGCCCGTCCGACCACAGCCGCGATCCGGCGTTGATGGGCGGAGTGGACTTCGACGACGTCGTATCAGCTCCGAGCCTGAAGTTCATCATCCGGCATCCCGAACTCGCCCCCGCGGCCCTCTTCGACACGCTGCGCTCGCTCGGCCTCACCGGGTTCGAGGCCACGCTGTCGGGCGCTCCGTTCGTCGAGGTGATGGCCGAGGGCGTCACGAAGGCCACGGGTCTCGCGCGGCTGTGCGCGCATCTCGGTATCGACCGGGCCGAGGTCGTCGCGTTCGGCGACGCGCTCAACGACGTCGAGATGCTGCGCTGGGCGGGGCACGGGGTCGCGATGGCCGACGCCGCGACCGTCGTGCAGGAGGCCGCCGATGAGACGACCACCTCCAACGACGATCACGGCGTGGCCCGCGTGATCGAGCGGATGCTGGGCTGAGGTCAGCTCTCGACGCGGCGGCGCCGCACGAGCAGTCCGCCCATCACTGCCAGCATGAGTCCGATCGCGACGACTGCCACGGGGGCATCCATGCCGGTGCTGGCGAGTCCGCCAGCCGGGGTCGCTGCGCCGCCCGAGTCAGGGCCGCCCGGGGTCGCTGCCGCCGTCACGGAGACCGCCGTGCTCGCGATGACCGTGGAGCCGGAGAGTGCGACCAGCGTGTGCTTTCCAGCCGGCGCGCTGGCCGGGATACGGAGGCTGCCCTTGAGCACTCCCCCGGCGTCCGCCGTCAGCGTGCCCAGGGCGATCGGGTCGGAGTGCAGCTCGAAGGCGATCTTCGCACCCGGCTCGAATCCGGTTCCGGAGATCGCGATGTCCTTGCCGGCACGGATCGAGCCGACAGAGAGTGCGAGGGTCGGCTTCGGTTCCGGCCCGGTGGTGTCGGGCACCAGCGTGAAGTCGATATCGCCGACCGCGGTGCCAGGTGTCAGCACCACCGGCGTCGCTTCTGCTGCCGTGTCAACCCCGTCGAAGAACTGCGGCTTGGCAGTGGTCTTGCCACTGGCGAACGTGGCGGAGGCTTTCAGCACATACGAGCCTTCGGGAAGCAGCAGCGAGTACTCGCCGGTGATCGGGTTGGCGCGGCTGCTCCTCACCTCAACCCCGTCGGCCCATGCTTCGACGACAACCTTCGACTCCTCGTCGGCGTCCATGACCACGGTGCCGGTGATCTGGGCAACGTTGTCCAGCGCCGCGTCGATGCCGTCGACCTCGCCACCCGCGGACACCGTGACCTCGGTCGCGGCATCCCAACCCGGCGCGTCCTCCCAGTACTCCTCCGCCAGGCCGGAGGACCGGAAGAGGATCTTGTACGTTCCTGCGGGGACACCGATGCGGAACTTGCCGAGGTCGTCGGTGTACGCGGCCGCGATGTCGAATCGGTTGTTCACGTCGTACAGCAGAACCGTGGTGAACAGCGGTTCTCCGTCGGCACCGTTCGTCACCGTGCCACTGAGGAATCCGGCCGTGGCGAGCGCCGCGTCGACCCCGCTCACTGTCTGCTTCTCGGTGACGGCGATCTGCGTCGCGAAGGACCAGCTGTAGTTGTTCTTCCAGTACTCCGACAGGAGTTCAGCATCCGGCGCCAGGAACTGGAGTCGGTAAGAGCCGGCCGGAAGACCGCCCAGCGTGTACTTGCCAGTCGCGTCGGTGTGGGCCTGTTCCACGATCTCGTTGCGCTCGTCGAGCGCATGAACTGCCACGTTCCCGAGCGGGGAACCGTCGTCCTCGCGTGTCACGACACCTTCGATGGCGGCTCCGACGACCATCGACGCGTCGATGTCGGAGACGGTCGCACCGTCGGCGATGACGACCGGCGTCGCCGACGAGTAGTCGAACGTGTCCTGCCAGTACTCCCGCTTCAGGTCGGTCCCCGACGGAATGAAGCTGACCACATAAGATCCGGCCGCAAGGCTGCTCAGCGTGTACACCCCCGTGTCATCGGTGGTGGTCGATGACCAGGCGCCATCAAGACCGCTCGCGGACACGGTAACCCCCGCGACCGACGAGCCGTCGTCCTCACGGGTGACCGTGCCGGTGATCGACGCGGTGGGCGTGGGCGAAAGGGCGGCGTCGATCTCGGCCGATGCCGAGCCATCGGTCACAGTCACGCGCTGCGCGCGCCAGCTCTCGCGGGCATCGTCCCAATACTCTGTCGCGAAGTCGTCAGCGGAGAATCGCACGACATAATCGCCATCGACGAGGCCGTCGAGTGTGTAGGCGCCTGATGCGTCGGTGACCGCGTCCGCCGAGCCGAGACCGTCGTCGCTCTCCGCGTGCACGTCGACGCCGGCAAGTGCGGCTCCGTCGAGCTTCGATGTCACCGTCCCCGAGATCGATCCAGTCCCGGCCGTCGGCTCATCCGCAGCGACGGCAGCCGTTGCACCGCCCAAAGCGAGCGCGAACGCCGCCATTCCGCCGACTACAGCCCGCAGCATCCCGCGTCGTCGCATCATCATTCCGCCCCGTGAAGGAGGCTCTGCGCGCAACGTTTACGCTGTTCCGCTCGGCCTCGAATCTCTGCCGATCCTGCGGCAACGTTCGAGATCGAATCTAGGGGACGCCGACAGAGAAAGGGAATAGTCGATCTGGCGGAATAACCCGCTCACTCGTACGTCCCGACCTCCGGCGTCTTGTCCGTGCGGCCGTACCGAAGCAGCGTGACCCCGCCGTCGTCCGCGATCGGAGGCTCGAGCAGCGTCAGCACCGACGGCAGCGCGTTGTCGTCGAACACTTTCTTGCCCGCGCCGAGCAGGATCGGATAGACCCAGAGGTTCAGCTCGTCGAACAGCCCCTCGGCGAGCAGCGTGTGCACGAAGTCGACACTGCCGATCACGTGCACCTCACGATGGTTCGCGCGCAGGGCCGCGATCTCCGCAGCGAGATCGTCGCCGATACGGGACGATCCTTCCCAGTCGAGCGCCATATCGGCATCCCGCGTCGCCACGTACTTCGGCACGCGGTTGAAGAGCTTGCCGATGTCGCCGGACTCCCCGTCGGTGTGATGCGGCCAGTACGACGCGAAGATGTCGTACGTACGGCGGCCGAGAAGCAGCGCGTCGAGACCTTGCATGCCCTTTTCGACCTCGACTCCGACGCCCGAAGAGGGATGCCCGGCCTGCCAGCCGCTGAAGCGGAACCCACCGGACGGGTCTTCGTCGGTACCGCCCGGTCCTTGGGCCACGCCGTCGAGCGTCATGAAGAGGTCGATCAGGATGCGACCGGATGCTGCGTTGCTCATGTCGTACTCCCTGCGTTCGGTAGCACCGCGTCCGGCGCTGTGGAAATCTCAACCCGAACCTACGCACCGCGTATGACACTGTCGAGAACTGATCGTCGACCCGTGACGAAGTATAGATTTCAAATATGACGAAGTGTAGATTTCAACAATGACGGATTATCGATCACGAGTCGCCGACTCCGAGCTGGCCTGGCGGATGTCGACGATGGGGGCCATCCTCGTGGATGGCCCCAAGGCCGTCGGCAAGACCGAGACCGCGTCCCAGATCGCCCGATCCGTCATTCGCATGGACACGGATCGGTCTGCCCGCGCGGCCCTCGAAGTGCATCCTGCGCAACTGTTCGACTCCGCGACGCCGATCCTCTTCGACGAGTGGCAGGAGACCCCGGAGCTCTGGAACCTCGTGCGTCGCGCTGTCGACGAGCGCGGCGATAAGGGTCTCTACCTGCTCACCGGTTCTGCGCGACCACGGGATGACCTGCGGGCCCACTCGGGCGCCGGGCGCATCGGGCGTCTGCGCATGCGGCCCATGTCCCTCTTCGAGACCGGCCACTCGAGCGGAGACGTCAGCCTCGCGGCGCTGCTGCAGGGGTCGGATCCCACGGGCACGGCGGCCGAACTGAGCGTGCCGGAAATCATCGAACGAATGGTCATCGGCGGATGGCCGGCGCTGCTCGGACAGGGTGAGCGAGCAGCGCGCGCATGGGTAGCCGACTACCTCCGCACCGTCGCGGAAGTGGACGTGCCCGAGATGGGACCGAGACGGAATCCCGGCAACATCCTGCGGCTCTTCGCCGCGCTGGCCCGTGCAACCGGAGCCCCGGCGAAGGGAACGACGCTCGCCACCGAGATCGGCGGGCAGCGCGGCCCGATCGCCACGGAGACCCTGTCGAACTATCTCGAGGCGCTCGATCGCCTGATGCTGGTCGAACCGCTGCCGGCTTGGCGTCCGCACATGCGGTCCCGGACCAGACTGCGTTCGACTCCGGTGCAGCATTTCGTCGATCCGTCGATCGGAATCGCCGCACTCGGGATCGGAAGCCATGAGCTTCTCGGTGATCTCGAGGCAGCAGGTCTGCACTTCGAATCGCTCGTGCTTCGCGACCTGCGCACCTACGCGCAGTCGTTCGACGCCACGCTCTCCTCATGGCGTGATTCACAGACCGGCGCCGAGGTCGACGTCGTCATCGAGCTCCCCGACGGCACCTGGGCTGCATTCGAGATCAAGATGGGTGAAGGAGCCGCCGATACCGCCGCAGCGTCCCTTCTGCATTTCGCGAAGAAGATCGACAAGGACAGACACGGCGATCCTGCCGCATTGGTCGTGATCACCGCAGGGAAGTACACCTACCGGCGCGCCGACGGTGTGCTCGTCGTTCCGATCACCGCACTCGGACCGTGACCCGCACCTCATCCGTCGCGCGGGGGATGCCGCTCGCATCCGCTCCCCCGTACGGTGGGAGGATGCCCGCCGCAGAATTCCGCCGCACGCCGACCGCCCGGGAACGCCGCGGCGACCTGATCCTCGCGGCCGTGATGTTCGTGGGCGCGATCCTCAGCTCCGCGCTCTCCTCGATCTCGCAGATCTACGGCGACGAGCAGGCCGAGCTCTGGACCGCCCTCGTCTACGCATTCGTCGCGACCGCGCCGCTGGCCTTCCGCCGCCGATGGCCGGGCATCGTCGCGATCGTCGTGGCGCTCGCGTACTTCACCGCCGTCACGGTCCGCGTTCCGGAGATCTACGTCGGCAACATCGCGATGTTCATCGGCCTGTACACGGTCGGCGCGTGGATGGCCGACCGCCGCCGCGCCCTGATGGTGCGCGTCGGGATCATCATCGGCATGTTCACGTGGCTCCTGATCACCATGTACCGCGACGCGATCAGCGAGGCTGATAAGGCCGACGTGGTCGCCGGCGCCATGTCGCCGTACGTGGCGTTCATGCTCATCCAGATCCTGTTGAACCTGCTCTACTTCGGCGGGGCGTACTACTTCGGCGAGCGCTCCTGGATCGAGGCATCCCAGCGGGCCGTGCTCGAACAGCGCACCGCCGATCTGGAGCGCGAACGCGAGGTCACTGCAGCCCAGGCCGTCGCCCTCGACCGGGTGCGCATCGCCCGGGAGCTCCACGACGTCGTCGCCCATCACGTCTCGGTGATGGGGGTGCAGGCCGGCGCCGCACGCCTCGTCATCGACCAGGATCCGGCCGAATCCCGCCGCATCCTCGCCGGCATCGAAGGGTCGGCGCGTGACGCGATCTATGAGCTGCGCCAATTGCTCGAAACCCTGCGGACACCGGGCGGCGAGACCGCGGACGCCGCATCGACGCTGGCCCTCGACGACATCGCCGAACTCACTCACGCCTCGACCGAAGCCGGACTCCCCACGGACTACGCCGTGATCGGCGAGCCCGTCCCGGTGCCATCGCTCGTCGCCGTGAACCTCTACCGGATCGCCCAGGAGTCGCTCACCAACGCCCGGCGTCACGCCGGCGTCGGCGCGACCGCCGACGTGCGCGTGCGCTACGACGACGACGGCGTCGAGGTCGAGATCGTGAACACGGGCCGTGCGGTCGCGCATCTGCGCCCGGGGCTCGGTCAGCTCGGCATGCGCGAGCGCGCCGCCGCATCCGGCGGGACGCTCGAGGTGACCCCGCGTCCGCTCGGCGGCCTCCGCGTGCGTGCCCGCGTGCCCCTTCCCGCCACCGCCGTCCGCCAGCCAGTCCAGCCCGGGAGCCCCCGATGACCGATCAGCCGATCCGCGTGCTCCTCGTCGACGACCACTCGATGCTGCGGGCAGGCTTCCGCACGATCCTCGACACGCAGCCCGACATCACCGTCGTCGGCGAAGCTGCCACCGGAGCGGATGCCGTCGCCCAGGCATCCGCCCTGCATCCCGACGTGATCACCATGGACGTGCAGATGCCCGACATGGACGGCATCGAGGCGACCCGGCGCATCGTCGCCGACCCCGAGGTGGATGCCGCCATCGCGATCGTCACCACGTTCGACCGGGACGACTACCTGTACCAGGCGCTGGATGCCGGAGCGAGCGGCTTCCTCCTCAAGAACGCCGGAGCCGAAGACCTGATCGCGGCCGTCCGCGCCCTGGCCGCCGGCGACGGGATGCTGGCGCCCGAGGTGACCCGCCGCGTGCTGGCGCGATTCGCGGCAGCCGCCCGGCCGGCCGGGGCACCAGCGGAGCCGAACAGCGCCCTTCGTCTCGCTCCGCTCGCTCAGGAACCGGGTGCTCGTCTCGCTCCGCTCGCTCAGGAACCGGGTGCTCGTCCCGCTCCGCTCGCTCAGGAACCGGGTGCTCGTCTCGCTCCGCTCGCTCAGGAACCGCGCGCGCTGGCCGAGCCGCTCACCGACCGCGAGGCCGAGGTGCTGGCGCTGCTCGCCGACGCCCGCAGCAACGCCGAGATCGCCGGCGCGCTGTTCATCGGCGAGGCGACCGTGAAGACGCATGTGTCCCGCATCCTGCAGAAGCTCGGCGCGCGAGACCGCGTCCAAGCGGTCGTGCTGGCCCACCGGATGGGTCTGGCCTAGCGATACCCTCTGAACCATGCCCGGTGCCGCTCCCCTCTCCCGTCCGATCCTGGCGGGGGTGGTGACCGCACTGGTCGGGTTCACAAGCTCATTCGCGGTCGTGCTGACCGGACTCGACGCGGTCGGAGCGACCCCGGCACAGGCGGCCAGCGGGCTGCTCGCCGTCAGCCTCACGATGGGTCTCGCATGCGTCGTGCTCGCCTGGCGCTACCGGATGCCGATCACGGTCGCGTGGTCGACACCGGGTGCGGCACTGCTCGTCGCGACCGGCACTGTCGACGGCGGGTGGCCGGCGGCCGTCGGCGCCTTCCTCGTCGCGGCGGGCCTGATCCTGCTCACGGCGGTGTGGCCGGCGCTCGGCGCCTTGATCGCCCGCATCCCGCCGTCGATCGCGCAGGCGATGCTGGCCGGCGTCCTCCTCCCGCTCTGTCTGGCCCCGATCACGGGGATCGTCGCGAACCCCTGGGGCGTCATCCCGGTCGTGCTCACCTGGCTGCTCTTCGCGCGCCTCGCGCCGCGGTGGGCCGTTCCCCTCGCGTTCGTCGCCGCGGCCGTCGTGGTCGCGGTGTCGCTGATCCACACGGGGGCGCCCGTCGACCCTGCGCTGCTCCTGCCGCGGGTGGAGCTCACCGCGCCGACGTTCACGGTCGGCGCCCTGGTCGGACTCGCCCTGCCGTTGTTCATCGTGACCATGGCCTCGCAGAACGTGCCGGGGATCGCGATCATGCGCAGCTTCGGCTACGAGGTGCCGTGGCGGCCGGCGATGCTCGTGACCGGGCTCGGGACCGCGCTCGGCGCTCCGGCCGGAGGCCACGCCATCAACCTCGCGGCGATCAGCGCAGCCCTCGCCGCCTCTCCGGATGCCGACCCCGACCCGCAGCGCCGCTGGGTCGCCGGCGTCTCGACCGGCGGGTCGTACCTCGTGCTCGGCGCGTTCTCGGCCGCCTTCGCCGCTCTGGTCGCCCTGGCCCCCGCAGCCGTGATCCCCGCGGTGGCCGGGCTCGCCCTGTTCGCCGCGTTCGGCGCCTCGGTGCAGCAGGCGATCGACGATCCCGGCGAGCGGATCCCCGCCGTCGTCACCTTCCTCGTCGCAGCATCCGGCATCTCGCTGCTCGGCGTCAGCGCCGCATTCTGGGCGCTCGTCGCCGGCCTCGTCGTGCGCACCGTCCTGCACGCCGGCCGACGCTGACGCACCCCCGTCGCGATTGATGGATCACAAATGCAGCTGCCGGGGTTGATCCCGCAGCATTTCTGATCCAGCTCGGCTCAGCATCCGCCTCGCGGAATCCGCCGTAGGGGGGATGCCGGGGCATCCGGCTCTCCGTAGCGTGAAGGCATGCGGTGTACAGAGCGAACGGAGCGGACGAAGTGACGACAGGAAAGCTCGAACTCAGGGGCATCACCAAGAGCTACGGCTCGCGGCTGGTGCTCGATGACGTGTCCTTCACGGTGGAGCCGGGACGGCTGACGGGCTTCGTCGGCGGCAACGGCGCCGGCAAGACCACAACGATGCGGATCGTCCTCGGTCTGCTCTCCTCGGACGGCGGCCAGGTCGACCTCGACGGCGCGCCGCTCACGGCGACGGATCGTCGACGCTTCGGCTACATGCCGGAGGAGCGCGGCCTCTACCCGAAGATGAAGGTGCTCGAGCAGATCGTGTACCTCGCCCGCTTGCACGGACACGGCAAGGCGGAAGCCACGAACCGTGCGACCGAGCTGCTCACCGAGCTGGGACTGGGCGAGCGCCTGGGCGACACGATCGAGTCGCTGTCGCTCGGAAACCAGCAGCGCGCGCAGATCGCGGCGTCCCTGGTGCACGACCCCGAGGTGCTGATCCTCGACGAGCCCTTCTCCGGCCTCGACCCGCTCGCGGTCGACGTGGTCGCCGGCGTGCTGCAGGCGAGCGCGGCGAAGGGTGCATCGATCCTCTTCTCGTCCCACCAGCTCGATGTGGTCGAGCGCCTCTGCGACGACCTCGTGATCCTCGCGGGCGGCACGATCCGCGCCTCCGGCTCCCGCGACGCGCTGCGCGCCGAGCACGCCGGCAGCCGCTACGAGCTGGTCTCCGCCGGTGACGCCGGATGGCTCCGCACGGAACAGGGAGTCACGGTCGTCGACTTCGAGGGCGGCTATGCCCTCTTCGACGCCGACGACCCCGAGACCGCCCAGCGCGTGCTCCGCGCCGCCGTCGACCGCGGCGATGTCGCGAGCTTCGCCCCCAAGCATCCGTCCCTCGCGCAGATCTTCAAGGAGGTCATCCAGTGAGCACTTCCGCCCCTGCCCCCATCCGGCCGTCGACAGGTTCCGGCACCCAGGCTTCGAAGGTCTGGCTCGTCGCAGAGCGCGAGATCGGATCCAAGCTCCGCAGCAAGGCCTTCCTGATCTCCACCGGCATCCTGCTGCTCCTCGCGCTGGCCGGCATCGTGATCGGCGGTTTCGCCAGCAAGAGCGCCGCCACCGAGACGACGCCGGTGGCCGCGACCTCGGAGACCGCCTCCGTGGTGTCTGCCCTGCCGAACTTCACCGTGACCGAGGTCGCCGATCAGGCCGCGGCCGAGAAGCTGGTCCGCGACGAGAAGGTCGATGCGGCGGTCGTCCCGGGAGACGGCCCGTCGGGTGTGACGATCATCGCCCTGAAGGATGCCCCGAGCTCGCTGGTGTCGGCGCTCTCGCAGACTCCGGAGGTCACGATCCTCGAACCCGCGACGACGACCTGGATCCTGCGGTACTTCATCGCGATCGGATTCGGCCTCGTGTTCATGATGGCCGCGGCGACCTTCGGCGGCACGATCGCGCAGAGCGTGGTGGAGGAGAAGCAGACCCGCGTGGTCGAGGTGCTGCTCTCGGCGATCCCGGCCCGCACGCTGCTCGCCGGCAAGGTGATCGGGAACACGGTCCTGGCGATGGGTCAGATCCTCGCCCTGGCGGCGATCGCCACGATCGGCCTGATCGTCACCGGTCAACGGGACGTGCTCTCGATGCTCGGCGCCCCGATCATCTGGTTCGCCGTGTTCTTCCTGTTCGGGTTCATCCTGCTCGCGGCACTGTTCGCCGCCGCGGCATCCATGGTGTCGCGACAGGAGGACATCGGGTCGACCACGACGCCGATCACCATGCTGGTGATGGCCCCGTACGTGCTCGTGATCGTCTTCAACGACAACCCGCTGGTGCTGACGATCATGTCGTACGTGCCATTCTCGGCCCCGGTCGGGATGCCGATGCGGCTGTTCGTCGGAGAGGCGCAGTGGTGGGAGCCCCTGCTGTCGCTCGTCATCCTGCTCGCGAGCTGCGTCGCCGCGATCGCGATCGGCGCGAAGATCTACGAGAACTCACTGCTGCGCATGGGGACGCGCGTGAAGCTCGCAGAGGCGCTGCGCGGCTGACGCGCACGCTTCGCTTCACGCACGAAACCCCCTGCCACGCGGCAGGGGGTTTCGTGTACCTCAGGCCGTGGTCGCCGGCAGGACGAACGGCTTCGGGTCGTTCGCGCGGTTGCGCACGATGAGGATCATGGCGATCGTGCCCAGCACGAGACCGCCGATGAAGATGCCATCTGAAACCAGATCGAAATCGTAGAACGGACCACCGACGGATTCGTCGGCGATGGTGTCGAAGGCGTTGTTGGCCGTGTGGATCAGAATCGGTATCAGGAGCCCGCCGGTGACTCGACGGATCGCGTAGGCCGTGAAACCGAAGAGGATCGCATAGCCGACCTGGTAGAAGACATTGATCGCCGGCATCTCACCGGTCAGCCCGATGAGGTGGATGAGACCGAACACGACCGCCGGGATCACCGCGACCCAGACCTCGGAGAGCCGTGCCCGCAGCGTCACGACGGCGACGCCGCGGAAGGCCAGCTCCTCACCGACACCGGCGATCGCGGCGAGGACGAGCGTGGTCACCGCTATGTCGAGCGTGACCTCGCTCCACCGCGTCGTGACGATGCAGTACACGATGTAGAGGACGGGTCCGAACGCGAGGAGCGTCGGCAGGAGGCCGCCGACCCGCTTCTCCTCGAAGAAGACCGCGCGCAGCCACCCGAAGAGCGCCAGGACGGGGAGCGTCACGGCGAGCAGCACGCCGAGGACGACGAGACCGTAGAGCAGGTAGTTGCCCTTCGGAACGGACGACATGGCGACCGTCGGACCGATGAAGACGCTGAGGGCGAGGACGATGACGACGGCGGGTAACGCCATCCATACGCGAGGTCTGACGCGGGGTGTGACGCGAGGTGACATGGGAACTCCTTGAGAGGATGCAGACATGGACGTGCCCTCGGCGCCGGCGGGCGGCGCGGAGGGCAACGTCATTCATTGTCGACGTGCGGGTGCTGCCGGCACATCGTTCTGCGGAAGGAACTCCACCGTATTCCTTTGCTGCAGGTCGTCAGATCACGCCGTCCGTGAGGGTCGTCGGGTTGCCGAATCGGTGGTTCGTGATCGACACCGCCTGCTCGTGCAGGAACGGCAGCATCTCCACCCGGCCGGCACCGGTGACCGCGTGCGACCACACCGCCACATCGGGCGATCCTCCGAGCGCGGCGTGCAGCGCCGAAGCGTCGCCGCCGACGAGACGCAGGCGCTGCCAGCTGCCGGACGCCTTGGCGTAGCGCTTCCGCCATGCGGCATCCTTCTCGTGCTTCACGGTCACGCCGTGCGCACGGAGCACTTTCTCGACGCGCGACGGGAGGGCCGGCGCCGAGACCGTGAAGGGGCTGCCGCTGCGGAGCGCGGCGGTGAGCACGCGGATGCCGTCGACCAGCGGTGCGTGCTCCGAGATGCGCACGTCGGTCGCGACCGGGCGGTAGCGGAACAGGTTGCGCTCCACCCCGAGACCCGACTTGTCGGAGACCGCGCCGAACTCGTCGATCCAGGCCCGCTCATCGGATGCTGCGGCACGGTGCAACCACGCCGACTCGACCGCGTCGAGGTCGGTCGCGGCCGCGCCGAGCAGGGCCTCGACCGCGGGGATCACGGCGGCGTCGTGCGCACTCGCCGGGAGCTCCGCCGGCGCCCAGTCGCCCAGCCCGAAGAGGTAGTTCGGTCCGCCGGCCTTCGCGCCGGCGCCGACTGCCGAGCGCTTCCAGCCGCCGAACGGCTGACGCTGCACGATCGCGCCGGTGATGCCGCGGTTCACGTACAGGTTGCCGGCCTCGACGCGGTCGAGCCACGTGGCGACCTCGGCGGAGTCGAGCGAGTGCAGGCCGGCGGTGAGGCCGTAGTCGACCGCGTTCTGCAGGCGGATGGCCTCGTCGAGGTCCTTGGCGCGCATGACGCCGAGCACCGGGCCGAAGAACTCGGTCAGGTGGAAGTACGAGCCCTCGGCGACGCCGGTCTTGACACCGGGCGTCCACTGCGTGCCGTCGGCATCCAGCTTCTTCGGCTCCACCAGCCAGCGCTCGCCCTTCTCCAGCTTCGTGAGCGCAGTGAGCAGCTTGCCCGACGCGGGCTCGATGATCGGCCCCATCTGCGTGGCCGGGTCATCGGGCAGGCCGACGCGCATCGACGTGACCGCGTCGACGAGCTGACGCTCGAACCTCTTCGACTCCGTGACCGATCCGACCAGGATCACGAGGGATGCCGCGGAGCACTTCTGCCCGGCGTGGCCGAAGGCGCTCTTGGCGACGTCGGCGGCGGCGAGGTCGAGGTCGGCCGACGGAGTCACGACGATCGCGTTCTTCCCGCTGGTCTCGGCGAGGAGCGGCAGGTCGGAGCGGAACGAGCGGAACAGCTGCGCCGTCTCGTAGGCACCGGTGAGGATGACCCGGTCGACCGCGGGGCTCGCGACCAGACGCGTGCCGAGGTCTCGCGATGCCAGGTCGACGAGTGCGAGCAGGTCGCGCGGCACACCGGCCGCCCAGAGCGCCTCGATCATGACCGCGCCGCAGCGCTGGGTGAGCTTGGCCGGCTTGATGATGACACCGGATCCGGATGCGAGACCGGCGAGCACTCCACCGGCGGGGATCGCGACAGGGAAGTTCCACGGCGGCGTGACGACGGTCACCTTCGACGGCACGAACTCGGCGCCGGAGACGGCCTCGAGGTCCTTGGCACGCTCGGCGTAGTAGTGCGCGAAGTCGATCGCCTCGCTGATCTCGGGGTCTGCCTCGGCGATCGTCTTGCCGGCCTCGTGGGCCATGATCTCGATCAGCTGTCCGCGGCGCGCGGCGAGCTCGTCACCGGCACGGTGCAGCACGGCTGCGCGCTCGGCGGCCGGCAGCGCGGCCCATTTCGACGCCGCGGCGGTGGCGGCGGCGAAGATATCGTCGAGTTCCGCATCCGTCTCGACCTTCGCGATCGCGATGGTGTCGAGACCCAGCGTCGAGCGCACCGAACGGGCGAGGATGTCGCGGCCCCAGGTGCGGTTGGCGTCGATCGCGGGGTCGGTGTCAGGCTGGTTGGCGAAACCGGTGGTGCCGGCATCCGCTGCGTTCTCGGTCTGCCGGTTCTGCACGCGGTGGGATGCCGGGACCGACCGGTCTGCCTCGAGGGCGGCGAGCGAGCGCTCGAAGCGCTCCCGCTCGCGGGTGAGGAGTGTCGGGTTCGAGGCGAGCTCGAACACGGCAGACATGAAGTTCTCCGGGCTCGCGTTCTCTTCCAGGCGACGCACGAGGTACGCGATCGCGACGTCGAACTCGGCGGGGTTCACCACCGGCGTGTAGAGCAGGAGCTGCCCGACGTCCTTGCGGACCGCCTCGGCCTGCCCGGTGGCCATGCCGAGCAGCATCTCGTACTCGACCTGCGCGGTGACCCCGCGCGCCTGCGCCAGCAGCCAGGTGTACGCGATGTCGAAGAGGTTGTGGCCGGCGACGCCGATGCGCACGGCATCCATCCGCTCGGGCGTCATGGACCAGTCGAGCACGCGCTTGTAGTTCGTGTCGGAGTCCTGCTTGGTGCCGTATGTGGCGAGGGGCCAGTCGTGGACCGCGGCGTCGACCTCCTCCATCGCGAGGTTGGCGCCCTTCACGACGCGCACCTTGATCGGCGCTCCGCCCTTCGCCCGACGGGCGGCCGCCCACTCCTGCAGGTGCTGCATCGCGGCGAGCGCGTCAGGCAGATACGCCTGCAGCACGATGCCGGCCTCGAGGTTCTCCAGCCCGGGCTGGTCGAGGATGCTGGTGAAGGCCGCGATCGTGAGGTCGAGGTCGCGGTACTCCTCCATGTCGAGGTTGATGAACTTGGTCTTGCCCTTGCCCTCCGAGCGCGCGGCGAGCTCGTACAGCGGGGTGAGCTTCGTGACGACGTCTGCCACGGCCTCGTCGAACGACCACATCGACAGCTGGCTGACGACGCTGGACACCTTGATCGACACGTAGTCGACGTCGCTGCGAGCGAGGAAGTCACTGGTTCCCTGCAGGCGGCGCCCGGCCTCGCGCTCGCCGAGCACGGCCTCGCCGAGGAGGTTGAGGTTCAGGCGGTTGCCGCTCTTGCGGAGCTTCGCGATCGCGGGACCGAGCTTCGAGGGGGTGGCGTCGAGCACGAGGTGGCCGACCATGGCGCGCAGCACCCGGCGCGAGATGGGCACCACGATGCCGGGGAGCTTGGGGGCCCAGAAGCCGCCGGTCTTGATGGCGGCTCGGAGGTAGCCGGGCAGCAGCGCCGGGGTGATCTCCGAGATCTCCGCGAGCTTGCGGCCGGCGACGCGCAGGTCTTCCGGGCGCATCACGCCGTCGACGAAGCCGACGGTGAAGGCGAGGCCGTTCGGATCCTTGAGCACCTCGGACAGCCGCTGGGCGGCCGGTTCGACGGGGTGCGTCTCGCTCTCGGCGAGCCAGCGCTGCACGAGGGCGGCGACCTGATCGGTGCGCGGGGTGTCGGTGTGCGGGTGGATGTCGACGTCGACAGACATGGGCGGTGCCTTCCGGAGAGATCGCACACCCGGGGATCGTGTGCGGCTGGATCATTGTCCGCCCGCTCGGTAGGCTCCGTCTATCAACCGAATTGCGTGAATTCTGTTCACTCAAACTGAACGAATGGACCGGCCGTGCTCGACATCAACCGCCTGCGGATGCTGGTGGAGCTGTCCCGCCGCGGAACGCTGTCCGCCGTCGCCGATGCACTCTCCTACAGCAAAGCATCGGTGTCGCAGCAGCTGAGCGCCCTGGAGCGCGATGTGGGCGTGCCGTTGCTGCGCCGAGTGGGCCGCGGCGTGCAGTTCACGCCGCAGGGGAACGTGCTCGTGGCGCAGGCGATCGGCATCCTCGATCAGCTGGAGCACGCCCAGGTCGCGGTCGCGGAGTCGCTGACCGAGGTGACCGGAACCGTGCACATCGCCGTCTTCCAGTCCACCGCGCACTCCTTGCTGCCCGGCGCGCTGGAGGCGCTCAGGGAGCGGCATCCCGCCCTCCGCGTCGAGGTCACGGAGTGCGATCCGGAGACAGGGCTCGTCGGCGTCTCGAGTCGCGACTTCGACCTGATCCTCGCCGAGCAGTACCCCGGTCGCACGCGCCCGATCCACGCCGACCTCGACCGGGTCGTGCTCGCGCACGATGCGATCGCCCTCGCGCGACGCCCGGGGAGCGGGGAGAAGGAGGATGCCGTCGCCGCGCTGTGGTCGACGCGTGACGCCCCCTGGGTGCTCGAGCCCGCGGGCACCGCGTCGCGGGCGTGGGCGGAACAGCTCTGCCGCACTGCGGGATTCGAGCCCGATGTGCGGTTCGAGATCGCCGACCTCACCGCCCACGCGCGGCTGATCCACGCGGGCCTCGCGGTCGGACTGCTGCCCGAGCTCGTCTGGGCGGGCGACACCCCGACGGTCGACCTGACTCCCCTCCCCCAGGGTCCGCGGCGCGAGATCTTCTCCTCGGCGCGGCGGGTATCTGCCGCGGCGCCGTCGATCCGCGCGGTGCGCCGCGCTCTGGCATCCGCCGCCGATCGGATCCTGCCCGACTGAGATCGCGACGTCGGGAATATGCATGCACGTGCATGCGTTCTGACCCCTGTACGCCGGACGAAGGAGTCCGATCGACTCCTCCCGAAAGGCACTCCCATGAGCACTCCCGTCATCGATCGCACCGCCCCGACCGAGCACCCCGTCCTCGACGTCCTGGCCGGACGCTGGAGCCCGCGCGCCTACGACGCGAACAACGCGATCGACGAGGCCAAGCTCGCCACCGCGCTCGAGGCCGCCCGCTGGAGCCCCTCCGCCAACAACAGCCAGCCGTGGCGCTTCATCGTCGCCCGCCGCGGCACCGCGTTGCACGCACAGGTCGTGAACGCGCTGATGGGCTTCAACCAGACGTGGGCGGGCAACGCCGCGGTGCTGATCGTCGCGATCGCCGAGACCGCGAACGCCGAGGGTACCCTCATCACGCACGCCGCCTACGACCTGGGCCAGGCCGTCGCGCACTTCTCCGTTCAGGCTCACCACGACGGCCTCGTCGTGCACCAGATGAGCGGTTTCGACGCCGAGGTCGTGCGCGAATTCGCCGACCTCGAGCCCCGCTTCGTGCCGATGACCGTGATCGCGGTCGGCGAGTTCGGCGACGTCGAGAGCCTTCCCGAGGTGCTGCAGCAGCGTGAGGTCGCCCCACGCGTGCGTCGCGCGATCGGCGAGACGGTCATCCTCAGCGCCTGACCGCGCCGTCGCCCCGGGCCGTCCGCAGGCAAGAAGTACGGATGCAGGTCCGGAATGCCCTTCCGGACCTGCATCCGTTTTCTCGACCTGCAAAGTGAGACGAGTGGATCCCGGCACGAGTCGAGCCCCGGATCGGAGGAGCCGACCGCGGTATCCGTTCGCCGGCGTCAGCGGGTGAGGGCGCGGCGGCGGGCCGCGTCGAGCAGCTCCAGGTCGATCTCGACGTGGCGCTGGGCGATCCGCCCTGCATCGTCGACGCGCCCGTCGACGATCGCCGCGACCAGCTCTCCGTGCTCGCGCCCGGCCCGCTCCTCCATCGCCGGGCGGCTCGCCGAATCGCCCCACGGGTGCGCGGGGGCGATGATCGTGAACCGGCGTTCGTGATCGAGCACGATCGCCGAGAGCGTCTCGTTGTGCGCGGCGGCGATGATCGCCAGATGGAGGATGCTGTCGGCGTGCTGGCGGGCTGCGCCACTCTCCGCATCCCGGAAGTCCGCGAGGCAGCTCTCGAGGCGCTCGATGTCGTCGTCGGTGCGATTGCTCGCCGCGAGGCGGGCGACGGCCCCGTGCAGGTGCGTCCCCGCGATCGCGGCGTCGACCAGCTGCGGCCACTGCTCCTCGAGCCAGCGCGCGACCGCCGCCACCTGGGAGGTCGGCCACTCCTCCTTCACGAATGAGCCGCCGGCGCGACCGCGCTGCTTCTCGAGGATGCCCCTGTCCACCAGGCGCTCGAGGGCGGCACGTGCGGTGGTGCGGCCGACGCCGAGGGAACGGGCGAGATCCCTCTCGGCAGGCAGGCGCGTCCCGGGCAGGAACTCGCCGATCGCCACGGCGGTGATCAGCCGATCCGTCGTGCGATCTATCAGGGTGTCGTCGGTCTCGGTCATCGCCCTCAGTCTTCCACCCTGCGTAACCTTCGCAGAAAATGGTTTACACCGGACCATTTAACCGCCACCATGTCCTCATGCACGTCACTGAGTCCACCGCGCCGTTCGACGACGGCTTCACCTGGTACCGCCGATCCGAGCCCGAGGCGCCCCGCGATCTCGCGCCGCTCTTCGTCCTGCACGGCGGACCCGGCATGGCGCACGACTACGTGCAGAACATCGCCGCTCTCGCCGACCTGACCGGTCGCACCGTGATCCACTACGACCAGATCGGCTGCGGACGCAGCTCTCACCACCCCGACGCACCCGCCGAGCGGTGGACCCCCGCGTACTTCGTGGAAGAGTTCCACGCGCTGCGCGAGCACCTCGGCATCGACGAGTACCACGTGCTCGGGCAGTCATGGGGCGGCATGCTCGGGGCCGAGATCGCCGTCCGGCAGCCGGAGGGGCTGCGCGGTCTGATGATCTGCAACTCCCCTGCGTCGATGCCGCTCTGGGTGAGCGAGGCCGCGAAGTTGCGCGATGCGCTGCCGGATGCTGCGCGCGACGCCCTCGCGGAGCACGAGGCTGCCGGCACCCTCGACCACCCCGACTACCTCGACGCCACCCGGCTCTTCTACGAGCGGCACGTCTGCCGCACCGTGCCGATGCCGCAGGACTTCGTCGACAGCGAGGCGCAGATGCTCGCCGATCCGACGGTGTACCACACCATGAACGGGCCGAACGAGTTCCACGTGATCGGCACGCTTCGCGACTGGTCGGTGATCGACCGCCTGCCCGAGACCCGCGTCCCGACACTCGTCGTCGCCGGCGAGCACGACGAGGCGACGCCCGCGACATGGCAGCCGTTCGTCGACCTCATCCCCGGCGCCATCGGTCACGTGTTCCCGGGCGCCAGCCACTGCGTGCACCTCGAACAGCCGGAAGAGTTCCGACACGTCATCGCCGACTTCCTCATGCAGCACCCCTGACACCCGAAACAGGAGAACCATGACCACCACCGTCCCCTCCGAGGGCCAGCCCCGGCTGGAGTCCTTCGGCTACAAGCAGGAGCTCAAGCGCTCCGTCTCCACCTTCGACCTCGTCGTGTACGGCCTGGTGTTCATGGTGCCGATCGCGCCGTGGGCGATCTTCGGCGTCGTGTTCAACGAGTCGAAGGGGATGGTCCCGCTCGTCTACCTGGTCGGGCTGGTCGCGATGATCTTCACCGCGCTCGGCTACGCCCAGATGGCGAAGTCGTTCCCCCTCGCCGGCTCCGTCTTCTCGTACGTCGGCCGCGGGACGCACCCGATCGCCGGCTTCTTCGCGGGCTGGGCGATCCTGCTGGACTACCTGCTGGTCCCGACCCTGCTCTACGTCTTCGCGGCATCCTCGATGCGGGGCATCTTCCCCGACAGCCCGGAGTGGCTCTGGGCGATCCTGTGCGTGGCGGTCAACACCGTGATCAACGTGCTCGGCATCGGGTCGATCACCGTCGCGAACCGCGTGTTCCTCGCCATCGAGCTCGTCTTCGTCGCGATCTTCGTGATCATCGCGGTGTCCGCGCTCACGGGTCAGACCATCGAGGGCTCCTCGTTCTCGCTGGCGCAGCTCTGGGATCCCGCCAAGGTCGACCCGCCCCTGATCGCCGCCGCGCTGTCGATCGCGGTCCTGAGCTTCCTCGGCTTCGACGGCATCTCGACTCTGTCGGAGGAGACCACGGGCAAGAAGAACCCGGCCGGCCGCGCCATGATCATCGCGCTGTTCATCGTCGCGACGCTCTTCGTCCTGCAGACCTGGCTCGCCAGTGCGCTGGCCGCGGGCACCGTGTCGTTCTCCGATGACGAGGTCAACAACGCGTTCTTCTCGATCGTCGCGCAGGCCGCCGGCAGCGGCTGGGCGACCGCGTTCCTCGCGGTCAACGTCATCGCCGTCGGCATCGCGAACGCCGTCGCGGCACAGGCCGCCACTTCGCGCCTGCTCTACTCGATGAGCCGCGACCGGCAGCTGCCGGCATTCTTCTCGAAGATCAACGCGCGCCAGGTGCCGGTGTACGCGATCCTGGTCGTCAGTGCGCTGAGCATCGTGCTCGTGCTGTTCTTCGTGGGTCAGATCGGAGTGATCTCCTCACTGGTGAACTTCGGCGCACTGTTCGGCTTCCTCCTGCTGCACATCGCGGTCTTCTGGCACTACGTCGTGCGTCAGCGGTCGCGCAACTGGCTGCTGCACCTGGTCGTACCGCTGTGCGGGTTCCTCATCATCGGCTATGTCCTGTTCAACGCCTCCGCCGAGGCGAAGATCGGCGGAGTGATCTGGCTCGCCGTCGGGGTCATCGTGTTCGTCGTCTTCCGCATCCGCAACGGGGCGAACCCCGCGCCGCTGCAGGAGCACGCGTCCACGAGCGGAGGGAAGCCGGAATGACCGGAATGGACCACTTCCTCGGCAAGTACCTCGGTCGCCCCGGCTTCCGGTCGGACGTCGAGCCGGTGCTGCGGATCCATCCGGGCACGGGAGAGCGGATCGGATTCGAGACGGATGACGCGGTGTACCGCGAGCTGCACGACCACGGCGACCTCGCCGCGCTCTCCGCGCCGATCAACCCCGTCACGGGTCCGGTGTGGATCGAGGGAGCGAAGCCCGGCGACACGATCGCGGTGACGATCCACGAGATCCGCCTGAAGAACTGCGGCTGGTCGCAGAGCCTCCCGGGCATCGGGGCGCTCCGCCACCGGATGGGTGACAAGGTCGCGTCGCGGCGCATCCCGATCGACGAGGCAGGCGTGCACCTCACCGATCGGCACGTCGTCGCCCCGCGCCCGATGATGGGGTGCATCGGCACCGCCCCGGCCGCGGGCGTGCACTCGACCGTGATGCCCACGACCGCGCTCGGCGGCAACATGGACGTCACCGAGGCAGCCCCGGGTTCGATCGTCTACCTGCCGGTCGAGGTCGACGGAGCGATGCTGTCTATCGGCGACATCCACGCGATCATGAGCGAGGGCGAGTCGTCCTTCGTCGCGATCGAGGCGGAAGGCATCGCCGTGGTCAGCATCGACCTCGTGCCGGGACTCACCCTGCGCGCGCCCCGCATCGAGACCGCCGACGCCTGGGTGTTCGTCGGGCTCGGCGATCCGGTGCAGGAGAGCATCACGCGCGGCTACGAGGATGCGTACGACTTCCTCGTGACGGAGCAGGGGTGGAGCTCGATGGACGCGTTCGCCGTGATGAGCGCCCTGGTGGACTCGAAGCTCGGCGGCCCCACGGGGTCGAGCGAGCCCGACCCCTTGCATCCGTTCGCCGCCGTGGGCGCGGTCACCCTGCACCGCCTGCCGAAGTCGGTGCTGTAGCGCCGCGCTCCCGAGCGACCCGACTGCTCAGTGGTCGGGTCGCTCGACCTCGACCTCTTTGCCGTCCCGGTCGACGATCTTGCCGTCGACGATCGAGTCGCCGTCTTCGAAGGCGTCGAGGTAGGCGATCGGGATGCTGCGGGTCGGAGCGGCGGCGAGCACCGACGCGTCCTTGCCCGCGGGCTTGCCCAGGTGGTTGAAGAGCAGGTTGAGCAGGATCGCCGCGACCGCCGCCGAGCTGATGCCGGAGTGGAAGATCGTGATGAACCAGGCGGGCATCTGGTCATAGATCGTGGGCGCCGCGATCGGCAGCATGCCGATGCCGATCGACGAGGCCACGATGACCAGGTTCATGTTGCCGCGATAGTCGACCTTCGCGAGGGTGCGGATGCCGCTGGCCGCGACGCTGCCGAACAGCACGATGCCCGCGCCACCCAGCACCGGGGTCGGCACCGCGGCGACGACCCGCCCGAGCACCGGAAGCAGACCGAGCACGACCAGCACGACGCCGCCCGCGGTCACCACGAACCGGCTCTTGACGCCGGTGATCGCGACGAGGCCGACGTTCTGCGCGAACGCGGACTGGGTGAACGAGCCGAAGACCGGCGAGACCGCGCTCGAGAGCATGTCGGCGCGGAGCCCGGCCGCGATCCGCTTCGAGTCGACCTTGGTGCCGACGATCTCGCCGACGGCCAGGATGTCGGCCGTGGTCTCGGTGAGGGTCACCAGGATCACGATGAACATCGAGATGATGCCGGCGATCTCGAACGTGGGCATCCCGAACCCGAACACACTGGGCAGGGCGAAGATCGGCCCGTCGCCGACCGCGGCGAAGTCGACGCGGCCGAGGATCGCGGCGAGGATCGTGCCGAGCACGATCGCGAGCAGGATCGCCAGACGCGAGATCGCGCCGATCCTGACCTTGCTGAGCACCAGCACGATGACGAAGGTGATGGCCGCGAGCAGCAGGTTCTGCGGGTCTCCGAAGTCGTCGGCCTGACTGTTGCCGCCCATCGCCCAGCCCGCGGCCACCGGCAGCAGGGTGAGGCCGATGATCGTTATGACGACCCCGGTGACGACCGGCGGGAAGAAGCGGATGATCGTGGCGAACACCGGGGCGATCAGCAGACCGATGATCGACGCGACGATGACCGCGCCGAAGACCGCGGGCAGTCCGCCGCCGCTCGTCACGATCGCCCCCATCGTCGCGACGCCCGCAAAGGAGACGCCCTGCACGAGCGGCAGCTGGGATCCGAAGAACGGGATGCCGACGGTCTGCAGGATCGTGGCGAGGCCGCCCATGAACAGGCAGGCCGTGATCAGCACACCGACCTCGGCGCCGCTCAACCCCGCCATCGAGCCGATGATGAGCGGCGGCGCGATGATGCCGCCGTACATCGTGAGCACGTGCTGGATGCCGTACGCGATGGTGCTGCCGAGCGGCATCCGCTCGTCTTCGGGTCGCGTCGCGACCGTCTTCTGCTTGTTCATGTCGACCTCTTCGTCGGTTGTGCGGGGATGCTGCGGTTCGGGATGCTGCGCGTCAGGAGTCGCGCGTCAGGAGTGTCGGGCGAGGAGGCCTCTGGCCGCCTCGCTGTGGTGGGCGATGAGCTGGGGGATGTCGAGTCCCACGATCTGGCCGTCGAGCACGCGCCAGCTGCCGCCGACCATGACGCGGTCGGCGCGCTCGGCGCCGCAGAGCAGGAGAGCGGCGACCGGATCGTGGCTGCCGGAGAAGCGCAGCTCGTCGAGGGTGAACATCGCCAGGTCGGCCTGCGTGCCGGGTGCGAGGACGCCGACGTCGGAGCGGCCGAGTGCCCGCGCCGATCCCGCCGTCGCCCAGCCGAGCGCACGTTCCGGGGTGACGGCCGCGGCGCCGTAGCGCAGACGCTGCAGGTAGAGCGCCTGGCGCACCTCCTGGATCATGTTCGAGCCGTCATTGGATGCCGAACCGTCGACGCCCAGCCCGACGGGGGCTCCGGCGTCCTCGAGCTCGAGCGCGCGGGCGATGCCGGAGGCGAGCCGCATGTTGGAGGTCGCGCAGTGCGACACGGCGGTGCCGGCGGCTCCCAGCCGTGCGATCTCGGCGTCGTCGAAGTGGATGCCGTGGGCAAGCCACGTGCGGTCCGACAGCCAGCCGACGCTCTCGAGGTAGTCGACGGTGCGCAGGCCGAACATCTCGCGGCAGAAGTCCTCCTCGTCGAGGGTTTCGGCGAGGTGGGTGTGCAGACGCACGTCGAGCCGTTCGGCGAGAGCGGCGGTGTCGCGCATGACCCCGGTGGTGACCGAGAACGGCGAGCACGGCGCGAGCCCGATCTGCACGAAGGCGCCGTCGCCGCGCTCGTGGTACGCGCCGATGAGCCGCTCGCTGTCGGCGAGGATCGTGTCAGCATCCTGCACGGTCGACTGTGGCGGGAGGCCGCCGTCCTCCTCGCCGAGCGACATCGATCCGCGGGTGAGTGTCGCCCGCATCCCGAGCTTCTTCACGACGTCGACCTGCACGTCGATCGCGTCTTCGAGGCCGTTCGGGAACAGGTAGTGGTGGTCGGCGGCGGTGGTGCAGCCGGAGAGCAGCAGTTCGGCGAGGGCGGCGGTCGTCGCCAGCTCGAGATCGCGGGGCGTGAGGCCGGCCCAGACACCGTAGAGGCCTTTGAGCCACGGGAAGAGCTCGGCGCTGACGACCGGCCGCCAGGCGCGGGTGAGCGTCTGGTAGAAGTGGTGGTGCGTGTTGATGAGTCCGGGGATCACGACGTGCCGCGAGGCATCCACGACCTCGTCGACCGGGGCCGTGGGCGCGCCGCCCGCCGGGATGAGCTCGCGCACGCGCGAGCCCTCGATGACGACTCCGCCCGAGGCGTCGGCGTCGGTTCCGGTGTAGATGCCGAGCGGGTTCTTGAGCCACACGCTGGTCGAGTGCTGAGACATGAGGAGACTCCATCCGTATGAGTGGAGTCGAGCGGCCGACCCCAGAGGGGGTCAGCTCAGTTTTTCCCTGTCTGCTGATCCAGGTGCTCCTCCGTCGGAACACTCCAGATGTATCACGGGCGCGCCGACTCGGTCAAGGATTTTTTCCGAATCTCGGATTCCCCATTCCGCATCATGGAATCTAGACGGTCAGTGCAAGCCCCGTTCCATCGACGGCGACGTCGACCCGCACCGTGTCTCCGTCGTGCACGTTGCCGGAGAGCAGGGCGGTCGCCAGCTTGTTCTGCACCTCGGACTGGATGAGCCGTCGCAGCGGCCGCGCCCCGAACATCGGGTCGTACCCGCGCTCGGCGAGCCACGACCGCGCGTCGGGCGTGACGGCGAGCGTGAGTCGGCGGTCGTGGAGCCGCTTCTGCAGCTGGTCGACCGAGAGCTCGACGATCTGCGCGAGGTCGTCTTCGGTGAGCGACTGGAACATCACGATGTCATCGAGCCGGTTCAGGAACTCCGGGCGGAACGCCTGCCGCACCAGCGCCATCACCTGCTCGCGCTTGTCGTCGGGAGAGAGAACGGGGTCGATCAGCACCGGGGAGCCGAGGTTCGAGGTGAGGATCAGGATCACGTTCGTGAAGTCGACCGTGCGGCCCTGGCCGTCGGTGAGACGGCCGTCGTCGAGCACCTGCAGCAGAACGTCGAACACCTCGGGGTGCGCCTTCTCGACCTCGTCGAGCAGGATCACGCTGTACGGGCGCCGCCGCACGGCTTCGGTCAGCTGACCGCCCTGCTCGTAGCCGATGTACCCCGGAGGGGCACCGACGAGCCGCGAGACGGAGTGCTTCTCGCCGTACTCCGACATGTCGATGCGCACCATGGCGTGCTCGTCGTCGAAGAGGAACTCCGCCAGGGCCTTGGCCAGCTCGGTCTTGCCGACGCCGGTCGGGCCGAGGAACAGGAATGAGCCGGTCGGACGGCCGGGGTCGCTGATGCCCGCGCGCGAGCGGCGCACAGCATCCGACACCGCCTTGACGGCATCCTTCTGACCGATCAGGCGCTTGCCGAGCTCGTTCTCGAGGTGCAGCAGCTTCTCGCTCTCACCCTGCAGCAGACGACCGACGGGGATGCCGGTCCACGCCGCGATGACGCCGGCGATGTCTTCGTCGGTGACCTGCTCGTTGACCATCCGCCCCTCGGACGACGTGGCAGCCTCGGCCTGCTCGGCTTCGGCGATGTCGCGTTCGAGGCGCTTGATCGTCTCGTACTCGAGCTTCGAAGCCCGGGTGTAGTCGGCCTCGCGCATCGCAAGGTCGCGCTGGGTGATCGCGTCGTCGAGCTTCTTCTTCAGGTCGCCGACGCGGTTGAGGCCCTGGCGCTCGCGCGCCCAGCGCTGCTCGAGCTCGGCGAGCTGCTGCTCGAGCCCGGAGAGCTGCTCGCGGAGGGTGCTCAGACGCTCCTTCGACGCGGCATCCTTCTCCTTCTTGAGCGCGAGTTCCTCGAGCTTCATGCGGTCGACCTGGCGCTTGAGCTGGTCGATCTCGACGGGAGACGAGTCGATCTCCATCTTGAGCCGCGACATGGCCTCGTCGATGAGGTCGATCGCCTTGTCGGGCAGCTGCCGGGAGGGGAGGTACCGGTTCGAGAGCGCGGCCGCGGCCACCAGGGCGCTGTCGGCGATCGTGACCCCGTGGTGAGCCTCGTACCGCCCCTTGAGCCCGCGCAGGATCGCGATGGTGTCTTCGACGGTCGGCTCGCCGACGTACACCTGCTGGAAGCGGCGCTCGAGAGCCGCGTCCTTCTCGATGAACTCGCGGTACTCGTTGAGCGTCGTCGCACCGATCAGGCGCAGCTCTCCACGGGCCAGCATGGGCTTGAGCATGTTGGATGCCGCGACAGAACCCTCGCCGCCACCCGCGCCCATGAGCACGTGCAGCTCATCGATGAACGTGATGACCTGGCCGTCGGACTCGGTGATCTCCTTGAGGACCTGCTTCAGACGCTCCTCGAACTGCCCGCGGTACATGGCACCGGCCACCAGCGCCGAGATGTCGAGCGTGATGAGCTCTTTGTCTTTCAGCGACTCCGCGACGTCGCCCGCGACGATGCGCTGCGCGAGACCCTCGACGACGGCGGTCTTGCCGACGCCGGGCTCGCCGATCAGCACCGGGTTGTTCTTGGTGCGGCGGGTCAGCACCTGGCTGACCCGGCGGATCTCGCTGTCGCGGCCGATCACCGGGTCGAGCTTGCCCTGCCGGGCGCGGTCGGTGAGGTTGATGCCGAACTGCTCGAGGGCGGACTGCTGGTCGCTGTTGGCGTTGTTCTGCGGGTTGGCCATCTGTCCCTCCTGGGGAGACTCCTTCGGGGCGGATCCGATCTCGGATCAAAGTTGAGCTAAGTTGACTCAACTTTAGCAAATGCCGCCGACAAAGGCCAGGGCGGGCCCGAGCGTGATGCTCGAGCCCGCCCTGGAGGAACGGAGTGAAAGGATGCCGCAGCTCAGTCGGTCATGCCCCGACGCAGCAGCCGTCCGCGCGGCGTCTCGAAGTCGATCGCCTCGCCGTGCAGCCAGGTCTTGCGGACCACTCCCGCCAGCGGCTTGCCGTGGTACGGGGTGAGCGGGTTCTTGTGGTGCAGCTTGGTCACGTCGACGACGTAGGCGTCGTCCGCGGCGAACACGGAGAAGTCCGCGTCATAGCCGGGCGCGATGCGGCCCTTGCCGGTGAGTCCGGCGAACTGCGCCGGACGCTCGCTCATCCACGACACGACGGTCTCGAGCGTCAGGCCGCGCTGGCGCGCCTCGGTCCAGATCAGCGAGAGACCGAGCTGGAGCGATGCGACCCCGCCCCACGCGACCGCGAAGTCGCCGTTCTCGAGATCCTTCAGATCGAGGGTGGACGGCGAGTGGTCCGACACGATGAAGTCGATCGTGCCGTCTTCGAGCCCTTCCCACAGCAGCTCGCGGTTGCCGGCCTCGCGGATCGGCGGGCAGCACTTGAACTGGGTCGCCCCGAGCGGGATCTCCTCCGCGGTGAGGGTGAGGTAGTGCGGGCACGTCTCGACCGTCAGCTTCAGGCCATCGTGCTTGGCGCTGCGGATCATGGCGAGCGCGTCCGACGACGACAGGTGCAGGATGTGCGCGCGGGCGCCCGTCCAGCGCGCCCGCTCGATCACCTCGGCGATGGCGAGGTTCTCCGCACCACGGGGGCGCGAGGCCAGGAACTTGCCGTAGTCGTCTCCCTCGGGCGACGGTGCGCGGTCGATCGCCCGGGAGTCCTCCGCGTGCACGATCATCACGGAGTCGAACGACGCGAGCTCGCGCATGTCCTTCTCCATCTCGTCGGCGTCGAGCGGCGGGAACTCGTCGACCCCGGAGTGCAGCAGGAAGCACTTGAAGCCGAAGACACCGGCGTCGTGCAGGGCGCGCAGCTCCGCGGTGTTCCCGGGCACAGCCCCACCCCAGAAGCCGACGTCGACGTGAACCTGGTCGCGCGCGACATCGCGCTTGATGTTCAGCGCTTCGACATCGATGGTCGGCGGGATGCTGTTCAGCGGCATGTCGACGATCGTCGTCACACCGCCGGCGGCCGCGGCCTTCGTCGCCGACGCGAACCCCTCCCACTCGGTGCGCCCCGGCTCGTTGACGTGCACGTGGGTGTCGACCAGGCCGGGGATGAGCGTCTCGTCGTCGGCGAGCTCGATGACCTCCGCACCGTCGAGGTTGTTACCCAGCGGCTGCATCGCGACGATCACGCCGCCGCGCACGCCGACCTCGCGGGGGCTGATCCCCGCCGACGTCAGCACCCGCTGACCGCGGATGACGAGGTCGTAGTGCTCGCCGGTCGGGTCGAGCGACGATCCGGCATCCTGCTGTTCCTGCTCCTGCGACATGTCGCCTCACCCATCTGCCGGCTCCGTGCCGACGTTCTGCTGCTGTCTTCGATTCTCTGCCTTGATCCGCTCGCACGCACTCATCGTGCGGCGAACGGAAAACCCGTGATCCGCTTCGGGCGGGGCGGCGCATACGTGCGCACCTTCGAGGTCTGAAGCCCCAGGCGCACCAGACCTTCGGCGACCGCGACGGCCGCCTGCACCCCGTCGACCACGGGCACCCCGCACATCTCCACGACGCGGTCCTTCAGCTCGGCCATCCCGCCGCACCCGAGCACGATCACCTCGGCCCGATCGAGCTCGACGGCGCGCTTCGCCTCGGCGGCGATGGCCTCGATGGCACGCTCGGGATCGGATTCCAGCTCGAGCACTCCGAGCCCCGAGGAGCGCACGGAGGCGCAGCGGTCGTGGAGACCCGCCAGGATCAGTCGGTCCTCGATGAGCGGCACCGTGCGGTCGAGGGTTGTGACCACCGAGTAGGAGCGCCCGAGGTACATCGCGGTGGATGCCGCGGCATCGGTGATGTCCACGACCGGAACCGTCAGCAGCTCCTGCAGCCCTTCCCGGCCGTGCTCGCCGTAGCCCGCCTGGATGACGGCGTCGTACTCGCCCTCGTACCGCATGACCTTGTCCATGACGGCGATCGCAGCGAGGTAGCTCTCGAAGTTCCCCTCGCACGAGTCGGCGCCGAAGTCGGGCGTGAGGCCGATGATCTCGGTGCCGTCCGATGCCACCGCACGGGCGGCCTCGGCGATGCCGTCCGTCATCGTCTGCGTCGTGTTGACATTCGCGACGAGGATGCGCATGAGGGTCCTTCCGGTCAGCGGGGTCGGGGAATCAGTGGGTCGGAGTGACGGCGATGTCACCGGCGGGAACGTCGTGGAAGGCGCGTCGGCGATCGGCGAGCACGGCGTAGACGACCGCTCCGAGTCCCGCGGCGAGGAACCAGGAGAACTGGCTCACCACCTGGAAAGCGGGCACGAAGGTGAGCAGCAGCGCGATCGCGCCGGAGATGATCAGCGAGATGATCGCGCGCGGGTTGAATCCGCCGCGGTAGTAGTACTCGCCCGTGACGTGCTCGGAGTAGAGATCCGGGACGTTGATCTGCTGCTTCCGGAGGATCCAGTAGTCGACCATGATGATGCCGAACAGGGGGCCGAGCAGGGCCCCGAGGCCATTCAGGAAGATGCCGATGACGACCGGGGAGTTGTAGAGGTTCCAGGGCAGGATGACGAGTCCGATCACGGCCGAGAGCAGCGCCGCCTTGCGGAAGTTCAACCGCTTCGGGAAGAGGTTCGTGAGCGCATAGGTCGGTGCGACGAAGTTCGCCATCAGGTTCACCGCGATCGTCAGGACGATCAGGGCGAGGGATGCCAGCACGAGGAGCAGCGTGTTCGGGATCGCGGCGACGACATCGGCGGGCGACGTGATGGCCTGGCCGTTGACCGTGAAGGAGCCCCCGGCGAGGATGACGACGATGCAGCCGAAGAACAGCATGTTGATCGGGATGCCCCAGAAGTTGCCCTTGACGATCGCCTTCTTCGACTGTGCGCCGCGCGTGAAGTCGCAGAAGTTCAACACGAAGGTGCCGTAGATCGCGACCCAGGCGGATGCGCCGCCGAGCATGTGGAGCCAGAGGTCGGCGCCGGTCAGCGGCGCGTCGTTCGACCAGGAGATCTGGAAGTCGGCCTGCACGAGGACCCACACCGCGAGGGCGACGAAGGTGGCGAGGATGACAGGGCCGGCGAAGGCCTCGTACTTGCGGATCATCTCCATGCCGTAGCTGACGATGATCGACTGGACGACCCAGAGCACGAGGAAGGTGATCCACCCGAGAGCCGAGAGCCCCAGGAAGCCTCCGCTCTGCAGGGCAGTCGCGCCGGGGATCAGCGCGATGACGACGACCTGCAGCACCTGCGAAGCGAGGTACGTCTGGATGCCGAACCAGGCGATGGCGACGCCACCGCGGAGGAGTGCCGGGATCTGCGCACCGTGGATGCCGAAGCTGATGCGACTCATCACGGGGAAGGGCACGCCGGTCTTCTCGCCCATGAACCCCGAAAGAGTCAGCAGGAGGAAGAGGAAGAGCGCGCCGAAGGCGAGAGAGCCGAGGATCGCGCCGCCGCTCATGCCGAGCGAGAACAGGCCGATCGCCCAGACATAGTTGCCGAGGCTGTGCACGTCATTGGCCCACAGCGCGAAGATGCTGTACGAGCTCCACTTCCGGCCCTCGCGGGTCGTGGGGGCGAGGTCGCTGTTGTACAGGCGCGGGCTGATGCCCGCCTGCACCGCGAAGACCGCGGATGGCGCCTCTTCGAGTCCTTCGGATGCCCTGCTGGGAACGTGGACGTACTCTTCGGTGGCCATCGGTGCCTTTCCAGGACGACATCGTCCAGTGGTAGGTAATTCCGTAAAGTGGAAGTTTAATTTCAGATGTGGAAAGTTCACCACATCGTGAAGTGTCTTGTCAATGACCGGCGGGCAGGTCACTCCCCGAGATCGGACGCGATCTGCGCACCCACCGACACCAGCAGTCTGCGCGCCTCGGCGATGCTCACCGCGGGGTCGGGTTCGATCTCGCTCAGCGCATGCACGCGGCGGAATCCTGCCTCGGCGATCTCTCGGTCATCGAGAGTCGAACGACCGCACACCGCGACCACCGGCACCCCCGCTGCGCGCGCTGCGGCCGCCACCCCGAGCGGCGTCTTGCCGCCGAGACTCTGGTCGTCGAGGCTCCCCTCGCCGGTGATGACGAGATCCGCGCCGGCGATGCGATCACCGAGGCCCGTAAGGCGCTGCACGACGTCGATGCCGGGTTCGCGGCGGGCCCCGAGTACGGCGAGGGCCGCGTACCCGACGCCACCGGCGGCACCGGCACCCGGCAGCTCCGCCGACGGGCGCACCCCCGTCTGCGCTTCGAGCAGCGCGGCGAATCGGGAGAGGCCCGCCTCGAGGGCGGCGACATCGTCGGCGCTCGCCCCCTTCTGCGGCGCGAACACCGCGGCGGCCCCCCGGTCACCCAGAAGAGGATTGTCGACGTCACTCGCGAGCACGACCGTGGCGTCGGCGATGCGTGGGTCGAGCCCTGCCACATCGACGGAGTCCAGCGCGGCGAGCGCCGCTCCGCCGGGCGAGACCTCCTTGTCTGCCCGACGGAGCGAGACACCCAATGCCTGCAGCATCCCCGCGCCGCCGTCGGTGGTGGCGCTCCCGCCGACACCGAGCACGATCGTCGTGCATCCGAGATCCAGCGCGGCGGCGATGAGCTCGCCGGTTCCGCGCGTCGTCGCCGTCAGCGCCGCCTTCTCGCCGTCCGGCAGCACGTCGAGTCCGCTGGCGGCCGCCATCTCGATGACGGCCTCCGCGCCGCGCACCGCGAAGCGGGCCGTGACGGGCTCCCCCGTCGGCCCCGTCACGATCGCTTCGACCTCCTCGAATCCGCTCGCGACGGCGGCGCTGACCGTTCCCTCACCGCCGTCGGCCACGGGCACCGCCTCGATCTCGGCATCCGGGATGATCTCCCGGATGCCGAGCGCGAGCGCGTCGGCGACCTCCGCCCCCGTCGCCGAGCCCTTGAACTTGTCCGAGGCGATGACGATGCGCATGCGAGGGTTCAGTCGAGCAGTGCGTAGACGGCCTCAGGCGCGTCGGCGGGCGACGTGGCGAGGTCTTCGAACTCGTTCATGGTGTCGAGGTCGGCACCCATCGCGATGTTCGTGACCCGCTCGAGGATGACCTCGACGACCACCGGCACCTGGTACTCCGCCTTCAGGCGCTCGGCCTCCCCGAAGCCGGCGGCCAGGTCTTCCGGACGCTCCACACGGATCGCCTTGCAGCCCAGCCCCTCGGCGACCTTCACGTGGTCGACGCCGTAGCCGATCGCGACGCTGGACGAGTCCTGCGGGGTGTTGATGTTGTCGAACGCCAGCGAGACCTCGTAGTCCATCTCGAACGGACGCTGCGACTGGCGGATCAGGCCGAGGTAGCTGTTGTTCACCACGACGTGGATGTACGGCAACTTGTGCTGCGCACCCACGGCGAGCTCCTCGATCATGAACTGGAAGTCGTAGTCGCCGCTCAGCGCGACCACCGACTGGTCCGGCTTGCCGCGCACGACGCCGAGGGCAGCGGGCAGGGTCCAGCCGAGGGGTCCGGCCTGGCCGGCGTTGATCCACTGGCGAGGGCCGTAGACATGCAGCAGCTGCGCGCCGGCGATCTGGGACAGACCGATCGTGGTCACGTAGGTGGTGTCGTGGCCGAACGCGGAGAGCATCTCCTGGTACACGCGGTGCGGCTTCATGGGCACGTTGTCGAAGTTGGTCTTGCGCTGCAGCTTCGCCTTGCGTCCGCGGCAGTCCTCGGCCCAGCCGAGGTAGTCGGGCAGGGCCTCGACGCGGTCGCGTGCCGCTTCGAGCAGCGCGTCGATGAAGGCGCCGGCGTCGGAGACCACGCCGTAGTCTGGCGCGAACACGCGACCGATCTGCGTCGGCTCGATGTCGACGTGCACGAAGGTGCGGCCCTTGCGGTACGTGTCGAGGCCGCCGGTGTGGCGGTTCGCCCAGCGGTTTCCGATGCCGAGCACGAAGTCCGACTCGAGGAAGCTCGCGTTGCCGTAGCGCTGCGAGGTCTGGATGCCGACCAGGCCGGCCGCCAGCGGGTGGTCATCCGCGATCGCCCCCCAGCCCATCAGCGTCGGCACGACGGGCACACCGAGCGTCTCAGCCAGTTCGACGAGCTTGTCGGAAGCGCCCGAGTTGATGATGCCGCCGCCGGCGACGATCAGCGGGTGAGCGGATGCCGTCAGCATGTCGAGCACCTTCTCGGCCTGCGCGCGGGTGGCAGCGGGCTTGGCCACCGGCAGCGGCTCGTAGGTGTCGATGTCGAACTCGATCTCACCCATCTGCACGTCGAACGGCAGGTCGATGAGCACGGGGCCGGGACGACCGGACCGCATGATCTGGAACGCGGTCTGGAAGGTGCCGGGCACCTGCGCCGCCTCGAGCACCGTCTTGGTGAACTTCGTGACCGGCTTGGCGATCGATGCGATGTCGACGGCCTGGAAGTCCTCCTTGTCGAGCTTCGCGACCGGCGCCTGGCCGGTGATGCAGAGCATCGGGATGGAGTCGGCGATCGCGGCATAGAGCCCCGTGATCATGTCGGTGCCCGCGGGGCCTGACGTGCCGACGCAGATGCCGATGCGGCCGTCGCCCGAGCGGCTGTAGCCGTCGGCCATGTGCGAGGCGCCCTCGACGTGACGGGCGAGGGTGTGCCGGATGCCGCCGTTGGCGCGCATCGCGGCATAGAAGGGGTTGATCGCCGCGCCGGGAAGGCCGAACGCCTCGGTGGCGCCCTCCTTCACCAGGATCTGGCAGATCGCGTCTACTGCACGCATTCGGGTCATGAGAGTTTCCTTTGGCTGGGGTCGCAGTCGCGCGTCAGGCGCGGCCGGAGAGTTCGTTGGTGAGCGTGAAGAGCCCGGAGTGGTCGAGTCCGCCGTCGCCGCGGGCGACGAGGGCGTTCACGAGCTGTGCGACGGCGGCGCCGAGGGGGATGGTGACCCCGACCGAGCGGGCCGCAGCGGTGACGATGCCCAGATCCTTGTTGTGGAGGGCGAGACGGAATCCGGGGGTGAAGTCGCGGTCGAGCATCTTCTGCCCCTTCTGGTCGAGGACCTTGGAGCCGGCAAGTCCGCCGCCGAGCACCTTGAGGGCCGCGTCGGTGTCGACGCCGAACGCCTCGAGGAAGACGACGGCCTCGCTGAGCGCCTGGATGTTGACGGCGACGATGAGCTGGTTGGCGGCCTTGACGGTCTGGCCGGCACCGGCGGGGCCGACGTGCACGATCGTCTTGCCGATCGCGTTCAGGACCGGCTCCGCAGCCGCGAAGTGCTCGGGCGATCCGCCGACCATGATCGACAGCGCACCGTCGATCGCGCCCTGCTCGCCGCCGGAGACCGGGGCGTCGACCGCGCCGAAGCCGGCGGCCACTGCCTCTTCGGCGAGGGCCTTGGCGACATCGGGCCGGATCGAGGAGTTGTCGATCCACAGGGCGCCGGCCTTGGCGTGGGCGAAGACGCCCTCTTCGCCGCGGACGACACCCTCGACGTCGGGCGAGTCCGGGACCATGGTGAGGATGACGTCGGCATCCTTCACGGCATCCGCGATGCTGGTCGCCCCCGCGCCACCGGCCTCGACGAGTGCGTCGATCGGCTCCTGGCTGCGGTTGAATCCGGTCACGTCGTAGCCGGCCTTGACGAGGTTCTTGGCCATGGGCAGGCCCATGATGCCGAGTCCGATGATGGCGATGCTGGTCATGAGTTCGCTCCTTCAGTGGTGCAGCACGTTCAGTTGGTCAGCCAGGCGAAGGCATCCGCCTGGGTGGCCTTGTACTCGAGGCCGATGGCTCCGGCATATCCGCCGGCGCGGGCGGCGTCGAGCCACTCGGTCAGCGGCAGGTCTCCGGTGCCGGGCTCGCCGCGACCGGGGGCGTCGGCGATCTGGATGTGTCCGAACTCGGCGGCGTGACCGGCGATCACGGCGGCGACATCGTCGCCGTTGACAGCGAGGTGATAGAAGTCGGCGAGCAGGCGGATGTTGTCGACGCCGTGCTCGTCGCGCACCCGACCGATGATGGCCAGGGCGTCGGCAGCGGTCTTCAGCGGGTAGGCATCCATGCCCGAGACAGGCTCGAGCAGCACGATGCCGCCGATCTTCGCCACGGCAGCCCCGGCGAACGCGAGGTTCTGCACCGCCAGGTCGTCTTGCGCTGCGGCATCCGCCCCCTCGATGCGGTTGCCGTAGAGGGCGTTGAAGGCCTTCGTGCCGAGACGCTCGCCGATGCCGACGACCACGTCGACGTTGGCGCGGAACTCGTCCTCGCGACCGATCCAGGAGACGAGGCCCCGGTCCCCTGCGGGCATGTCGCCCGCGAAGAAGTTGAGGCCGGTGAGCTGCACGCCGGCACCCTGGATCGCGGAGACGAACTCGTCGACCTCCTGCTGCGCGGGGACGGCGGAGGCGAACGGCCACCAGAACTCGACGGCGTCGAAGCCCGCCGCCTGGGCCGCCGCGGGGCGCTCCAGCGTCGGCAGCTCGGTCAGCAGGATCGAGGCGTTCACGGTGTAGCTCATTGATCATCCTTGATTTCGGATTGTGGAAGAAAAGTTTCTACTAGTGAAAGAATATGGAAGCCCCCGCCGTCTGTCAACGGCTGTCAGCGCCGACCCACGCAACACGAAGAGGTGATGGATCAGAAACGCACCTCCCCGGGCTCGGGAAGGTGCGTTTCTGATCCACGATCGCGCGCGGCCGGACTCAGGTGAGCCGGATCTGCCGGTTCATGTCCTTGTAGAGCAGGTAGCGGAAGTCCTCGGGGCCACCGGCGTAGCAGGCCTGCGGGCAGAACGCGCGCAGCAGCATGTAGTCGCCGGCCTCGACCTCGACCCAGTCGTCGTTGAGGCGGTAGACCGCCTTGCCCTGCAGCACGAAGAGGCCGTGCTCCATGACGTGCGTCTCAGCGAAGGGGATCGTGCCGCCGGGCTTGAACGTGACGATGTTGACCTGCATGTCGTGCGCCAGATCGCTCCCGTCCGAGAAGCGGGTGGTCGCCCACACGTCGTCGGTGTCGGGCATGGAGACCGGCTCGACGTCCTTGTCGCTGGTGACGAAGGATGCCGGGGCGTCGATGCCGTCGATCCACTCGTAGGCCTTGCGGATCCAGTGGAAGCTGGTGATCTCGTCGCCCTCGTTGGCGAGCGACCAGGTCGCGCCCGGTGCGAGGAACGCGTAGCCGCCCTCCTCCAGCACGTGCTGCTGCCCATCGAGCGTGAGCGTGAGCGAACCGGTCGTGACGAACACGACGCCCTCGACGCCGGCCTCGACCTCGGGCTTCTGCGCACCGCCTCCGGGGCCGATCTCGACGATCAGCTGCGAGAACGTCGTGGCCGAGCTCGGCGTCGGCCGGGCGATGATCCAGGCGCGGGTGTTCGTGAATCCGGGCAGGCTGCTGGTGACGATGTCGCGCAGCACGCCCTTCGGGATGACGGTGTACGCCAGCTTCACCACGGCCCGGTCGGTGAGCAGCGCGGACTGACCGGGAAGACCACCGGCGGGGGTGTAGTAGGTGCGTTCGTGGGTGCTCATGAGGTCTCCTCCTCGGATACGGCGAGCTTCGGATGCGCGAGCCGGATCAGCTCCGCGGGTGCGGCGGCAGCGGCATCCCGCACTTCCACTTCCGTGATCGCGCCGCATTCCAGACCGCGGACGACGAAGCGCGCGAGCGCACGCGCGGTGGCCGGCTCATCCATGATGGTGGCGTCGCTGCCGTGCAGATAGTTGTCGAGGCGGCGCGCGGCGGCGGCGAAGCCCTCGCGGTAGAACGCGTACGTGGCGAGGTAGCGGGTCGGCAGCTGGGCCGCGTGCAGATCCCAGCCCTGGTAGTAGCCGCGCTCGAGCGAGCGCCGCACCAGGCGGGCGTGCAGCTGCCAGGCGCCGCGGACGTGAGCGGGATCGCCGACCGGGATGACGTTGGTCGATCCGTCGGAGAGCCGCACGCCGGTCTCGGCGACCGCGACCTGCATGACCTGCTTGGCGTAGTCGGCGGCCGGATGCTCCATCGACTGGTGCGCCGCGGCGATCTGCAGCGAGGCGCTGTAGTCGTAGGTGCCGTAGTGCAGCGCCGAGACGCGTCCGTTCGCGCGGTGCAGCAGCGTCGCGACCGGGATGGATCCGTCGGCGGCGACGATGAGCTGCGGCGTCTCCATCTGCACCTCGAAACGCAGGCGTCCGGGCGCGAGACCGAGTCGCTCCTCGAACCGCTCGCAGAGCTCGACCATCGCCTCGACCTGCGCGACGGTCGTCACCTTCGGAAGGGTCAGGACCAGCCCGTCCGGCAGCGGGCCGGCAGCAGCGAGCGTGGTCAGGAATCGATCGAGCGTGCGGATGCCGCGGCGCCGGGTCGGTGCCTCGAAGCACTTGAAGCGGATGCCGATGAACGGCGGAGCCACGCCGGCGGCGACGGCGTCGGCGACGCGCTCGGCGGCGAGGATCGCATCGGCGTCCTCCTCGTCGTCGGGCCGCGCACCGTAGCCGTCCTCGAAGTCGAGGCGGAGATCTTCGATCGGCTCGCGCTGCAGCTTGGCATCGACGAGCGGGGCGAGCTCTCCGGCGAGGTGCCCCAGCCCGACAGCATCCGCCAGCGCCGCCATGCCGCCGAACGCGTCGACGGCCGCGGCCGCCTCCGCGCCGAATCGTGCCGGCAGGTCGGGGGTGAACCGGTCGGCCGGCACGTACAGCGTGTGCACCGGCTGGCGACTGCCGTCGTCGCCCGGGTAGGCCGTGGCGAGCAGGGCGTCGGTCCCGGCGAGTCGGGCGTCGATGTCGGCGAAGTCGTCTTCGCGCAGGGTCGCGCTGCTCCGGTCGACGCTGGCGGCCACGGTGCTCACTCCTTGCTCGAGGCGGACGAGGCGGATGCGGCGACGCGGACGATCGCCTCGGCCACCGCGCCGGCCACCAGCGGATCGAACACGCTGGGGATGATGAAGCTCGCGTTGAGCTCGTCGTCTCCCACGCGCGAAGCGATCGCCTCGGCGGCTGCGACCAGCATAGGCGCGGTGATGTCGGACACGCCCGCGTCGAGGAGGCCGCGGAAGACGCCGGGGAACGCCAGCACGTTGTTGATCTGGTTGGGGAAGTCGCTGCGGCCGGTCGCCACCACGGCGGCGTGCTTCGCGGCGATGATCGGGTCGACCTCGGGGGTCGGGTTCGCCATCGCGAACACGATCGCACCGTCGGCCATGGCTGCGATGTCGTCCTCGCCGAGGATGTTCGGGGCGCTCACGCCGATGAAGACGTCCGCGTCGACCATGGCCTCCTTCAGCGTGCCCTGGAACCCGCGCGGGTTGGTGGTCGCCGCGATCTCGGTGCGGTGCGCGTCGGTGTACTCCGCTCCGGAGTGGATCGCGCCGTCCCGACCGCAGGCGACGATGTCGTGGGCGCCCTCGGCGAGCAGCAGCTGCACGATCGCGTTGCCGGCGGCGCCGACGCCGGAGACGACGATGCGCACGTCTCCGATGGTCTTGCCCACGACCTTGAGCGCATTGCCGAGCGCGGCGAGGGTCACGATCGCGGTGCCGTGCTGGTCGTCGTGGAAGACCGGGATGTCGAGTTCTTCGCGCAGCCGCGCCTCGATCTCGAAGCAGCGCGGCGCTGCGATGTCTTCCAGGTTCACGCCGCCGTAGACCGGGGCGATCGCCTTGACGATCGAGATGATCTCCTCGGTGTCCTTGGTGTCGAGGCAGACCGGCCACGCGTCGACGTTCGCGAACTGCTTGAACAGGGCGGCCTTGCCCTCCATGACCGGGAGTGCCGCCTCGGGGCCGATGTCGCCGAGGCCGAGCACGGCGGTGCCGTCGGTGACGACGGCGATCGTGTTGCGCTTGACCGTGAGCTGGCGGGCCTTGCTCTTGTCTTCAGCGATGGCCATGCAGACGCGGGCGACGCCCGGAGTGTAAGCGCGGGACAGGTCGTCGCGGTTGCGCAGCGGCACGCGGGGAACCACCTCGAGCTTTCCGCCGAGGTGCATCAGGAAGGTGCGGTCGCTGACGAGGCGCACCGTGACGCCCTCGAGCGCGTCGATCGAGGCACGCACGCGCTCGGCGTGCTCCTCGCCCGTGGTGTTGCAGGTCAGGTCGACGACGATCGTCTTCGGGTGCGACTCGACCACGTCGAGGGCGGTGACCGCCGCTCCGGCCTCGGCCGCCGCCGCGGCGAGCTCACTGGTGACGCTGAAGTTCGACGGCGCATCGATCCGCAGCGTGATGGAGTTCCCGGGTCCCGGACTCGCCATGATTCCTCCTGTATGTTTTCGTATCGTGGACTCTATTATCTACTTTATGGAAGTTCGGGGCAAGCGTCGAAACTTCGAGCGCGTTGGTTTCGACGAACCTCTCTCGCATGATGGAATGATCGCAACACGATGGAGGATCCGATGAGTGAGATCAAGACCCCGAAGAGTGCCGGTTCCGGCGTCCAGTCGGTCGAGCGCGTCTTCGAGCTCATCGAGCTGGTGACCGACGCCGGCGGCGACGTGACGCTGAGCGAACTCGCGGCATCCACCGACCTCCCACTCCCCACGATCCACCGCCTGCTGCGCACTCTCGTGTCGCTCGGCTACGCGCGACAGCTGCCGAACCGCCGTTACGCGCTCGGCCCGAAGCTGATCCGCATCGGCGAAGGCGCCTCCCGGCAGTTCGGCGCCCTCGCGCGTCCGCAGCTCAAGCGCCTCGTCGACGACCTCGGCGAGAGCGCCAACATGGCGGTGCTCGACGGCGACATGGTCGTGTACGTCGCGCAGGTGCCCTCGCTGCACTCGATGCGCATGTTCACCGAGGTCGGCCGGCGTGCGCACCTGCACGACACCGGCGTCGGAAAGGCGATCCTCGCCCAGCTCCCCGACGAGACCGTGCGCGGCATCGTGGGTCGCGCCGGCATGCCGACCCCCACCGAGTTCAGCCTCGGCACGATCGACGACCTGCTCGCCGAGCTCGACCGCATCCGCGAGCGCGGCTACTCGATCGACGACCAGGAGCAGGAGATCGGCGTGCGCTGCTTCTCGATGGCCGTGCCCGATGCACCCACGCCGACCGCCGTGTCGGTGTCGGGCCCCGTCTCCCGTGTCGACGAGGCCTTCGGGGGCCGCGCGGTGCCGCTGCTGCGCCGGGCCGCCGAGGCGATCAGCGCCGAGCTCACGGCCTGACGGCCCGACTCCCGCGCCACTCCGCATCCGAGCCGCCCGCACCGACGTATCGGAGGGTATCTGCGCTCCGGAGGGCCGATTCTCGGATCCTCGTCCTCCGGAATGCTGATCCCCTCCCGAATCACTCCGCATCCGAGCCGCTGGTCCCGGCGTTCACGTCGAGCAACCGATACCGCTCCGCCGCCTGCGCCGGCGCTGCGGCATCCACCTCTCCGCGCGCGGCGAGCAGCTGCAGCATCCGCACGACGATCGACGCGCCGTCGATCTTGAAGAAGCGCCGAGCCGCAGCCCGGGTGTCGGAGAACCCGAAGCCGTCGGCGCCGAGCGTCGCCCAGTCGTTCGGCACGAACTGCCGCACCTGATCGGGCAGATCCTTGGCGTAGTCGCTGACCGCGACGACCGGCCCCGCAGCCCCGGCGAGCTGACTCACCACGAACGGGGTGCGGATGCCGCGCTCGGGGTGCAGGAACGCCTCCTCCTCCGCGGCAACGGCGTCACGACGCAGCTCGGTCCACGAGGTGACCGACCACACGTCGGCGGCGACGCCCCACTCGGAGGCCAGGAGCTTCTGCGCCTCCAGCGCCCAGGTCACCCCGATCCCGGACGCGAGCAGCTGGGCGCGGGGCCCCTCCCCTGTCGCGGGCGAGATGCGATGGATGCCGCCCAGGATGCCGGCGACATCGACCCCGTCGGGTTCGGCAGGCTGCACGATCGGCTCGTTGTAGACCATGAGGTTGTAGATGCGGTTGCGGTCGGTCGACTCGGGCCCGTACATCCGCTCGATTCCGGCGCGCATGATGTGGCCGATCTCGTATCCGTACGCGGGGTCGTAGGTGACGACAGCCGGGTTGGTCGCCGCGAGCAGCGGTGAGTGCCCGTCGGCGTGCTGCAGCCCTTCGCCGGTCAGCGTGGTGCGCCCTGCCGTGGCGGAGATCAGGAACCCGCGGGCCATCTGGTCGGCGGCGGCCCACAACGAGTCGCCGGTGCGCTGGAATCCGAACATCGAATAGAAGACGTACACCGGGACGAGCGGCACGCCGTGCGTGGCGTAGGCCGTTCCCGCGGCTGTGAACGCCGCGATCGATCCTGCCTCGTTGATGCCGGCGTGCACGATCTGCCCCGCGGTCGACTCCTTGTACGAGAGCACGATGTCGCGGTCGACGGCCAGGTAGTTCTGGCCGTGGGGGTTGTAGATCTTCGCGGTCGGGAAGAACGCGTCCATCCCGAAGGTCCGGGCCTCATCCGGGATGATCGGCACGATCCGCTTGCCGAACTCCGGGTCGCGCATCAGATCTTTGAGCACACGCACGAACGCCATCGTCGTCGCCGCCTGCTGCGTGCCCGAGCCCCGAGCAGCGACCTCGTACGCCTTCGGATCCGGCAACACGATCGGCTCGTGCGACGGACGGCGCTCCGGCACGAAGCCGCCGAGCGCGCGGCGACGCTCCTGCAGGTACGCGATCTCCGGAGCATCCGTGCCGGGGTGGTAGTACGGCGGCAGATACGGATCGGCCTCGAGCTGGTCATCGGTGATCGGCACGCGCAGATGGTCGCGGAAGTCCTTGAGGTCCTGCAGCGTCAGCTTCTTCATCTGGTGCGTGGCGTTGCGCGCCTCGAAGCGCGGGCCGAGCCCGTACCCCTTCACGGTCTTCACGAGGATCACGGTCGGCCGGCCGTTGTGCGCGAGCGACTGCTGGTACGCCGCGAACACCTTGCGGTAGTCGTGGCCGCCACGCCGGAGGCGCCAGATCTGATCGTCGGTCAGATCGTCCACGAGCGCCCGCGCCCGCGGGTCACGTCCGAAGAAGTTCTCCCGGATGAACGCGCCGGACTCCGCCTTGTAGGTCTGGTAGTCGCCGTCGAGCGTCGTGTTCATGATGTCGACGAGGGCGCCGTCGTCGTCGCGGGCGAGCAGGTCGTCCCACTCCCGCCCCCAGATCACCTTGATGACGTTCCAGCCCGCGCCGCGGAAGAAACCCTCGAGCTCCTGGATGATCTTGCCGTTGCCGCGGACGGGACCGTCCAGACGCTGCAGGTTGCAGTTGATCACGAACGTGAGGTTGTCAAGCCCGTCGTTGGCGGCGAGCTGCAGCAGCCCACGCGACTCCGGTTCGTCCATCTCGCCGTCGCCGAGGAACGCCCACACGTGCTGCTCCGAGGTGTCCTTGAGGCCGCGCCCGTGCAGGTAGCGGTTCGACTGGGCCTGGTAGATGGCGTTCATCGGGCCGATACCCATCGACACGGTCGGGAACTCCCAGAACTCCGGCATCAGCCGCGGATGCGGGTACGACGACAGCGCGTGACCCGCGCGGGACTTCTCCTGGCGGAACCCGTCGAGGTCCTCCTCATCGAGGCGTCCCTCCAGGAACGCGCGGGCGTACATGCCCGGCGACGCGTGCCCCTGGAAGTAGATCTGATCGCCGCCGCCCGGGTGATCCTTCCCACGGAAGAAGTGGTTGAAGCCGACCTCGTACAGGGTCGCCGCCCCGGCGTAGGTCGAGATGTGGCCGCCGACGCCGACGCCCGGGCGCTGCGCGCGATGCACCATGACCGCGGCGTTCCAGCGCATCCACGCGCGGTAGCGCCGCTCCAGCTCCTCATCGCCGGGATAGGCGGGCTCGTCGGCGGTGGCGATCGAGTTGACGTAGTCGGTCGTGACGGTCGGCTCGGAGCGGATGCCGGCGTGATCGACGAGCGTCCGCACGATGTGATCGCCGCGCTCGGCGCCACGCTCGCTGATCAGCGCGTCGAGGGATTCGAGCCACTCCGCGGTCTCCTCAGGATCGAGGTCGGCGGCCTGGTCGGCGGATGAGACGGCGGTGGCGCGATTGTCGGTCACGGTTCGGCCTTTCTTGTTAGATGGAGGGGTCTGCCTCTTCGGCAATGGAGTGGGCAGCGGATCAGATTCGGGAGGTGTCGGCATGAGCGGACGCACAGCGGTCGTGACAGGAGCAGGTTCGGGCATCGGCCGCGCGGTCTCCCGCGCCCTGCTCGAGGCGGGCTTCCGGGTGGTGCTCGCCGGCCGCCGCGAGGATGCCCTGCACGAGTCGGCCGACGGCCACCCCGACGCCCTCGTGGTGCCGACGGACGTGACCGTCGAAGCCGAGGTCGAGGCGCTGTTCGCCCGCGCCGTGGCCGAGTGGGGCCGTGTCGACGTGCTGTTCAACAACGCCGGGATCTTCGGCCCGACAGCATCCGCAGCCGAGATCTCGCTCGCCGACTGGCAGCAGACGATCGACGTCAACCTCACCGGATCGCTGCTGTGCGCCCGCGCCGCGATGCGGACGATGATCGCCCAGCAGCCGTCGGGCGGCCGCATCATCAACAATGGCTCGATCTCCGCGCATGTGCCTCGGCCGCTCTCGGTCGCGTACACCGTGACCAAGCACGCGATCAGCGGGCTGACGAAGTCGATCGACCTCGACGGCCGCGCGCACGGGATCTCCTGCGGTCAGATCGACATCGGCAACGCCCGCACCTCGATCATGAGCGACGTCGGCGTGAGCTCGGGTGCACTGCAGCCCGACGGCTCGCGCCTCGTGGAGCCCACCTTCGATGTGGCGGATGCCGCACGCGCCGTCGTGTTCATGGCGCAGCTGCCCGCGGAGGCCAGCGTCGGAACCCTGACGATCGCGGCATCCGGCATGCCGTTCGGCGGTCGCGGCTGACACCGGAGTCAGCGCCCTGACCTCGCACGCAGGGTTCGGATGACGTCGGTCTTCACCGCCCGCACGGGGCTGGCGGCGAACACCGACGGGTCTTCCGGGGTGCCCCTGGTGAAGTGGTTGAACACGAGGTTCAGCACGATCGCCATGATCGCGGCCGAGCTGATGCCCGACCCGAAGATCACCTGGAACCAGGTCGGGAAGTTCATGTAGATGTCGTGGTTGACCTCGGGCAGCACACCGAACGACAGCGAGGCGGCGACGATGATGAGGTTCATGTTGCCCTCGTACTTCACCTTGGAGAGCGTGCGGATGCCGCTGGCCGTGACGGTGCCGAACAGCACGAGTCCCGCGCCACCGAGCACCGCAGTGGGCACGGCGGCGACGACCCGGCCGAGGATCGGCGTCAGGCCGAGGATGATGAGGATCGCGCCACCGGCCGCCACGGCGTAGCGGCTCTTGATCTTCGTCACCGCGACGAGGCCGACGTTCTGCGCGAACGCGCTCTGGGTGAACGAGTTGAGGATCGGGGAGATCGCGCTCGACACCATGTCGGCGCGGAGGCCGGCGGCGATGCGCTTGCGATCGACCTTCGAGCCGGTGATCTCGGCGACGGCGATGATGTCGGCCGTGGTCTCGGTCAGGATCACCAGCACGACGATGGTCATCGAGACGATCGCGGCGAGGTCGAACGTCGGCATCCCGAACGCGAAGGGCATCGGGAAGGCGAAGACAGGACCGTCAAGCACCTTCGAGAAGTCGGCGCGTCCGATCAGGGCGGCGAAGATCGTGCCGACGACCATGGCGATCAGGATCGACAGGCGGGAGATGGTGGCGTTGCCGAGCTTGCTCAGCAGCATGATCACGAACAGCGTGAAGGCGGCGATGCCGACGAAGACCGGATCGGCGTAGGTCGGCGACTCGGGGTCGGCGCCGGTGATCCAGCGGGCGGCGACCGGCACCAGCGACAGCCCGATCATCGTGATGACCGTGCCGGTGACCACGGGAGGGAAGAACCGCACGATGTGCGCGAAGAAGGGCGCGACGACCAGACCGATCAGCGAGGCGACGATCACGGCGCCGAACACCGCCGGCAGGCCGCTGCCCTGATTCACGATCGCGAGCATCGTCGCGACCCCGGCGAACGAGACGCCCTGCACGAGCGGCAGCTGCGATCCGAAGAACGGGATGCCGAGGGTCTGCAGGAGGGTCGCGAGGCCGCCCATGAACAGGCAGGCGGCGACGAGCACGCCCACCTCGGCCGGTGTCAGGCCGGCGGCGGCGCCGATGATGAGCGGCGGCGCGATGATGCCGCCGTACATCGTCAGGACGTGTTGGAGCCCGAACGTGAAGGCGGTGCCGAGGCCGAGGCGCTCGTCCTCAGGTCGGCTTTGCGTCGTGGGCTTCGTGGTTTTCCGGGATGCAGTCATTCGGGGGACCTCCTTGTCCGGGACCCGCTCTTCGGGGTGGGCGTGTCGGGCGATGGGCATGGTGAAGAACGGGGTGAGCCCGGTGCGTCGGAGACGGGCTCACCCCTGGTCGGAGTCGATCAGGGTCGATCGACGAGACGGCTCAGCAGAAGCCGGCGACGCCGTCCCACGCGCGGTGGTCGGCATCCGCTCCGTCGCGGAGGAACGACGCCTCGATCAGCCCGTACGGCCGGTCGGCGGCGTAGAACACCTCGTTCGGGTTCTCCAGGCCGAACGGCGACAGGTCGACGACGAAGTGGTGGCTGTTCGGCGTCGAGAAGCGGATCTCGTCGATCTCGGGATGCGCCTCGAGCACCGCCTCGGCCATGTCGTGCAGGGTGTTCTGCAGCGCGTAGGAGTAGTTGGCCGCGAACCCCGCGAGCAGGAGGCGCCGCACGTCGGCGAACACCTCATTGAAGTCGACGTCGTTGCGGTTGTACCGCCACTTGGCGGTGACCGAGGTCGCGAGGATGCGGTCGGTCGTCTCCTTCAGGGTCGTGTACCGGTCCTTCGGGTACCCGACGAAGCCGCTCTCAGTGGACTTGAGGACCTTGAGGTCGGTCAGGCCGGCGATGATCGTGGTCTGCTCGCCGTCGATCTCGACGAGGGCCGTGCGGGTCTCGGTGCCGCCGCGAACGAACGAGTGGTCGTGCCCCTGGCCGTCGACGTCGATGCGCTGCCAGGTGTACTGCTCGGCCTCCCAACGGCCGCCGCTCACCCAGTCGAACTCGCCGGTGAAGTGGCGGCCGAGACGCAGCAGATACTCCTCCGGGCTGCCGATGCCGTCCTTGGCGAAGGCGTACACGGTGTTCTTCTGCGTATCGGTGGCGACGACGTGGGTGTTGTCGCCCTGGAAGTGTGCATCGGTGAAGTCGCCGCGCAGTTGCGACGTGACGTTGAGATCCTCGATCTCGTGGCGGGCGGTGTCGCGCGTGACGCGGACGACACGGACCTCCGCCTTGCCGTACTGGTTCTTGCCCAGAATGATTTCAGTCATCTTCTTCAGCTTCCTCGGTAAGTGGAATAGGCGAACGGGCTGAGCAGCAACGGCACGTGATAGTGCGCCTGCGCAGTGTCGACCAGGAAGGTCAGCACCACCTCCGGGAAGAAGGTGTCCGTTTCGATGCCGGCGAAGTAGGCCCCCGTGTCGAACCGGAGGCGGTAGGTACCGCTCTCCAGCCGCTCGGGGCCCAGGTCTTTCACCCGTCCGTCGGCATCGGTGAGGCCCGTACCGATCCCCGACCATCCGTCGCCGACTCGGGCCTCGAGTACGACGGCGACGCCGGGCGCAGGACGCCCGATCGATGTGTCCAGGATGTGGGTGGTCACGTGAGAGACGCTCATGGGCGTGCTCCTTCAGTCTCGATGGCCCCGGCGAGGCGCAGCGCCGCGATCTCGCGCAGCTGCTGGTCGATCACCGCCAGTTCCTGTTCGGGGGTGTTGCCGAGCCGCTGCTGCAGCAGGGCGAGGATGTCGTCCGCCGACCGGCCGGCGGCGCGCACCAGGAAGACGCGGTCGAACTGCGCCTCGTAGGCACGGTTGCCCGCAGCCAGCGCCTCGGCCGCGCCGGCATCGACGCCGGACTGCTCGCGGCGGGCATGCGCCGCCTCGGCGGTCTGGCCCACGGCGCGTTCGCCGATGCGCGGGTGGTGCGCAAGCGCGCCGTCGATCTCCGACTCGGTGAGCGGCGAAGCCGCCTCGAAGGCCGCTTCCGTCAGCGCCTCGACCGAGGCGTAGGGCCGCCCGTCGACGATCGCGTCATACCAGCGGGGAATGTCCAGTGCGGGTGTCACGACAGCGACAGCGGCGTCGCGTGAGCGGGAGTTGAACTCCGTGAGCAACATCTTCGATCCTCAGCACATGCTGGCATCCGGCGCGTAGAACTATACGGACGACTCTTCTCGCGAAGTATTACTTTCCGTATGCCGGAACTGTTATTTCAGCATGCGTAACTAGTGTGCGCACAGATGAAGCGGATGTCAACCCTCTTCATACACCGAGTTCGGCGCGAAGGCGAGCGACGTGCCCGCTCGGGTCGACGCCGTACTCGGCGCGCTGCACGATACCGTCGGCATCCAGGACGAAGGTCGAGCGGATGACACCCTCGAATGTCCTGTCCCCCACGGTCTTCTCACCCCAGGCGCCCCAGGCGCGCGCCGTGGCGGCATCCGTGTCAGCCAAGAGCGGGAATGTGAGCCCCTCGGCGTCGGCGAACGCCCGGATGTCGGCGACGCCGTCCGGCGAGATGCCGAGCACCGCGTAGCCGGCAGCGGCCAGCGAGGAGAGGTTGTCGCGGAAATCGCAGGCCTCGGTGGTGCAGCCGGGAGTCGCGGCCTTCGGATAGAAGTAGACGACGACGTTGCGGCCGCGGTAGTCGGCGAGCGCCGTCGAGGCTCCGTCGGCGTCGGAGAGCGTGAAGTCGGGGGCGGCGTCGCCGGCGACGAGTCGTTCGGTCATGAGGTCTCCATTCATCGATTCCGCATCAGAGATTTCGCAGTGCGGAAGTCAAGTTCTGTCTGACGAAAGTGTAGCGTGAACCGCGTTCCAGACGGCGGCCGCGACCTCGCGCTTGGAACCCGCAGCCGTCTCGGGCAGCGTGCCCTGCGCACCGAAGATGTGCACGGAGTTGTCGGCGCTCTCGAAGCCGCGATCCCAGCCCACCTCGTTCACGACGAGCAGATCGACGCCCTTGCGCTGCTGCTTCCGCCGCGCGCGGGCGATCAGCTCCTGCTCATCCTCCGGCGTCTCTGCGGCGAATCCGACGATGACCTGCCCCGGCCGGCGGGAGGCGACCAGGCCTGCGACGATGTCGGCGTTCTCGACGAGCTCGATCGACGGGATGCCCCCGGTCTCCTTCGTGAGCTTGCGATCCGAGACGGCGACCGGGCGGTAGTCGGCGACCGCCGCCGCCATGACCACGACGTCAGCCTCGGGCGCGGCATCCGCCATGGCCGTCTCGAGCTCAGCGGCGGAACCCACGGTCACGACGCGGACCGACGGATGCTGCGCTGCCGCGAGCACGTCCGCGGAGATGTTGGCGGCAACGAGCACGACCGCGGCTCCGCGCGCCGCGGCCTCGGCGGCGAGCGCCACGCCCTGCTTGCCGCTCGACCGGTTGCCGAGGAAGCGCACGGGGTCGATCGGCTCGCGCGTGCCGCCCGCGGAGATCACCACCCGCACCCCGTCGAGATCGCGCGGAGCGAGCAACGCCTGCGCCGCGTCGAAGATCTCCTCGGGCTCGGACATCCGCCCCGGTCCGCTGTCGCCGCCGGCGAGCTCGCCGTCGGCCGGACCGACGATGTGCACGCCGCGTCCGCGGAGGGTCTCGATGTTCGCGCGCGTCGCCGGATGCCGCCACATCTCGGCGTGCATGGCCGGCGCGATCAGGACGGGCGCCTCGGTCGCGAGCAGTGTGGTGCCGAACAGGTCATCGGCGAGACCGGCCGTCATCTTCGCGATCGAGTTCGCGGTGGCGGGCGCCACGACGACGAGGTCGGCCGCCTGGCCGAGGGCGACGTGGCGCACCTTGGCGACGTCGTCGTGCACACTGGTCGTCACCGGATGCCGACTGATGGCCTCCCAGGTCGGAGTGCCGACGAAACGCAGGGCGTCTTCCGTTGGGACCACCGTCACGTCGTGACCGGCCTTGATGAGCAGGCGCACGAGGTGCACCGTCTTGTACGCGGCGATGCCGCCCGTTACCGCCACGACGATGTTCACAGTCCGATTCTGCCTCAGCATCCGTCCCGCGGGGTCACGACCTAGACTGGCGACCGTGTGCACGGTCGTGATCGATGTGGCTGAGGCCGGGAACGCGCGGCTGCTCGCGGTACGCGATGAAGACCCGGAGCGGGACTGGGATGCGTTGGGGCCCTGGTGGCCGGAGCGGTACCCGGGCGTGATCGGCATCCGTGATCGCCGCGCGGGCGGCGCCTGGCTGGCGGTCCATCCGGAGGAGCGCCGGCTCGCGGTGCTGCTGAACCGCGAGGACGTGGGCGGCCTGTCCGAGGATCGGGCCGTGTCCCGCGGCACGTTGGCCCTGGAGTCCGTGGCCGGGCGCTCGCCCGAAAGCCCTCTGCCCATGCACGGGTTCAACCTGCTCGAAGTCGGCCCGGAGGGTGCGCGGGTGCTGAGCTGGGACGGAGAGGTGCTGCGCGAGACTCCGATCGACCCTGGCACGCACATGATCGCGCACGACGACCTCGACGATCCCTCCACCCCGCGCATCGCGGCCTGGCTGCCGGAGTTCCGCGCACTCGGCCCTGCGGCGGCCGACGCGGGCTGGGTCGATTCGTGGATCGCGCTGCTCGCGGCATCCGCTCGCCTGTCCCCGGAGGACGATCGCGCCATCATCCGCGACAACCGCCCGCACGGCTACCCGACACAGTCGCTGCTCTACTGCACCGCGGCGGTCACGGCGACGGGCGTCGACGTGCACGACCGCCGGCTCCCCCACCCCGGGCACTGGTCGGACTGACCGCCACACCTGCTGCCCGCGCCTCTTGACGGAGCGCGCGGCTCGTCGTACTCTTTTCATACAGCAGAACAATGTTTCCGCAATATGAAATCTAGAGACGGTAATCCGACAAGGAACGAGGTGACCATCATGCTGAACCCCTCCGACACCACAGAGGCTCCCGCAACGAAGCACGCAGTCCCGGAGCGGTCGATCGTCCACATCGACCCGGACTTCCACATGCCCGCCCACGGCGAGCGCGGCAACAGCTACCTCCGCGCGATGCGCATCCTCTTCCCCAAGGCGACCTGAACTCAGACGCCTTCGCCCTCTTCGAGCGCGCCTTCATCGACCGCGCCTTCATCGACCGCCGCCTCGTCGATCAGCTGCAGGAGCCGCGCGGCGACGCTCACGGCGATCACGGCCGGCTGCTTGCCGGCGACCTCGGGGATGCCGATCGGCGTGACGACCCGGGCGAGATCGCTCTCGCCCTGGCCGAGCTCACGGAGCTTCTTCGTGAACCGCGCCCACTTCGACGACGAGCCGATGAGCCCGATCGAGGCGATGCCGTCGGTCCGCAGCGACATGTCGACCACGGCGAGGTCCTCGACATGGTCATGCGTCATCACCAACACGTGCGAACCGGTCGGCAGTCCCATCAGGGCCGCCTCGGGTACCGGGGCGAGCGTGGCATGGATGCGCGCGACGCTGTCGGCGAAGACGCCTGACTGGCCGGGCACTCCGATGCGCTCTGCCGCCAGCATCTCGGCCCGTGAGTCGATCAGGTGCAGGTCGACCTCGTGCCGGGAGAGGATGCGCGCCAGCTCCAGCCCGACGTGCCCGATGCCGAAGATCGCGATGCTGGGCGTCACCCGTACCGGTTCGAGCATGATCGTGACCTCTCCTCCGCAGCACTGCACGCCGTACTCGGTGACGGCCTTGTCGCTGAGCGTGAGCACCAGCAGCTCGGGTTCCGCTGATCCCGCCGCCAGCATCGCCCTGGCCCGGTCGACCGCCGTCGCTTCGAGATTGCCTCCGCCGACCGTGCCGAACACCGCGTCGGGAGACACCACCATCTTCGCTCCGCCGTTGCGCGGCGCGTGCCCGCGCACCAGCGCAAGCGTCACGATCACCGCGGGCGTGCGCGAGGAGCGCAGCGCCTGCAGCGCATCGATCCAGTCCATGTCGCGTCCGATCAGCGAACAGCCAGGTGTTCCCGTTCGGGAGCTCCGACGGCATCCGCAGCCTGCTGCGCCGCTCGCACGGCCCAGAAGACCGCCTCCGGCGTCGCCGGCGACCGCAACTCGACCATGTGTCCCTCCGGGCCGAACTCGCCGACGGCCTGGCGCAGCGCCTCGCGCGCGCTGAAGGCCAGCATGAACGGCGGTTCGCCGACGGCCTTCGAGCCGTACACGGCGCCGTCCTCACGCGCGTTCTCGAACAGGCGCACGTGGAACTGCTCCGGCATCTCCGAGAAGCTGGGCAGCTTGTACGTCGACGCCGACTGGGTCTGCAACCGGCCGCGGTTCGGCCCGTCGCTCTCGTCCCAGCGCAGCTCCTCGAGCGTCAGCCAGCCGACGCCCTGCACGTACGCGCCCTCGATCTGCCCGATGTCGAGCATCGGCGACAGTGAGTCTCCGACGTCGTGGATGATGTCGACGCGCCGCACGGAGTAGAGCCCGGTGAACTCGTCGACCTCGACCTCGGTGGCCGCCGCCCCGTAGGAGAAGTACTTGAACGGCGAGCCCTGCATGATCTCGGGGTTCCAGTGCAGACCCTCAGTGCGGTAGTACCCCGCGGCAAAGAGCTGCACGCGCTGGAGGTATGCGGCGTTCGCGACCTCGGCGAAGGTGAGCCGCTGCGTGGTGTTGCCGAGGGCCGTGACGTAGCCGCCCTCGAAGAGCACATCGCGCTCGTCGGCGTTCAGCAGGCGTCCGGCGACAGCCGACATCCGCTCACGGATCTGCTCGCAGGCGTTCTTGACCGCGCCGCCGTTGAGGTCGGTGCCCGACGATGCCGCCGTGGCGGAGGTGTTCGGCACCTTGTCGGTGCGCGTGGGTGCAAGGCGCACCTGGTGCAGCTCGAGCCCCAGCGCGGTGGCTGCGACCTGCATCATCTTCGTGTGCAGGCCCTGCCCCATCTCGGTGCCGCCGTGGTTGATCAGCACCGACCCGTCCTTGTAGACGTGCACGAGGGCCCCGGCCTGGTTGAAGGCGGCGAAGTTGAACGAGATGCCGAACTTGATGGGCGTGAGCGCGAGGCCGCGCTTGATGTGCGGATGACTCGCGTTGAACGCGGCGATCTCCGTGCGGCGCGCGTCGACCTCGGCCTCCTCGCGCAGCTGGCTCCAGATGGTCGCCATCCGCGGAGCATCCTTCACGAGCTGGCCGTAGGGGGTGCTCTGCCCGGGCTGGTAGAAGTTCTTCTGGCGGAGCTCGAGCGGGTCGATGCCGAGCGCGGGCGCGACGCGGCCCAGGATGTCCTCGATCAGGAACACGCCCTGCGGCCCGCCGAAGCCGCGGAACGCCGTGTTCGAGGCCTTGTTCGTCTTCGCGATGCGGCCGTGCGCGTGCACGTTCGGGATCCAGTAGGCGTTGTCGAGGTGGCACAGCGCGCGGCCGAGCACCGGCTCCGACAGATCGAGGCTCCAGCCGCCGTCGCAGGTGAGCACGGCATCCAGGCCCTGCAGCATCCCGTCGGCGTCGAAGCCGACCTTCCACGAGATGTGGAACGGATGCCGCTTGCCGGTCATCGTGATGTCCTGCGTGCGGTTGAGGCGCAGGCGCACAGGCCGCCCGGTCAGGGTGGCGCCGAGAGCGGCGATCGCAGCGAGGCCGTGCGGCTGCATCTCCTTGCCGCCGAACGCCCCACCCATGCGCAGCGACTGCACCGTCACCTGGCTCGACGTGATGCCGAGCACGTGCGCGATGATCTCCTGCGTCTCGGACGGATGCTGCGTCGAGCACTGCACGAAGTACTGGCCCTCCGAATCCAGGATCGCGAGCGAGGCGTGCGTCTCGAGGTAGAAGTGCTCCTGGCCGCCGAACTCCGTGACGCCCTCGAACACGTGCGCTGCGGAGGCGAGGGCGGACGCCGCGTCGCCACGCTGCACGGTGCGCGCGATGCCCTGGTACGACTCCGCGTCGATCGCCTCCCGCACGGTGATCAGCGACGGCAGCGGCTCGTACTCGACCGTGACGCGCTCGGCACCGAGGCGCGCGGCCTCCTGGGTCTCGCCGAGCACCCAGACGAGCGCGTGCCCGTAGAACATCGCCTCACTGGGGAACAGCGGCTCGTCGTGCTTGATGCCCGCGTCGTTGACGCCGGGCACGTCGTCGGCCGTGAGCACGCGGACCACGCCGGGCACCTCGTACGCGCCGGAGACGTCGATGGTGACCTTGGCGTGCGCGTTCGTGGACTGCACCGGCCAGGCGGTCAGGACGCCGGCGGTGTGGGCGGCGAGGTCGTCGGTGTACATGGCGGCGCCGGTGACGTGCAGCGCGGCGCTCTCGTGCGCGGCACGGTGTCCGACCACGGGGTTCGCTGGCCTGTCGGCGAGAGCGCTCATGCCGACACCTCCTTCCAGCTGATGACCGTCGAGCTGTACAGCTTCAGCAGGGCGGTGTTGAGCATGAGCGAGCGGTAGTCCGCACTCGCGCGGTGGTCGGACATCGGGGTGCCCTCGGAGCCGAGGATCTCGGACGCCGCGCGCACGGTGGCGACGTTCCACGGCCGGCCGATCAGGGCAGCCTCCGTGGCGTGGGCACGAAGAGGTGTGGCGGCGACGCCGCCGAGGCCGATCTTCGCCGCGGTGACGATTCCGTCCTGGATGTCGAGCGCGAACGCGATCGCGACGCTGGAGATGTCGTCGAAGCGGCGCTTCGCGATCTTCTGGAACGCGGTGATCGGAGCGAGCGGCAGCGGGATGCGCACGGCGCGGATGAGCTCGTCCGGGCGGCGGATCGTCTGCCGGTAGCCGGTGAAGTACTCCGACAGCTCGACCTCGCGCTCGCCCTCGGCCGATGCCAGGACGAGCTTCGCGCCCAGCGCGAGGAGCGCGGGCGGGCTGTCGCCGATCGGCGAGCCCGTGCCGAGGTTCCCGCCGAGCGTGGCGCGGTTGCGGATCAGCCGGGAGGCGAACTGCGGCAGCAGCTGAGCCAGCAGCGGCACCGCGCCGTCGAGGTGCTTCTCGATGTCGGAGAGCGGGAGTGCCGCGCCGATCTCGAGCACGTCATCGGTGTGATGCAGGGAGCGGAGCTCGTCGAGCTGCTCGATCGCGATGACGAGCGGCGCCCGGCGGCCGCGGATGTTCACCTCGACGCCCCAGTCGGTGGAGCCCGCGACGAGCAGCGCATCCGGTTCGTCGCGGAGCAGGCGCAGGGCCTCGTCGAGGGATGCCGGGCGGATGAAGCGCGAGCCGTCGACCTGGGCGTCGGTCGCGACGGCGGCGGGGCCGGCTCCGCGAGCCGCTGCTGCAGCGGGTCGGTCTCCTCCGGTGCGCCCAGCGTGTACGCGGCGTCGCGGATCGGCCGATACCCGGTGCACCGGCAGAGGTTGCCGCTGAGCGCGTGCAGGTCGAACCCGTTGGGTCCGTGCTCCGCGTCGTGCGACGGGATCCCGTCGTCGTGTCCCGTGCCCGCCTGGGCGGGGGTGCTCTCGACCGGGGTGCGGGCGGGGCGGTAGTACTCCCCCGCCATGCTGCAGGCGAAGCCGGGGGTGCAGTATCCGCACTGCGATCCGCCCGCCTCTGCCAGCTTCTCCTGTACCGGATGCAGCGCGTCGGGAGTACCGAGCCCCTCGGCCGTGACGATCTCCTGGCCGTTCAGCGCATAGACCGGCACCAAGCAGGCGTTGACCGGCGTCCACTCCGTGCCGCCGTCGGGGGTGGGGGTGGCGAGCAGCATGGCGCATGCCCCGCACTCCCCCTCGGCGCATCCCTCTTTGCTGCCGGAGAGACCGGTGTCGCGCAGCCAGTCGAGCGCGGTCGCGTGTGCGGCCACACCGGTGAGCGGGCGAGTGCGCCCATTGACGTTGACGGCGATGTCATTCATGGTGGGTCTCCCTCAGTGTATTCCGGGGCGTCTCAGCCGGCGAGCAGCTGTTCGATCGGCCCGCGGACGAAGTACAGGGCGAACCCTGCCGCGACGATCCACATCAGCCAGTGCACCTTGCGAGCGCGACCCGAGAGGGCGTTCACCAGGGCCCAGGCGATGAAGCCCACTCCGATGCCGTTGGCGATCGAGTAGGTCAGCGGCATGGTCACGATGGTCAGGAACGCAGGGAGCGCCACGGCGAAGTTCGTGAACTTGATCTCCTTGATCTGCGACATCATCATCGCGCCGACCACGACCAGTGCCGCGGATCCGACCTCGATCGGCACCACGAGGGTGAGCGGGGTGAAGAACATCGAGAGCAGGAACAGCGCACCGACGACGACGGACGACAGCCCGGTTCGAGCCCCCTCGCCGATTCCGGAGGCACTGTCGACGAACACCGTGTTCGATGAGGTCGATGTGACACCACCGGCCACGGCCCCGAGACCCTCGACGACGAACGCGGAGCGCAGACGCGGGAACGTGCCGTCCTTGTAGGCGAGACCGGCGTTCTTCGCGAGACCGGTCATGGTGCCCATGGCGTCGAAGAAGTTGGAGAACACGAGCGTGAACACCAGCATGGTGGCGGCGAGCGCGCCGATCCGGCTGAACGAGCCGAACAGGTCGAACTGGCCGATGAGCCCGAAATCGGGGATCGTCACGAACGACGTCGGGATCTCCGGGATGGTCATGTGCCATCCGCCGGGCTCCTCGAAGCTGGGTCCGAGCTTGAGGAACGCCTGCGCGATGATCGCGACGATGGTCGACGCGACGATGCCGATCAGGATGCCGCCCGGCACCTTGCGTGCGACCAGCACGCCGATGATGAGCAGGCCGAGCAGGAAGATGAGCGTCGGAACCGACGTGATCGATCCGCCGTCGCCGAGCTGCACGGGCGGGCCGCCGGGCGTGCGGTTGACGAACCCGGAGTCGACGAAGCCGATGAAGGCGATGAACAGGCCGATGCCGACCGTGATCGCCGCCTTGAGCGGTGCCGGCACCGCGTTGAAGATCGCGGTCCGGATGCCGGTGGCCCCGAAGAGCACGATGAGCACGCCGTTGATCACGACGAGGCCCATGGCCTCCGGCCAGGTCACCTGACCGACGACCGACACGGCGAGGAAGGAGTTGATGCCGAGGCCCGCGGCGAGCGCGAACGGGAGACGGGCGATCAGTCCGAAGAGGATCGTCATGACCCCGGCGGTGAGGCCGGTGGCGGCGCCGATCTGCGCGGCCTGCAGGGCGTTGCCCGCGACGTCGTTCACGCCGCCGAGGATCAGCGGGTTGAGGATCACGATGTAGGCCATCGTCACGAAGGTGACGATGCCGCCGCGGATCTCACGTCCGAACGTGGAGCCGCGCTGGGTGATCTCGAAGAAGCGGTCGAGGCGGTTGCGGGGCTCGGCGTCGACCGTGGTCGTGGCCCCGGTGGGCAGCGGCGGGTGCTCGGCCGCGGGGGTGGCGCCGGTCTCGGGTTCGCCGGGCAGGAATGCTGAGGTGGACATCATCGTCTCCTGTCGTCCGCGCGGTCAGTAGTCGACTCGAGTGGTGGTGGTGCTCCACTCGGTGAAGGGAGCGATGCGCTCGGTCGGGGGCAGGGTCTCCTGCGCGACCGGCATGATCGCCCGGTCTTCTTCGCCGCCTTCGAAGTAGCGGTAGAAGACGGCGTCGTCGAATCCGGCATCCGCGGCATCGTCGCGATCGGCGGCGAAGTAGACGCGGTCGACGCGGGCCCAGAGCGACGTGGCGAGGCACATCGGGCACGGCTCGCAGCTGCTGTAGAGCACCGACCCCGAGAGGTCGAAGGTGCCGAGCTGCTGGCACGCGTTGCGGATCGCGGTCACCTCGGCGTGCGCCGAGGGATCGAGGTTCGCGGTGACGCGGTTGACGCCCTCGAACACGCGTCCGTCGGCCGAGACGACGATGGCGCCGAACGGCCCGCCCTCGTTCCGGACGTTGTCGGTCGCGAGGGCGACGGCCCGAGCGAGGTATTCGGCGGGGGTGATCTGCTGCCCGATTTCGGGCATAGCGGTGTTGTGCATGACGGAGAGCTTCCTTGCTGTCGTCGCAGTGATACGGCTTATCGGGTCGGGCCTGGATCAGGCCGTTCCGCGAGATATACGTCGAACCGCTAGGTTGTGCTGCTTCCGTCCGTAGACCCCTGTTGGGGTCCGGACTGGGATCGACTGTAACACCGGATGCCGCGCACGTCCAGCCCCATTGGAATTCTGTTTCCACAATGCGGTATTGGAGATCCTCAGTCTGGGCCATTGCGTCCGGAGGAATCACGCTGCATGATCTTTCGTAAAGAACCTTTCCCAACTCGCACTCTCCCCGGAGGAACACCATGAGTCGACGTAGACCATTGCTCGCCCTGCTGGCCGCGATCGTGACCATCCCCCTTGCCGGCCTCGTCGCCGTCGCCCCGGCACAGGCCGACACCCCTGTCCTGATCTCGAAGAACCGCCCGGCGACCGCGTCGTCCGTCGAGGACTCGGGCTTCGAGGCGGCCAAGGCCTTCGACGGCAGCAGCACCACGCGCTGGGCCAGCATCGAAGGCGTCGACAACCAGTGGGTGCAGGTCGACCTCGGTGCCGGAGCGACCGTCGACAGGGTCGTCCTGAAGTGGGAGGCCGCGTACGCGTCCCAGTACACGGTGCAGGTCTCGACCGACGGCAGCACCTGGACCACCCTCAAGAACGAGACCGCGGGCAACGGCGGAACCGACGAGCACACGAGCCTGAACGGCACCGGCCGCTACCTGCGCGTCAACGGCACCACCCGCGGCACCGTCTACGGATACTCCCTGTACGAAGTCGAGGCCTACGGCACGCCGGGCGACGGCGGCGGCCCGACCGAGCCGACCGAGGGTGCCTGGCCCGGCAGCTCCTCGATCTCGACCGCCGACGCCTCCGGCACGTTCGGCTCCGACATGAGCGGTCTCGCGTTCTCCGCCGACGGCACGGTGCTGTGGGCGGTCAACAACGGGGGCGGCAAGCTCCACCGGCTCACCAAGCAGGGATCGAACTGGGCGCCGTCCTCCGGCTGGTCCGGCGGACGCACGCTCCGCTTCCCGAACGGCTCCGGAACGGTCGACGCCGAGGGCGTCGCACTGGTCGGCAGCGACATCTTCGTCGCCTCCGAGCGCAACGCCGCCAGCAAGAGCACCAGCCGCCCGTCGATCCTGAAGTACGCGACCACCGGCTCCGGCACCCTCACGGCGACCCGCGAGTGGAACCTGAAGAACGATCTCCCGACGGTCGACGCGAACGATGGTCTCGAGTCCATCGCCTGGATCCCGGATGCCGACCTCACGGCCGCCGGATTCGTCGACCAGAACACGGGGGCGGCGTACAACCCCGCGAGCTACGCGAACCACGGCACCGGTCTGTTCTTCGTCGGCCTCGAGGCGACCGGCGACATCTACGCCTACGCGCTCAACCAGGGCAGCTCGAGCTTCACCCGCATCGCGACATTCACCTCGGGATTCTCGACCGTGATGGAGCTGGAGTACGACCCGAGCACGAAGAAGCTCTGGAGCGTCTGCGATGACACCTGCGACGGCGAGGCCACCACGCTGAAGGTCACCTCCGGCGCCTTCGCGGTGACCGGACGCTTCGACCGCCCGTCGGGCATGCCGAACCTCAACAACGAGGGCTTCGCGCTCGCACCGCAGTGCGTCGGCGGATCGCGGGTCGCGGTGTGGGCGGATGACGGCGAGACCGACGGCCACGCCCTGCGCGTGGGGTCGCTGACCTGCAGCTAGCCGCTCCTCCCGGAGACCAGGAACGGATGCCGGGCGGCGCTCAGGCCGCCGGCATCCGTTCCGGCTCTGCACAGGAGAACCGCGCACGGTAGGCGGTCGGCGTCGTGCCGAGCACCCGCGCGAAGTTCTGGCGCAGCACAGCAGCCGATCCGAAGCCGCACTCGTCGGCGATCTGTTCGAGAGGAAGATCGGTGCGCTCCAGCATCCGCTGCGCATGGATGATGCGCTGGCGCGCGAGCCAGGCGGCGGGCGTCGCGCCGTACTCCGCCTTGAAGCGACGGGCGAAGGTGCGGGGAGACATCAGCGCACGGCCGGCGAGCTGGTCGACCCCGAGGTCGTCGCGCAGGTGGTCGACGGCCCAATCGGCCACTGCAGCGAGCGAGTCGGTCGGAACGACCGGGATCGGGCGGTCGATGAACTGCGCCTGTCCGCCGTCGCGCTGCGGAGGCACCACCATGCGGCGGGCGATGCGGTTGGTCAGCTCCGCCCCCACCTCCTGACGCAGCAGGTGCAGGCACGCGTCGATCCCCGCGGCGGTGCCGGCGCTCGTGATGATCTTGCCGTCCTGCACGAAGAGGACGTCGGGGTCGATGTCGATCTGCGGATACATCTCGGCCATCACGTGCGCGTACATCCAGTGCGTAGTCGCACGACGCCCATCGAGCACGCCCGCGGCGCCGAGGATGAACGACCCGCTGCACACGCTCATCACCCATGCGTCGCGGGCGACCGCGTCGCGGGCGAGGTCGAGCAGCAGGGGATCGATCTTCGACCAGCTCTCGCGCGGGACCGGGCAGAAGACGACGAGGTCGGCCTCATAGGCGAACGACAGGTCGTGCTCGACGTTGACGGAGAACCCGATCTTCGACTGCACGACGCCGGCGCGGGGCGCGACGATCCGGAAGTCGAAGTTCGGCACCCCGTCGTCGGCACGGTCGAGTCCGAACGCCTCACAGGCGACACCGAACTCGAACGGGGCGAACCCGTCTTGGATGACACAGGCGACCGTCTTCATGGACACTCCCGGTTTGGCAGTTTTCGTACGTTCATAGTCTTATATGCCACTCGTGGCTGTTCTGCTGCACGCGTAGCGTTTCTGCCATGATACTCGTCATCGCACTGATAGCACTGTTCGTCTGGTCCGCTGTCGCCACCGTCGTCGAGCTCCGCCGCGACGGCCACCGGCCGACCCCCACCGACTGGAGCCGCCTCGCCGGCCGCGACCTGTCGCAGCAGGCAGAATCCGGCCACGTCTACCGCTGAGATGAGGCTACGCTCGACGACATGAGCGAGCCGCAGCAGCCTCCTGTCCCGCCGTCCGCACAGCCGAACTCCGCCTTCCCGCCGGCGCCGCCCGCCGCCCACCTGCCGGCGGCGCCGCAGTACCCGGCCCAGCCCTACCAGGCCCCGCAGCCCCAGGCGTACCCGGCACAGCCGCAGCCGTATGCCACGTCGCAGCCGCACCAGCCCGCGCAGCCGCAAGCGCAGCCGCAGGGCTATCCCGCCACGCCGCAGGGCTACCCCGCCACGCCCCAGTACCCAGGTGCACCGAAGCCCGTCGGCGAGGGCAACGGGCTCGGCCGCACCGCCTTCCTGATCGCCGTGATCACCGCCGGGCTCAACCTGGTGATCTCCCTGTTCACGCCGTTCCTGTACATGTCTTCCGGCGGGTTCGAGACCGCGAACGTGCTCACCAGCATCCTCGGCGTGATCAGTCTGCTCGCCTATGCCGCGGCGCTCGTGCTCGCTCTCATCGCGGCGAAGCGCCCGGGCGCACGACTCCTGGTCGGCGTCGCGATCGGCATCGCCGGTGTCGGCGCGGTCGGTCTCCTGATCGGGTTCGTGTCGTCGTTCTTCTACCGCTTCCTCTGAGCGGCCCCGAACCTCAGCGAGCCGCGAGCACCCGCTCGTAGATCTCGATCATCGCCGCGGTGCGCGACGACTGGCGAAAAGCCTCGGCGACCTCGGGCAGGGGAACGGGCGCGGTGCCCGCAGCGATATCGGATGCTGCGCGCCGCAGCGTCTCGGCGAGCGCAGCCCCGTTCTCCGGCACAGCCCACAGCCCGCCGCCGAGTTCAGCGGCGATGTCGGGGTCGCAGATGACCGAGGGCGTCCCGAGCGTGGCCGCCTCGAAGGGGGTCATCCCCTGGGTCTCGAAGCCGATCGAGGTCTGCACCAGCGCGTCGGCCGCCGCGATGCGCGCGAGCGTCTGCGGGTAGGTGAGGCGTCCGGCGAAGCGCACGGTGGGGAGTCCCGCGACGATCTTCTCCGCCGCGGCGCGCTGGGCGCCGCCACCGATGATCTCGAGGTCGGCGTCGACGCCCGAGGCCACGAAGGCCTCGAGGAACGGCAGCAGGCGCTTCTCGGGGCTCATCCGCCCCAACCAGACGAAACGCGGCCGCCCCGGCGCACGCTCGGCCGGCGCCGCGGCGACGGTCGCATCCCGCAGGTCGTCGTCGATGCCGTTCCAGACGACGTCGACGGGCGCGAAGACGTCGTGCTGTTCCAGCCGCCGCGCGAAGTGCGTCGAGGGTGCCGTGACCGCGGAGGCACCGGCGGCGAGACCGCGCAGGAACGCCCAGCCGTCAGTGCCGCGGACGGTCTCCCCGATGCCGCGCATCGCCGTGCGCCGCCAGGCGTTCAGCACTGCAAGGACCGGCCGGTGCAGCGGGGTGACCGCGGCGATGCCGACATCCACCCTGTTGTGCATCGTGTGCACCACCGGAATGCCGTGCCGCTCCGCGAAGCGGTGCCCGGCGAAGGCGCCCCAGAAATCGGCCTGCACATGCACCAGGTCGACCGGCGGGCGCCGGGTCATCGCGCGGTCGAGGAACCGGTCGGTGGCACGGCCCGGCCAGCTCAGGGAATATTCGCGATCGAGGGTGATCGGCATCGACGGCAGATCGACATACGCCGGATTCAGTTCTCGCAGGGTCGTCGAGCCGGTTCGGGCGCCGTGCATCCGCGGCGCCACGACCGTCACCGTGTGCCCGGCGCGCTCGAGGAACTGCCGCTGCAGGCGCATCGACACCTGCGCCCCGCCCAGGGAGTCGAGGTGCTGATCGCCGAAGAAGACGATGTGCATGTCGGTGCGCTCGCGCTACGCGGGCAGCGGCTCGTCGCGGTACAGCGCCTCGAACGTGTCGAGGGTGCGATTGATGTCATGGATCGCGACGCCGTCGAGTGAGGCCCGCTGCATCCGCTCGTACTCCGCCGGCGAGGCGGTGAGCACGTCGGTCAGACGGGCGGCGAGCTCTTCGACGTTCCCCGGCTCGAACAGGTGACCGTTCTCGCCGTCGTGCACCAGGTGCGGGAGGGCGACGGCATCCGCGGCGACGATCGGCAGCGCCGAGGCCATCGCCTCCATGGTCGCGATCGACTGGAGCTCCGCGATCGAGGCGATCACGAACAGGCTCGCGCGCGACAGCAGGGCGCGCAGATCCTCGTCGCTCGTCCGTCCGTGGAAGGTGACACGATCGCTGAGCCCGAGCTGCGCCGCGAGGTTCTCCAGCTGCTTCCGCTGGTCACCTCCGCCGACGATGTCGAAGGTGGTGTCGAGTGCGGGGTCGAGCTTGGTCATCGCCTGTAGGATGACCTCGACCTGCTTCTCGGCGGTGAGGCGGCCCACGAAGACGATGCGATTCTTGTCGCGCGGGGCGATGACCGGCGTGTACTGGGTGCGATCGATGCCGCAGCTCACGGGGATCACGTTCTTCACCTCGACGGTGCGCTCGAGGAAGTCGGCGGCCCGGCGGGTGGGAGTGGTGATGGCGCGCACGAGGTCGAACGTGCGCTTGGCATCGGCCCAGGCGAACTTCAGCACCAGGTCGTCGATGAACTTCGGCATGGTCGTGTGATCGAGGATGTTCTCGGCCATCACGTGGTTCGTGGCGATCACCGGGATGCCGCGCTCGTGCGCGACGTACGCCAGGCCGCGGCCGATCACGATGTGAGACTGGATGTGCACGACGTCGGGCTGCACGCCGTCGATCGCGATGCGCGCGTAGTGCTTCGAGCGCCACGGCCAGACGAACCGCAGCCAGTCGTGCGGGGGCCAGCGCACCGACGGGAGCCGGTGCAGGGTCATCGGCTCGCCCTCGATGACCTCGGTGCGCGGCTGAGCGCGACGGTAGGCCTGATTCGGCGCGACGACATGCACCTCGTGTCCGCGCTGGACGAGCCCCGCGGCGAGGCGCTCGGCGAATCGGGCGGCACCGTTGATGTCAGGAGCGAAGGTGTCGCACCCGATCAGGATCTTGAGCGGACGGGGCGGGGCGTCCGCGGCGTTCGTCGGATCGGAGGGAGAGGAAGACATTCTGCCTTACGGTACGGCGGCCAGGGGAGCCCGTTCGGGCGCTGGCCACTCTACCCGAGGGGCCTGATCGCGCCGTCGAGGCGTACCGGCATCCCCCAGGGTGAGCCGTTAGCGTGAGGGCATGCGACTGACTGCCGACGCCGATCCCCAGCTGTGGATTCCCGTGACGGACTCGCTCGGCTGGCGCGGTCGCCGACACCGCAAGGCGGCGATCCGGATGCTGCTCGGGCAGGTCAACGCGGCGGTCGGAGCGACCGAGCGCCCGGGTTCGCGCTTCGGCGCCTGGGCGATGAGCCAGGCGGCACCGATGCTGATGAAGCGGGCAGACGGGCGCGTGCTGGTGTGGACGTGGAAGGCGGAACCCGAGCTGGTCGTGGCGATGGCGACAGCCCAGGCGCTGACCCCGGAGGTGCGGGTCGCCCGCGCATCGATGCCGATGGAGTACGACGACACGCAGTCGTTCCCGACGCGCCTCGGCGCGGGCGAGAAGCTGCTCGTGCCGATACCGCCGTCCGAGGCGACGCCGCCGTTCGCGACCTACACGTGGGACACCGGCACGCACCTCGTGACCCTGACCGCGGTCTGCAGCGACAAGGAGCGCTTCGGCACCCTGACCGGTGCGCTCGACGACCTGGCGCGCAGCATCCGCATCGCCGACGATCTCACGGGCGGCGAGTCGCCCGAGGTGCTGCGACTCGATCCGGCCTGACCGACCGCGCCTGACCGACCGCGCCCGCCCGCTGCTGGATCAGAAATGCCGCTCGCGGCGGGCCGGCAACGGCATTTCTGATCCACCGTGATCCGACTCAGTCCGGGCGCGGGGCGTAACGGGCGGCGACCGCGATCGCACGGGCGTGCAGCGCCTCGCGGAGTTCGAGGGGCTCGAGCGCCTCCGCGCCGGTGCCGAGCTGCCAGAGCGCCCATTCCGCGTGCCGGAGATCTTGGAAGGTCACGGTCATCCGCAGCTCGCCGTCCGGACCGATCGTCTCCTCGAGGACCGTGACGGCCGTGGACGCGAGCTCTTCCCGACGCACCGGATCGAGGCGCACGACGACTTCGAGCGGATTCTCGCCCTCGCGGAAACGCGCGCTGCGCTGCTGCCAGAGCGCGGCGAGGTCGACCGTGCCGTCGCGCTGCGCAGGCTCGGGGAGCGCTTCGGCGGCGAGGATGCGCGAGAGCCGATAGGTGCGGTCGCCGCCGTCGACGGTCGCGAGGAGGTAACCCTTGTCGCGCACTGTGACGAGTCCGATCGGATCGAGCGTGCGCCAGACCGGCTCGCGCCCCTCGGCCGCGTAGCGGATGCGCAGCCGACGGCCGACGAGCACGGCGCGGCGCACCTCGCCCATGATCGGCTCCGGGATGATCTCGGCGATCCGACGCCGGGAGAGGAGGTCGGCTTCAGGGTCGACGAGGATGCGACGGGCAGCATCCGCCGCTGTGATCTGGTGGCTCTCGGGCAGCGCGTCGACGATCTTCCGCATCGCAGACGACAGCGCGGTGCTGAGCCCGAACACCTCTTTCGCTCCGGCGCCGCCGGCGGTGAGCAGCGCGAGCGCCTCGTCGTGGTTGAGACCGGTGAGCTCGGTGCGGAACCCGGGCAAAAGGGTGAAGCCGCCGTGACGGCCACGATCGGCGTAGACGGGCACGCCCGCGGTCGAGAGCGCCTCGATGTCGCGCAGCACCGTGCGCGTCGAGACCTCGAGCTCTTCGGCGAGCGCCGTCGCGGACAGGCGGCCGCGTTGCCGGAGCAGCAGCACGAGAGAGACCAGCCGATCTGCGCGCATGGGAAATTGTCTCAGAAATACATGACAGAAGGTGTCGTGATTGGTTGAAAGGCTGGATCCATCGCTTCCTCTCGGGGCGGAATCGCACGACGAAAGGATCAGGACATGACAATCGAACGCACAGCGGTGAACCCGGTGACGTGGTCGCAGGAGCTGGGCTTCAACCAGGGCGAGGTCGTCTCCGGCGAGACCCGCACGCTGTACATCTCGGGCCAGACCGCGATGAGCGCGGAGGGCAGGCCGGAGCACGAAGGCGACATCGCGGCGCAGCTCACACTCAGCGTCGACAACCTCGAGGCTGTGCTCGTCGCGGCCGGGATGTCTCTGGCCGACCTCGTGCGCCTGAACGTCTACACGACCGATATCGACGCGCTCTTCCCGCACTACGGTGTGCTCGCCGGGCGCCTCGGCGCCGCCGGCGTCGCCCCCACGACGACGATGCTCCAGGTCACGCGACTGGCGATCCCCGGCCAGCTGGTCGAGCTCGAGGGCACGGCCGTCGCCTGATCAATGCCGCTGGGCAAACTAGTGAAGCGAGGTAACTATGTAGTACCATCACGGCATGGAGACCCTGCTGCTCGACCGGTTGCTGCAGATCGGCGATCTGTTCCAGAGAGACATGGCTCGCGCCTTCGACGGCACCGGGCTCACCACGGCACGTGTGCACCTCCTCTGGGTGCTGAAGCACGCCGGCCCCTCGACCCAGCGCGACCTCGCCCGGCTCTGCGACGTCACTCCGCGCAACATCACCGGGCTCGTCGACGGCCTCGAGGCATCCGGTCACGTCCGCCGCACGCCGCATCCGAGCGACCGGCGCTCCGTGATCGTCGAGCTGACCGCTTCCGCCGCCGAAACCATGGCGCGGATGCAGCGGGAGCACACCGAACTCAACGAGACCCTCCTCGCCGCGGTCGCACCCGAGGACCGTGCCGCCGTCGAACGAGGCATCGCCGCGATCGCCACGCATCTCGAGACCCTCGTCGCCGATGCGGCAGTCGCCGAAGATCAGGCAGCGTCATGAGCACCGAGACGAGGACGACCACACCGGCCGCCCCGACCCGAACGGCACGCGCGCTGAACTTCCTCCACCGCGCGCTCATCGCCGAGCTCCGCGTCTACTCCAGCATCGGCCGCGCGATCGCCCGCCGCCCGGCTGTGCCCGCGGGCGGCACCGGCATCGGGTACCACCAGCCGGTGATGACCATCCTCATCATCTTCATCGTGCTGTCCGCGGTAGAGATCCCCATCCTCGACCTCATCGTGCACCCGTGGCCCGCCGTGCGGATCCCGATCCTGATCCTCGGCATCTGGGGCCTGACCTGGATGATCGGCCTGCTCTGCGCGATGCTCATGCGTCCGCACGCGGTCGGGCCCGACGGCATCCGCGTCCGCAGCGGGCTGGAGCTCGACGTCGCGGTGTCGTGGGACGACATCGCGTCGGTCGCCATCGCGAAGCGCGTCGACGAGCCGAAGCTGCCACGGATCACCTCCACCGAGGACGGCGCGGAGTACGCCGAGCGGATGCAGGACGAGACCAACATCGAGATCGAGCTCGAACGCCCCGTCTCGATCCGCCTCCCCGGCCTTCTGCCCAAGGGCGGACGGCACGAGGTCATCCGCATCCGCCTCTGGGCCGACGACCCGCGAGCGTTCCTCGCCGCCGCTCGTCCCTTCCTGATCGCGGCGGACTGACGGCTCCCCGGATCACGTGCGCGCGATCACTCCAGTCCGTGCTCCGCGAGCCACTGCTTCGCGACCCGCACGGGCGCGCGCGACAGCCAGGCGTCCGTGACGAGCTCGGCCAGCCGCTCCCGATCGATCACGTCGAGCAGCACGAGCAGCCCCGGGTACCCGTCGAAATGCGGGATCGTGAAGAGCACATCCGGCTCGGCCGCGAGCAGCGCCTCTTTCTCCTCGAGGCTCGCCGTCCGCACCCCGATCACGACGCCGGCCGGCCACTCGCGCCCGAGTTCCTCGAGCTGGCGGAGGTCGGTCTGTCGCGGACCACGAAGACCGGTGAACATGCCGCTCTTGACCCGCCACGCGGCGTCACCGGTGTGCCCATCGATCACCTCGTGCACGCCGGGCAGCGCGAGCGCGATCTCGCGCAGATCGTCGATGGTCGCCATGAGGCCATCGTCTCGCTGATCCCCGCCTCGCGCCAGCACCACGGCCGGAGCGAGGGGGCGATCAGCTCAGCGGGTGATGCGGAGCGTGCGCACCTCGAAGGGCCGCAGCTTCAGTTCGCCACCCAGGCGCGGCTCGTCGAGCTCGTCTTCGATGAGCGTCACCTCGCGCACCTCCCGGTGCGGGAAGCCCACCGTGAGCGCGCCCGTCGTGCGCCTGCCGAGGGACTCGTACACGCGCACGATCACGTCACCGGAGCCGTCGTCGGCCAGCTTGACCGCCGACACGATGATCCCCTCGCCCTCGACCGAGACCAGCGGCTCGACCTCACGCGCCCCACGAACGACAGTGGGCATCGCGTTCATCCTGATGCCCTCGGTCGTCGCGATCGCAGCATCCGCTCCGATCACGAAGCCGACCTCGATCTGATGGGGCCCGTGATCGGTGTCGGGATCGGGGAAGCGCGGCGCCCGCAGCAGCGACAGGCGCACGGTGGTCGCCACGGCATCGCCGTCGACCTCCCGAGTGGTGTCGTAGCCGTAGATCGAGTCGTTGACCAGAGCGACGCCGAAGTCGGCCTCGCGCACCATCACGAAGCGGTGCATCGAGGTCTCGAACTTCGCCGCCTCCCAGCTCGTGTTGGTGTGGGTCACTCGCGACTGGTAGCCGAACTGCGTCTCGGCGTCGGTGTGCGCAGCCTGCACATCGAGCGGGAAGGCGAGCTTGAGCAGCTTCTCGGTCTCGTTCCAGTCGATGTCGTTGCGGAGCAGCACCGTGCGCTCCCCGGGGCGGAGAGAGATGCCCTGCTCGATGGTCGACTCGGAGAACTCCCGGCGCACGGTCACGACGGCCGTGCCGCCGTGCATGGTCGCCTCGATCGACGACACCGCAGTGAGGTCGTCCACGCTGTTGCGGTAGTACTTGTCGATGTCCCACGCGTCCCACATGTTCGGGAAGTCCTGGTGGAGCTGGAAGAGGTTCGCCGCCTGACCCTCCGCGACGGCCTCGCGGCCGGTGGCGCGGTCGACGGCCGAGACGATCAGCCCCTCCGCCGAGACGAGGACCGACACCAGGTCGTTCTCCAGGCGCCAGCCGCCGTCCTCTTCGGTGAGCGATACCGGCGTCGCGGTCGACTCGACGACGAAGGATGCGCCGAGCGCACGCCCGCGCCCGACCGAGGTCGGCTCGAAGCGCAGCTCACGCTCCCCTTCACCCGCGAGGGATCGACGCGCGGATGCCGAGATCTCCTCGGCATCCGACAGCACGTTCGTCAGCACCTCGACGGCCTCGCGGTGCACCCACGCGATCGACGTGCCGGGAAGGATGTCGTGGAACTCGTGCAGCAGCACGATCTTCCAGAGCCGGTCGAGCTCGTCCTGCGGGTACGACGCACCCGTGCGCACGGCATCCGTCGTCGCCCAGAGCTCCGCCTCGATCAGCGCGTGCTCGGCCCACCGGTGCAGCGCCTTCGTGGCGTGCTGGCTGGTGAGGGTTCCGCGGTGCAGCTCGAGGTAGAGCTCGCCGACCCAGACCGCGGGGTGCGGAAGCTCGGCCCTCGCCGCGTCGAAGAAGACATCGGGATGCTCCCACACGACCTGCGCGCTGCCCTCGAGGTTCGCGAGGCGCTTGGCCTTGCCGGCCATCTCTCGGGTCGTGCCACCGCCGCCGTCGCCCCAGCCGACCGGCGCGATCGAGCGCGAGCTGTGCCGGTTCTCCTTGAACTGACGCGAGGCCTTCGCGACCTCCATGCCGCTGAGCTGCGAGTTGTAGGTGTCCATCGACGGGAAGTGCGTGAACACCTGCGAGCCGTCGATGCCCTCCCAGAGGAACGAGTGGTGCGGGAACACGTTCTGCTGGTTCCAGGAGATCTTCTGTGTGAAGAACCATTCGAAGCCGGCGCGACGCATGAGCTGCGGCAGCGCCGGGGAGTAGCCGAAGCTGTCGGGCAGCCAGACGCCCTTCGAGCGGATGCCGAACTCGCGCTCGAAGAACCGCTGGCCGTGCGAGAACTGCCGCACCAGCGACTCGCCCGTCGGCATCACGGTGTCGGACTCGACCCACATTCCGCCGAGCGGCAGGAACCGGCCGCCGGCGACCGCGGCCTTGACGCGCTCGTAGACCTCGGGGCGGTGCTCCTTGAGCCACGCGTACTGCTGCGCGCTGGACATGCCGTACTGGAACTCGGGCTGCTCCTCGAGCAGGGTCGTCATCGACGAGGTGGTGCGGGCGACCTTGCGGATCGTCTCGCGCACCGGCCACAACCACGCGGAGTCGATGTGCGCGTGACCGACGGCCGAGATGCGGTGCGCGCTCGCCTCGGCGGGAGCGGCGAGCACGTCGGCCAGTCGGGCGCGGGCGTCGGGCGCGGTCTGCGCGATGTGCTGCAGGTCGAGGGCGTCGAGCGCGTCGTCCATCGCCTGCAGGATGCGCATGCGCCGCGGCGATGTCGGCACGAGTTCCGCCTGCAGCTCGAACAGCACCTCGAGGTCGAGCGAGAGCTCGAAGACGTCCTGCTCGAACACGGCGAGGTCCATCCGCCGCGAGCGGTACAGCGGCTCCCGCGAGGACGTCTGGATGTCACCCTCCTGCGTCGGCAGGAAGGGGTGGTAGTCGAGCAGCACGGGGTTGGCCGCGGCCTCGAGGTACAGCTCGACGGGCTCTTCGCCGTCGGCGGCCTCGGTGATCGGCAGCCACTGATTGCGCGGGTTGATGCTCTTCACCGGGCTCCCGTCGGGCCGGTAGACGAGCGCCTCGCACTGGAAGCCGGGCATGTTGATGTCGAAGCCGAGGTCGATGACGGCCTCGACGCGGCGACCCGCCCACTCGGCGGGGACGCGACCGGTCAGCCGGAACCACGTGGTCGCCCACGCCGGACCCCACGGCGCCCCGACGGCGCCAGGCGCGTAGTCGAGCGCGAGCCCGTCCTGCGGGCTGATCGGTTCGCCCGGGAGTTCGTGCAGCTCGACATCCAGCGGCACGGATGCCGAGTGGATCGCCGGGCGGATGCGCTCTTCGAGGACCCGCTTGACGCGGCCGACGGTGAGCGAGGTGTCGTCATGCATGTGAGGGATCTCCGGCTCGACGGTGAGGGCTACTAAAACGATCTAGTGATCAAGTCTAGAACACATGATCCGTGCTTCATGAGACTAAACCGATCAAGTATGGTGAGGAACTATGAGCCCGGCGAAACGCGTCACCATCGCCGATATCGCGCGTATGGCCGGAGTGTCACCAGGTGCCGTCTCCTTCGCCCTGAATGGCCGCCCCGGCGTGAGCGACGAGACGCGGCAGCGGATCCTCTCGATCGTCGAGGAGAACGGCTGGCAGCCGAGCTCGGCGGCGCGCGCACTGGTCGGTGCGAAGGCGAACACGGTGGGCTTCGCGCTCGCCCGCCCGGCACGCTCCCTCGGATCCGAGGCCTTCTTCACCGACCTCATCGCCGGCATCGAGTCGCGGCTCTCGGTGAGCAAGGTCAGCCTGCAACTCCGCCTCGTGGCCGACGTCGCCGAAGAGATGGAAGTGCACCGGCAGTGGCGCTCGTCGAACCAGGTCGACGGCTTCATCTTCATCGACCCCCGCGACGACGACCCCCGCGTCGATCGCATCACGGCCCTCGATGCGCGTGCGGTGATGATCGGATCCAAGCCTTCCCCCGAGGGCTCGGTGCCCAGCGTCTGGATCGGCGACGACGCGGTGGCCGACACGCTCTTCTCCTACCTCGCAGCCCTCGGTCACACCCGCATCGCCTACGTCGGTGGCCCCGCCGACCTGGAGCACACGCATCTGCGCGCCGAGGTACTGGAGCGCATGGCGTCCGACGGCATCGAGGGCGAGGTGATCACGACCGACTTCTCTCCCGCACGGGCCTCCGCGGTCACCCGCTCGCTGCTCTCCGGGCGACAGCGCCCGACCGCGATCGTCTACGACAACGACGTGATGGCGGTCGCCGGCCTCCGCGTCTCGCAGGAGATGGGCCGGGCGGTACCGCGCGATGTGTCGCTCGCGTCGTTCGACGACTCCGTGATCGCCGGATTGATCAACCCCTCGATCACTGCGATGACCCGCGACACCTTCGAGCTCGGCGAGATCGCTGCCACTCTGCTGCTGCAGCAGATCGAGGCCGGGGTGAATCTGCCGAGCGTCGAGGGCCCCACCCCGGTGCTCACGGCGCGCGAGAGCACGGCTCCGCCGGCGCGTCTCGGCTGAAGCCGCGCGTCAGGCCCCGACGACCGTGTTCACCGAGCCGTAGGGGTCGACTTCATTCGCCGACACGTCAGGGCGGATCAGATGACGGATGCCGCGCGCATCGAGCGCCGCGGAATCCTGCGCCGTCCGTGACGTGACCAGCGCCGGGTCGAGTCCGGCCGCACAGGCATCCACCCACGCCTGGAACACCACTCCCCCCGGACTCAGCGACGCGCGGCTCACCGGCACCTCGCGCTCGTCGACCTCGACCACGATCGCGGTCTCGCGCGCGGGCGGCGCCTGGCGCGCGCGGAGCTCGGGGATGAGCTCGGCGAACCGGCGGCCGAGCGGCTTGGCCCTGCCGTCCTGGCCGACCAGACCAAGCGAGTACTCCAGGTCGGGGAAGTCGCCGAGGTCGCGGCTCACGTCGTGCGAGCACCACCAGGTGATGCCCCAGAGGTTCTCGGTGCGCACAGCCGAGCGCACCGTGGCCTCGAGGAATCCCGGCATCTCGTCTTCGGCGAGGCAGTTGGAGGGAGCGCCCACCTCCTGCAGCCAGACCACGCGCTCGGGGTCAATCGCGAAGGCGCGCGACAGCTCGATCAGGTACTCGGCGTGCCGATCGGAGGCGACCGAACGCCCGCCGTACCTTTGCGCGGTGCCGTTGAAGATCCAGGAGTGGATGGTGGTCATCGCGCCGAGGCGCGAGGCGTGCGCGGGCGTGAACCCGTGGCCGTCCATGTACCAGACCGCGTCGTACTCGCTGTGCACGTTCGTGTGGCCGGGTGCCGCAGCATCCGCCGCCGCGAGCAGCGCGGAGATCCACTCGCCCGCCTCGTCCTGCGTGACCGGCCACGGCGAGGGGTGGGTGTGCGCCGAGAACTGGTTCGTCTCGTTGCCGAGCGTCAGGCCGAGGAAGTTCGGCGCCTCGCGCAGCGCCTGCCCGAGCCGGTCGACCAGCGCGATCTGCCCCTCCAGCGCCTTCGGGTCGGTGAACATGTTCTTGTCGTGCCACGTGTAGAGCCAGGAGGGGATGAAGTCGAAGCTCGACAGGTGCCCCTGGATCACGTCGACGCTGGCGTCCAACCCGAACTCGCCGGCGATGTCGACCATCGCCCGCACGTCGTCGATGGCCTTCGTGCGGATGAGCGTGCGGTTCGGCTGGAGGACGTTCCAGAGCGGGAAGACCCTGACGTGATCGAGGCCCAGCTCGGCGAGCGCGGCGAAGTCACGGCGGACGTCGTCCGGCGTGAAATCGAGCCAGGAGTGCATCCAGTCCTTCGACGGCGTGTAATTCGCCCCGAATCTCAGGGGAGCATCGAGAGCGCCACGCTGCGTCATGTGTCCGGACCTTTCCGATGGTGCCCTCCGGTGAGGGCATGTCGGATCACTATAACGCTTGAGCAACGAACATCCCACTACTCGACGTGGATTCCCGTGAGACCCTCCGCCAGCACCTTGACAGGCGGGGAATCGGATGGTTTCATCTGCTAAAGCGTTGCAGTCCATTCACCCACGGACATCACGCCGAATCGCCCGCCTCGAGGAAGAAGCACGATGAGAGTTCCGACACGCATTGCCGCTCTGGCCGCATTCAGCATCGGCGTCCTGGCGCTGACGAGTTGCACGGGGGGCGGCGGCGGCTCCGGCGACAGCGGCCCCATCGACACTTCCGGCGAGCTGAGCGGATCGATCCAGTTCCAGACCTGGTCGCTCAAGAACGAGAAGTTCACGCCCTACTTCGAAGACCTGATCGACGCGTTCGAGAAAGAGAACCCCGACGTCACGGTCGAGTGGCTCGACCAGCCGGGCGACGGCTACCAGGAGAAGATCCTGAGCCAGGCGAACGCCGACACCCTCCCCGACGTGCTGAACCTGCCGCCGGACATCGCGTACCCCCTCGTCGCCGCCGGCAAGCTCGTCGACATCGACAAGGCCGACCCCGACCTGAAGTCGGTCTACAACGCCGGCGCCTGGGACTCCTACAGCCAGTACCCCGAGGTCGAGGGCACCTACGGGCTGCCCTGGTACCTCTCCAGCGACGCCTCGTGGTGGAACCTCGCGCAGCTCGCTCCGTTCGGCGTCACGGAGGACAACCTGCCGACGACGGTCGACGAGCTCCTCACCCTCGCCAAGAAGGTCGCCACCGAGTCCGACGGCAAGGTGCAGCTGCTCTCGTCGATCCCCGCGCTCGACACCTTCACGGCCGCCGGCATGGAAGTCATCAACGACAAGGGCGAGTTCGACTTCAACACCGATGAGGCCGCCGAGATCATCCAGGCCTACGCCGACGCCTACGCGGCGGGTGCGATGCCGGCCGAGGCGCTGACCGGCGACTACGGCGGAAACGCCGAGGCCTACATCCAGGAGAAGGTCGCGTTCACGACCGGAGGCACCGGCTTCACGACCGACCTGCAGAAGGACGCCCCCACCCTCCTGGAGAACACCGTCGCGACGCAGCGCCTCGGCGTGCCGCCGCTCTACGTGCAGGGGCTCAACGTCTCGGCCGACTCCGACAACAAGGCGGCCGCGCTCGCCTTCGCCGAGTTCGTGACCAACGAGGAGAACCAGGTCGCCTTCTCGTCGCTCGCCGTCGGCACCGCGCCGGGCACCGCTGCCGGAGGCGACAAGGTCGTGGAGAACATCTCCTCGTCGATCACCGACGAGAAGCAGCTCGCCGCGATCGACACCGTGTTCACCGCGATGGAGGGCGCCAAGGCCCTGCCGTTCCAATGGACGTCCGACATGGCCACGTACATGACGCAGCAGATCGCCCTGGCGATCAACGGCGAGGCGGATGCTGCGACACAGCTCGACAAGATCGTCGAGTACGCGAACGCGAACCGCGTGGACCAGTAAGCATGCGCGCGGACACCGGCATCCGGAGCAGGGTGAGATCGATGCGATCTCACCGATGGTTCACGCCCTGGCTGCTCCTCGGCCCCGCCGTCATCTGGGTGCTGGTGTTCGCGCTCTGGCCGTTCCTCAACACGGTCTTCCTCAGCTTCACCGACGCGCGTCCGCTCCGGACGCCCGAGTTCATCGGCGCGGCGAACTACGACCGCATGTTCGGCGACGAGATGTTCTGGAACGCCCTGACGACCTGCATCATCTACGTCGTCGTGTGCGTGCCGCTGCTCACGATCCTCCCGCTCCTGCTGGCACTGCTCGTGCAGAAGAAGCTGCCGGGCATCGCGTTCTTCCGCACCACCTTCTACTTCCCCGTGATCGCGTCGGTCGTCGTGGTGGCCCTCATCTGGACCTGGCTGTTCGACAGCCGCGGCATCATCAACCAGACGCTCGAGTTCCTCGGCCTGGTCGACAAGCCGATGGCCTTCCTGGTCGACCGCTGGCTGCTGCTCGGCTGCGCCATCCTGCTCACCGTGTGGAAGGGGCTCGGCTATTACATGGTCGTGTACCTCGCCGCCCTCGGCAACGTCGGCAAGGAGCTGCACGAGGCGGCCATGCTCGACGGTGCCGGGGCATTCCGCCGTTTCCTTTCGGTCACGATCCCCTCGGTGCGCGGCGCGATGCTCCTGATCGCCGTGCTCATCGCCGTCTCCGCGATGAGAGTGTTCGCCGAGCTCGATGTTCTCTCCAAGAGCACGGGTGGGCCCGGCGGGTACGACATGTCGCTGGTGATGCTCATCCGTCAGGTCGGCTCCGGCCTGAACGGCAACATCGGCTACGCGTCCGCGATCAGCGTGGCGCTCTTCCTCCTCACCCTCATCCCGCTCGCCGCGATCGCGTTCATGAACCGTGAGAAGAAGGCGAAGGCCCCCGCATGAGCATCCTCACCCCGCCCCGCGCCGACGACGACCGTCGCTCGCCGGACGAGCCCACCCGCCTCGAGCGCGAACGCGTCTTCCGCCGTCGCGGTTCCGGCGACTTCAGCAAGCCGACCCTCGGCGGCCTGATCGGTCGCTACGCCCTGCTGCTGTTCGTGCTCGTGCTCGTCATCGGCCCGTTCCTCTGGCAGCTCTCGACCTCGTTCAAGGGCCCGCAGGAGAACATCTACTCCTTCCCGCCGAACCTCATCCCGCGCGAGCCGACGCTCGGCAACTACTCGACCGTCGCCGACATCGTGCCGGTCTACCTCTACGCCTGGCACTCGCTGCTCGTCTCCATCGGCACGGTCGTCAGCAACGTCGTGCTGGCCACCTTCGCCGGCTACGCGCTCGGCTGCATGCGGTTCCGCGGCAAGTGGATCGTGATGGCGATCCTCCTCTCCACCCTGCTGTTCCCCGGTGAGGTCACCGTGACGAGCAACTTCCTCACGATCCGTGCGCTGGGACTGGCCGACACCCTCTGGGGCGTCTTCCTGCCCGGCGCGATCAGCGCGATGAACGTGCTCCTGATCGCCACGGCCTGCCGCATGATCCCGAAAGACGTGTTGGATGCCGCGACCGTCGACGGTGCGACCACCTGGCAGCGCATCCGGCACATCGTCTGGCCGAACATCCGCGGCATGGTCTCGGTGGTCGCGATCTTCGCGTTCATCGGCGCCTGGGACGACTACCTGTGGCCGCTCATCGTGCTGTCCGACCCGGCGAAGTACACGCTGACGGTCGGCATGGCCTATCTCAACAGCAGCTTCTCGGTCGACCCGCGCCTGATCGCGGCGGGGACGATGATCGCGCTCGTGCCGATCGTCATCATGTTCTCGTTCACGCAGCGCTTCTTCTTCAAGGGCGTGCAGGAGGGCGCGATCAAGGGGTGAGCACCGTGCACCTCACGCCCGCGGACGGCCCGGCCGATCCTCCGTCGTCACGCCCCCGCACGGGCGTGCTGCGTTGCCCGGTGTTCTCGTTCGCGTTCGACCCGTCGGCCGGCGAGCAGCGGATCGACGCACCGGGGCTCGCCGACATCGCGCTCTCGCCGGATACGGTGCTGCACTGGGCGTTCTACGCGGACGGGGCTGCCGCGACGCTGGCACCTCACGCCGGGCTCGCGGTCACGGTCGATGTGCGATTCGCCGACGGCACCCGACTGAGCGAGATCGCGGCCGTGCGCGACCGCTACGACTTCCCGATCACCGCCGAGGAGCAGTTCGGCGCACGCTGGAGCCTGCCGGAGCAGTGGAATGCCGACACCGTCTCGCTCGCCCCGGTCGCACACCGCAGCGGAATCGTCGAGATCGTGCTCGGTGCCGACTCGCTGGCCGGCACGGAGGATCTCCCGGGCGAGGTCCGGGGATTCGTGCAGGTCATGATCGAGCAGCGCGCGGCATCCGCAGCCCTCACCCCCGTCGAACGCGTCGACACCCGCCGCGGCTCGCACTCCGGTCCGCGATTCTCGCGAGGGAACACGATTCCGGCGGTGGCGGTGCCGCACGGATTCACGTTCGTGACTCCGGCGACCGACGCCGCCGACTCCCGCTGGCCCTACCGCCCCTTCGTGCACGACGACCCGCAGGGCCGCCGTCTCGAAGCCCTCCAGTTCTCGCATCAGCCCAGCCCGTGGATCGGCGATCGCTCCGTGCTGCAGCTGATGCCCTTCCTCGATCGCCCGGTATCGCAGCACGCCGGGCGCCGACGCTGGATCGTCCCCGGCAGCGAGCGCGCGCATCCGCACGAGTACGCGGCCGACCTCGGCGACGGCCTGCGCGTCGAGATGACGGCGGGCTCACATGCGGCGGCGTTCCGGGTGCAGAGCATCGATCCCGACGCCCGCGTGGGATTCGTGATCGACCAGCTCACCGCCGGCGGGCGCCTCGAGTGGGCGGATGCCGGAGGATTCGAGGGCTGGATCCCGGAGGGCCCCGCGGACTGGGGTAACGCACCCCGCTGCTTCTTCGCCGGGACCGTACTGCCGGGGCATGGTCCGGCAGATGACCGTGGCCGTCTCGATGACGACGGGCGCGGTGAGGTCGCCGGATACGTGAGCGGTCACGGATCGCTCGAGGTGCGGATCGCGGTCTCCTTCCTCTCGGTCGCGCAGGCCCGCCGCAGCCTCGCGATCGAGGCAGCCGTCGAGGTCTCCTACGAGCAGCTGCGTGAGACGGCCGCGGCATCCTGGAATCGCCTTCTCGGACGCGTCACGATCCCGGCGCTGCCCGAGGCGGAGGCTCCGTACCGGACTCTCGCCGACGAGGAGCACCGGGCCCGGATCGCGGCCGCCCTGCACCGGATGCACCTGTACCCGAACAGCGCGGCCGAGAACGCCGGCACGCCCGAGGCACCCGTCTGGCGCTTCGCCGATGTGTTCGCCGACGCCGCGGTCACGGACCCGATCGCCGAGGGTGAGCTCGTCGTCAACAACGGCTACTGGGACACGTATCGCACCGAATGGCCGGGGCTCGCCCTGCTCGACCCCGTGCTCGCGGGACGGCTGCTCGACGGGCAGTTGGAGCAGTATCGCCGCGGCGGGTGGATGGCGCGGTGGAGCGCCCCGGGGTACGTCGACAGCATGGTCGGCACGTCCAGCGACCAGATCTTCGCGGATGCCGCGCGCTGGGGCGTGGACTTCGACCGCGTCGCCGCGTTCGAGAGCGGATGGCGTAACGCCTGCGAGCCGGGTCCCGACGCCCGCCGGGGTCGCAAGGGCATCGCCCGAGGGCGCTTCACCGGGTACATCCCCTCGGACGTCCCCGAGGGGATGAGCTGGAGCATCGAGAACGCGGTGAGCGACGCCGCACTCGGGCGGTTCGCGTCTCAGCTCGCTGCCGGAACCGAGTCGGAATCGGATGCTGCGCGCTATCGCGCCTTCGCCCGATACTTCGCGAACCGGGCACTGTCGTACCGCACGCTGTTCGACGACGGCACGGGGTTCTTCCGTGGCCGGGACGACCGGGGCGCCTTCGCCGTAGACGGCTTCGATCCGAGAACCTGGGGCGGCGACAACGTCGAGACGAACGCCTGGGGCATGTCGGTCGGCGCCGTGCATGACGGTGCCGGGCTGGCCGACCTGTATGGCGGGCCCGGCAGCCTCGGTCGACACCTGGACGCCCTGTTCGCCGAGCCGGAGACCGCCGACGAGCGATTCGGCGGCGCGTACGGCGCCGTCATCCACGAGCAGCGCGAAGCGCGGGCCCTGCGCTCGGGCATGTGCGCGATCTCGAACCAGCCGGCGCACCACATCCCGTTCATGTACGCGTTCAGCGACCAGCCGTGGCGGACGGCAGAAATCGTGCACGACCTCGCCGGACGGCTGTTCGCCGGTGCCCACATCGGCCAGGGCTTCCCCGGCGACGAGGACAACGGCGAGATGAGTGCGTGGTGGCTGTGGGCCGCGCTCGGCCTGTATCCGCTGGAGCTCGCCTCGGGCGTGCTGCGGATCGGGTCGCCGCTCTTCGACGACATCCGGGTCGACCGCGGGGACGGCTCCTCGCTGCGGATGCTGTCTCGGCGCAGCGAGCCCTCGGCGCGAGTGCTGCAGGAGGCGCGCCTGGACGGGGTCGTCCTGCCCGCGGCCGAGCTGCCGATCGAGGCGCTCGTGGGCGACGCCGTGCTCGAACTGGAGTTCGGGGTCGATCCGGCGGCATCGCTCGAGAAGGGGCCGCAGTCATCCATCGGCGACGTCGAAGCCTGGCACCCCGACCTGACGTCGGGTGACGGCCAGGTCGTCTCCTCCCCCGAGCTCGCGCACGCCGAGCGCGTGTTCGACGACGGCGCACCCTCGGGTGATGACGGCGCTGCGCTGGGCGCCGGAGAGTGGGTGGGGTGGCGGTTCCCGAGGCCCCGCAGCATCAGCGACCTCACCGTGACGACTGTGGGTGCAGCATCCGCCTCTGTGCTCCGCTGGGAGATGCTCGGGACCGACGATCGCTGGGTTCCCATCCACCTGATGCACCAGGCCGCGCTGCGGCAGAATCGCACGACACCGTTCACGCTGGCAACACGCATCGTGACCTCGGCGCTCCGCGTTCGGGCGGAGGCCGAGGTCACGATCCGTCAGATCGAGATCTTCGACCTGGACTGATCAGTCCGGCGGACGTTCACTCCGCCAGGACGAACGACACTGCGGTGCGGTTTCCCGCGACATCGAGCACTTCGAGCGTGTTCGACCCGGCGACCGCACCGAAGGCGCCCGGCGTGACGAAGTTGAGGTCGCTCCAGGTGTTGTCGGTGAGGTTCTTCGGGACGCCGTTGACGGAGAGTCGATCGATCTTGCCCGCGTCGTACAGCTTGAAGCTGACCTTCGAGTACGCCTCCGCGGAGCCGGACGTGAACTCCCCGCCCTGCTTCACCGTGACGGTCGGAGCCGTGCGGTCCTTCGGCGCCGCCCGGTACTCCGTCGCCTCGCCCTTGAGCGCCTGGGTGATGCCGGACAGGTAGGCCGACTGATCGGTCGCGGTGAGGTTGTACGCCACGTAGACGCCGTATCCATCGGCGACCGTGCGGTTCGCGAAGTCCGCCGCCGTCGCCGCGCTGGTGTTCGCGAGGTCGATCGCTGCGGCTCCGATGCGCGTGCGGTCCTCGAGTCCCGGCACCGTCGGGGCGTCGTACGTCGGGTAGTAGGGGTTCCAGGCGTAGTCGAGCACGCCGCCCGCGTCGAACGACGTGAAGTCCGTCGTCGTGTACGACGGGCCGATCGCGTAGAGGCTGATGATCTTGTCGTCGCCGATCCGCTCACGGAGTGCCGTGGCCAGCCAGCCGAACGACTCCGCGTTGGGCTGCGGTGTGCCGTTCGCGCCGTACTCGGTCCACTCGTCGTCGAAGTCGATGCCGTCGAGCCCGTAGGTGGTCACGGCGTCGGCGAGCTGCGCGGCGAAAGCATCCGCCTGCGCGTAGGAGGTGAAGTTCGCGAATCCTGCTCCCTGGTGGTTGCCGAGCACCGACAGCAGCACCTTGGTGCCCTGCTCCTGCACGGGACGGATCTGGTTCTCGGCGTCGTTCAGCGTCTCGGTGACGCGCTCGTTGAAGTGCAGGTACGCCTTCTCGCCGTCGTAGTTGATGTTGGCGGCGAAGATCATCGCCATATCGATCGCTGCTTCCCCCGAATCGGCGAGCGTGTAGTCCGCGACGTTCGCTAAATCGTTCGAGTTCACCTCGACGTAGACCGCGAGCTGCGGTTCGTTCTCGGGTGCTTCGGTCGCGGCAGCCGGAGCCGCGGCGACAGCGCCCGCTGCGGCGACGGCAAGACCCGCCATGGCCGCGAGGCCCTTTCGGAACCGGTGAATCCTGATGCGTGACTGACTCATGACAGATCGTCTCCTTCATCATCGATGTCGAGATCAGGTCGCATCGGCGCGACCTGCGGCTGACTATATCGCTTAAGTGAAGCGAGGTGAAGGGTCGACGGAAGACGCTGGATCAGAAATGCCGCTCCCACCCCGCGTGGGGCGGCATTTCTGATCCAGGCTGGCGTCGGGTCAGACGTTCACGTCTCCGACGAGATTGACCTTGATGCCCATGCCGGCGAACATCGCGGCCTTGGCGATGAGCGCCTTGTCGGCGGTCTCGGCATCCGGCGCGTAGACGGTCTGCGCGTGGTTCGCCTTGTGCCGGGCCATGAACTGGTCGCGGGAGATGCCGTGCAGCACGACGTGGGCGATCGGCCACTCCGGGTTCGTGGCGTCCTTGCGGCGCTTCGTCTCCTCGGCCGGCAGCTCGACGACCGACGCGCGGAAGATGTCGGCCTGCAGGATGCCGTCGGCGATGAACACCCGCGAGAGCACGATCTCGCCCGGCTTCGAGACGCCGTTGATCGTGGCGCCGCCCGCGGGGAAGAACACGTGCCCCTGGCGCCAGCCCTCGGCGTTCTGCCACCCGCCGAGGTGCGAGGCGGGAACGGATCCCGAGATCTCGTAGACCCAGACGAACTGGCCGTCGTAGTCCTCGCCCCAGCGCACGTCGTGGAGGGTGTTGTCGGGCACGAGCCCCATCGCGCGCCAGACCCGGTCAGTGACGAGCGCGTCGACCGCAACGCCCTCGTCGGCCTCGTTGAAGTGCGGGAACGCGCGGCCCTCGTGCAGCACGCGCGCGCCGTCGCGCGAGGTCACCGGCGGACGCTCGGTCGAGTTCAGCATCCCCTCGGCCAGGTCGGATGCCGGGACGAGGTCCTTCAAGCCCTGCTGGTACTGGATGCCGACCGCATCGAGCCCGAAGTCGTCGGCGATGCGGAGCGCGGCCACGTACATCTTCAGCTGCCACTGCACCTGCTCGCGGGTGAGCTCCGTGGCGGCATCCTCGCCGTAGACGAAGGTCATGCCCTTGTCGGTCAGCCAGTCGTAGGCGGCATCCGCTTCGTCGTCACTCACGTTGAGCATCTCGGCGTACAGGGCCGACTGCGACAGACGCTCCTTGTAGATGCCGGTCTTGTTCAGCAGCTCGTCGTCGAAGATCGCGTTGTACATGCCCATGCAGCCCTCGTCGAAGACGCCGATGATGGCCTTCTCCGCCAACAGCTCCGCGGCGAGCGCCTCGCCCAGCGCCTTCTCGGGGCTGTCGGGAAGCTCGGGCAGCGCGCGCACGTGCGAGCCGTCGTGCGTGATGGAGCCCGTCTCGGTCCACTCCTTGATGCCGTTCTTGAACCAGTCGTCGCTGAAGTCGACCGACCAGATCGATGCGTAGGGCTTGTCCATCTTGGTGAGGCCGGCGTTGAGCCCGAGCAGTCCGACCAGTCCCGGCCAGTCGCCCGCGAAGTTCGCGACGGTGAGGATCGGCCCCTCGTGCGTGCGGAGTCCGGCGAGCACGTGGTGCGAGTACTGCCACACGGCCTCGGCGACGATGAGCGGAGCAGCCGTCGGGATGTTCTTGAAGACCTCGAGGCCCATGCGCTGGCTCGAGATGAAGCCGTGGCCGGTGGCCGGGTCGACCTCATTGGCGCGGACGACCGTCCAGCCGAGATCCTCGAACACGCCCGTGACGCCGGCTTCCAGCTCGACCTGCACCGGCCAGCCGCCGGTGTTGGCGGCCTCGCGCAGGTCGCCGGAGGCGATCAGGTAGGCGGTCTTCGGTGCAGACGCCGGACGGGATGCCGGCGTCGGCAGGGTGTAGGTGGTCATGATGCCTCCGGTGTTGGGGTCGTGGTGAGCGTGTAGCGATGGGAGTCGCCCGCTCGGAGTCGGATGCCGCGGCCGATGGCTCGGCCGCGCAGCTGCAGTTCGGCGATGTCGAGTTCGCCGCCGTCGAGATGCAGGGTGAGGGCGTCATCGTCGATCTCGACGCGTCCCCAGCCGGTGCCCGTGGTGAACAGGAACTGCTCGGCGCCCGCGATGGGCGCGAACGACAGCACTCCCGTCGGCGCGTCCCACTGGGCACCGGTGGCACCCAGCAGCAGCGCCCATGAGGCGAGCGAGCGGGCGTAGTGGTTGCCGCACTCGATCTCGTTCCAGGGGCTGCGGTGCTCGCCGTCGTAGCGGGCGCGCAGCGTCCGTTCGACGAGCAGGGCATCGTCGTAGCGGCCGGCGAAGAGCAGGGATGCCGCGACCTGATGCTCGACGCCGGTCCACACCTCGTCGGAGTACACGAACGGGATCGCCGGGCGGCCGCCGTGCGGCCAGGACGCGAGCAGCAATCCGCCCTCGTCGTTCAGCGCGTAGACGCGCTGCGTGCTCTCGTGGGTGGACAGGTCGTCGCGGTGGTTGTGCGCGACGATCGCGGCGAGCGCGGAGTCGACCCGCTCGGCGGGCAGGATGTGCCCGAGACCGTTGACGAAGGCATGGAACTGTCCGAGGAGCTGGTCGGAGAGCACGCCGTCGCCGTACTGGTACCGGTACGCGTCGGCGTCGTCGATCACCTGCCGGTAGTACTCGCCGTTCCAGAGCGTCGCGTCCATCGCGGCGGCGACATGGTCGGCGCGCACCGACCACGCGCGGGCGCGCTCCGGCTCGCCGAGGTGCTCGGCCATCCGCGCTCCGGCGCGGAGAGCGGCCAGGTACACGCCGTTGGCGAGCGGCTCCGCGCCGTGGAACTCGATGTCGTAGGTGTTGTGCATCTCGCCGTCGAGCAGGCCGTCGCCGTCGCGGTCCCACTCGCGGATCGCGTAGTCGAGAGTGCGGGATGCCGCGGGCCAGAGTTCCCGCAGGAAGTCGTCGTCTCCGCTGAAGCGCCACTCCCGGTGCAGACGCAGCAGGGTGCCGAGCTGTCCGTCGACGGCCGGAGCCATGAACCACGAGGGTCCGCCGAAGATGCGGTTGCCGCGGAACTTCTGGGCGCCGGCGTCATCGGTCTCGAGCAGGTACTCGACGCGCCGCGCACTGCGCTCGAGCGAGGGGAACAGCCAGGCGAGCGTCTGCGCGTACGACCAGACGTGCGTGCAGGTGCCTTCGCAGGATCCGCCGTGGTCGAACGACCCCTCCCAGGCCGCGAACACCGGCCCCTCCCCCAGCACGGGGTTCGGCGATTCGAGCACGAATCCGGTGGTGGAGCGCGCCGCGGCGATGTTCGCCCCGATCGCGTCGACGAGCACGGGGTCGAGGCTGCTGCCGTACAGCGCCTCGACGAAGGCATCCGTCGCCGTCTCGAGGGCGGGGAGTTCTCGGTGGAGGTGCGTCGCAGCCGCCCAGGCGTCGGGCCAGAGGGTCGCGTAGTGGTTGCGGACGATCGGAGACAGCGGGCCGTCCCCCGGCGGATCCGCCAACACGATATGCCCGTGCCAGCCGCGGCGCCGGTTCGGGAAGCTCCACGACAGCACGAACTCGAAGTCGCGGAACTCCCCCGGTGCGAGCGAATGCACGATGCCGAGCGACCCGGTGCGCAGCCGCGGCAGCTTCGCGAGCATCTCGTCCTCGGTGAGAGGAGCGCCCTTCGTCGAGCTCGGGGACCCGTGGTCGTCGAGCTCGGCGAACAACCCGCGCGGTCGGTCCTCGAGCGTGAGGCGCGACTCGGCCGCGAGCAGGCCGTCGTCGGTGAGGTCGTTCCAGAACAGGCGCGCCCCGTCGGGCCAGTAGCTCGTGACCCACTGCGGCTTGACCGTGGTGGCAGCATCCGTCGTCGTGAGGCTGAGGGTGCCGTAGCCGGGATCGTCCTGCGGGAGATCGATGCCGAAGTCGAGGCCGCGGATGTCGCCGTCCTCACGCCACCGCACGTTCTGCGTGGCGCGCATGCCCCACGGCGCGTCCGGCCCCGGGGTGCCGCGGCCGGCGGTATGGGAGACGCTGCCCACGACCGTGACCGCGACCGGGGTGGTGCCGGGATTCGTCACCCGGTAGCGCAGCACGGCGGCCGGGATGCCGGACGCATCGGCGTCCAGCGGGACGAGCGGAGTGAACGCGTGGAGCGAGACGTCGACCGGGAGGACGGCGTCGGTGAAGTCGACGTCGACCATCGGGTATTCCCCGTGCAGGGTCGCGCCGTCGAGGCGCGGGAGTCCCGCCAGCTGATCGAACGCGTAACCGGCATCGGCGTCGTGACGGCCGGTGAGCTTCGCTTCGAGGACACGGGTCACCGGGGTGCCGCCCTCGGGCCTGGCGTGGATCGCGAAGAACGAATGCGGGTTGCGGCGCCCCTTGTCCGGCAGATTCTCGAGCTCCCAGTCGCGCAGCTCGCCGCGCGCGCCGATCGAGACGTTGCCCGTGCCGATGCCGCCGAGCGGGAACGCCGTGGCCTGCGAGGTGTGCGGGATGCCGCGTGCGCGCCGGGTCATGCCGCGGCCTCCCGCTGCGCGGTGGCGAGCTCGTGCACGACGTCCTTCGATCCCTGGTACAGCCGCACATACCGGTCGAACAGGGTGTCGTAGAGGTCTCGCAGCGCAGCATCCGGCCGAATCGTCTCGGCGATCGGATTCCAGGCGGTGATCACGGGCGCCGCGCCGTCGTCGGCGGTGGCGGTGGCAGCGAGGAAGGCCGCACCATAGCTCGCACCGATCGTGGTCTGCGGCACCTCCTGCACGAGTCCCGTGACATCCGAGACGATCTGCAGCCAGAGCCGCCCCTGGGTGCCGCCGCCGACCGCGACGATCCGCCGGATGTCGGCGCCCGCGGCGCGCATCGTCTCGACGTTGTGCCGCACGCCGAGCGCGGTCGCCTCGAGCGCCGCACGGTAGAGGTCTCCGCGTGAGTGGTCGAGGGTCAGCCCGGCGATCACTCCTCGCGCATCCGGATCCTGGATCGGCGTTCGCTCCCCCGCGAAATACGGCAGCACGAGCAGCCCGCGCGCGCCAGGCCTCGACCTCTCGGCATCCGCGAGAAGCGCGGGGTAGTCCGCACCGGTCAGGTCTTTCAGCCAGGCGGTCAGCGCCCCGGAGGTCGAGAGCCCGCCGGCAAGATTCCTGGTGCCGGCGAAGGCGCCGGCAGTCGTCCACATCGAGGGAGTGCGCAACGCCTCCTCTCCCGTCGCCACGAGGAACATCGTGGTCCCGTACATGAGCATCAGGTCGCCGACTTCGTGCGCGCCGACGCTGACGGCTTCGGTCCACGCGTCGATCGTGCCGATGATGACCGGGGTCCCCGCGGCGAGGCCGGTGGCGGATGCCGCGGCCGCGGTCACCTCGCCCGCGAGGTCGCCCGCCCAGCCGAGCACGGGCTGCTCGATGGGGCCGGCGAACTCCGCCCACCAGGGCTCATGCCACTGCTCGCCCTCGATGTCGTACAGCGGCGAGACCTGGCTCGCGGACTGGTGGTCGAGCACGTAGGCACCGGTGAGCTTGCGGGCGAGCCAAGAGGCGGGCATGAAGAGGCGCCGGGCGCGGGCCCACGCCTCCGCGTCCTCCTCCGCGATCCAGGCGATCTTCGGCCCTCCGGCCTGCGAGGTGAGCGTCGAGCCGCCGACCCGGGTGATCTCGTCGACTCCGAGTTCGGCGGTCATCCGCTCGATCTGCGCCGTCGATCGCGTGTCGATGCCGTAGAGGATGGCCGGCCGCACCGGCTCATCGTGCTCGTCGGCGAGGAGGATGCACGGCCCCATGCCGCTGACGCCCACGCCCACGATCTCGGCCTCGGGTGCCGCGGCGATCAGCTCGTGCGTGATCGCGACGAACTCGTCCCACCACACGCGACCGTCCATCTCGACCCAGCCGCTGCGCGGCCGGCTGACCTCGTGCGCCCTGATCGCGGTCGCCAGGATCACGCCGCCGTCATCGACCAGCACGCCCTTGCTGCTGGACGTGCCGATGTCCACCCCGAGGGTGCAGCGCATGGCGTCCTCCTTGAAACCTGAACTGCGGAATCTGAAACCTGATCGTCACTGTACGCGAAATCGATTTCAAGGCGCAAGGTGGACGTCGACATCGTCTGCACAATCGGGGTCGATCGAGGGTTCTCCACTGATCGCGCGGACGACGCCGTCGGACACCGGAATACCGTGACAATCTGGTCTTTCCCTCGCAGAATGGAGCCATGGAGTTGACCGAGCCTCAGGTGTGGGCGCTGATCGCAGTCTTCGCCGCCATCATGATCGGCGCGATCACGCTGCTGTTGCGCCAGAACGACCGGATCATCACGTCGTTCCGCAACGAGAACGCCGCGCGTTTCGACAGCCTCGAGGCGCGATTCGACGGCCTCAGGGAAGGAATCGATGCCCGATTCGAGGGGTCCGATGCCCGATTCGACGGCTTCAGGGATGGGATCGATGCCCGATTCGACGGCTTCAGGGAAGGGATCGATGCCCGATTCGATGGTCTGAACCGAATCTTGGAGGTGAAGTTCGACGTCATCGATGCCCGATTCGACGCCATGGACGCGAAGTTCACCGAACGGTTGGGCTCGATCGACCGCCGACTCGAAGACCTCGACAAGGAGGTCGCGAACCTGGCGACCCGCTTCTGGAAGTCTTCCTGACCGAAGACCCGTCAGGCTCGCTGCGTGCTGGCCGGCTGCACCTCGTTGCGCAGCACGACGGTGCGCGCCGGCTGCTTGTCGCCCTTGATGCGCTCGAGCAGCATCCGAGCCGCCGTCACCCCCATGTGCCGAGCGGGGAGCCGCACGACCGTCACGGCGTTCGGCGACAGAGTCGTGAACGGCAGCGATCCGATCACGGCGACTCCCACTTCCGGCGGCGTCAGTCCGTGCTCGGTGAGCACCTGGATCGCGCCGACGCCGATGAGGTTGTTGCCCGCCACGACAGCGTCCGGCGGATCCGGAAGCGCCAGAAGCTCCTCCATGGCAGCACGCCCGCCGTCGACGCGGAACGTGGCGAACCGCTCGAGGGCATCCAGGTCGAGATCGGGATGGGCGGCGCCCAGAGCCGATCGCCAGCCCGCGGCGCGCTCGGCCGCGGTGTCGATATGCTCAGGGCCGCCGATGTAGGCGATGCGGCGGTACCCGGCGTCGATCAGATCCTTCGTCGCCGAAGTCCCCGCGGCCCGGTTCGCCATCACGACACCGTCGATGTCGTAGGTCGTGCTGCGGTCGACCGCGACGACCGGGCGTCCCGTAGCGAGGATGATGTCGAGGTTCGAGTGCTCGTCGGCGGTCGCGATGATGACGCCCGACATGTGCTCGGCGATCGCGATCCGGAGGTACGTCGCCTCTTTCTCCATCTGCGCGTCGGAGTTGCAGAGCACCACCGAGTAGCCCGCTTCGGAGGCGACGTCCTCGACGCCGCGGGCCATCTCGGTGAAATAGGGGTTCTCGATGTCGGGAATGACGAGCGCGATGACCTCAGAGCTCTGACGACGCAGTGTGCGGGCCGTGCGGTTCGGGGTGAAACTCAGCTTCGCGGCCGCATCGCGGACGGCGGCGACCTTCTCCTCCGACACGCTCGTTCCGTTGAAGACACGCGAAACCGTCGCGGGTGAGACCCCCGCGAGTTCTGCGACGTCGTAGATCGTGGCCATGCGTCCTCACTGCCTGCCCGGTGGCGCCGGACGTGAAGCAACAGTATCGCGGAGAATGACGATCTCTGGAGTTCTCGGTTGAAATCGATTACATTGGCGCGCATGACTTCTGCTTCATCTGATCTGGCATCTCTCGCAGCACTGCGGTCCGTGCAGACGCGATCGATCTCGCCGGAGAACTTCGACGGATCCGCTGGGGGCGGGGGCCGGGCGACCGAGGGCACGGGCGCGGGGAACGCCCGTGACCTCGGGCCCGGCTGGAAGATCTCCCCCAGTGTCGACATCAAGGCGGGCGACACGTTCGACCTGGCGAAGATCGACGGCGCTGGAAAGATCACCCACATCTGGATCACGACGCACACCGACAACTGGCGCACTCTGCTGCTGCGCGCCTATTGGGACGGCTCCGAGGAGCCGGCCGTCGAGGTGCCGTACGGCGACTTCTTCTGCAACGGCTGGGGCGTGTTCGCGCAGGTCAACTCGCAGACCATCGCGGCCAACCCGCACGGCGGGTTCAACTCGTACTGGCCGATGCCGTTCAAGGACGGCGCCCGCCTGACGATCGAGAACACCTCGGTCGTCGATGTGCGCGTCTACTACCAGGTGACCTACGAGATCGGCGGGGACTACTCGAACGACGCGTACTTCCACGCCCAGTGGCGCCGGTCGAACCCGCTCGAAGATCGCACCCCTCACGTCATCCTCGAGGGCATCGAAGGACAGGGCCAGTACGTCGGCACGTACATCGCGTGGGGCGTGAACTCCAACGGGTGGTGGGGCGAGGGCGAGATCAAGTTCTACCTCGACGACGACACCGACTACCCCACGATCGCGGGCACCGGGACCGAGGACTACTTCGGCGGCGCCTGGAACTTCGACATCCCGGGCCAGGGCTACACCGAGTTCTCGACGCCCTACCTCGGCATGCCGCAGGTGATCAGACCCGATGGTCTCTACGTGAGCCAGCAGCGGTTCGGCATGTACCGCTGGCACCTGCTCGACCCGATCCACTTCGCCACCGGCATTCCGAAGGTCGACATCCAGGCACTCGGTTGGCGGAGCGGATGGCGGTACCTGCCACTGCGCGACGACATCGCCTCGACCGCGATGTTCTACCTCGATCGTCCGACCGCTCGTCGCCCGAAGACGCCGACCGCCGACGACCTGGAGGTCCACCTAGGAACCGCTCCGGTCCCCGACATCGGCTCGACGCCGCCGCGAGCTCCTCAGGACTGACATCCCGCACCCGCGCGGGCGACCGAAGGAGAAGGCAATGGCGCCTCGGAAGAGAAGACGACTCGCGGCCGGTGCCGCACTGGTCTCGCTGGCGGTGGTGGCTGCGAGCGCGGCCGTCTCCGCACCGGCGATCGCGACGACCGCGTCGACGCCGGTCACGGTGGTCGAGAAGCTCACCGGGCCCGACGCCCCGAACAACACCTGGGGCCGGTGGGACATCAAGGCCACCGACCTCGGCATCATGTGGGACGACGGCGATGGCCACGTGTTGACGGCCTTCGGCGACACGTTCGGCAACTCGTGGACCGGCCCCGGCGGCGGCGCGCCGCCCAACGGCAACTGGCGCAGCAACGTGCTGGTGCGCTCGAGCGACGCCGACCTCTCCGACGGGATGATGTTCGACTGGGCGGCGCAGGCTCCGCAGGGGGTGGCGAAGGAGATCATCCCGTCGAAGAAGATCAACGGCGACGAGATCACCGTGATCCCGACGGCCGGCATCTCGGTGGGCGACCGTCAGTACCTCGGCTTCATGTCGGTGAAGCAGTGGGGCCCTCCCGGAGTCTGGGACACGAATCACGCCGGCATCGCCTACTCCGACGACGGCGGGGCGAACTGGACGGTGTCGAACACCCGGTGGGAGAACCCCGACGGCGACGACCCGTTCCAGATGCAGGCCTACGTGCAGAAGGGCGGCACCATTTACGTCTTCGGCACGCAGAACGGGCGCAACGGCCCGGTCTCGGTCGCCAAGGTCCCCGCGAAGAAGCTGCTCGACAAGTCCCAGTACCGCTATTGGGACGGCCGGAAGTGGAGCAAGGACGAGGCGGATGCCGCGCCCGTCATCGACGCGCCGATGAGCGAGGTCTCAGTGCAGTACGACGCGCACAGCAAGCGGTTCCTGCTGATGACGCTGTCCGGCGAGGACATCGTGCTGCACACCGCGAAGACCCCCGAAGGTCCGTGGAGCCCCGCGCAGACGGTCGCGAGCTCGACCGACTACCCGGCGCTGTACGGCGGCTACTTCCACCCGTGGAACGAGGACGGCGAGATCTACTTCGCGATGTCGCAGTGGAACCCGTACAACGTCTATCTGATGCACATGCGGCTCGACAAGAACGGCACGATCGTCGATCCGAACCTCATCGTGGATCCGAGCTTCGAGCGGTCGGATGCCGTCGGCACGGGCACCGACGGCACCTGGGGCGCCAAGCCGAACTCCGGCATCGACACGGCACCGGCAGGCGGCTTCACCGGCGACCGGAACATCTTCGTGCGGTACAACTCGGGCTGGCGCGACGTCTGGCAAGACGTCGACGTCGAGCCGCACACCTCCTACCGGCTGACCGGCTTCCTCCGCACGTCGACCAACAGCGACAACGGCTACTTCGGGGTGCGGCAGCTCGACGGCACCGTGCTCGGCGAGGCGCACTTCGTCTCGGTGGGCGCGTGGACGCGCTTCACGGTCGACGTCGACACCGGTGCGAACGATCAGGTGCAGGTGTTCGGCGGGGTGTGGACGAACAGCGGCGACATATGGCTGCAGCTCGACGACGTCGCCCTGGTCCGCGCGCCCTGACCCTCGCCCGGACCCGTGAGCGTCAGCTGAGCCAGGCGGGCGCGCGGCCGCGCAGCAGCGCTCCGTCGAGCGAGAACCGTCCGGCGCCGGTCAGCGCGAGCGCGAGCGCGGCGACGCCGAGCACGGCCACGAACTCGTAGCCGCCGTCGCCGACCCAGAGGCCGGCGGGAAGGTGCACGGCGACGAGGGCGACGGCCATGTCGATCGTGAGGAGGATGCCGACGGGACGCGTGAGGAACCCGAGGATCAGGAGGATGCCGCCGATCAGTTCGACGAACGCGACGACGGGCGCGGCGATCTCCGGCAGCGGAACGCCCATGTCGGCGAAGCTGCCGATCGTGCCGGGGAGGGTGAACTCGAAGATCTTCTGCGCACCGTGTGCGGCGAAGATGGCGCCGACGACGACGCGCAGGACGAGGAGTCCCAGAGAGACGGCGGGAGAGGGGGCTTTGGTGTTCGTCATCGGAGGTCGATCCTTCGTGGCAGGACACCCGCGCGAGCGCGGAGCAGGGGCTTTCCCTGCTCTCACGCTAGGAAGCCGACTTTTCCATCTCCTGAGTGCGCGATCGTGCGCCAGGCCCGAAGTTCCGGTGAGAGCCCCGGCGCACTGCCCTCGTGCGCGCCCGCCACGACCAGCGAGGTGAGTCGCCCGTTGAGCCGGATGAGGGTCGTGAAGCCGACCTGGTAGCCGAGCCCGTCCAGCCGCTCCGGGATGCCGAGCTTCGCATCCGCCAGCACGCAGAGGCGCCCTCCGCGCAGGGCAGGCCGGGCCGCGCGCCAGACGCCGTCGAGTGACGCCTCGGCCCCGCCCGCCGCATGCACGGCGTTGTTCCACGGCGGATTCGTGATGATCGCCGTCGCGTCGAGCTCCGCCCAGGGGATCAGCGCAGCATCCGCGACCCGGAAGTCCACATCCGCTCCTGCCCGACCCGCGTTCTGCCGGGCATTCTCCACCCTCGCAGGGTCCAGATCGCTCGCACCGAAAGCGATGCCCGGATGCTGCAGGAACGTCTCGATCGCGATCGTCCCGTCTCCGCAGAACGGGTCGAAGACCCGATCGTCCGCGGTGACGCCGGCGACCATCGCGAGCGCCGCGGCGGCCGGCGGATGGAGGGTGCCCGGCCCCGTCGCCTGTTTGTACGGGCGTCGGTGGAGAGGCGCGGCCGTGAGCCGCACCGCGACCACAGCGGTCCCGTCCTGCACGAACAGACGCACCGTCAGGTCGGGCCGATCGGAGGAGGACAGCCCCTCCGCCGTGCGGGCGAGATGCGTGCCGCGCAGCAGCGGCGCGAGGGTCTCGCCCGCCGCGTTCTCCACATCGAAGCGGTTGTACCGGTGGGCGCCGTCGATGCTCGCGACGACGTCGAAGAAGAACCCGTCCGGGATCTCCCGCACGCTCCGCAGTTCGGCGAGCACCGGCGCCCACGCGAGCCGCTGCACCCTGAACGCGAGGTCAGTGACCGCGTCCTTGGTCGAGCCCACGCCGTCGAGTGTCGAGACCACCCAGAAGACGTCGTCGACGCTCTGCAGTCGCAGCAGCGCCGCGTCGAGGGCCGGGTACTCGAAGGCGACCTCGCGTGATCCCATCCGGATGCTCGTCGCCTCCGGCAGTCGCCGCTCGATCTCGGCGGCGGCGACCCACTCCAGGCCCCGCAGCGTGCGAGCTGTCAGTTTCACGTCGTCTCCGTCCCGCAGCAAGCCTACGGGCGGGACGCGCTCCCCTCGCGACTACACGAGCCCCTGCACCCGGAACTGCTCGGAGTGGTAGACGCTGTTGTTCCCGGTGTGCCACTGGCTCACGCTGAGGTGCAGGTCGGACAGGGTCGATCCGGGGATGATGTAGCCGCCGTACAGCTGCGCGACGTGCGAAGCATCCTCCTGGTTCCACTCGCTCCCGTACAGGAGCGTGGTCTTGGTCGCCGTGTAGAGGTTGTCGGTCGGGGTGTTGAGCACCATCGCGTCGATCCGGTAGGCCGGGGCGTTGAACCAGGTGAGGATCCACTTGCCGCCGAGCGGGCGCAGGCACATCTCGCCGAAGCCTCCGGGCAGCACCTCGGTGACAGGCTTGCCCCACCCCCACGAGCCGTTCGCGAAGCCCCACGGCTGGTAGGCCGAGAGCGTGGTCATGTTGTTCGACGGCACCCGGTAGAGCACGATGCCCTTGTCGCGCTGGAAGCCGGTGCCGTAGATGTACACGTAGCCGTCGCTGCCGAGGCCCCACGTGATGCACTGGAACTTGCCGCCGGCCATGTTCGCCGGGAACTGCAGGCCGGTGTGCTGCCAGGTCGCGCCGTTGTCGTCCGACTTCCACAGCTCGGTCCAGCGCACGGCGCCGAACTGCGGACCGTTGACGATCGCATGCAGGTACATCCGCGATCCGATGGTGATCACGTCCGACGGGATCACCGTCGTGAAGTACGCGTCATGCGGGTAGTACCAGAGCTGCGGAGCCGTGCCCTGCGTGTTCGCGCCCGCCCCGCCGCATCCGTTGAAGGTCACCCCGGCGTTGAGGTTGGTGGTCGACGAGTACAGCGCGACCGGCGAACGCCAGTTCGCGCCGCCGACGTGATCGGCCCACGTGTCGCCGAACAGGAACAGCATCCGCCCGTCCGGCGTCCGGGCGGGGATGCCGAGGTCGGTCACCCCGACCCCGTACTGCGAGGGACTCTGGGTGCCCGCGAGCACCTTGATCCTCGACACGGTGAGTCCCGCGGCGGCGGCCGGAGCCGGCACCGCGGCGGAGGCCACGAACGCGGCCCCCAGTGCCATCGCTCCCTGCAGGACGTTCCTGCGACTCATCCGAAGCCCGTGCGTGTTCTCGGTCTCCATCGACCTCTCCTCTCGGTGCTGCCCGTGTTGCTACTTGAGACCCGCCATCTTGATGTTGCCGATGATCTGACGCTGGAAGATCAGGAACAGGATGATCACGGGAGCCGCGGCCAGCACGGAGCCGGCCATCAGCAGCCCGAGCTCGGTGCTGCGCTCGGATCGGAACGTCGCCAGGTACTGCTGCAGCACGAAGCGCTCGGGCGAGGTGATCGTCAGGATCGGCCAGACGTACGAGTTCCAATAGGCGAGGAAGGCCGTGATGCCCATCACCACGAACGGCGGCTTCGACAGCGGCAGGAAGATGCGCACGAAGATGCCGAACCGGCCGCAGCCGTCGAGCATCGCCGCCTCCTCGAGGCTCTTCGGGATGTTCAGGTAGAACTGCCGGATGAAGAACACCATGCCGGCGCTCGCGAGGCCGGGGATCACAAGCACGCTGAGGGTGTCGAGCATCGACAGCCGGGTGACGACGATGAAGCTCGTGAGCAGGATCGTCATGCCCGGGATGAACATCGTCGTGATGACGATCGCCCAGATCGTGCCCTTGAAGCGGAAGTCGAGGCGGGCGAATGCGTACGCCGCGAGGGAGTTCACCGCGAGGCTTCCGACCGTGAAGAGCACGGCGCCCATGAACGTCCACAGCAGCGTCTGCAGGAACGTCGGGTCGGCGAGGATCTGGGCGTAGTTCTGCCACAACCACACCTCGGGGAAGAACTGGAACGGCGTCTCGACGACCTCGGTCTTCGACTTGAAGCCGGCGATCACCATCCACGCGAGGGGGAACAGCGAGGCGACGACGAAGATCGCGCCGAGGATCACCTTGCCGAGGACGACGAGCCAGCCGCCGGCGGTACGCGGTGCTTTGCGCTGTGCCCGCGGCTCCTTGCCGGCGAGGACGATGCGGGTGGTCTCCTGCATGACGGCCATCTCAGTCCACCAGCCTCTCGGAGTTGACGAACTTGAACACGAGAGCCGAGATGGTCCCCAGCACGACGAACAACAGCAGCGCGGCCGCGATTGAGTAGCCGACGTTCACGTCGTTGCGGAAGTGGTTGAAGATGAAGAGGTTGGGCAGGGTCGTCGAGTCGAGCGGGCCGCCCTGCGTCATGACCAGAGGGAGTTCGAACTGCTGGATCGCGGCGACGAAGCCGGTGATGAGCAGGTACAGCATCACGTTCTTCATCTGCGGGATCGTGATGTACGCCGTCTTCTGCCCCCAGTTCGCACCCTCCATCGCCGCCGCCTCGTAGTACTCGGTGGGGATGTCGACCATTGCGGCGACCATGATCAAGGAGGTGAGACCCATCCCGAGCCAGATGGCCGGGACGGCGACGGCGAGCAGCGCCCACTTCGGGTCGCCGATCCATGCGATCGGCTCGACGCCGAAGACCGCGAGGAAGGCGTTCAGCAGGCCGCCGGAGTAGTTGTAGATCAGCACGAAGATGATCGACGTGATCACGGCGGAGATGATGGTCGGGATGTAGATGCTGACCTTGAGCACGCTCGCAGCACGGCGCGACACCGCCACGACGAGGCTGGCGAACAGGAACGCCAGGATCAGCATCGGCGGCACGGTCATCAGGACGAAGAGGAAGCCGCGGCCGATCGTGGCGATGAACAGCGGGTCCTTCAGCACGTTCGCGTAATTGCGGATGCCGACGAACTCGGGATCCTTGTAGAAGCTCCAGTCCTGGAAGGACAGGTACCCGGCGTAGATCGCCGGCCAGATCACGAAGATGCCCAGCAGCACCACCAGCGGAACCAGGAACCAGTAGGCGGTTCCGTTGTCGCGGTACTTGTACCGGTTCTGTCTCTGCCGGATCTCCCGGCGTTCCTGCACAGCCTGACTGGCCATATCCACCTCGTCGCGATCTCAGGGTGCGTCGCTGTGCGGGGACCGGGAGGCCCCGGCCCCCGAACAGCGAGCGATATCAGTTCTTGGGTGCCTTGTCGGGCAGCCCATCACGATCGATGACCGTCTGGATCGCGGCGTTGGCCGTCTTGATCGCATCGTCCGGCGACGCCGAGCCCTTCATCACGGACTCCATGGCGGTGCCGACGGCGAGGTTGACGTCCCACGGGTAGGTGGCACCCGCGATCGCGTCCGGCGCGATGTCGTCGACGATGATGCTCGACCACGGGGCGTCTGCCGCCTCCTGGCTCGCGGCGACGGCATCCTGCACCGACTGGCGGACCGGAACCTTGGTGAACTGGGTGTCGACGAAGAACGGCACGAGATTCTCCGGATCGCCGGCGATCGACCACTCGAGGAACTTCCCTGCGGCCTCCGCGTTCTTGCTCTTGGCGTCGACCACCCAGGTGAAGTTGCCCATGGTGGTGGCGGTGCGGCCGTCGGCGTCCGAGGCGTTCGGGAACGCGCCGACGCCCGTCTTCGAGAGCAGGTCAGGGTAGTCGGAGCCGATCTCGGACATCATCCAGGAACCGGAGACCTTGAAGGCCACCTTCTTCTGACCGAAGTCCTCGCCGGCGACGTAGGCGGCGAGAGGCTGCTTGGGCATGTATCCCTTGTCCCACAGCACCTTGTACTGCTCCATCAGCGAGCGGTACCCGTCGTTGTCGATGTCAGGCGATGCCCAGTCATCGGTCAGCGCGAGGTGGCCCGAGAAGTTGTACTGCTGGCCGACCGTCGACCAGGCGAACGTCACGGCGTCCTGCGCCGGTGAGATGCAGTACTGGCCGTCGGAGAGCGTCGGCTGGATCTTCGCGCAGGCGTCGAGCAGGTCGTCCCAGGTCTCGGGAGCGCTGCCCGAATCGACACCGGCGGCGTCGAGCATGTCGGTGTTCCAGAACAGCACCGTCTGCGGCTCGAGCAGCAGCGGATACGCGTAGTGCGTGCCGTCGACCTCGGAGATCGACGTCGCGTTGTCCAGGATCTGGCCGAGGGCGTCTTCCGAGACGATCGAGTCGAGCTCGTGCACCGAGCCCGCGTTGACCAGGTCGAGCAGGTTCGCGGAGCTGGTGTAGACGTCGGGCGCCTTGCCTGCGGCCTGAGCGGCCTTCATCTTCTGGTCCCACGCGTCGGCGGGCACCTCGGTGTCGACGACCTTGATCTCATCCTGGGACTTGTTGAATTCCTTGACGATGTTGGCGTACCACTCGTTCTCCGCAGGGGTGAAGTTGCGGTGCCAGAACTGGATGGTGGTGACGCCGTCTTCGCCGCCGCCGTCTCCGGCGGTTCCGCCGGGTGTGCCGGCACCGCAGGCGGCGAGCATCGCGCCGACCGTCAGCGCGCCGAGAGCGGCGACCGCGGTGCGGCGGGTTCGGGTGGTGATTCTCATTTGTTCCTCCTCAGGGAACGGACTCCTCATCGAGTCGCTGCTGTGCAGGCCGATCGATCCGCAGTGACCGGGTATGCGCCAGAGTAGGCGAAATCGATTTCATGCGCAAGGGAAATCCACCGTCGCTGTCACTCGGCGCGCTCCAGATCGGCCGAGAACCAGTACACGTTGTACGGGTCCCACAGCGAGAGCGTGAAGTGGATGCGGCGGCCATCCTCCGTGACATAGCGCGGGTTGAGATAGGGCGAGTAGAGCCCGGGATAGTCGGCGCCCGGCACGAGTTCGATCGGGTCACCCCACGGCCCCCAGGGCGTTATGCCCTCGCGGATGTAGGCGCTGCCGGCATCCGAATACGTCATGATCCAGCGCTCGAGATAGGTCGACCACATCACCGAGAGCTCGCCGATTGTGCCGTCGACGATCGTCTCGGCATCGGCCATGTCATCGCTCCAGCGCGGGTCCTCCCCGTCGAGTCCGGCGAAGTAGGAGTAGGCGCCCTGGTCTTCGACGGCCTCCTCCGTGGCGGGCACGCGCATCAGCTGCACGCCGCCGAAACGACCGGAGGGGATCGACCAGAAATAGATCCAGTCCTTCCCGCCCTCGTTCACCTGCGCGGTCGCGAACTGGATGAAGTTCGAATCGCCCGGCCATTCCACGCCGTCGACCGGAGACCAACTCGCGCCGCCGTCACGCGAGACGATGAGCGCCGAGCGGTTCGCGTCCCAGGCGCCGGGCTCACCCCAGAACTTCACCGACATGTACGACACGTAGATCGTCTCGCCGATCGCGAAGCCGTAGGTCGGGATCTTCGTGACCTCGCCGCCGGCGCCGTTGGCGTCGTGCTCACCTTCGATGAGCGGGGCGGCCAGGCCGATGTCGTCTTCCACCCAGCCCTCGAAGTCGATGCCGTCGGTGGGGTCGTCGTCAGTGGTCCAGGCGGCCACGTTCGATCTCCAGAACCCGCCCTGGCCGCCGATCGACTCGGGATCCCGTTCGCCGAATGTGTCGCCGAACAGGAAGAAGGTCTTCTCGCCCACGTTCACCATCGACCCCAGGTCAGTGCCGGCGACCGAGACGGATGCGGTGTCGTTCATGCCGTCGGGTCCCGTGAGCTGCGCGATCTCGGTGAGGTCGGTCACCCCCTCGAGCACGAACGGCTTGTCCGGATTCGGATCGACCCCCGGCGTGCCGCCGCCCGCGCATCCGGCGAGCGCGAGAGCGAAGACGACGGATGCCGAGACGAGGGCGCGGCGGGATGCGGGGGTACGACGATGCATGAACCCGAATCTAGCGAAATCGATTTCAGAGCACTAGGGTCTTCGTCATGCCCCTCTCCCCCGATTCCGGGTGGCTCCGGCCATCCGGTGCTGCTGCCGACGAGCCCCGCTGGGGTCACGTCGACGGCATCCAGATCGGTATTCCACCGATCCCCGGCCCCCGCGGCCTGCTCCGGGTGTTCACGCCGTACCTCGATCACCCGCGGGAACGGCTGGTCAACTTCCTCGCCGTCGAGCCGATCCCGAGGGGTGAGACCACGCGCGGATTCTCCGAGCTCGAACCGAGCACGCTCGATCCCGGCGAGCGCGGCAAGAGGTTCTGGTCGGCGGACGATGCGGATGCTGCGGATGCCGGGGAGGGCCCCGCCCCGGCGCGCGGTACGGTCGAGACCGTCGCCGGCGTCGAGACCCTCACCGTCTGGATCGGCGTCGAGCGCTTCGACAACGGAGCGGATGTCCTGGTGCGGGTGCGGTTCTTCGCCGACCGCCCGCACGAAGTCGAGGTCGCGGGCTTCGCGAACGCGGCATCCGTCCCGCTCTCGCATCTGATCCTCACGGCGACCATGGGCAACTGGGCGCGGCTGCGCGTGCTGCACCTGGCCGACCGGGTGGTGACGCCCGCCGACTTGTGGCCGGACTTCGGCGGCACCGCGTTCACCGAGCACGGGCGCTTCCCGCTCGCCGAGCTCTCCCGCGATGGCGAGGCGGCGGTCGTGAGCGCTGTCGGTGACGAAGAGGATCCGTGGTCGGTCGAGTACTCGGCCGACACGGCCGCGCACTGGCGCTTTCTCGGGCGTCGAGCCGCGCAGACCTGGCGGGTCGACGACCCGCACCCCGAGCTCGAGGCCGTCGTCAATGCGCGCTGGTCGTACTGGGCGAGCGCGTCGCCGATCCCCGGCGGTCCGGCGTTCGAGAACTTCGAGATCGTCGAGCCGTTCCGCCAGGGCGCCGCGTTCCGATTCTCGGTCGAGGAGGTCTGAGGGTCGACGCCCGGCGAGCTAGCTGTAGTGCCCAGTCAGGTTGTTTGAGATCCGGCTGATGGGCGGGAGCTTCCCGATGGCTGTGTGGGGCCTGTGGTGATTGTAGAAGTGCAACCAGGCTGGCAGGGCGGCTCGGCGCGCTGATTCCGAGTTGTAGTGCTTCGAGTAGGCCCAGCCATCGGCGAGGGTGCGATGGAACCTTTCGATCTTGCCGTTGGTCTGCGGCCGGTAGGGGCGGGTTCGCTTGTGTCGAATACTGAGCTCAGCGCATGCCGCTCGCCAGGCGTGGGACTTGTAGGCAGGGCCGTTGTCAGAGAGCACCCGCTCAACGGTGACGCCGCGATCGGCGAACCAAGAGGCTGCACGACGCAGGACACCGATCGCGGTCTCGGCCTTCTCATCGTCGTGGATCTCCGCGTAGGCGACCCGGGAGTGATCATCGATGACGGTGTGGATGTAGGCGTGACCGAGCAGCGGGTCGCGCTGTTTACCCCTGCGGCGGTGCTGATCGGTCGCGGCTCGGTTCTTGCCGCCTTGCTGCCGACCAACGAACCGCCAGCCTCCGCCGAGCGGGATGTTGCCCAGCTTCTTCACATCGACATGGATCAGGGAACCGGGACGGTCGTGTTCGTAGCGGCGAGCCGGCTCGCCGGTCTTCACATCGACATGCGAGAGACGATTCAGGCGGCAGCGGACCAGCACCGCGTGGACCGTCGAGGCCTGCATCCCCAGCCGTCCGGCGATCTGGACCGGCCCCAAGCGCTTCTTGATCCGCAAATGCACGATCCGCTTCACGACAGGCTGCGGGGTCTTGTTCGGATGCCGGTGCGGTCTGCTTGACCGGTCTGCCATCCCCGCCTCGCCAAGCTCGACGTAACGCCTCGCCCATTTCGCCGCGGTCGGATACGACACCCGGAAGTACCTCGCAGCTCCCGCCACCGGCCATCCCTCGTCGACGACCTGCCGAGCCAGCCGGAGTCGTTGGCGCGGCGTCAAGGCCGCATTAGCGTGGGACACGAGAACCTCCTCGGTTCAGAGCGGAAGCGGTAGCAGCTCCACTCTGCCTTGGAGGTTCTCGTCACATCAGGGCATCCAGATCAAACAACGTCCCTGGGCACTACAGCTAGCCGGTCGGCTCCAGACCCGGGGATCCGGAGCACGCTCGTTCATGAACCGCTACGCAACGCTCGTGTCGATGGCGACCTTGCCGCGCACGTGGCGGCTTCGTTGACGCTCGATCGCCTGTCGGAAGTCCCGCAGCGTGTAGACGGATTCGATCGGGACGGTGAGTTCGTCGGCCGCGACCAGCTCGAGGAGCCGCGGGAGCGCATCAGGCGTGGCATCGGAGCCGTTGACCGCGATCACACCCGAGGGTGGCTCTTCGGATTCGATCGTCACGATTCGTGCGGCGGGGACCCCCAGCGCGAGCGCCGTCAGAGCGGTCTGCACGCCATGAAGATCCGCAGCCGCAGCGATCGGTCCGTCGGCCGAGGCACGGAGGGCGTCCTCGAGCTGGGCGCCGTACTCGATGGGCTGAGCGCCGAGTGAGGTGATGTACTCCGCCGACGCGGCCGAACCTGTGCCGATGACGCGGGCACCGGATCGAACGAGAAGCTGAGTGAGGATCGAGCCGACGCCCCCACCCGCTGCCCCGACGAGGACGAGCTCCCCTTCGCGGACCGCGAGAGCGTCGGCCACGGCCGACGCCGTCCTCCCGGCGATATCGATGACCCCTGCGGTGAGGTCGCTGATCCCGTCGGGGGTTCGATGCAGGCTCCGATGCTTCTCGTCGAGCACGACGGAAGTGGCGACCGCGGCACCGCGCGCGCCGCCGAACACGCGGTCGCCGACGCGCCACCGGACGACCTCCGATCCCGTCTCGGCGATGACCCCGGCGAAGTCGTTGCCGTATCCCGACGGAGCGGTGATGCCGAACACTTTCGCGAGAGTCTCCGACTCGACGATCTGCCAATCGACGGGGTTCAACCCCGCCACGGCAATCCGGACTCGCACCTGATGCGGCGCGAGGGGACTCTGCTCGACGGTTTGCAGAGCCAGTTCGGTGATCTCGCCGAATCGATCGAAGCGCACGGCCGTCGTATCCGTCATATGTGTGTCAGCCATCCCCCGCGCGCGCCTATTCCCGCGGACGGGGAACAACCAACGGCGAGCCGGTATGCGGATCGGGGATGATCGTGCACGGCAGACCGAAGACGTCCTCGATCAGCCGTGCCGTCACGACCTCCTCCGGGGTTCCGGTGGTGACGACCCGCCCCTCGCTCATCACGATCAGGTGATCCGCGTAGCGCGCCGCCTGGTTCAGGTCGTGCAGCACCGCCACCAGCGTGCGCCCGCCCTCGTCGTGGAGGCGGCGCAGCAGTTCCAGCAGGTCGTACTGGTGGGCGATGTCGAGGAACGTGGTGGGCTCGTCGAGCAGCAGCAGCGGCGTCTCCTGCGCGAGCACCATCGCCACCCACACCCGCTGGCGCTGTCCGCCGGAGAGCTCCTCGACCTGGCGCGCGGCGAGGTCGGCAGTGCCGGTCGCCACCAGCGCCTGGGCCACAGCGGTCTCATCGCTCGCGGTCCACTGCCGGAAGACGCCCTGGTGCGGGTGCCGCCCCCGCGCCACGAGGTCGGCGACCGTGATCCCCTCCGGGGCGATCGAGGTCTGCGGGAGCAGCCCGAGCCGGCGGGCGACCTCCTTGGCCGGGAACTCGGCGATCTCCCTGCCGTCGAGCAGGACCGACCCCGCGGAGGGTTTCATCACGCGCGCGAGGGCGCGCAGCAGCGTGGACTTGCCGCACGCGTTCGGCCCGACGATGACCGTGAACGACCCGGTCGGGATGTCGACCGTGAGGCCGTCCGCGATCACGCGGCGATCGTACCCGAGGGTCACGTCACGGGCGCGTAGTCGCGCATCGACCTCCTGCGTCGCATCGAGCGTCGCCACACCAGTGTCCGTCATCGTCTTCTCGCCTCCGAGATCAGCAACCAGATGAGATAGGCGCCGCCGAGCGCCACCGTGATCACGCCGACGGGGAGCTGCGTCGGTGCGAAGATCCGCTGCGCGATCAGGTCGCTCACGACGAGCAGCAGCGCCCCCATCGCGGCCGCGGCCGACAGTGTGACACCGGCGGAGCGGGTCAGGCGCCGTGCCAGCTGCGGCGCCGCGAGAGAGACGAACGCGATCGGCCCCGCCGCCGCGGTGGCCGTGGCGGTGAATGCGACGCCGAGGATCACGAGCCGGAGCCGCACCCGCCCGGTGCGCACACCGAACGCGACAGCCGCGTCGTCGCCGACCTCGAGGGCGTGCATCCCGCGGGACAGGAGCGCGGCCGCACCCCACAGCACCACCAGGATCCCGACGGCCGGGGTCGTCTGCTCCCATCCGACCGTGTTGAGCGACCCGCTCCCCCACGCACTCGCCGCGAGAGCGATGTTCAGGTCGGTGTTGAGGATGACCCAGGTGCTCACCGACGCGAGCATGGCCGAGAGCGCGATGCCGACGATGATGAGTCGGAACCCCTGGAACCCGCGCTGGTACGCCAGGAGATACACGAGCAGAGCGGTCGCGAGACCGCCGACGAGTGCCCCCGCTGCCACGGAGACGAAGCCGGTGCCGACCGTCGTCATGACCAGCAGCGCACCCACGTACGCGCCCGAGTCGAAGCCGATGATGTCGGGGCTGCCGAGCGGATTGCGGGTGAGCGATTGGAAGATGGCGCCCGCCGCACCCAGCGCGGCGCCGAGGGCGAGCGCGAGCAGCACGCGCGGCATCCGCCATCCCCAGACGACGAGGTGTGAGCGAGCATCGCCGAAGCCGAAGACCGTGGCGACGACATCGGGGATCGGGACGGTGTAGTCGCCGACGCCGAGGCTCACGATCGCCACCGATGCGGCGGCCAGCAGGAGCGCGGCGACGACGATCACGGGGCGTCGCCGGACGAGGATGCTGAGCGCGTCGCGCCGCGAGCGCAGCATCCAGGTTCCGTAGCCCCGGTCGACCTGCACGTTCACAGGGCGCTCGCCCCGCGCCGGCGCACCAGCGCGATCAGCACCGGCGCTCCGATGAACGCGGTGACGATGCCGACCGGCAGCTCACCGCTGCGGAGCACGACGCGGCCGACGATGTCACTCGCCAGCACGAGCACCGGTGCGGCGATCAGGCTGCCGGCGAAGATCCAGCGCTGGTCGGGCCCCGTGAACCAGCGCACCGCGTGCGGCACCATGAGTCCGACGAAGCCGATCGGTCCGGCGACGGCGGTCGCGGTCGCGCAGAGCAGGGTCGCGGCGATGATCGCGAGCACGCGGGTGCGCACGATGCGCGACCCCAGCGAGACGGCGAGATCGTCGCCGAGCGCGACCGCGTTGAGCGGCCGCGCCACCGCGAACGCGAGGATGAAGCCGAGCGCCAGGAAGGGCAGCACCCCGCTCACCTGCTCTGTCGGCGTGCTCGCGATGCTGCCGGCGTTCCAGCCCCGCATCCGGTCGAAGACCTCGGGCAGCAGGAGCGTGATGCCCGAGGTGATGCCGCTGAGGAAGGCACCGATCGCGACGCCGGCGAGCGTGATCCGCAGCGGGTCGGCGCCGCGGCGACCGGATGCTCCGATCGCCCACACCGCGAACGTCGTGAGGACCGCGCCGAGCAGGGCGAACCAGATCGTGCCCGAGAGCGTCGTGATGCCGAAGGACGCAGCGCCGGCGGCGACGGCGAACGCCGCTCCCGCGTTCACGCCGAGGATGCCGGGATCGGCCAGCGGGTTCCGGGTGAAGGCCTGCATCAGGGCCCCGGCGATGCCGAGCGCCGCGCCCACGAGAACCCCGAGCAGGGTGCGCGGAGCGCGCAGGTCGCGGATGATGGTCCACGCCTCGCTGTCGGCGCCCTGGAGGGCCGCGGCGATCTGTTCGACGGAGAGTCGCTGCGACCCGATCGTGAGGCTCAACACCATGCAGACCAGGAGCGTGGCGACCGCGAGGGCGAAGCCCAGCATCCGTCTGCGGCGTGAGACAGTGATCGCCGCGCGCGCGCTGTCCGCCGCCTCGGTCGTCTGCACGGCCGGGACGACCTCAGAGACCGTGAGCCTCAAGGGTGGCCTCGTACTCGTCTTCGACCTCTTCGACGTCGCGTGTCTCGTCGTCCCACATGGCGCTGAGGCGGTCACGCACCGCGTCGGGGAGCGCTTCGAAGCGCTCGCTCCACTGCTCCGCGTTCGCGGTCCAGTACCCGACGACCTTGTACGCGGTCGACGGCAGCTTCAGTTCGTGGCGCAGGTGCTTGCGGACGCCCCTGGTCACGCGCGTCTCACCGGCGACCCAGACGTAGCCCGGTTCCCGGGGGAAGTCGCTTGCCCGCACGATCTCCTCGATACGGCTCGGGCCGTGCCCGTTCCCGCCGTGCACCCAGGTGAGTTCGACGTCGGCCGGCAGGTCGATGCGCTGCTCGTCGGCCGGGTCTCCGACTTCGAGCACGACGCGGGTGCGCACGCCCGCGGGCGCCTGTTCGGCCAGGCGCAGCGCGGCGGGAAGGCCGGTGGCGTCGGCGACGAGCAACTGCCAGTCGATGCCCTCCGGCGGGTCGTACAGGCCGCGCGGGGTGTTCACGCCGACGATGTGCCCCGGCTTCGCGCCGAGCGCCCACGTCGCCGCGATGCCGCCCTCATGCACGACGAAGTCGATCACGAGTCGCCCGAACACGGCATCCCACGCCCGCACGGTATAGGTGCGCACCTCGGTGGAGTCGACGCCGTCCGGGAACTCCCAGTAGCCATCCTCGGTCGGCGACGGGAGTACCGGCTCCTCATGGCCGGTCTTCGGCAGGAACAGTCGCAGGTACTCGTCGCCGACGCCCGAGGAGACGAACCCCTCGAGGCCGTCGCCTGCGAAGACGATGCGCACCATGCCGGGCGTCAGCCGCTCGACGTCGACGACCTCGACCCGGTGGACACGGTTGACCTGAGGGCGGCTCACGGGAGCAGCGCCTTGCGCACGACCTCGAGCAGCGCGTCCTGGCCGCTCGGCGAGCCGTAGCTCATCTCGTAGTTGTAGCCGTGCACGTCGCCGTTCGCGACCGCGGGGAGAGCGGTCCATAGTGGGTTCGCCTGCAGAGCTTCCTCGTCGGTGATGAGCCCGGAGCCGTCTTCGCTGACGCCGGTGAAGATGACGTCGACGTCGGCGAGCTCGCCGATCTGCTCCATGCTGAGCGAGGTGCCCTCGCTGTCGGGCTTGCCGTCGCCGTCGCTGTCTGCGAGGGGGCTGATCTCCAGTCCGAGATCGGCGAAGACGAGGCACGAGATGCTGTAGCAGCCGACGTTGATCTGGCCGTCCCAGAAGGAGATGTCGGCGACGACGGGGGCGACGCCTGCCGCATCGAGTTCGCCCTTGACCTCGGCGATGCGCGCGGCGTAGTCGTCGAGCCAGGCCTGTGCCTGCTTCTCCCGACCGAGATCTGCGGCGAGCGTCTCGAACTTGTCGCGCCAGTCACCCCCGTCGAAGGCGTTGTACGTGTAGGTGGGCGCGATCGGGGTGAGCTTGTCGTGCAGGTCGGTCTCGTAGCCGAGGCCGCTCAGGATGAAGTCGGGGCCGACCTCGAGGATGTGTTCGAGGTTGAACTCCGGGTAGTTGTGGAAGCCCTTGATCCCCTTGAGCTCCTTCTGCGGGAAGAACCCGGGGAACTTGTCCCAGTCGTCGCGGATCGGCTGCTCATCGGCCAGCGGGTAGCCGAGCGTGATCAGGATGTCGACGTCGGTCGTGTAGAAGCCGAGGGCCGCCTCGGGCGCGGTGGGGACGGTGACCTCGCCGAAGTCGGTGTCGACGGTGAGGGTCTCGCCCTCGGCCTCGCCGGCCTGCGCGGATGCGCAGGAGGTGAGGAGGAGAACGGCACCGGTCGCGAGGGCGACGGCGCGGAGACGGCGGGTGCGGGAGGGCGTCATGAACGGACCTTCGATTCGGGTGGGATTAGCTGAGGCTTACCTAAGTGCCTCATCGATCATCCCTTGCCCGGATGTCGTCTACCTGCCCGGCGATGTCGTCAGGGAGACCAATCAGCGCGTGGAGACGGCAAAAGCTCCCGGCGTCGAACCTAACTCCCGGCGGAACGCCTGCACGAAGGCGCTCGGTCTGGCGTAGCCGACCCGCCGCCCGACCAGGCCGACCGGGAGCCCCTCGGCGAGCAGCACGATGGCTGCCAGCATCCGTGCTCTGGTGCGCCATTCTGCGAACGAGAGCCCGGATTCTCGGCGGAAGAGCCGTGCCAGATGGCGCTCGCTCGCGCCGACCAGCGCCCCCCATTCCTGCAGGGTGCGCGAATCCGCCGGATCCGCCTGCACGGCCTCCGCGATCCGACGCGCCCGGTCGTCTTCGGGCAGGGTCAGGGTGAGGTGCAACAGGTCGGCGCGGTGGAGCAGGCGCGGCAGGAGCTGCTCTGCGAGGCGACGGGTGTCGTCCGCCATGTCCTGCGTCGCGAGTTCCTCGAGCAGGGCGCGGGCGGCCATGGGGATGCCGACTCCGCCGACGCCTTCCCGCGGCGGGGACCCGAGGCCGGGCGCGAGAAAGGTGCACGAGAAGTCGGTGCCCTTGGACGCGGTCACGCGATGCGGTTCGCCCGCGGGAATCCAGAGGCCCACGGTCCACGGGACGGCGTGGAAGCCGACAGCAGTCTCGACCACGAGCGACCCGCGCGCCGACCACAGCAGCTCATCGGCGTCGTGACGGTGCCAGTCCCACTCTTCGGCGGAGCTGATGGAGAACGGGCTCGTGCTGATCCCGGTCACTCCGACGGGAACGTCGAGCACCCCGGTCATTCTCCGCGGCGCGGATTCCACAGCATGACCTCTGTGGAGCGGCGGAGCCGGCGGCCGGTCGGCATCGGGACGACGCCCGTGGATCCGGCGGCGAAGACGCGCACGCCCGGACGGCTCTCGCGCTCGGCGCGCAGTGCTGCTTCGAGCTGGATGATCCTCGAGCGCAGCATCCGGTTCTCGTCTTCGAGGTCGAGGAGCCGGGCGATCGCCGGAAGGCTCACACCCTGCGATGACAGCTGCGCGACCTCGCGGAGCTGCTCGATGTTGCGGGTCGAGTAGCGTCGCGACCCGCCGGAGGTACGGCCGGGGACGACGAGACCGATGCGGTCGTACTGCCGCAGGGTCTGCGGGTGCATGCCCGCGAGCTCGGCGGCGACGGCGATCGCGAACACCGGGGTGTCGGCATCCAGGCCATGGTCACCCATGGACGCTCACCTCCGTTCCGGTGTCCGCGATCATCGCGTTCATGTTCAGCGCCGCGCTTTCGCCATCAGCTCGGCCCGCGGGTTCTCGTCGGGCTCGAGCGCCTGGAACTTCTCCAGAGCCTCGCGGGCGGCGTCGTCGAGATGCGTCGGCACCGCGACCTGGAGCTCGGCGAGCAGATCGCCGGTGCCCTTCGAGGTCGTGACGCCTCGGCCCTTCACGCGCAGCATCCGCCCGGAGGGGGTGCCCGGTGCGACGCGGAGCTTGACCACGTCGCCGCCGAGTGTCGGGACCTCGATCGTCGCACCGAGGGTCGCCTCGGTGAAGGTGACCGGCACGATGACGCGCAGGTTGAGTCCGTCGCGCGTGAAGACCGGATGCGGACGCACCGTGATCTGCACCACGACGTCTCCGCGCTCCCCGCCGTCGGGCGAGGGGCGGCCGCGGCCGCGCAGACGGATCTTCTGCCCGTCGGCGACGCCGGCCGGGATCTTCACCTTGAACGGCTTGCCGTCTTCGCCCTGCAGCGAGATCGTCTCTCCCTGCACAGCCGTGATGAAGTCGATCGTGGTGCGCGCGGTGACGTCGGCGCCGCGTTGCGGACCGCCGTATCCGCGGAAGCCGCCCGACGTCTGGCCGAATCGCCCGGAGCCGAAGGAGCCGCCCTGACCTTGGTTGAACATCGCGAAGATGTCTTCGAAGTCGGCGGTCTGCCCACGGCCCTGCTGGCCGAATCGGCTGAAGACGTCTTCGAACCCGCCGGCGCCCGCGCCGCCCGCGGTGAAGCGGGCGCCCGAGCCCATGGCACGGATCTCGTCGTACTCCTTGCGCTGGTCGGTGTCGGAGAGCACCGAGTAGGCCTCGCTGATCTCCTTGAACTTCGCCTCGGCGGCAGCATCCCCCTGATTGGAATCGGGGTGATACTTGCGCGCCAGTTTGCGATACGTCTTCTTGAGGTCAGCGTCGCCGACGTCCTTCGAGACCCCGAGGGTCTTGTAGAAGTCCTTGTCGAACCAATCCTGGCTGGCCATCGATCACCTACTCGGCAGGTACGGCGACGACGACCTTCGCGGGACGCAGTTCGATGTCACCGAGGCGGTAGCCCACCTCGACGACCTCGAGCACCGTGGTCTTGGTGGTGCCCGGAGTGGGCTGCTGGAAGATCGCCTCGTGGCGCTGCGGGTCGAATTCCTCGCCCTTCTCGCCATAGGAGACGACGCCGAGGCGCTCCACCGCGACACGCACCTTGTCGGCGATCACGGCGAAGGGCGTGCCCTCGACGAGGTCGCCGTGCTGGGCGGCGCGGTCGAGGTCGTCGAGCACCGGGATGAGGCCCTTGGCGGCCTCGCCCTTCGCGCGGTCGGCCTCGATCTGACGCTGCTCTTCGGTGCGGCGGCGGTAGTTGGCGTATTCGGCCTGCAGACGCTTGAGGTCGTTCAGCAGCGTGGACTCGAGGTCCGCGAGGACGGCGTCTTCGGCTGCGGCTTCGCCGGTCTGCGCTGCGCCGAGGATGTCGTCGACCGTGAGGTCGTCGTCAGAGCCCTCGGCCGCTGCGGCCTCGGTGGAGTCGGGGTTCCCGAGATCCGGCTCGGGGCCGGACGCGTTCGCGTCCGGCCCCTCGTCGGGAACCTCGTTGTCGAAGTTCTTGTCCGTCATGGTTACTTCTTGTCTTCCTCGTCGTCGACGACCTCGGCGTCGATGACGTCCTCGTCAGAGGAGGCGTCATCGGCCGTCGGGGCTTCGCCGTCGGTGGGAGCGCCGGCCGCGGCGTCGGGCTGCGACGTCGCGTAGAGGGCCTCGCCGATCTTGGACTGCGACTGGCTGAGCTTGTCGAACGCGGTCTTCACGGCGTCGTCGTCTTCGCCGGCCAGAGCCGTCTTGAGCGCGTCGACGTCGGCCTTGACCTCGGTCTTCACGTCTTCGGGCAGCTTGTCCTCGTTCTCGGTGATGAGCTTGTCGATCGAGTACGAGAGCGTCTCGGCCTGGTTGCGGACCTCGGCGGCCTCGCGACGCTGCTTGTCTTCTGCAGCGTGCTCCTCAGCCTCGCGCACCATGCGCTCGATGTCTTCCTTCGACAGCGACGAGCCGCCGGAGATGACGATCGACTTCTCGGTGCCGGTGCCCTTGTCCTTGGCGGACACGTGCACGATGCCGTTGGCGTCGAGGTCGAACGTGACCTCGATCTGCGGGATGCCACGGGGAGCCGGGGCGATGCCGGTGAGCTCGAACGTGCCGAGCGGCTTGTTGTCACGCGTGAAGTCGCGCTCGCCCTGGAAGACCTGGATCGCGACGGACGGCTGGTTGTCGTCTGCCGTGGTGAAGGTCTCGCTGCGCTTGGTCGGGATGGCCGTGTTGCGCTCGATGAGCTTGGTCATCATGCCGCCCTTGGTCTCGATGCCGAGGCTGAGGGGGGTGACGTCGATGAGCAGCACGTCCTTGCGCTCACCCTTGAGGACACCGGCCTGCAGGGCGGCGCCGACGGCGACGACCTCGTCCGGGTTGACGCCCTTGTTCGCTTCCTTGCCGGTCTCGCGCTTGACGAGCTCGGCGACGGCGGGCATGCGGGTCGATCCACCGACGAGCACGATGTGGTCGATCTCGCCGACCTTGATGCCGGCTTCGCGGATGACGTCCTCGAACGGCTTCTTGGTGCGGTCGAGGAGGTCCTTCGTGAGGTCTTCGAACTTCGCACGGGTGATGGTCTCGCTCAGCGACACCGGGCCCGAGTCGGTCAGCGACAGGTACGGGAGGTTGATGCTGGTGCTGGTCGAGGAGGAGAGCTCCTTCTTCGCCTGCTCTGCAGCCTCCTTGAGGCGCTGCAGCGCGATCTTGTCGCCCGAGACGTCGACGCCCGTGGTCTCCTTGAACTGCTTGATCAGGAAGTCGACGAGACGCTGGTCCCAGTCGTCGCCGCCGAGGCGGTTGTCACCGGCGGTCGAGCGCACCTGGATGGTGGAGAAGTCGTCGTCCTTGCCCACCTCGAGGAGGGAGACGTCGAAGGTTCCGCCGCCGAGGTCGAAGACGAGGATGAGCTCGTCTTCCTTGCCGCGGTCGAGACCGTAGGCGAGGGCGGCAGCGGTCGGCTCGTTGATGATGCGGAGCACGTTGAGGCCCGCGATCTCACCGGCCTCCTTGGTGGCCTGACGCTCGGCGTCGTTGAAGTACGCGGGGACGGTGACGACAGCATCCGTCACGGTGTCTCCGAGGTACGACTCGGCGTCGCGCTTGAGCTTCATGAGGATGCGCGCGGAGATCTCCTGCGGCGTCCACTTCTTGCCGTCGACGTCGAAGCTCCAGTCGGTGCCCATGTGGCGCTTGACGGAAGAGATCGTCCGGTCGACGTTGGTGACGGCCTGGCGCTTGGCGGTCTCGCCGACCAGCACCTCTCCGTCTTTGGTGAAGGCGACCACCGAGGGGGTGGTGCGAAAGCCCTCGGCGTTGGCGATGACCTTGGGCTCGCCGCCCTCGAGGACGCTGACGACGGAGTTGGTGGTTCCGAGGTCGATACCGACAGCACGTGCCATGTGTTTTCTCCTTAGTGGGAAGTTGTTGTGGTGCGGAAATCTGCGGCGATCAGTGAAACCTGAGTCGCGATGGCTCAACTGTACTCCGACTCGCTCGCGCTGTCAAAAAAGTTGATAGGAGTCGACTCAGGTTTGTGCAGAGAGGGTTATCCACAGGGGTGGAACGGGCGATGACTGTGCTGCCTAGGCTCCCTCGACATGACTCGCCGTTCTCTTCGAACCGTCTCCCTGACCGCTGTTCTGACTCTTCTCGTGCTGAGCGGATGCTCGTCGCTGCCCGCGTCGCGGGAGGCGAGGAGTCCGGAGCCGCGGCCGTCGCCGTCGTTCACCGTCGAGGACCGCAGCGGCGAATCGTTGACTTTCGCCGATGGGGCGGGGTTTTCGCCGGATGCGACGGCGGGATGGAACGATGCCGGCGTCGCGGGAGACGAGTGGATACTCACGGCCCCGGATGAAGGTTTCGGCACTTGGGCGTACCGAAGCGGTGACGGCGGCTGCGTCGCCACGTTCTGGCAGGGCGAGGTCTTCGACATGGCTGCGCCGGATGACCGAGCCGCCTCCGATTTCGTCCTCGCCAGCTTCATGAAGACGGATGCGGCGGCGGTCGAGGGCGCGGCCTCGGATCGGCTGATGGGCTTCGGATTCGCGGACAACCCGGCGGCGGAGTACCGCTATGCCGAGGGCGTCCGTCACGGCGGCAGTTGGGCACTCGCCGTTCGCGGGTTCGCACAGTTGAAAGCGGCGGTCTATCTCACAGTCGTCTGCGAATCGACGGATGCTCCCGCTCAGGCGGCGGACATGATCAGCAGGGTCGCGATCCACGTGAGCGAGTAGGTACCGGGCCCGAACCACTCAGAAGGGCGCCGGTGTCAGATCTTCTTCGGTGAAGGTGACGGTGTTCTGGGGCGGGGGTTCGTCGATGTACGTGCGTCCGGCGGGACTGGTCCAGGCGTAGACACCGGGTTCGAGCTGTTCGACGTGCCACGGGGTGTGGTGTTTGAGCGTGTGGTGCCGTCGACAGAGGTGACCGAGGTTGGCGGATTCGGTGGGGCCGCCGTGTGCGGCGTCATGCGTGTGGTCGATGTCGCTGTCGGTGGCGAGGTAGCCGCAGGTGGGGAACCGGCAGCGCTGATCTCGGGCGCGAAGGTACCTCTTGAGGTCGGCACCTGGTCGATAGCGGTCGACGGCGAGCAGCGCGCCGGTGATCGGGTGGGTGAGAATGCGATCCCATCCGGATGCCGCACCGGCCAGCATCTTCGCCGTGTCCGGGTCGATCGGGGTGCGGCCGTTGAGCTCGGCCGGGGTCGTGCCGCGACCCACCAGAGTGGTGACGGGGACGGTGACGGACACCGATCCGCGCATCGCGGCGAGGAGCCCGTCGGGGGTGTCATGTGCGGTCGGTGCACCGGCGAGAAGCAGATCGAGAGCGAGATCGGCGCGGAGTTGCGCGATCGTGCGGGCATCGGGTTCAGCGGCGGCATCCGCCTCGCCCACCGACTGTTCCTGCACTGATTCTTGTTCCTGCATGGGTTCTTGTTCCTGCACGGACTTCGCCATCTGGGTCAGGCGCTCGAACGCGCCGTGGACGAGCGCGGAAGGCCCGAGGAGCCCGAGCTGCGTCATCCCGTCGCCGACATCTTTCACCCACACAGAACGCGTCTTGCGCGCATCCTTGTGCCGCTTGTCGATCGATCGTGACTGGTACCGCTCCGCCACCCGCCGCCCGCGCCGGGACACCCGGTTCGGGGACTCCGTCTCGGCGAACGCCACCATCTCTGCGGAGTAGGCATCGCGATCTGCCGCATCGTCGAGGTGCTCGGCCGCCTCGCAGATGGCCCGGGCATGAGCGGCACTGATGCGCCCTGCCCCCTGGGCAGCCCACACCAGCGGGAACCGCTCCACACGCCACACCGCATCGGCCATGCGCGCTTGCACCGTGCGGTCGCTCACCCGCAGCGCCGCCGCCATCTCGGCCGCGACCGTGCGCACCGTGAGCTCGCCGAAATCCGGGTGCTTCGCGTCGTCGGCCACCTGCAGCGCCAGCCGAGATCCGACCGCCAGAACGCCGTCTCGCGCGGCCTGCAGACTGCTGATCGTGCACTCCAACCCCACGAGCATGTCGGTGAGCGAGGAGAGTGCCTCCACCTGCTCAAGCGTTGCATCCGCCAGTGCTGTCATACCTTCAGTGAACCAGGGACCACCGACATTCAAAGCCCCGTTCAGGCCAAGAAAACGATATACCGGAATGCAGTCGGAACCCGATCCCGAGAGCCCGCTCCAGCCATGCTCACCCCGACCCCCGTCAGACGAGATACTTGACTCTGACACTGTGGCAGGCGGGAGAACTGAGACATGTTATCCATCGGAGCGTTCGCGCAGATCGGCCAAGTGACCCATCGGATGCTGCGGCATTGGGACACGGCCGGCCTGCTCGAACCGGCTCATGTGGACGAGTTCAGCGGTTACCGCTCCTACGACCCCTCGCAGTTGGAACTGCTGCATCGGATCGTCGCCCTGCGTCAGCTCGGCTTCGGCCTCGATGACATCTCGTCGATCCTCGATCAGGGGGTCGACGCGGATCGCATCGCCGCGCTGCTGCGGATCCGGCGCGCAGAGGTCGAGCAGGAGCATCGGATCGCCGCGGCCAGACTCGTCGACGTGGAACGGAGGCTCCACCTCATAGAGAAGGAGAATCACATGTCTCACATCGAGATCGTCGAGAAGCCCCTGCCCGCCGTGCGCCTGGCCGCCATCCGCACGGTCGTTGCCGATCAGCCGGAGGTCGCCGGCGTCGTCGGACCGTCATTCGACGCCGTGGCGGCGATCATCGGCGACGAGCCCGGCTCGCTCACCACCCCGATCGCCCAGTACGAAACGATCGACGACGGGATGGAGGTCATCGTCGGCTACACGTACACAGGGCCCGCCCGCGACGGCTTCGAGATCATCGAGCTCCCGGCGTCCGAGGCCGCGGTGTGCGGCATCCATCTCGGTTCGATGGACCGCATCGCCGAGAGCTGGCACGCGATCCACACCGAGGTCATCGCCCGCGGCCTTGTTCACGACGGCGCCTGCCGCGAGCTTTACGTGCGCGCGGTCTCGGAGGACCAGTCCGACTGGGTCACCGAACTGCAGCAGCCTGTGCGGCGCTGACCTGCGCTGCGGCGCAAACTTCGCAGAACAGCACGAAAGTCGCAGAGATCCGCGAGATCCCTGCGACTTTCGTGTCGTCTTGCGAAGTTCTGACCCCGGCCGCGGGCCGCCCTACAGGTTCTTGCCCCCGCGGTACTTCGCCGCCGGATGCCGCTCGGGCAGGCGCGGCCCCTCGCCGAAGATCCGCTCGCGCAAGGTCTCGCCGGGCACGTACGCCTCCCGCATCCGTCCCCGCCGCCGCAACTCCGGCACCACCAGCGCACCGAAGTCCGTGGCCGTGTCGAACGAGTGATACTGCCGCAGGTTGATGCCGTCGATGCCGTCCTCATCGAGCCAGCGCTCGATCGTGTCGGCCACCTGTTCCGGACTGCCGACGGCGAGGAACCGCGAATCCCACGCCTCGTCGACCGCACCGGCGAACTGCCCGACGGCGAGGTGCAGCGGCAGCCCGCCGGCGTCGATCACGTCCTGCCGACCCTCACGTTCCAGCGCTTCCCGAACCGTGATGTCGGACGGATGCTGCAGCGGATGGAACGGCACGCTCATGTGGATGAACGCCCCCTCCGGATCGCGGAACGACCGGTAGTTCTCGTACTTCGCCCGCGCCTCCTCCTCGGTGGGCGCGACGATCACGGTCGCCATCACGACGTACCGCGTGTCCTCGGGGCGACGCCCGTGGCGCACGCTCTCGTCACGGATCGCGGCGATGTTGCGCTCCAGCGCCCCGGGCGGACGGTCGGCCGTAAACAGCACCTCGGCGTTGCGCGACGCGAACGCGATGCCCGCCTTCGATGCGGATGCCTGGAACAGCAGCGGCACGCGCTGCGGTGACGGCGCGGTCAGGTGGGGGCCGGCGACCCGGAAGTGCGCGCCGACATGATCGATCGGCCGCACCGACCCGACCCGGCTGAAGGTGCCGGCCTCCTTGTCGGCGACGACGGCATCGTCGTCCCACGACCCCTCCCACAGCTTGTAGAGCACGTCGATGTACTCGGCGGCGATCTCGTAGCGGGTGTCGTGCGGGATCTGGTCGTCGAGGCCGAAGTTGCGGGCAGCGTTCGGCAGGTACGAGGTGACGATGTTCCACCCGACGCGGCCCCGCGTCAGGTGATCGAGCGTCGCCATGCGCCGCGCGAACGCGAACGGCGGCTCGTACGTCGTCGAGAACGTCACCCCGAATCCGACATGCTCGGTGACGGCCGCCATCGCGGCGACGAGCAGCAGCGGATCGATGTTCGGGATCTGCAGCCCACGCTCCAGCGCCGGCTCGAAGCTGTCGTCGTACACGTCGTACGCGCCGACGACATCCGCGAGGAAGATCGCGTCGAACCCGGCGGCTTCGGCCACCTGCGCGAGCTCGGTCCAGTAGGAGATGTCGGCATAGCGCTCGCGCTGATTGTCGGGCTGACGCCAGAGGCCGTGCGTGATGTGACCGGGCGTCGCCATCTCGAACAGGTTGACGATGAGCTGCTTGGTCACTTCGCGGACTCCTTCGACGAAGACGCCGAGGCCTGCGGCTGGTTGAAGAGCGGCAGCACCCCATTGAGTTCCCAGTCGCCGATCGCGCGCTGGCGCTGCACGGACGGGTTGTGCGTGGCGATCGTACGCGCATTGCGCCAGTGCCGGTCGAGCCCGCGCCCCGTGTCGACCGAAGACGCGCCGCCGACCTCGAACAGCTCGGCTGTCGCCTCGATCACGGTCGGCAGCACCGTCTGCTGCGCGCGGTACACGTCGAGCTGAGCGCGGGTGAACGCGGCGGCATCCGGAGCGCCGGCGCGATACCCGGCGAGCGCCGCATCCAGAGACCGCGCCGCCTCGAGCACGGCGGCGCGAGCCGAGAACGCCGCCGACGACAGCTTCCCGACGACCGTCTGCACGAGCGGGTCCTCCCGCGGGAACGCCTCTCCCCCGTACCCGAAGATCCGTCGCCGCGGCTGCACGAACGCCACCGCGTCGTCGACCGCCGCGCGTCCGATTCCCGCCACCACCCCGAGGAGCACGAGCTGGAAGAAGCCCATCAGGTACGGATGCCGGAAGCCGTCGTCGTCCAGTGCATACGGCCGCACGAGGTCGGGGTCGACGACGACGTCGGTGAAGGTCGTCGTCCCGCTGCCGGTGAGCCGCTGGCCGAAACCAGCCCAGTCGTCGATCGACTCGACGCCCGGCGTGCGCGTCGACACGATCACCTGGTGGTCCTCGTCGCGGTACCGCGCGGACAGATCGATCCAGTCGGCATAGATGCTGCCGGTCGTGTAGTACTTGCGCCCGTTGAGGCGGAGCTCTCCGTCCACCTCCGTCAGCGCCGTGGCGAGATCGGAGGTCGCCGTCTGCTCGGACTGGGCGTTGCCGACCAGATCGCCCGCGAGAGCCCTGGCGTACCAGGCGTCGCGCCGCGCGGCATCCGGTTCGAAGTTCTGCATCTCGATGACTGCGAGGTGTCCGCGGAACACATGCGCCACGTTCGAGTCGGCCGCGGCGAGATCGATGAGCCGGGCGAACAGGGTCGCGAGGTCGACGCCCTCACCGCCGTGCTCGGCGGGGACGCGGGCACTGCCGAAGCCGGCATCCAGCAGTTCCCGCACCTCGGCACGGGGAAGCTCGCGATTGCGGTCGCGCTCTGCGGCGCCCTCGCGCAGCCGCTGGAGGAATTCCGGGGAGAGATCAGGCATGGTTTCTCATTTCACGCTGTCATTTCACAGCACCGAGCGACAGCCCGGCGATCAGGCGTCTCTGCGAGACGACGAAGAGCAGGAGGAGCGGAAGCGAGGTGATCACAGCCAGCGCCATGAGACTGTTCCACTCGGCGGAGTAGGTGGAGTTCTGCTGCGCGAGCAGGCCGCTGACCGGCAGCACGATCCCCTGCGGCAGGAAGTTGATCGCGTACACGAACTCGCCCCAGGCCGAGATGAAGACGATGCACACGACGGTGAGGATGCCGTTGGTGAGCAGCGGCACCGTGACGGAGCGGAAACTCCGCCAGCGGCCCGCGCCGTCGAGCTCGGCCGCCTCGTACAGGGCGTTCGGGATGGCGAGTGCGAACGGCCGGAGCAGCATGATCGCGAAGGGGAGGAGCAGGGCGATGTCGGCGACGATCAGGCCGCCGAGGCTGCCGAGCAGCTTCCACGACGCCAGCACGCTGTAGAGCGGGATCACCGTCATCGGCTGCGGCACCATCTGCAGCACGAGCAGGGCGGCGAGGAACACCGTGATCACGCGATTCCAGCCGACCGACACCCGACGTGCGAGCGCCGCGGCGGCGGGAACGGCGATGAGCAGCGTGATCGCGGTGACGGCGATCGCGATCTGCAGCGAGGTCAGGATCGCCCCGATCCCGTCGCCGATCACGTTCGCGTAGGTGTCGAGCGTCGGGGTGAAGAGGATTCCGTTCGGATCGGTCAGCACCTGCTGCTTCGTCTTGAAAGAGGTGAGCACGATCCACAGCAGCGGCAGCAGGTAGACGAGACCGAGCACGACGGCGAGCACACGGAACGTCGTGCGGAGAGGGCGGCTGATCATGGCTGCTCCTCCCGGCGGACGGCACGGATGTAGGGCACCGCGAAGATGGCCACTGCGAGCATCGACACGAGCGCGATGGTCGCGCCCGTGCTCATCTCGAAGCCGGAGAAGGCCGTGTTGTACGCGAGCACCGGGAGCGTGTTCGTGGTCGTGCCCGGCCCTCCCTTGGTGGTGACGTAGAAGAAGTCGAAGCTCTTGAACGCGTACAGCACGGTGAGGATCGCCAGGATGCCGAGAGTCGGCCGCAGCTGCGGCAGCACGATCCGGAACTGGGTGCGCCAGTAGCCGGCGCCGTCGAGGGCCGCGGCCTCGACCAGGTCGACCGGAACCGCCAGCAGAGCCCCACGGATGACGAGCACCGAGAACGGCAACGCCGCCCACGCGATGATCCCGGTGACCGACCACAGCGCGAGATCGGGCGAGCTCAACCAGGAGACGGGAGCGATGCCGACGGCATCCAGCGCACTGTTGATCGGTCCGGTGTCGTTGAGCAGGAACGTGAACGCGCTGCCGGACACGATCGGCGGCAGCGCCCAGACGAACACCATCACGGCGAGCACGGTCTCGGTGACGCGGCCGCCGACGGCGAGAATGGAGGCGCCGATGAACCCGAAGACGAAGTTGGACGCGAGCAGCACCACGGCCACCCCGATCGTGCGCGCCAGCGCCAGCCAGATCTCGTCGTCGGACAGCACCGCCGCGAAATTCTCCAGCCCGACGAAGGGCCAGGCGCCGACGATGTTGCTCGGCCCGACGTCGCTGAGCGACATCCGCACCAGCACGATCAGCGGATAGACCGCGAATCCCGCGAGCAGCCCGATCGCCGGGACGAGGAACCAGATCGGCGTGCGGCTGAGGGCGCGCGACAGCGCGGGCCGCCGGGTGGGGCGGCCCGCGTCTGCCTCAGCGACGAGAGAGCTCACGAGCAGCCGCCGCCGCCGTCCTCGATCGCGGCCTTGATGTCGGCGATGGCCGCAGCGCTGGCATCCGCCGCCGACGTCTGGCCGGAGATGACGCTCGACACCGCCTCGCCGAGGGCCTTCTGGATGTTCGCGGTGTTCTCGTTCTTCGGCCACGAGCCGGAGGTCTGCGCGGCGGCGACGAACGGCTGCACCTGCGCGTTGTCCCTGATGGCGGGGAGTTCGGCGACATCCGCCCGCACCGGGATGGAACCGGCGATCGTGAAGATCGACTCGCCGGCCTCCGGCGTCAGCACCGCCTCCTCGAGGAACTTCCAGGCGAGATCCTTCTTGTCGGAGTTGGCGCCGATGCCGAAGCCCTCCCCGCCCGGGTACACGATGCTCTCGCCGCCGACGGGCGCCGCGTACTGCGTCGTGCCCCACTCGAACTCGGCCTCCGCCGCGTTGCCGAGCTGCCAGTTGCCGTTGATCCCGAACGCGTAGTCGCCGGTCGCGAACTGCTGCCAGGAGTCGTTCTGGTCCCAGGTGGCCGTGGCCTGCGGGGTGTAGCCCGCCTTCGCCCAGGTCTCGACGCGATCGAACGCGGCATCCACCTCGGGGCCCTCGAAGCTGCAGTAGTCGATGCCCTGACCGAGGAGCTGCGGCGCGAACAGCCAGGCGCCCTCGACGGTCGGCGCTCCGGAGAGCGCGATGCCCTGGTACCGACCGTCGGCCTTGACGGTCTCGAGGGCGGTCTGCAGTTCGTCGAGCGTGGTCGGCGGGGTGTCGATGCCCACCTCGCTCAGGATGTCCTGGTTGTAGTACAGCCCGATCAGGTTGGTGAACGGCAGCAGGTTGTAGACCCTGTCGTCGGTCGTCCAGGTGGCCGACTCGGAGAACTGATCCTTGTCGGCGAAGTCGTCCCAGTACTCGGTGAGGTCGGCCGTGACGCCGCCGGCGACGAGGGTCGGGTAGTCGACGACGATGTTGTTGATGAAGAGGTCGGGGGTGTCACCGGTCGCGACCGAGGCCAGGAGCTTCTGATCCTGCTGGTCGCCGACGGTCTTCACGATGTCGATCGTCATGCCCGGGTTGTTCTTCTCGAACTCGTCGGCCTGCGCCTGGAGCCAGTCGGCCTGGGTGCCCTGGTAGTAGCTCCAGAAGGTCAGCGTCTGGTCGTCGCCGCTGCCGCCTGTGCCGCCTGTGCCGTCGGAGATGGCGCAGGCGCTGAGACCTGTGGCGAGGCCCGCCGTGAGGAGCAACGCGCCGCCGCGCCGTGCTCGGGATGAGTGCATGGGAAGGTCCTCGGATGTCGGGGGTGCCGGTCGAAGTGACCGCTTCGCACGCTAGTGAAATCGATCTCCGCGCGGCGACACTTCCGACACAGAACGTCATTCTCCGATATACCGGTTGAGGGTTCGGGGGCGGGATCGGGGTCCGCGCCGCCGGGCTGCACGAACTTCGCAGAACAGCACGAACTTCGCAGGGATAGCACCGAATCCGTGCGAAGTTCGTGACGTTCTGCGAGGTCTGGGCCCGTCGGGCAGGAAACATCCGCGTCACGGACAGGCCCTAGAGTCGCTGCATGCCCCGCCCCACCCTCCTCGCCGTGTCGCACGGAACGTCCGACGCGGCCGGTGCGCACGCGATCGCCGAACTCGTCGAGGCCGTCGCCGCGCGACTTCCCGACGTCGAGGTGCGTGCCGCATTCGTCGACGTGCAGCAGCCGGATGCCGTCGACGCCCTGGCCGCGATCCCCGGACCGGTCGTGGTCGTGCCACTGCTGCTCTCGAGCGGATTCCACGTGCATCACGACCTGCACGGGATGGTCGAGACGCGCGCGGATGCCGTCGTCGCCGCACCCCTGGGCCCTGACCCTCGGCTCGCCGAGGTGCTCGCGGAGCGGCTGCCCGCGGCATCCGCCCTTCCGGTGATCCTCGCCGTCGCCGGCTCCCGCGATCCTCGTTCGCTGACGGATGCCGAAGGCATGGCGACCGTCCTCCGCGAGCGGCTCGGCCGCCCGGTGGAACTCGCCTACCTCGCCGCACGTGAGCCCGACCTGCCGACCGCGCTGCGCGCGCACCCGGATGCCGTGGTCTCGACCTACCTGCTCGCCCGCGGATACTTCTACGACCTCGCAGAGCGGCAGGCCGCCGATCGCTCGATCGCACTCCCCCTCCTCGACGGCGGTCCCGTGCCGGAGGCGCTCGTCGAGCTCGTGATCTCGCGCTTCGAGGACGCAGCGCCGACCCTGACCCGCTGAAAGCGACCGCCGCTGTCAAGAGCCAGCGGTCAATATGTCGCCGCGTGACGCCCGCTGACGCCCCGCGTCATCGAGGTTCTTGGACCGTGTCCACCCTCCTACCGTGATGCGGAGCCACACGAGGGAGCAGCGCCATGACCACCGAGCAGCCGACGTCGATCCGCGGTGCCCGCACGCGCACCACGCGGACTCCGACGAAGCCCCATGGCCAGTGGGCGGTGGACGGCCCCGAACCCCTCAACGCGAACGAGGAGTTCAAGCTCGCCGACGGCGGCCTCAACGTGCGCGAGCGGATCGAGACGGTGTACGCGCAGGGCGGGTTCACGTCGATCGATCCGACCGACCTGCACGGGCGCTTCCGCTGGTGGGGCCTCTACACGCAGCGCAAGCCCGGCATCGACGGCGGCCGCACCGCGCAGCTCGAACCGCACGAACTCGAGGACGAGTACTTCATGCTGCGCGTCCGCATCGACGGCGGCCAGCTGACCACGCAGCAGCTGCGGGTGATCGGCGAGATCTCGACCGAGTTCGCGCGCGACTCCGCCGACCTCACCGACCGCCAGAACGTGCAGCTGCACTGGGTGCAGGTCGAGGACGTCCCGGAGATCTGGCGGCGGCTGGAAGACGTCGGACTCAGCACCACCGAGGCCTGCGGAGACGTGCCGCGCGTCATCCTCGGCTCACCGGTGGCCGGCATCGCCGCGGACGAGATCATCGATCCGACCCCGCAGATCCACGAGATCGCGGAGCGCTTCATCGGCGACGAGACCCTCGCGAACCTCCCCCGCAAGTTCAAGACGGCCATCACCGGCCACCCCAGCCAGGACGTCGTGCACGAGATCAACGACTGCGCCTTCGTCGCGGTCGAGCACCCGGAGCTCGGGATCGGCTACGACCTGTGGGTCGGCGGAGCCCTCTCCGTCGTGCCACGTCTCGGCGAGCGCCTGGGGGTCTTCGTGGCCCCGGACCGCGTCGCCGACGTGTGGCACGGTGTGACGCAGATCTTCCGCGACTACGGCTACCGGCGTCTCCGCAACAAGGCGCGGCTGAAGTTCCTCCTCGCCGACTGGGGTGTGGAGCGCTTCCGCGAGGTGCTCGAGACCGAGTACCTCGACGCTCCCCTGCCCGACGGCCCCGCAGCCCCCAAGCCGAAGAGCCAGGGCGACCACGTCGGCGTGCACGCGCAGAAGGACGGCAGGTTCTTCGTCGGCGCAGCGCCCCTCGTCGGACGGGTCTCGGGCTCCACGCTCACAGCTCTCGCCGATCTCGCCGAGGCGCACGGCTCGCAGCGCGTCCGCACCACCCCGCACCAGAAGCTCATCGTGCTCGACGTGCCGGAGTCCGAGGTCGAGAGCCTCATCACGGGTCTTGATGCGATCGGGTTGTCCGCACGCCCCAGCCTGTTCCGTCGGGGCACGATCGCCTGCACCGGCATCGAGTACTGCAAGCTCGCGATCGTCGAGACGAAGGCCAATGCCGCGCAGGCGATCGCCCAGCTCGAGCAGCGGCTCGGCGAGCTGGAGCCTGAGATCGGCCGTCCGATCACCCTGCACGTGAACGGATGCCCGAACTCGTGCGCCCGCATCCAGATCGCCGACATCGGACTGAAGGGTCAGCTCGTGTCGATCGACGGCGAGCAGGTTCCGGGCTACCAGGTGCACCTCGGCGGCGGACTCGCGAACCTCGACCGCGAGGAAGCCGGCCTCGGCCGCACGGTGCGCGGCCTGAAGGTGGCCGCCGACGGCATCGCCGACTACGCCGAGCGGGTGATCCGCCGCTACCTCGCCGACCGCGAGCTCGACGAGACCTTCGCCGTCTGGGCGCACCGCGCCGACGAGGAGGCGCTGCAGTGAGCGCATCGACGAGCTCAGGGACCCAGCCCGTCGTCATACGGCCGGCACGTCCTGCCCGCCGCTCCGCGGACGAGCTGCAGGCCCTCGCCGAGCGCGGCGCCGTCGAACTGCGCAGCCGGCAGCCCGATGAGGCGAGTCCGGCCGAAGTCGTCGCCTGGGTCGCCGCGAACTTCCCCACCGCGCAGGCCACCGTCGCCTGCTCGATGGCGGATGCTGCGCTGCCGCACCTGGTCGCGCAGAGCCTCCCGGGTGTCGACGTGCTGTTCCTCGACACCGGATACCACTTCGCCGAGACGACGGTCACGCGCCACGAGGTCGAGCGTGAGCTCGACGTGCGCATCGTCGACGTGAAACCCGTGCAGTCGGTGCGCGAGCAGGATGCCGAGTACGGCGCAGACCTCTTCGCCCGCGACCCCGGCCTGTGCTGCGCCCTGCGCAAGGTCGAGCCGCTGCAGCGGTCGCTCGGCGACTACGAGCTGTGGTTCACCGGTGTCCGCCGCGAGGAGGCGCCCACCCGCACCGACACCCCGCTCATCGTGTGGGACGAACGCAACGGACTGGTCAAGGTCAACCCGGTCGCCGCGTGGAGCTTCGACGACCTCATCGACTACGCGACCGCGAACGAGGTGCCCGTGAACCCGCTGATCGCGAACGGCTACCCGTCGATCGGCTGCGCACCCTGCACGAAGCCCGTCGCCGCCGGCGAAGACCCCGATCCGGCCGCTGGGCCGGCTTGTCCAAGACAGAATGCGGGTTGCACCTATGACTCTCGACGTGACCCGGCCGGTTCCCGAGCGCCCTTCGTCTCGTCGCTCCGCTCCTGGCTCAGGATCCGCGCAGCGAGACGAAGGGCTGTCCGCACTCGACCTGCTCGAGGCCGAGGCGATCCACATCATCCGCGAGGTCGTCGCCGAGTTCGAGCGCCCCGTGCTGCTGTTCTCCGGCGGCAAGGACTCCGTCGTCGTGCTGCACCTCGCCGCCAAGGCGTTCGCTCCGGGACGCGTGCCGTTCCCCGTGCTGCACGTCGACACCGGACACAACTTCCCCGAGGTCATCGCCTTCCGCGACGAGACGGTCGCGCGGCTCGGCATCCGCCTCGAGGTCGCTCGAGTGCAGGACTACATCGACGACGGCCGCCTCGCCGAGCGCCCCGACGGCACCCGCAATCCGCTGCAGACGCAGCCGCTGCTCGACGCCATCGCGGCCGGCAAGCACGACGCCGTGTTCGGCGGCGCCCGCCGCGACGAGGACAAGGCCCGCGCCAAGGAGCGCATCATCTCGCTGCGCGACGAGTTCGGCCAGTGGGACCCGCGCAACCAGCGCCCCGAGCTCTGGAGCCTCTACAACGGCCGCCACCTCCCCGGCCAGCACGTGCGCGCCTTCCCGATCTCGAACTGGACCGAGCTCGACGTCTGGCGCTACATCGAACGCGAAGCCATCGCCCTGCCGCCGCTGTACTACGCGCAGGAGCGCGAGGTCTTCCGCCGCGACGGCATGTGGTGGGCGCTCGGCGAGTTCTCGCAGCCGCGCACCGGGGAAGAGATCGAGCATCGCGTGGTGCGCTACCGCACAGTCGGCGACATGAGCTGCACGGGTGCCGTCGAATCGGATGCTGTCGACACGGCATCCGTCGTCGCCGAGGTCGCCCGCTCCACACTCACCGAGCGCGGCGCCACCCGCGCCGACGACCGCATCAGCGAGGCGGCTATGGAAGACCGCAAGAAGGACGGGTACTTCTGATGACCGGGACGATCATCGAGACGGGGACGCTGTTCCGCTTCGCCACCGCCGGCTCCGTCGACGACGGCAAGTCGACCCTCGTCGGGCGCCTGCTGCACGACGCGAAGGCGATCCTCGCCGACCAGCTCGCGCAGGTCACCGCGACGTCGCGGCAGCGCGGGTTCGCCCACGGCGACTTCGACTTCGCACTGCTCACCGACGGTCTGCGCGCCGAGCGCGAGCAGGGCATCACGATCGACGTCGCGTACCGATACTTCGCGACGGATCGGCGCAGCTTCATCCTCGCCGACTGCCCCGGCCACGTGCAGTACACGCGCAACATGGTCACCGGCTCCGCCACCGCGGATGCCGTGATCGTGCTGGTCGACGCCCGCAAGGGCATCGTCGAGCAGACCCGCCGCCATCTCGCCGTCGTGTCCCTGCTGCGGGTCGCGCACGTGATCATCGCGGTGAACAAGATCGACCTCACCGGCTTCGACGAGAACGTGTACGTGGAGATCGAGCTCGAAGCGGCTCGCGTCGCCGAGCAGCTGGGACTCCACGGCATCCACGTCCTCCCGGTGTCGGCGCTCGAAGGCGACAACATCGTCGATCACTCCGACCGCACGCCCTGGTACGACGGCCCGACGCTGCTCGAACTGCTCGAAGTCCTGCCACGTCAGGACGAGGCCGACGCCGCAGCATCCGCCTTCCGCCTCCCGGTGCAGCTCGTGCTGCGCCCGCAGGGCGGCCTCTCCCCCGAGATCAGCGAATCCGAGGCCGAGCAGTACCGCGACTTCCGCGGGTTCGCGGGGCGGATCGCCTCGGGCGTCGTGCAGGTGGGCGACCGCGTCGACGTGTTCCCCGGCGGGCACGAGACGACGGTCACCGGCATCCACGTCGCGGGAGAGCCGGCAGATGCCGCCACCGCACCGCAGTCGGTGACGCTCACTCTCGCCGACGAGATCGACGCGGCCCGCGGGGCACTGATCAGCGCGGCAGGCACGGCGCCGACCGGGAGCCGCGAGGCCGTGGTGGAGCTGTTCCAGCTGGATCCGCGTGCCGTCGCGGCGGGCGCCAAGGTGCTCGTCAAGCACGGCACGGCGACGGTGCAGGCGCTCGTCACCGAGGTCATCTCGCGACGCGACCTCGAGACGCTCGCGCTCGAGGACGCGCACTCCCTCGCGGCGAACGAGATCGGTCTGGTACGGCTGCGCTTCGCCGCCGAGCTGCCCATCGAACCCTACGCGCGCGACCGCTCCGGCGGCTCGCTGCTGCTGATCCACCCCGCCGACGGCGCGACGCTCGCCGCGGCGACCGTGATCGACGAACCCTGACCTGCACCACCTGACCGCTGAGGAGGCGAAACCGTGAAGATCAACCGCACCATGACACGGTTGCTGAGCAAGCACGCGCGAAGCGCGAGCGCGACGAAGTGGACTGCCCTGGGACTCGCTGCGATGATGCTGGCCGGCTGCGCCTCCGCATCCGCGACCGGCGAAGCCGCGAAGGGCGAGACGGATGCTCCCACCGAGGTGCGCCTCGGCTACTTCGCGAACGTCACGCATGCACCGGCACTCGTCGGACTCTCTGAGGGTCTGTTCGCGGACGCCCTCGGTGATATCGACCTGAAGACCGAGGTGTTCAACGCCGGACCCGCCGCGATCGAGGCGCTCTCCGCCGGCGCGATCGACGCCACGTACATCGGACCGAACCCGTCGATCAACACCTTCATCCAGTCCGGCGGCGAGTCGGCGCACATCATCGCCGGGGCGACCTCCGGCGGCGCCGCGCTCGTGGTGCGCGACGGGATCGACAGCCCGGAAGACCTCGAGGGCGCGAACATCGCGACCCCGCAGCTGGGCAACACCCAGGACGTCGCGCTGCGCAGCTGGCTCGCCGATGAGGGCTTCGAGACCACGACCGCGGGCGGCGGAGACGTGACGATCACGCCGACCGAGAACGCGCAGACGCTCACGCTGTTCCAGCAGGGCGACGTCGACGGTGCCTGGCTGCCGGAGCCGTGGGTCTCTCGTCTCGTGGTCGAAGCGGGCGCGCACGTGCTCGTCGACGAGGCCGACCTCTGGAAGGACGGCGCGTTCCCGACCACCGTGCTGCTCGTGCGCGCGGAGTTCGCGGAGCAGCATCCCGACGTCGTCGAGGACCTGCTCGAGGGACACGTGGCCTCCGTCGCATGGCTCGACGAGCACGCCGATGAGGCACCCGCGGTCATCAACGACGCGCTGGAGGAGGCGACCGGCAAGCGGCTCTCGGACGACGTGCTCGCCCGCGCGCTCGAGAACGTCACGTTCACGGTCGACCCCCACGCCGAGGCCTTCGAGAAGCTCGTCGACAACGGACTGGCCGCCGGCACGCAGAAGGAGGGGTCGATCGACGGACTCTTCGATCTGCGCGCACTGAACGCCCTGCTCGAGAAGGACGGCCAGGACCCCGTCTCCGCCGCGGGCCTCGGGAAAGAATGATGAGCGCCACCGCGGGAGAGACCGTGACAGGGGACGCGCCGCCTGCCACCACGCTGAGGCCGAGCTTCGACGGCGTGACGCCGCCGGCGCCGCACGCCCCGGCTGTCGACCCCGCGGTGCGCCTCTCCCACGTGACGAAGCGCTACGGCTCCGGCCCGCTGGTGCTCGACGACGTGTCGCTCGACATCGCGCCCGGCGAGTTCGTGTGCCTGCTCGGCGCCTCCGGGTGCGGCAAGTCGACGCTGCTCAACCTCATCGCCGGACTCGAACCGCTCACCTCCGGCGGCATCGAGACGCCGTCGTCGGGGGCGGCCGTGATGTTCCAGGAGTCCGCGCTGATGCCGTGGCTGACCGCGCGGAAGAACGTCGAGCTCGCGCTGCGGCTGCGCGGCGTCCCCCGCGGCGAGCGCCGTGCAGAGGCGCAGCGCCTGCTCGAGACCGTGAACCTGGGCGAGGCGGGCGACAAGCGTCCGCACGAGCTCTCCGGAGGAATGCGGCAGCGCGTCGCCCTCGCAAGGGCTCTCGCGCAGGACCGCCCCGTGCTGCTGATGGACGAGCCGTTCGCGGCCCTCGACGCCATCACCCGCGATCTGCTCCACGAGGAGCTCGAGCGGGTGTGGCGCGCCACCGGCCGCACGATCGTCTTCGTCACGCACAACGTGCGCGAGGCCGCACGCCTCGGCCAGCGCGTGATCCTGCTGACGAGCCGGCCCGGCCGCATCGCCGGGGAATGGAAGGTCGCCGCCACGACCGGTCGACGCATCGAGTCCCCTGAGGTCGCGGCGCTCGCCACCGAGATCACCACTGAGCTGCGGAAGGAGATCCGTCGCAATGCCCAGTGAGACTGCATCCACCTCCCGGTTCCTGAGCGAGCGGAGCGAGACGAAGGACGACGAACTCCGCACCCTCTCCGCGGGTCTCGACCGCCTGCAGAGCGAGGAGAGCGCCCGGCGTCCGCGCTGGCACACGACGCTCTCGAAGGTGCTGCCGCCGATCGTCCTCCTGCTGGTGCTGCTGGCCGCCTGGCAGCTCTACACCGTCGTCGCCGACCCGCGCCCTGACATCGCTCCCGGTCCGCTGCAGGTCGCCGGCGCACTCGGCGAGGCCTGGGATTCCGGCCGCCTGCAGGAATCGGTTCTCACCAGTCTCGAGCGCGGGGTGCTCGGCTTCCTCGTCGCGATCGCCGTCGGCACGCTGCTGGGCATGCTGCTCGCCGAGTCGAAGCTGCTGCGACGCGCGGCTGGTCCGTTGATCTCCGGCCTCATGGTGCTGCCGTCGGTCGCCTGGGTGCCGGCCGCGATCATCTGGTTCGGCCTCTCCGACGCGACCGCGTACTTCGTGATCCTGATGGGCGCGATCCCCTCGATCGTGAACGGTCTGCTCTCCGGCGTCGATCAGGTTCCGCCGCAGCTGCGCCGGGTCGGCACGGTGCTCGGAGCCAGCCGCTGGCAGCTCGCCACCGCCGTGATCCTGCCCGCCTCACTGCCGGGCTACATCGCCGGCCTCGAGCAGGGCTGGGCGTTCTCGTGGCGGTCGCTGATGGCCGCCGAGATCATCACGGGAGGCGGGACCATGGGCTTCGGGCTCGGCACGATGCTGAACCAGTCCCGGGAACTCGCCGACCTCGCCAGCGTCCTCGGCACGATCATCGTGATCCTCGCCATCGGCATCCTCATCGAACTGGCGTTCTTCGGCCCTCTCGAACGACGGATGCTGCAGAGTCGCGGCCTCGCCCTGGGAGGCGACCGATGACCGGCACCGTCACGGCCGGCACCGTCACCCTGGTCGGCGCAGGCCCCGGCGATGCCGGACTGCTCACCCTGCGCGGCGTCCGCGCCCTGCAGGAGGCCGACGTCATCATCGCCGACCGGCTCGGCGCCCGCCCCGTGCTCGCGCAGCTCGCGGGAGAAGGCGTGCACCTCGCCGCCGAGGTCATCGACGTCGGCAAGCTCCCCGGACACCACCCCGTGCCGCAGGACGGCATCAACGCCCTGCTCGTCGAGCACGCCAGCGCCGGACGACGGGTCGTCCGGCTGAAGGGCGGCGATCCCTTCGTCTTCGGACGCGGGCACGAGGAGCAGCAATACTGCGAGGCCGCCGGCATCCGCGTCGAGGTCGTGCCCGGCGTGACGAGCGCCGTCTCGGTGCCGGCCGTCGCCGGCATCCCTCTCACGCACCGCGGGATCGCGGCATCCTTCACCGTGCTGAGCGGCCACGACCAGATCGAGCGGGTGCCCGGGGGCAGCGACCACACGGTCGTGCTGCTGATGGGTGTGAACACGCTCGGGCACTCCGCGCATGTGCTGAGTGGCGGGTCGCGCGGCCTCGACTGCCCGGTGGCGATCATCGAAGACGGCTACGGCGAGCACGAGCGCGTCACCATCGGCACGCTCGGCACGATCGCGCACCTCGCCGCGAGCCGCCAGGTGCGGTCTCCGGCGGTCGTCGTGGTCGGCGACGTGGTGGCTCTGGCGCACGACGTGTCGACCCGATCTGCGGAGCGTGTCCCGACCGGCGGACGAATCCCCGCAAATCCTCCGCTGATCGTGACATCGTCCGCAGATCGGGCGCCCCGACCGCACTGGGCCGACGCTCTCGACGCGGGCCTCGCCGTCGACACCGGCCTCATCCAGGCGGTCGACTCGCTCGATCCGGCATCCGACCGAATCCCCTCCCTCCCCTCCCTGTTCTCGCGCTCGCGCTGACTCCGCGCTCCGAAAGGCCGACATGACCTCCTTCCCTCCTGCCCTGCGCGTCGCGATCGTCGGCGCCGGTCCCGCCGGCATCTACGCCGGCAACCTGCTGGCCACTGCGGTGGCCCAGCGCCCCGGTGCCGACGTGGAGATCGACCTGTTCGAGTCGCTCCCCGCCCCGTACGGCCTGATCCGCTACGGCGTCGCGCCTGACCACCCGCGCATCAAGGGCATCGTGAACTCGCTGCATGAGATGCTCGACGCCTTCCCGGATGCCGCGGACGGTTCCGCGCCCCGCCGCACGATCCGCTTCATCGGCAACGTCGAGGTGGGCCGCGACATCGCGCTCGACGAACTCCGCGAGCGGTACCACGCGGTGATCCTCGCGACCGGCGCGATCCGCGATGCCGCCCTCGACATCCCCGGCGTCGACCTGCCCGGCTCCTACGGCGCCGCCGACTTCGTGGCGTGGTTCGACGGGCACCCCGACGTCGCGCGCACCTGGCCGCTGGAGGCGTCGTCGGTCGCGGTGATCGGCAACGGCAACGTGGCCCTCGATGTCGCGCGCGTCCTCGCGAAGCACGCCGTCGACCTGCGCACGACCGAGGTGCCGGACAACGTGCTGGAGGGACTCGAGTCGTCGGCCGTGACAGACGTGCACGTCTTCGGCCGCCGCGGACCGGCCGGCATCAAGTTCACGCCGATCGAGCTGCGCGAGCTCGGCGAGGTGAACGACGTCGACATCGTCCTGTACGACGAGGACTTCGCGGACGTCGACCCGGCCGCGGCACCGAACAACCAGCTCAAGGTGATGCTGCGCACGTTGAACAGCTGGCGCGATCGGCCGGCCGGCACGGCATCCCGTCGTCTGCACCTGCACTTCTGGCACACCCCCGTGGAGATCACCGGCGACGGACACGTGGAGGGCATCCGCTTCGAACGGACCGGCACGGGCGAGTTCCGCGAGTACGACGTGCAGGCGGTCTACCGGGCGGTCGGCTACTACGGCACGCGCGTCGTGGGCGCGCCGTTCGACGAGGCCCGCGGCGTCGTGCCCAACGACGGCGGCCGGGTCGATGAGGAAGCCGGACTCTACGCGACCGGATGGATCAAGCGCGGACCGGTGGGCCTGATCGGCCACACCAAGTCCGATGCGCTCGAGACGATCACGAACCTGGTGGCGGATGCCGAGGCGGGACTGCTCTCCGCCCCGGTCGCCGGGCAGGGCGACGTGCTCGAGCTGCTCGACGCCCGCGAGACCGCGTACACGACGTGGGACGGATGGCTCGCCCTCGACGCCCACGAACGGCTCCTCGGCGAGACGCACACCCATGCCCGCGAGCGGGTGAAGGTCGTGCCCCGCGAAGAGCAGGTGGCGGTGTCGTCTCAGGCGGTGTCGCGCGACGGCGCGCTCGTCCGATGACCTACGTCATCGCTCTGCCGTGCGTCGACGTCAAGGACAGGGCCTGCATCGACGAGTGCCCGGTCGACTGCATCTACGAGGGCGAGCGGTCGCTCTACATCCACCCCGACGAGTGCGTGGACTGCGGAGCGTGCGAGCCCGTGTGCCCGGTCGAGGCGATCTACTACGAAGACGATCTGCCGGATGAGTGGCAGGATTACTACAAGGCCAACGTCGATTTCTTCACGGAGATCGGATCGCCGGGCGGCGCCGCCAAGGTCGGCGTCTACGCGTTCGATCACCCCCTCGTCGCCGCACTTCCCCCACAGGAGGATGCGCATGACTGAGACGGTTCCGTACGATGTGCTGATCATCGGCGGAGGACCCGCAGGCCTCTCCGCGGCGCTCAACCTCGGCCGCTCACTCGTCCGCGTGCTCGTGATCGATGCGGATCGCCCGCGGAACGCCGCGACGCTGAACTCGCACGGGTTCCTGACGCGCGACGGCGTGCCTCCGCACGAGCTGCGGCGCATCGCGCGGGAGGAGCTCGCGGCCTACCCGAACATCGAAGTGCGCACGCGGGTGCGGGTGGCGGCGCTGCGCCCCGCGGATGCCGGGCACGGCAGCATCCGATTCGGAGAGGTGCGGTTCGAGGCCGAGATCGGGCGGCGCGAACCCGAGACGACGGTGTCGGCGCGCGCGGTGCTGCTGGCGACGGGTCTGCGTGAGACACTCCCCGACGTGCCGAACCTCCGCGGCTTCTACGGCATGAGTCTGTTCAGCTGCGCGGCCTGCGACGCGTGGGAACTGCAGGGACGGCGCCTCGCACTCATCGGCGAATCCGCCGACCTCGCCGCCCGCGCGCGGCTCATCGGCCGCTGGACCGAGACGCTCACCGTCTTCACGAACGGCGCCGATGTGGTCAACACTGCAGAGGAGGCGGAGCTCGCCGCCGCCGGAGTCGCCGTGCTGCGGCATCCGATCGTCGAGCTGGTGGGCGACCGAGGGCGGATCGAGGCCGTGCGCCTCGCCGACGGCACGAGCGTCGCGGTCGACGGCGGATTCGTGCGCCCCGAGTGGGAGACCGCGCTGGGTTTCCTCGACGGGATCACCCCCGCCGTCGACGGTGCCGGGCACCTCGTCACCGACCGCTCCGGTCGCACCGACGTGCCGGGGCTCTATGCCGCCGGCGATGCCGCGGCTCCCGGACCGCAGCAGCTCATCGTCGCCGCGGGCGCCGGCGCCCGGGTGGCCGCGGTCATCGTGCACGACACGATCGGCGTCGCGACCGCGCACTAGGCAGCTAGTCTGCGCGCGAGCAGTTCTGCCCCTTCCGCACGCGCGGCACGCGGCTAGGCTGACCCGCATGACGCGCACACCGCAGGTCGCCCCGTTGCTCCGCCTCGCCGCCGTGGCCGCGGTGGCGGTCGCCGTGCTCCCTCTGAGCGGGTGTCTGTACGCGCAGATCCCGGCGGGTCAGTCCACCGGAGGTCCGTCGTCGGCGGACCCCGAACCCACCGATGCTCCGCCGGAGGATCCCGGCACCGGGTCGACGCTCACCTTCGCCGAGGGGCTGGAGCTCGACAGCACCGCGTACATCGAATGGGGCGACGGGTTCCTGACCGACGAGGCCTGGAAGTCGGTCTCCCCCGACGACGGCAACGGCGGCTGGACCTACGGCACACTCGACGACACCTGCACGGCCCAGTTCTGGCAGGGTCGCATCGCCGACGTCCCGGTGGTCGCCGACGATGACAGCGCCTCTTCCGATGCGATTCTCGGCGTGCTCCTGCAGTCGCCGACGGAAGACGTCACGAGCCTGGCGACGACGGGCGAATTCAGCTATCTCGTCGGCGGCGCCGGCGGAGTCGAGACCCGGCAGGTGGTCGGCGAAGAGGGCGAGCGCTCGTGGCTGATGGCCGCGCGCGCGTTCACGCAGATCGGCGTCGGCCTCTACGTCATCGTGGATTGCACGGGAGCGGATGCCGAGGCGACGCTCGATCTCGTGAACGAGGCGAACGCGGTCGCCGTCACCCCGTGAGCCGGCGCGACGGACTCACTTGCCGCCGGGAGGGCCGACCAGCAGCAGGATGACGTAGAGCGCGACGATGCCGACCACGAGCAGCACGGCCAGCACCCACGGCCGCTGCAGGAACCAGCGCATCAGCCGGTCGTACCAGCGGCGATCACGCGGATCGTCGGTCGCGTCGAGGCGCCATGCCCCGTCGAGACGTCCTGTGCGGTGCAGCCAGATCTCCGTCGGGATCGTGGCGTAGGGGACGATGGCGCTGACGACCGCGAGCACGGCCACGCCCAGATGCCAGCGCTGGTTCACGGCGACGAGCACGGCCGTCGCGGCGTAGGCGAGGAACACGAACCCGTGGATGCCGCCACCCACGGTCACCACCACGCCGGGGGCGCCCACGGCGCGGGCGATGATCGCGGCGATCAGGATCGTCCAGGTGATCGCCTCCGCGATCGCGAGAACTCGGAACAGGCGGTCGGGCGTGCGGAACACAGGACTCCTCGGGTGGGGTCCTCCCAGGGTATCCGGGCGTGCAGCTTTTCGAATCGCGCGAATGGGGGACTCCGAGGCACGGAGGACCCCAGTTGCGCGATTCGAAAACAGAGTCCGGAATACCGGGCCGCGCCCCGACGTTGCCGAAGGCATGGTGACAGTCGACACGAACGCGCTCTCGCAGGTGCTCAGCGCCGTCGATCTGCGCATCGGCGTGGCACGCCGCCGGGATCTGGCGCCCGGCGCCCTCCTGCCGCTCGTTCCCGGTGCCCTCACCCTCGTGTACATCTCCGAGGGCAGCGTGCGCGGGCATCCGCCCCTCGCCGCCGGCTGCCGGCTCGACGTCGATCCCGGCTCGCACCGCGTCACGATCGACCCCGACGGCCACCGCGACCGCCTCGTCGGCGGCGATGCCCTCCTCACGCTCGGCGACTCGCCGTTCGCGCTCGAAGCCGAAGACGGCGCCCGCCTCATGGTGGTCGACCTCGAACTCGCGGATGCCGCATCGCAGCTGCGCGCCGTGCTGCCCGAGGTCATCACGGTCACCGGCTTCGACGCCCTCGAGCCCGCTGCCGCGGCGCTGGCCGAGAACATGGGCCTGGTCGATCCGACCGCCTGCCCGTCGAGGCAGGGCGACCCGGTGATCTGCCGCATGATGGCGACGACCGTGCTGCTGTCGGTCATCCGCGCGTGGGCCGAGAACGGCTGCGCACCGGAAGGCTGGCCGTCGCTGTCGAACGACCCGTTCCTCGACCGCGTCATCGAGGCGATTCACGACGAGCCCGGCCGCGACTGGTCGGTGGAACGTCTCGCGAGCGTCGGCGCCATGTCGCGGTCGACCTTCGCCGAGCGGTTCCGCAGTGCCATCGGTCGCTCGCCCGCTGACTACGTCACCGAGGTGCGCGTGGATGCGGCGAAGCGGATGCTCGACGCCGGGCGACCGGTCACCGAGATCTCCCGCGAACTGGGCTACGCCTCGGACGAGGGCTTCAGCCGCGCATTCCGCCGGCGCACCGGCATGACGCCGTCGTCGTGGCGCCTCGCCCACCGCACACCGATCCCGGCATAGAGCCGGGCCGCCCGGCATCCGCGCTCGGCATCCGCTCCCGGCATCCGCTCCCGGCATCCGCGGGCACAACTGCGGAGCCGTGAGACGACGCGCCGAGCGAGCCCCCTCTGCCGCGGCGTGTCGCCCCTGGTCTCCGAAGCTGTGCACGGCGGGCAGGGCCCCGCACGGCGGGCGGGGCCGTGCCCGGCGGGCGAAGCCCGTGCCCGGCGGCTCAGGCCTTGATGCGGTTCGACAACCCGAACAGCACGGCGCCGATGACCAGGGCGACAGCGCCGACCGCGTAGACCAGCTCGACGCTCAGCGCGTCGACGAGGAAGCCGCCGACGCCCGCGGCGATCATGATCGCGCCCTGGAAACCCACGACGACGAGGCTTCCGCCGGCTTCGAGCCGGTCCGGCATCCGATGACCGACCCAGGTGTTCACCACGATCAGCCACGACGCGAAGAAGAGGCCCCAGACGAACACCACGATGCCCAGGCCGATGACCGTGCCCGAGAGCAGGATCATCGCGGCGACCGCGACCGCGATCACCGCAGGAGTGAAGACGGCGAAGAAGGCGAAGGACCGGTCGATGACGACCCCGATCACGAGGTTGCCGATCAGGCCGCCCGCGCCGAACAGGGCCAGCAGCACGACGATCGTCGAGGCGTCGACATCCGGGATGCGCTCCAGCGCGAGCCGCACGTACGTGTACGCGAGGAAGTGACCGAGCACGATCAGCACGTGGCCGATCATGCCGAGGCTGATGCCGGGTCGGCGGAGCGTGTCGACCAGCAGCCGCAGGCTCGAGGCCTGCTCCGCGGGGACCGAGGGAAGCAGTGCGCGCAGCGCGATCGCGAGCAGACCGGTGACGACTCCGGCCAGCGCGAAGACCCCCCGCCAGTCGATGAGCTCGCTCAGCATCACACCGATCGGAACACCGGCCGCGGTGGCGAACGAGGCGCCGGCAGCCGTGAACATGACGGCTCGCCCGAGGCGCTCCGGCCCGGCGATGCGCGCGGCGACCGTGATCGACATCGACCAGAACGCGCTGATCGCGGCACCCAGCAGGAAGCGGGCGAGCAGGATGAGGATGAGGTTCGGCGAGACGGCGACGATGAGATTCGACACGGCCGCGGCGAGCGCCATCCACACGAGAAGCGACCGCCGGTCGAGACGCGGGAAGATCAGGCCGATCGTCGGCGCCACCAGCAGTCCGACGAACGCGGTCACCGTGACGGTCTGCCCCGCCTGACCCGGGGTGATGCGCAGCGACTCCGCCATCTCGGTGAGCACACCGTTCGGGAGGAACTCGGCCGTCACGAGCAGGAAGCTCATCAGCATCATGACGACGAGCGCGGCGTACGGCATCCGCGTGCTTCGAGGGGAGACGGTCGTCGGGATGGGCGCTGTCGTGGTCATGGTTCTACCCTCGCAGCATCCGGATGCCGACGCCCGACCAGTCGTCCGCCGCATCCGACCATTCGTCCGGGGTGTTTCGCTGGACAGAGCCGACGGGCGGGGCTTAGGCTCGTGGGCGCACCGGGATGGGCCCGGAAGGCCGAGCGGGAGGAGCTGAGGACATGAACACCGTCTTTGTCGCGCTCACCGCCGACCACCTTCCCTTCGAGGCCACCCGCTCCTGATCCCTGGTGTGGCCTCCCCTCCCGGAGCCACAACTTGTCTGATCCTTTCGAAACAGAACTCTTCTTCGCCGACGTCGAACCCGGCGAGTACCAGCGCTGGTCCACGTGGCCGGCCGTCACCCCCTCCGAACGCGGGCCCGAGCCCTGGCCCGAGTGGGTGGTGACCTCCGCCGGAGCGCTCGACACCGAGCTCGGCATCCTGAAGACCGGCAAGGAGGCCGACGTGTTCCTGCTGGAGCGCGCCGTGCCCGACGACCCGTCGCAGCGGGTGCTGCTCGCGGCGAAGCGGTATCGGTCGGCGCAGCACAGCAGCTTCCATCGCTCGGCTGTGTATACCGAGGGCCGCAGCACGCGGAACACCCGCGATACCCGTGCCCTCGCGAAGAAGTCGAGCCACGGGCGGGAAGTCGCCGCCGCGCAGTGGTCGTTCGCCGAGTTCGAGGCGCTCTGCCGCATGTGGGAGTTGGGCGCGCCCGTGCCCTACCCGGTGCAGGTCAACGGCACCGAGCTGCTGATGGAGTTCCTGGGCGATGCGCACGGCACCGCCGCGCCGCGGCTGGCTCAAGCGCGCAACGACCGCGCCGAACTCGCCGACTTCTACGCGCAGATCGTCGAGATCATGCGGATCTTCGCGGCCGCGGGCTTCGCGCACGGCGACCTGTCGGCGTACAACCTGCTCGTGCACGAGGGGCGGGTGCGGGTGATCGACCTGCCGCAGATCGTCGACATCATCGCGAACCCGCAGGGGCTCGACCTGCTGCACCGCGACTGCGTCAACATCTGCGACTGGTTCACCCGGCGGCGAGTGGAACGCGACCCCGAGGAGCTGTTCGCCGAGCTGCTCGCCGCGTCGTACGCCTGAGATTCGCCCGACCCGCAGGTGCGACGGCGTCGACCATCACGGGCACGCGCCCGGCGCGCCGTCACCACCCGTTCACCGCGCAGCGCCAGACTTCGAGCATGAGCGAACCTGACGCGCGTGCCGGTGTGCCCGAGCCCGTCGCCACCGCGAACAGCGGCGCGGTCGGCGTCATCGGCCTCGACCTGCGCGGCGAGACCCCCGCCCCGAAGAAGCAGATCTACTCCTGGGCGCTGTGGGACTGGGCGACGCAGCCCTTCAACACCGTGATCCTCACCTTCGTCTTCACGGCGCTGTACCTGGTGGGCGAGGGCTTCCTCCCGGCCGACATCGCCGCGCTCGACCCGACCGATCCCGCCCGCATGGCCGCCGAGGCCGACCTCACCTCCGGGCTGGGGCTGGGTTCGACGATCGCGGCGTTCGGAATCTTGCTGCTCGCGCCGGTGCTCGGCCAACGAGCGGATGCCGCGGGCCGCCAGAAGCTCTGGCTCGGCATCGGCACCGGCGCCCTGGTGATCTGCATGCTCGGCCTCTGGTTCGTCGAGCCGACCCCCACGCTCTTCTGGCTCGGCGTCGCTCTGATCTCGGCGGGTTCCGTGTTCGGGGAGATCGCCGCCGTGAACTCGAACGCGATGCTCATCGGCATCGCGAACCCGAAGAACGTCGGCCGCATCTCGGGCCTCGGCTGGGGCTTCGGGTACATCGGCGGCATCCTCGCCCTGGTCATCGTGGTCGTGCTCGACACATTCGACTGGTTCGGCATGTCGACCGACAACGGCCTCGCCTACCGCCTGATCGCGGTCGGATGCGCGGTGTGGACGATCATCTTCAGCATCCCGATCTTCCTCAATGTGCCGGAGCCCTCGCTCGGCCGCCCCGAGCGGAAGGTCGGGTTCTTCCAGTCGTACGTGCTGCTGGTGAAGGACGTGGCCGGCCTCTACCGCGACCCCGAGACCCGCCCCACGTTCTGGTACCTGCTCTCGAGCGCCGTGTTCCGCGACGGCCTCGGCGGCGTCTTCGCGTTCGGAGCGATCATCGGCACCGCGGTGTTCAAGTTCGGTACGCAGGACATCATCATCTTCGGCATCGCCGCGAACCTGATCGCCGGCGTCTCCACGATCCTCGCCGGCCGCCTCGACGACCGGGTCGGCCCGAAGCGCATCATCCTCGCCTCGATCGGTTCGATGGTCGTCGCGGGCCTCGCGGTCTTCTTCCTCCGCGACGGCGGGACGATGGTGTTCTGGATCGGCGGGCTCATCCTCTGCGCCTTCGTGGGTCCGGCTCAGGCCGCCGCCCGCTCCTTCCTGGCGCGCGTCACCCCCGCCGGCCGCGAGGGCGAGATCTTCGGCCTCTACGCCACGACCGGTCGCGCGGCGAGCTGGATGGCCTCGGGCGCCTGGACGGTGCTGATCGTGCTGACGAGCCAGACGGCCTTCGGCATCCTCGGCATCGTGATCGTCCTGATCGCCGGTTTCCTCCTGCTGCTCCCGGTGAAGGCGCCGCGCTGAGCCCCCGCCCCGCCCGGCCCAGTCCGGCCCGGCCCAGCCCGGCCCCCGAGCACAGCTTCGGAGCCGCGAGGCGGCACGCCGGGCGGGTCGGCCCTTCCGACGGCGAGTCGCGGCACGTCTCCGAAGTCGTGCACATCCCGGGACGGTGCCGACACCTCCACCGGAGTAGCCTGACCGCGTGACCGTCATCCTCGCCTTCCTCGCCAACATCCTGGTCGCAGTCGCCAAGACGGTCGCCGCGATCGTCACGTCCTCGGCATCCATGGTCGCCGAGGCCGCGCACTCGTGGGCGGATGCCGGCAATGAGATCTTCCTGCTCATCGCCGACCGCCGAGGCGCGCGGACGAAGGACGCGCGGCATCCGCTCGGTTACGGACGCAATGCGTTCGTCTGGTCGCTGATCGCGGCGTTCGGGATCTTCACCGCCGGGTCGATCGTGTCGATCATGCACGGCATCCAGGAGCTCGGCGAGACCGGGCCGGTCGAGAGCCCGACGGTCGCGTACATCGTGCTGGGCATCTCGTTCGTGCTCGAGGGCGCATCGTTCACCCAGGCGATGGTGAAGTCGCGGAGGCTGGCGAAGGAGCGCGGCTCCTCGACCTGGGACTTCGTGCTGGAGACGAGCGACACCACCCTGCGCGCCGTGTTCTTCGAGGACTCCGCCGCGCTGATCGGGCTGGTGCTCGCGGGCGGGGCGATCTTCCTCCACCAGATCACCGGTATCGCCGCGTGGGATGCCGTCGGTTCGATCCTCGTCGGCGTGCTGCTCGGCGTGGTCGCGATCATCCTGATCCGGCGGAACATCGCCTTCCTCGTCGGAGCGACCGCGGCGCCGAAGCTGCGGGCGCGCGTCGGCACCGCCCTGCTCGCGCTCCCGCAGATCGAGCGCGTCACCTACCTGCACATCGAGTACGTCGGACCGAACCGGCTCTTCATCGTGGCCGAGATCGACCTCGCCGGCGATGCGCAGGAGCACGACGTCGCGCGGTCGCTGCGCGACGTTGAGCGGAAGATCGAGGCGCACGACGCAGTCGAGACGGTGGTGCTGTCACTCTCGGTCGACGACGAGGCGTCGCTGGAGTTCACGGAATCGTAGGCGGAAGCCTCAGCGCTGCCAGTTGTCGGCGAGCTTGTTCAACAGCCGCGCGAGCTCGGTGCGCTCCTCGTCGGTGAATGCGGCCAGGGCTCCGGTGAGCATCTCCCGCCGCTCGCCCCGCATACCGCGGGCGAGCTTGCGGCCCATGTCGGTGAGGGCGATGCGCGTGCGGCGGGCATCGTCGGGGTCGGCCTCGCGACGGACGAAACCTTTCTCGACCCCCTGCTGCACGAGCCGTGAGGCGCGCGGCTGATCGACGCCGATCGCCTCGCCCAACGCGCTGACGCTGAGAGGAGCGGATGCCGCGGCGAGTGCCTCGAGCATGCGCATCCGTGCGGGCCCGGCCATGCGGCCGGAGGGGTCGGACATCCACGGGGGCATGCCGGGGTGGCCTCGATGACCGAAGGGGCCGTGTTCGCCGTGATCACCCTGGGGGCCACCGGGCCAGCCGTGCGGACCGCCGTGACCACGGCCGCCGGGACCGCCACCAGGACGGCGCCCCCGCAGTCGGGACAGGGCCTGGGCGATGGCTTCGGCGGGGTCGATCGGTTCAGAGGTCACGAATCCGATTTTACATGCGACTTGACATGGATCAGCACTGCATGTCACACTACATATACATGACATGTGACAAGCACATGCACACTGACATCTAAGGACTTCCCATGAACACCACTGATTCTCAGAACTCAGAGAACACCTCCCGCCCCTTCGGCTACTGGCTGAAGGCCGCTGACCGCCTGATGGCGGCTGACTTCGCTCGCGCTTTCGAGGGCGAGCAGGCGAGCCGCCGCGACTGGCGGCTGCTCAACGTCATCGACGGAACCACTCCGGCGCGCCGCCCTCCGCACGGGCACAAGCTGGACGGCCACAAGCTGCACAGCCTCGTCGAGCGCGGCTGGGTCGCCGCCGAGGGCGACGGCTGGGCACTCACGGATGAGGGGCGCGCGGCGAAGGATCGTCTCGGCACCCTCGTCGACGGCATCCGCGCCAAGGTGACCGACGCCGTCTCCGAGGAGGAGATGGCGACCACCCTCGCTTCGCTCGAGAAGATCGCCCGCGCCTTCGGCTGGGATGAGGAGACTCCCCTTCCCCGCGGACGTGGACGCCGGCACGGCTTCGGCGAGCGCGGCGAAGGCCGCGGCTTCCCGCGGCGCTTCGGCGGTCCGTTCGGTCGCGGCTTCGGTCCGGGTCGCGGTTTCGGTCCCGGTCGCGGTTTCGGCGCGGGTTTCGGCCCTGGTTTCGGACCCGGCTTCGGACCCGGCTTCGGCCCCGACGCCGACGAGCGCGAGGGCGACTGCCGTCACGCTGACGGCCGCAACGACCGCAGCGACCACGGCCACCGCGGTCATGGCCCGCACCGCGCCGCGCGTCACGCGCAGCACGCGTACGAGCGCGGCTTCGACGCCGGCTTCACGCGCGGTCGCGACGCCTGACATACGGCCACGCGATTTCGAAGCGCCTCATCCGACTTCCCGTCGGGTGGGGCGTTTCGTCGTGGGCTCCGGCGCCTGAGCGAGGAGCGAAGCGCCGAGACGAAGGGCGCTCACAACTCCAGGAGAGCGACCGTCTCCTCATCGACCCCTGCCGCGCGCAGCCGGCCGCGCATGGCGGCGGCGGCGAGTGCATACGGCCGATCGTCGCGCATCAGCAGCGACCGGGAGTTCGCCTGGTCATCCAGGGCGATGAGCTCGAAGGCGAGCACCTCGACGTCGTCAACCTCGAGCTCGCCGGCAGCCACGGCGTAGCCGATCTGCACCTGCACGTAGGCGTACCAGTCCGCCAAGCCCGCTCGCACGGCATCACTCACCGGACCGGGCTTCGAGTCGACGTCCGCGGCGGTCGCCGCGAAGAAGCATCCGCCGGTGAACACGCGGTCCCGCGAGTAGATCAGCCCGTTGCGCATGAGTGCCGCCAACCGGCGTGCGCCACGCGGCTGCTCTCGCGCCGGCTCGATGATCTGCGCCACGAAGATCTCACGGGCCGCCGCGACCGTGGCGAGCTGCAGCCCCTCCTTGCTCTGGAAGAGCGTGGCGATGCTGCTCTTGCTGTAGCCGGACGCCTCCGAGAGCCGCCCGATGGTGAGGCCGTCGAGTCCGTCGACCGACGCCAGGTCGGTCGCGCTCTCGAGCACCACGCGGCGCGAGGCATCGCCGCGTGCCCTCCGCCCGTCCAGAACTGCGTTATCCGACATCCCCCTAGTATACGAACGATCGTTCGCATACTATACGTATGATCGTTCGTATTCTTTCGGTGAAGGAGTCCCCATGCCATCCCTGCCCGCACTGGTCGGCCGCAGCATCCGCACCACCGCCCGCCTCTCCCCCGCTATCTCCGGGTACCTCTCCTACCGCGCGTTCTTCGCGCCCGGCCCGCGCATGCGCGTGCGAAAGTGGGATGCCACGACGCACAGCGAGGCTCGGCGCCGGAGCCTGACGGTCCGCGGCATCGAAGTCACCGGCTACGAATGGGGCACCGGATCGCGAACCGTGCTGCTCCTGCACGGGTGGCGCGGGCGCGCCTCGCAGTTCGCCCCGCTGGTGCGCGAACTCGTCTACGAGGGGTTCCGCGTGGTCTCGTTCGACGCTCCCGCGCACGGTGTCTCGAAGGGCCGTCGCACCGACGCCCGCGACTGGGTGACCCTCGCCGAGCAGCTGCTGGCGATCCACGGGCCGTTCGCGATGATCGTCGGGCACTCGTTCGGATCCCTCGCCGCACTGACCGCTGCCCGCTCGACTGTCCCGACTCCCGCCGTCGCGGTCATCGCGGGCGGCGCGGGTCCCGCCGCCTTCCTCGACGAGTTCGTGCGGGAGTTCAGGGTCGACCGGGCGACCGCCCAGAACCTCACGACGCGGTTCCAGCGTCGCCTCGGCCTCGACGAGACCGCGGTCACGGCGCAGTACGACGCGGCGCAGCATCCGCTCCCCGCCGACACGTCACTGCTCGTCGTGCACGATCGCACCGATCAGCGGATGCCGGATGCCGACTCGCTGCGCCTGCACGCCGCCCACGGCGACCGCTCCCGACTGCTGCGCACCGACGGCTTCGGGCACACGCGCGTGCTGTCGGCGGATGCCACGCTCGACGCCGTCATCGCGCTGGCGACCGGCGGCCTCGCCGCGGTCGACGCGCTCGGCACGGCTGCCCCACGGACACGCCCCGCGAAGGCGGAGTCCAGCCCGAAAGCGGAGCCCGGAACGAAGGCCGAGGTCAGAACAGCGGCGTGAGCACGGCCGACAGCGAGGCCGCGTCGTCGAACACGAAGAACGGATACCTGCCCGTGCCCAGCAGATAGGCCAGCAGCACGAACGCGACGACGAGCAGCGCGAGCAGGAAGGCGAAGATCGCGACCGTGAGTCCGCGGTAGCCGCCGGACGTCGGCACCTCGGGTGCGACCGACGGCTGCGCCCAGTCGTCGGCGACCGCGGCCGGCTGATCGCCCTCGAGGATCGCCGGCGTCGGGCGTGGACGATCGGAGCGACGCAGTGTGTCCGGCGGCGGGGGCGGGATCACGGCATCGGCCACCGGGATCTCGGAGACCGGCGGGTTCAGCAGTCCTTCCGGGATCGGGATCTCCGGAGGCGGCGGGGGGATCACGACGTCGGCGGGCGCGATCTCCGGCTCTTCCGGGGTGACCGGCGGATCCGGGGTGGTGCCGCTGACGTCGCTCATCTCAGCCTCCGACTGCTCCGACGTCGGTGATTCCGACGTCTGTCTTGTGGAAATTCTGGAAGGAGCGGGATGCCGTCGGGCCCCGCTGCCCTTGGTAGCGGTTGCCGTACGGACCGGAGCCGTAGGGGTTCTCCGCCGGCGACGTGAGCCGGAAGAAGCAGAGCTGCCCGATCTTCATACCCGGCCAGAGCTTGATCGGCAGGGTCGCGACGTTCGCCAGCTCGAGGGTGACGTGACCGGTGAACCCGGGGTCGATGAAGCCGGCCGTGGAATGCGTGATCAGGCCCAGGCGTCCGAGCGACGACTTGCCCTCGAGGCGGGCCGCGACGTCGTCGGGAAGACTGACCTGCTCGAACGTCGCCCCGAGCGCGAACTCCCCGGGGTGCAGGATGAACGGCTCTTCCGGGTCGACCTCGATCAGTCGCGTGAGCTCCGGCTGATCGACCGACGGATCGATGAACGGGTACTTGTGGTTGTCGAACAGACGGAAGTACCGGTCGAGGCGCACGTCGATGCTCGACGGCTGGATCATCTCCGGCTCGTGCGGGTCGAGGCCGACGCGGCCGGATGCGAGTTCTGCCCTGATGTCGCGATCACTGAGAAGCACGGGTTCAGCCTAGTTGCCCGCTTCGCCCTTGTCGGGAGGACGGTCATCCGCTAGATTGTGTTGACGTCGACATGTTAACGTCAACACAATCTGAATGGACAAGGATGTCTGAAAGAAGAGCGACCCCTGCCCGGCGCGCGTTCGCCATGACCGCGGTACTCGCGGCGACGGCGAGCGGACTTGCGGCCCTCCCTCAAACGGCCGCCGCTGCCGAATCCGACCTCACGCTGACACCCAATCCGGCCTATGCCGGCGAGCCCTTCCAGGGCTGGGGATCAAGCCTCGTCTGGATGGCGAACGCCACCGGCGGCTATCCGACCGCACTGCGCGATGAGCTGATCGACAAGGTCTTCGGCGACGACGGCCTGAACCTCAACATCGCGCGGTACAACATCGGCGGTGGCAACGCCTCCGACGTGCCGGACTACCTCCGCCCCGGCGGCGCCGTTCCCGGATGGTGGAACCCCGACGCGCCGCTCACCGACGGCAGCGGCGAGATCTCCTCCGACTTCGCCGACCGCGACCGCTTCCGCGCCGCGTGGACGGGTGAGAATGACAGCGACTACGACTTCTCGGCGGATGCTGCGCAGCTGGCGTGGGTCTCGGCGATCAAGGACGAGGTCGACACCTGGGAGGCGTTCAGCAACTCCCCGCCCTACTTCATGACCGAGAGCGGCTTCGTCAGCGGCGGCACCGACTCGAACGCCGACCAGATCCGTCAGGACTCGCTCGGCACGTTCGCGACCTACATCAAGACGGTCGTCGAACACGTCGAAGACACCCAGGGCATCACGTTCGACACGATCGACCCGCTGAACGAGCCGAACACCAACTACTGGGGAACGACCCTCGGCGACGACGGCTGGCCCACGAGCGCCAGCCGCCAGGAGGGGGCGCACGTCAGCCCCGCCCTGCAGGCGAAGGTGATCAAGGCTCTCGCGGCCGAGCTCGCCGAATCCGACACCACGACGGATGCCGCCATCTCCGGCCCCGACGAGACGAACCCGCAGAAGTTCGTCGAGGACTGGAACGGCTGGGACGGCGAGGCACGCGACGCGGTCGCCCAGCTCAACGTGCACACCTACGGCACCGGCAACCGCCAGCTCGCCAGGGACATCGCGAAGAGCGCCGACAAGCCGCTGTGGATGAGCGAGGTCGAGGGCAACTGGGGCGGCAACAGCTGGAACCCCGACGCGATCGAGAACGGTCTCGGCATCGCGCAGCTGGTCAGCGACGACCTGCGCGAGCTCGAGCCGGAGGCCTGGGTTCTCTGGCAGCCGGTCGAAGACCTCTACAACATGGAGAAGGTCGAGAAACTGAACTGGGGCTCCGTCTTCATCGACTTCGACTGCAACGCCGACGGAGAGTCCGAACGGCGGATCGCCGACGGAGACGCGGACCCCTCGTGCAGCATCCGCACGAACGCGAAGTACAACACGCTCCGCAACTTCACGCACTACATCGAGCCCGGCGACCAGCTGGTGCGCGTCGGTGACGACGACACCACCGCCGCGATCGACAGCGACGGTTCGGGCGCCACGCTCGTGCACACGAACGAGAGCGACCAAGACCGCGCGATCACGATCGACCTGTCGCTCTTCGGCGACATCGAGGAGGGCGCGACCGTGACCCCGATCGTGACGACCGAGTCACCGGCATCCGACCCCACGGCCAACGCACTGCGCGCCGGCACCGCGGTTTCCGTCGGCGCCGACGGGACGGCGACCCTGACCGTTCCGGCGAAGTCGGTCACCACGTTCGTGGTCTCCGGCGTCGAGGGCGTCTCCGCCGACGCTCCCGCGCTCCGCGACGGCGACTCGTACACGATCACGGGAGTGCAGAGCGGCCACGCGCTGACCGTCGTCGACGACAGCACGCAGCTCGGCAGCACCCGCGAGCCCGAGCTGATCGAGGCGCAGACCTGGACGGCGACCCTGCTCGACGACCAGCCGGGCACCTCGCGCGACCGGTTCGCACTGCGCGCAGCCGACGGGCGAACGCTCGTCGCCGACGGGAACAGCACCGTGCTGCGAACGGTCGACGATGCGGCAGCATCCGCCGATCCGTCAGCCCAGTGGATGATGACCTCGACGGACGGCAAGACCTTCAGCCTGCTGAACGCGGGCCGAGGCGGCGTGCTCGACGTGGCGGGTGCATCGACGTCGGTCGGCGCATCGGTCGGCCTGTGGCAGTCGAACTGGGGCGCCAACCAGTCATGGAAGCTCGAGGCGTCGCGCGACGACATCGCTCCGTACGCTAGCTTCCGCCCCGGTCAGGAGTGGCTCGACACCGACGGCGAGGTGATCCAGGCCCACGGCGGCCAGGTCGTCCCTTCGAAGGACGACGACGGCCGCACGATCTACTACCTCTACGGCGAGGACCGCACGAACGGCTACCACTCGGCGCCGGGCGTGCACGTCTACAGCTCCTACGACCTCTACAACTGGGAGGACCGCGGCGTCGCGCTGCGGGCGCTGTCATCGAAGGACGACTTCGACGCCCCGTACTTCGAGGCGCTCTACGGCGACTATTCACAGGATCAGAAGGATGCCGTGTACCGCGACCTCGGTACAGTGCCGGTCGAGGGGGTCACCCCGCCGATCATCGAGCGCCCGAAGGTGATCTTCAACGAGAAGACCGGCAAGTGGGTGATGTGGGCGCACATGGACGGACCGTCGGCGACGTCCTCCGCGCAGTACGCGAAGGCGAACGCCGGTGTAGCTGTGGCGGACTCCCCGTTCGGCCCGTTCCGCTACATCGACAGCTACCGGCTGAACTACGCGCCGGCAGACGCCGACCCGCCCAACAACGCTCCGAACAACCGGGGCATGGCGCGCGACATGAACCTCTTCGTGGACGACGACGGGACCGGGTACATCATCTACTCGAGCGAGGAGAACGCCACCATGTTCATCTCGAAGCTCAACGACGAGTACACCGATCTCGCGACGCCCGCCGACGAGGCCGTGCTCGGCGAGGACTACAACCGCATCTTCGTGAACCAGTCGCGGGAGTCTCCGGCGATCTTCCAGCACGACGAACGGTACTTCCTGATCACGTCCGGCACGACGGGCTGGAGCCCCAACCCGTCACGCTGGGCGACGGCCACCGACCTCATGGGCGAGTGGACCGAGAAGGGCGACCCGTTCCCGTCGTGGGCGCGGAGCAACTCCTGGAACTCGCAGCCCTCCTCGGTGATCCCGGTCGACCCCGACCACGGGAAGTACATCTACATGGGCGACCGCTGGAACGGCGGCACCGACCTCAAGAACGCGCAGATGGTGTGGCTTCCGCTCAGCATGGGCGAGGGCGGCGACTCCCTGTCGGTCGAGGTGCACGACGAGTGGACGCTCGACCAGCTCGACCAGTGGTCGGCGTGGGAGGTGTCGGCGGTTCCGGAGACGGTTCCGGTCGGCGGCGACTTCGACGTGCCGGTCGTGAACGTGACGAGGAACGGCATCGCGACCGAGCAGCCGGTCACCTGGACGTTCAGCGGATCGTTCGATGTACCGGGCGTCGTGACGGCGACGGGCACCCTGCCGCAGTTCGGCGGGCGCACGTTCACCCGCACGATCGCCGTGGTGCCCGACGGGCTGCGGTACGCCGTGAACGCCGGCGGCCAGCAGACCGCCGACTGGGTCGCACTGCGGGATGCTGTCGCCGACGAGGGCGACCTGCAGAACACCCGGCCCGATCAGGCCCTCGGTGACGACGCCGACACCGGCTCATCGTGGGGCTACGTCAGCGAAGGCAGCAAGTCGTCGGGCACGGCGGAAGGCACGATGTTCTCGACCCTGCGGTACGCCGTCGAAGGGCGTGACATCGCCTACCGCTTCGGCGACCTGGATGCCGGACGCTACAGCGTGCACGTGGGCTACGCGGATCCCTGGGATCAGTGGGATGACCGCGGGGCGAAGGTGAGCGTCAACGGCGCGGTCGTCGAAGAGGACCACGACTACGTCGCGGCCGACGAGACGCGCAGCTACGGAGACATCACCGTGGGCGATGCGGGCGAGATCGAGCTGGTGCTGCACCCGACGCGCGACGCCGACGTGCAGGTGAGCTGGATCATGGTGACGCTCGACGAACCGGTGACCCCGGAAGCGCCGGAGATCACGATCTCGACGGATGCCGTCACCGCCGGCAAGAGCATCACCGTCGACGTCGCGGGGCTGAAGCCTGCGGAGGAGGTGTCGTTCGCGCTGCACTCCGACCCGGTCGACATGGGCACGGTGACGGCCGACGGTGCGGGCGCCGCCTCGCTGACGTGGAAGGTCCCGGCGAACATCCCGGCCGGCCAGCACCACGTCGTGCTGACACGGACAGACGGCACGGAGTTCCGCGCCGCTTTGACCGTGCGCGCGGCAGACCCTGGCACCGGACAGCCGGGCACGGGACAGCCGGGAACGGGACAGCCGGGAACCGGCGGGGTCTCGTCCGGCGGCGGGCTGGCCGCGACCGGAATGGACGCGACCGCGCTCACCTCGATGCTCGCTCTGGCCGCACTGCTCCTCGTGGGCGGCGGGCTCGCCTTCGCCGGACGGCGGCGCTGGCGACGCTGAGCGGATGCATCGTTCGGGGGTCATCGTGGGCAGTCGTCCACGATGACCCCCGAACTTTTGCCATCGGGCGGGAGGCAGGTAGGCTTGCGTTCACCTGCTCCCCGAGCAGGTTCGGGACTGTAGTTCAATGGCAGAACTTCTGCTTCCCAAGCAGATAGCGCGGGTTCGATTCCCGTCAGTCCCTCCACATGATCGTCCAAAGCTACTCCGGACACTCTTGAGTTACTTCAGACTGAAGTTTTCAAGGACGAGTGGCCGCCTCTCGTTGCTGCGGCCAAAGAAACCGGTCGCGTACCTAGCCTCCCGGCTGAGTACGGGCCCGGAGACTCTACAGGTCGACACCGCTCACCGCCGGTGATTGAGTTCCGCGCTGGCGAACAGACGTTTCGACGCGGGACGCTTCTAGGGATGTCAAGTCGGCGCGGGAGCGTCGGGGAGTGTATTTAGCATGCCTGCCGAGGCGGGTTGCGTGACCGAGGCAGCGCCAGGAGGAGAGCTGGCGAAGCACGTCGAGGTCGCCGGAGTCGACCACCTTTTGGACGGCGTCGATGGTGTCCTGATTGGTGAACATTCCCTTGAGTGTGCCGTTCCAAATCGCCCGCACGGTGTCTACGTCACCCGCGTCAACCGCCGCGCCTGCGAACTCGATTGCCTGCTGGTACGGGATCTGTCGGAACCCGCCAGGCGCGGTCCCAAGGGCTGTAATACGGGACCCCGGGGATGTCCGGATCGGGCGTGAGCCAGAGCACCTGGCCGGGGTGAATGTCCCGCCTGTGGTTCATCGAGCCGAGGGTCGGGTACGCGCAGAGCCGTTCAGCGACCACGGCTTCGACGTCGCCAGGCTCAACGGCATACGTCACGGGAGCGCCGTCCTCGTCGACTGCGACCTCGCCCCGCGCGAACTCACGTACGCCTAGATCCCGGAGCGTACCTTGTCGCTCCCAATACAAACCACCGTCGCGTGACGCTGGTGGGAGCGAACGACCTTGCGACCACGCCCCCGCGTATCGCGCGAGAGCTGCACTCGAAGGACGGCTACGCCAAGACCGCGACGCAGCTAAACGCCGCTGACCCGAAGACGCGCGACTGGCTCTGCCCGAAGGACCGCGCGTACCGCGCCTCGGTGAAGCAGCGCGTGCGCGGCAAGAGCTGCCCTGAATGCAAGAAGCAGCACACCCGCACCTCCGGGCGCAACATCGTCGACACCCACCCCCACCTCGTCCCGAGCTGGCTGCCGGAACTCAACGAAGGACGCGAGCCCGCGGACTACACGAAGGGCTCAAAGCTCGAAGTCGTCTGGCTGTGCACCAAGAGCTGGCACACGCGCACCTTCCCCATGCGGCTCGAAGCACGCACCCGAGGCTCCGACTGCCCGCACTGCGCCGGCCGCCTTCGCCTGGAGGGCTTCAACGATTTCACGACCACCGACCCGGAGCTCGTCGGCGACTGGCACCCCTACCGCAACCGCGAGTACCCGAACGAGGTGATGCACGGGTCGAACGACAAGCACCACTGGAGTCGCAAGGACGGCCACGAGACCGAGCAGAGCATCCCGAACCGGCGACTGTCGGGCGGGTGCACGAGGTGCCCCTGGCACGAGCGGCCGGGGAACGTGGCCGCACTCCGTGTGAGCTAAGTCAGCGTGTAACTCGGAACCTAGGTTTCGAGTTACACTGAAACAGTGGAGAGCCGCATCAGTTCGAGGTCGAAGTTGCTCTTCAACAACACGCATATGCTGAGCGTTGCCGAAGCAATCGGCGCCGGGGAGGGCGTCGTCGACTCGAAGAGCTTGCAGGAACGGCTCGGTCTGGGACAGTCGGCGGTGCAGCGTATTCTTGTCGCTCTGGAAGGAGTGGGACTCATGGAGAGACTTGAACGACAGGCTCGGACAGAGCCCGTCCGGTTCCAGCGAATCTCGCACCCGTTCTGGGATGCCGCACAGGAGCTTGCCCGTGCTTGAACTGTTGCAGGAGTCGGATGCGATCTACCGGCACGAGGGCAAGTTCGACCAGTCTGTACTCACAGTCACGTACGCCGTGAACCGCATCGAGCACGAGGCGCGCGTCCGGTGCGGGCTGCGCGAGATCCGAGATGAGTTCCTGTTGGCTGCGCTCCTCAGCGCCCCGGAGGATCGACTGGGGCCGGTGTCACCACGGTTCGAGCGCGTGCTGCGGAAGGTGGACAGTGCGCACCTCGCGGCGGTCCTCGAAGACCCTGAGGGTGGCCTGTGGGCGCAGCGGCGCGCACAGCCAGCCGTGGACGTGCGCAGTATCGAGATCACGTCCACGAGCTTGAAGCGCGGGTGCTCTGTGGCGCACAGGTGGGCCGGGTATGGGCCGCGGACCATCACGACGTCCGCCTCGGTGAGCACGTTCGAGCTCACCGAGGCTTCCCACTACGGGATCGGACTTCAGATGCCGGACGGCGAGTGCGTGATGATGCCCGCCGCTTACGTGCCGCAGCGCTGGTCGTCAGCACGCTGGCGCTTCGCCGAGCTCGTGTACGGCCAGTTCCGCGACCTAGACGACTAGGACGCCTTCGCCCAGACCTTCTCGAGGATGGAGTCCACAACCAGGCTCCGGCCGAGGTGCGCCTCCAGCTGCGGGTAGGTATCCAGAGCACCCTGAACCTGGTCTGCCCAAAGTGCGCGGCGCCCTGCGGTGTTGAGACCGACGTACGACGAGTACAGGCTGTCGAGGTTCACGACGTTGTGGTTGTGTCCGATGCGACGCTCCGTCTCGTCTTCGTGCAGTCGGTCGACATCAGCTCCGCGGCAGATGACGCAGAAGCACTGGATCGGTGTGACGCTCGCGAACCACTCCCGCCGCATGTGGGTCGAACGGACGATGCGGAGCATGTCGGGGAGCAGCATGTGCGGTGACATGTCTTCGGGGTCGGAGACGCCCCCGCCGCGGTGGTCGAAGGGGTTCAGGCGCCGAGTTGTGGGGTAGGAACCGATGGCGGAGGCGATGGCGCCGTGCGCGAGAGCGTCAAAGCCGATGAGGTCGGCTCGATGGGCGACGACCGGCACACTGGCTTCCTGGAAAACGCGGCGGTAGGCATGCGCGCGCTTCATGCTCCCGACGGGGTTGTGTCCGTCGATGAAGGTGAGCAGCAAGGGGTGCTTGCTGTGGTTGATCACGGCGATGAGCTGCTTGACGTAGTGCGGTTCGCTGAGCCAGCCAGCGAAGGCGGGGATCGCGAACAGGGTGTCTGTGCGGTCGAGCTTGTTCGCCTCGCGCAGCGCGGCCTTCAATGCGGCGGAATCTCCCGCTCGGATCTGCCCGGTGGGCGTGATGGCGAGGTCACTGTACATGCGCTGCCGGTCGAGGTCGCCACCGAGGGTGGCCGCAGACAGCTGGAACGGCTGAGCGTCGGTCGCGAGGTGCTTGCGCAGAGCGCGCGGTTCGACGACGAGGGCCAGGTTGGGGTTCGCAGCGCGGATGGAGGCAACCTTCGCCACCGCATCGTCGCCGACGAGGATCGCTCCACCGGCGGCGGTTTCGATGAGGCTCGCCTCGACGCTCATGTTCCGGCCAGCCACGTGGAACTGTCGGTCGGAGAGCAGGGCGAGAGCATCACCGCTCTCGACGGTGCGAGGGGGGATGAACAGCGAGGACGGGGTGGTACTGGGGTTGTTGATGACGGTGAAACTCATGATGGCGTCTCCTCAAGGAAGGTCAGTTGAAATTCGCGCGGGTACATGTGGGCACTGCTCGCAAGGTCCTCGATACTCGCGCCTTCATCGAGGAACTTGCGTATTGCTGTGGTGAGCGCGGTGGGGTTCTCACGCTCAGTGGGGTCTGGTTCGCGGCGGTGCATCCCCGTGGTGCTCAGGTGGATGTTCCATTGCCGGTACTCCTGATCGGTGAGACGACCGACGTCCTTGCCTCGCCTGATCAGAGCGGCCAGGGAGATTCCCCACCGCCGCTTCAGTAACAGAAGGGCGTCAAGGTCAGCCCCCCGGGGCCACTCCTTCTCGATCTCAGAGGCGGGGGCGAGGAACTCTGCGGCGAACGCGTCGGCCTCCGCTTCCTGCTCTTTCTCTGCGGCACCCTCGTGCATGACAGCGTGCCCGAGTTCGTGAGCCATGGTGAAACGTTGACGGTCGGCGGGAACATGCTCGCCGACGAGAATCACCGGCACGCTGTCGTCTTGCCAGGATGCGATGGCATCAACCTGAATAGTGTCCAGCGACCACCGCAGCACCAGCACGCCGGCATCTTCGAGGATGGCGACGAGGTCTCCGAGGGGTTCACGGCCGAGGCCGAGCTCGTCGCGCACATCGCGCGCGATCTCTTGCGGGGTATTGAATCCGCCCTCGAGATCGTGGCGGCGCAGCGTCGTGGTCCGATCCCCCATGAGGTCGCGAACGCGAAGACGAACCAGGGACAATTCGGCGGCCACCTTGTTCACTGCGCTCTTCGGAGTGGTGCGCTGCTTGCGATGGAAGATGCGGGCGGGTGCCGTGGTCGACCGTACGTCGCGGAATGCCGAGAGCGGCACCATCAACGCCTCCGCGACCTTGCGCCAGGCCTGGACTTCAAGGCGGGCTTCACCGGACTCGACCTTCGACAACGCCGCCTGGGAGATGCCCACCTCCGCGGCCAGCTCCACCTGCGTGAACCCACGCGAAAGACGCAGAGCTGTCAGGAGCTCACCGCGCGCTTCGAGTTTCGTCGTCATACCTTCTAGGTTAGCACAGAATATTCCATGCGTGACACATGTGGCATCTATGGCGCCTGTGACATCTTGAGCACGTGCTCTTCGAAACCCCGCGCATAGGGCGGATATTCCCGAATTGACCGATTCCGTGCCATGTGTGACACTTAGGTCATGCGTACACGCCGACGACGGTGACCACTCCCGTCCAGCCGCATCCGCCACCCGCCACGTCCCCAGCGTGGCCATCTCCGACAGAAACTGAGGCAACTACCATGCCTAAGCTCGACGCTTCCAACGTGCCCACGACCGAGATCGCCGTCCTCGAATCTGCTTTCCACCAACTGCCCGACGGCGCGCTGCGCACCACCCTTGAGAACCTCTCCCTTGCCCTCCGTGGGGGCCACGACACGTTCGTCGTGTCCGAAAAGGAAGACCTCACTCCATCCGAGGCCGCGAAGCTGCTCGGTGTCAGCCGCACCCACCTGTACAAGATCCTCGACTCCGGAGCTCTCGCTCACCACATTGTCGGAGCCCGAGACCGCCGGATCGCGGCGCCCGACCTCATCGCGTACCGTGCACGAATGCTCGCCATGCAGAAGCGTCACGCCGAGGATCTCGCGCACGCCGACGACCTTGACGACCTTGCTCTGGACGAGTTCGACTGACCCCAAGGTGTGCCCGGTGTCGCTTGCAGTTCGTATGCTGGTGCCATGGGACGAAGCCGCCGGGTCACACTGCGCTGCGCGACCGAGGATCTGGCGTCTGACTGGACAACCCCGGCTGACCTCGCAAACGCGAAGCGCCTACGCGAGCTTGCCCAGAAGGCGGTCGGCGGCGACATCCCCGACTCGGCGGTGCGCAAGCAGTTGAGGCTGCTGCCGGCACTGTCGCAGTTGCGCCATCCGCTGATCCTCGCTTTCGATGACCAGTTCGCCGGCGACGACGACGCCGGGGCCCTGCGGGAGACCATCAGCGCCGTGAACGACCGGCAGTGGTTCAAGCAGACCTACTCGGCGCGGTGGCGCGGTGCGGCTGCCGTCCTCGAAGACGACGGCAAGGAGACCGCCTGGCTCGGCGCGGCTGGTTACCACCGTCAAGGTTCACCGGAAGACTTCTACGAGGAGTTCGCCCGACGCTGCCACGCCGGCTCCGACGCGTTCCTCCCAGCGGACGAGGACATCGCTGTCCGCCGGATCGAGGTCAACGTCGCTCGACTTGACGCTTGGAAGCTGCAGGTCCATCTGACCGCTCTCGTGCTCCTTGACGCTGCCGTCAACAATCCCGAGAACACCTACGACACCACCGTGCTCTCGCCCGACAGCGCCGAACTACTGACGATGTCGATGACCGTCGTGCACACGGACGTGGATGGAATCACGGCGCACGAGCTGGTCATCGAACTTGTGCCTGTCGGGTGGGAACATCCCCGCCTCTGCAGGCTAACGTCCGCCATCGCCACCTCCGCCATCGACCCGCAGCCAGAGGCTTGGCGGTGTGCCCCGCTCAAGGACAACGCGGAGTCGCACTGGACGGTGCTCACGGAAGAGGCGATGTCCGCCGCCCGCGCGGCCGCCGACTCCGGCGAGCTGTCCGCAGATGTGCGGCCCGGAGAGGTACGGCTCGGCACTGTCGCGCACTACTCGCACCGCGACCACATCGCGTACGCCAGCGTTCACGGAGAGGCGGTCCAGGCCATGTGCGGCCACTGGTTCGTTCCCACCGCGGATCACGAGACGAAGCCGAAGTGCGCCACCTGCCAGGAAGAGTATGAGAACACGCCTGTCTGATCCCCGAGGTGCGAGAACGTAGCGAAACCCACGGCGTATCTCGCGATGCGCGAATGCTGAATATCGAGCTCAACAGGCATTTAGTGATCTGCCTTGTCTGGAGTAGCCGTGGAACGCCCAACTGAACGGCTCGCAGAGATCGGCGTAAACTTCAGTCCGAACAACAGGGCGAGAGCGACTCAGTAGTCCCGAATAGCTTTGCAAGTCCCTCCACATGATCGTCCGCGCATGCGACGGGCCCTCACGCCGCATCCGGTCAGAGACCGATCTGATAGTGGATCATTCCGGAGCGCGTCGAGACGCGATCGTAGAGCGCTCGCGCCGTCGTGTTGGATTCGGCGGTGAGCCAGTACACCTTGGCTGAGCCGTTCCTCTCCGCCCACCCGCGCACGTGCTCGATGAGCGCTTTTCCGATGCCCGTGCCGCGCTGGTCGGAGCGGACATAGAGGTCTTCGAGGTAGCAGTAGTCCGTCTTCGCCCAGGTCGCCGGATGAGTGAGCCAATGCACGATCCCGACCGCCGCACCTTCGTCATCTCGGGCGATCGCACCGTGGATGGGAGGCTCCGGATCAGTCAGGCGCTGGAACGTCACCGACGACGTCTCCGCGTCGAGGGTGGTCTCGTAGAAGACGAGGTAGGCGTTCCACAGCATGAGCCAGTCGTCGTAGTCGTCTCGGGTCACGGGTGCGATCGATGCCATACGCCCAGCGTATCCACGCCCTGAGCGGGGTCCCGTCGCCAGAAGGGGTTGCTTCGGAAGGCGGACGGTGGGCTACGCCGACACCGCGCACTAGAGCGATTCGGCTCTGTACAGCCTTCTGCCTCAGCCTCGTCAGGCCACCTCCGGCCGAGTCATCAACGTCTGCCGCAGCAGTCGAACGAGCCGCTTTCCTTGACAGTATTATACCGATCTCGGAATAATACTGTTCATGAGTCTGATCAGCGTGACAGACGCCGCGTCTCGCCTCGGCATCTCGCCGCGGCGCGTGCGTGCGATGCTGATGTCGTCTGATCTGAGCGGTGAGCGCGTCGGGCATCAGTGGATGGTGGACGCGTCCAGCCTGCCGTCATCACCCCGCCGGTCGGGACAGCCATTCAGCCCGCGAATCGCGTGGGCGTTCATCGAACTTGCGGAGGGTCGCCCTTCCGATTGGCTGTCTCCTTCGGAGTCGTCGCGAATACGGCTGCGATGGAAACAGGTGCTCGAACGGGACGATGCTGTGGCGGTGCTGCGCTCCGCACTGTCGCGGCGTGCCACTCGGTCGCGATGGTCCGCCCCCGATCCGGCAGGACTCTTGAAGGACCATCGCTTCCTGCCCTCCGGCAAGAGTGACCGACGAGCGGGGATATCAGCCGCCAGCTTCGCGGAAGGATATGTTCACGCGGCTGACCTTGACGGCCTCGTGCGCAAGCACATGCTGCTCCCGGCGCGTGGTCCCGAGAACGTGGTGCTGCGAGCTGTCGACGGCCCGGTGAGCGACCCCATCCCGTGGCTCGCGGTCGTCGCGGATCTCGCGGATGGAAGCGCCCGCGAGATGCAGCAAGCAGAGGTCCTGTTCAGGAGCGAGTCGCACCATGTCTGACGTTGTCGTCATGCCTGCGAGGAAACGCACGTGCACAGCCGGTCACATGGAGTCACGTCGAGAACGGCGCCGAGGGGCTCGAACGCCTCGCCGCCATCGTCGAGGAGACTCGACACGCTCGCAAGTCGGTCGGCCGGCCCTCCGTGGAGGACGCTGCGCCGGAGCGGCCCGGATGGGGCGGCGCACGAGAGAGGCCGGAGCTTCGGTCGGTTCGAGCTTCGTTCGCGCGTCCCACGGAATAAGGCGCTCGGGTGCCGTGCAGCACCCGCACTATCTCATGAGCCTCCGCGGGCCGTCATCCCACCGTCGACGGATCGGCGACCTGCGACCGTAGGTCCCAGACCTCCTCGAGCGGAGCCATGCCCTCTGCCCCGTCGGCGTCGCGGAAGAGCTCGACGAACTGGCCGATCTCGGCCTGCCAGGCGTGATTGGCGGGATCGTCGGCCAGGGCGGCGAGCGCCGCGTCCCAGTCGTCGCACTCGACGAGATGGAAGAGCCGATGACCCGAGCGCCAGATCGTCCAGTCGTGGATGCCGATGCGGGCGAACGACGCAGCGAGGCCGTTCGGGATGCGGGCGTGGTGCGAGCGATAGTCGTCGATCGCGCCGTCGCGGATCTCGGAGTGCAGAGCGATGCGCATTCGGGGCCTTTCGTCAGGGGCGGGGCGGAACGAGATCGCGACCGGCGTCGCGGCATCCGCCGTCTCCACCAGGATGGTACCGTCGACCCGGGCTTGGTCGGCCTTCGTTCCGGCTTGCGGTGCGACCGGCGAACTCGGATGATTAATTCATGACGTCAAGTATCAGGCGGCCACGCGTCGACCCGCTCGGAACGCCCGCTCTCGCGCACCTCCGCCGCGGCGGCGTCAGCGTGCTGTTCGCGGCCGACTCATTCGGGGCACCGGCTCTCGTGCACTGGGGCCGCGCGCTCGGCGACGACGACGTTTCCGGCATGACCGCCACCGCCATCCCCGCGGTCATGAACAGCTCGATCGACATCCCCCGGTCGTTCTCCATCGCGGCCGGGCGCGCGCACGGCTGGTCGGGCACCCCGGCGATCGAGGCGGATGCGGCGGATGCCGTCGTCGACGGCTTCACGCTGATCGCCACGGATGCCGCGGAGTCAGAAGTGCGGTTCACGCTGCGCGACGCCGCGTCGCTCACCGAGGCCGTGTTCGCCTACCGGCTGGACGCCGCCGGCATCCTGCACGCCACGATCGAGCTGCGCAACACCGCCGACCGGCCGATCGACATCCGCGCCGCGCGCGCCCTCCTCCCCCTCCCCGGTCGCGCCGAAGAGGTGCTCGACTTCTCGGGGCGCTGGACCAACGAGCGCCGCCCGCAGCGGTCCACCATCCACGACGGCACCTGGCTGCGCTCGTCGCGGCGCGGCCGCCCCGGTCACGACGCGTCGCTGCTCACGATGGCGGGAACCGCGGGCTTCCGCTTCCGCGCCGGTGAGATCTGGGCGTCGCACCTGGCGTGGAGCGGCAACCAGGAGACCCTCGTCGAGCGCCTGCCCGAGGGTGCGGGCGTGCACCGCTCGGTGCTGGGCACGGGCGAGGTCGTCGACGCCGGCGAGGTCCGCCTTCAGCCCGGCGAGACCTACCGATCGCCGGACGCACTCTTCGTCTGGAGCGACGAGGGGATCGACGGCGTCACCGCGCGCCTGCACTCCTCCCTCCGATCCCGCCCCGAACACCCGCGATCGCCGCGCCCGCTGCTGCTGAACACGTGGGAGGCGGTGTACTTCGAGCACGACTTCGACACCCTCTCGCATCTGGCCGCCTCGGCTGCCGAGTTGGGTATCGAGCGCTTCGTGCTCGACGACGGCTGGTTCCGCGGGCGCCGCGACGACCACGCGGGCCTCGGCGACTGGTTCGTCGACGACGAGGTCTGGCCTGCCGGACTCCGGCCGCTGTCCGACCGGGTGCACGAGCTGGGCATGCAGTTCGGGCTCTGGTTCGAGCCGGAGATGGTGAACCCCGACTCCGACCTCGCCCGCGCCCACCCGGACTGGCTCCTCGGCGAGGAACGGCAGCTCGAGTCGCGCCATCAGTTCGTGCTCGACTTCTCCCGCGTGGAGGTGACGACCTACGTCGTGGAGCGCCTCGACGCGGTGATCACCGAGGCCGCCGTCGACTTCGTCAAGTGGGACCACAACCGCGATCTACACGCCGCACTGGGCACGCACGGCGATCGGCGCGTGCGGGCCCACACGGAGGGTGTCTACCGTGTGCTCGACGAGCTCCGCCGTCGGCATCCGCTGCTCGAGATCGAGTCCTGCGCGAGCGGGGGCGCACGAGTCGATCTCGGGATCCTCGCGCGCACCGATCGCGTGTGGGCGTCGGACTGCAACGATCCCATCGAACGGCAGAGCATCCAGCGCTGGACGCAGACGCTGCTGCCGCCCGAGCTGATCGGCTCGCACATCGGCGCGGCCGAGTCGCACACCACGCACCGGCACGCGTCTTTCTCGTTCCGGGCGGTCACCGCCCTGTTCGGCCACGCCGGCCTGGAGTGGGACCTCGACGCGGCGACGGCAGACGAACGCCGTGGGATCGCGGCGTGGGCGGCGTTGTACAAGGAGATGCGGGGCCTGATCCACTCGGGCGTCACCGTGCGCGCCGACACGGTCGACGACGGTGCGCTGCTGCACGGGGTGGTCGCGCACGATCGACGCGAGGCGCTGTTCGCCTGGGTGCGCACCGAGACCAGCGGCGTCGCCCACACTCCGCGCGTGCAGCTCCCCGGGCTCGACCCCCGCACGCGCTACCGCGTACGGGTGCGCGATGAGGTCGGCCCGGCGAGCCGACACGAGGTCGAGGACCCGTCCTGGCTGCGCCAGGCGGAGGACCTCGTCTGCACGGGAGCCGTGCTCGAGCAGGGGCTGCCACTGCCGGTGCTGAACCCCAGCCAGGCGATGCTGCTGCACCTCACGGCCGTCGAAGCCTGAGACCGCCGGGCGAACTTCTGCCCGACAGAACCGGACGCTGCGGATGCTGCGGATGCTGCGCGTCAGAGCACGAGGGACTGGATCGCCGCCGCGGCAGCACCGCGAGCCCAGTCCTCGAAGGTGTGCGGGCGCACCACGATGCGGCAGCGCGCGGCGGCACCGAACGCGTGCGCCTCGTAGGCGCGGCGCAGCGTGGCATCGTAGAGGTCGAAGTTCGACACGCCTTCGCCGCCGATGATGACGAGCTCGGGGCCCGTGAGGTTCACGAGCGTCGCGATCGCGGTGCCGATGATCGCTGAGGCTTCCTGGAAGGCGGCCTCCGCAGCCCGATCGCCGCTGTGCGCGAGCCGCACGACCTCGTCGATCGCGACCGGCCGACCATGCGCGGCCGACACCGCGGCCTCGATCGCGGCGGTCGATGCCACGGCCTCGACGCAGCCCTGGCGGCCGCACGGGCAGATCCGCTGCGGGTCGGCGAGCGGCAGGTGCCCGATCTCGCCGGCGACGCCGTACGCTCCGGTGACGACCTGGCCGTTGAGGTGCAGCCCGCTGCCGATGCCGCGGCCGATCGTGACGATCGCGAAGGACGCCGTACCGAGACCGACACCGAACCAGTGCTCGCCGACGGTCAGCGCGTGCACGTCGTTCTCGAGGGTCACGGGCCGGCCGAGTCGCTCCTGCAGGCGCGCGCCGAACGGTTCGTCGCGCCAGCCCATGATCGCGGATTCGCGCACGACACCCGCCTGCGTGTCGACATCGCCCGAAACCGAGACGCCGAGACCGGCGATCGCGGCGGAGCGTCCGCCGAGAGCGTCCTCGAGCACGCCGACGACGTCGACGATCGCCTCGAGCACCGCATCGGGATCGTGCTGCGGAAGGAGCCGCCGTTCCATCGCGAGCACAGCGGTGCCGAGATCGGTGGCGACCGCGATGATCTCATCGACGTTCACCTTCACACCGAGCATGATCATGACCTCGGGCACGATCGAGACCGGCGCCACCGGGCGTCCGGGGTTGCCGTCGCGATGCGCGGCAGGAGGTGCGTCGACGAGACCGGCGGCCACGAGCGGCGACACGGCTTTCGTGACGGCGGCCTGCGAGAGCCCGGTGTGCCGCGCGATGTCGATGCGGCTGATCGGGCTGCGCGTGAGGATCGTCGCGAACACCTTCGACCCGGCATCCGAGGCGGAGCGGATCAGGGAGGTGCGTGCAGCGGTGTCGTGGTCCATCGAAGTCCTCAGTCGTTACCGGCTACGGTAGCGACTCCTCAGGCCCGCCGCGCCGAGGACGAGTGGCGAAATGCGCGAGGGCGAGCACGTGATCCGCACCGCGACGCGAGAATGCGGGGTGGGCAGGGTCTCCCCCGTCCACCCCGCATTCCGGGTCGCCGGTGATTACTTCTTGAAGGCGTCCTTGATGTTCTCGCCGGCCTGCTTGACGTCGGACTTGGCCTGGTCGGCCTTGCCCTCGGCGACGAGCTTGTCGTTGTCGGTCACGTTGCCGATCGCTTCCTTCGCCTTGCCGGCGATGTCCTGAGCGGCGTTCTTGATCTTGTCATCGAGTCCCATGGGGAGCTCCTTTCCTGGTGGTGATCATGACGTCGGGGTGATCCCCGACGCCTTATCGACGCGCCGCGCAGCGACCGGCGATAAGTCTGGGAGGGGGCGGATGCCGTTTCAGCGCCGCGCCTTGTCGAGCGCTTTCCGTGCCGCCTTGGCTGCCTTCTCGGCCTTCTTGCGACGGTCTTTCTTGGCCTGGGGGTCGTTCCACATCCGCACGAGCTGGTGCCGCACCGACTCGCCCTTGTCGATCTGCACCGTCGCCGCTCTGCTGCCCAGGATGTACGCGACGAAGGCGACGGCGCCGATGAGGAGGATCTTGTTCTGCATGATGGCTGCTTTCCGGGTGGGTGCGGTGGACGCGACTCAGACGAGTCGGCGCTGGTCGTGAGCGAGACGCGCACGCAGACCGGTGTGGATCGATACGTAGGTCTCGGTCTCGCGACCGGTCAAGGCGGCGAGGTTCGTGAGCAGCCGATCGACGTGCTCGACCAGCTCCCGGGGGTCGGTGTTCTGGCGGGGGGTGACGGATACGTGCAGGACCGGCCGGCGCTTGATGTCGTTGGCCGTGACCTGGGCCGAGAGGATCTCGTCTCGCGTGGCGAGCGAGTTCTTCACGGCATCCGACACGAACGACTCCGTGACGGTGACCCGGCCGAGCGGGTTCTGCGCACCGGACGAGCGGAGCACCGTCTTCGACCGACGACCCGCGACGCTCGTGAGCGCCAGGATCAGCAGCACGACGACGAGGACGACCGCGGCGACGGCGCCGACACCGATCCACGACAGGTTGCCGCCCGCGATCGCGGTGGCCGCGATCGTCTGGTCGAGCCAGGTGCGGGCGCCCTTTCCGGCCGACGTCCAGACGTCGGCGGCCGTGGGCCAGCTCATGATGGCGATGCCGAGGGCGCCGAGACCGAGGAACACCAGCCCGATGATGAGCAGCAGGGTGCGGTTCACTGCACGGTTCGTGTTGTTCACAGCTCGTCTTCCTTCTCGTCGGGGCGGTCGATACGAACCCGCGTGCGGACGCTCCGGGTCAACCGGTACGTCTGCAGCTCGAGTTCGGCGGCCGACTGCACCGTGCTCTTGTCGAGCGGGATGCCGGCGCCGGGGCGCACGGTCACGTCGACGCTGCGGTGGCCCACGCCGACGGTGATGTTCTCGCGGGCGAGACCCGTCTGATCCGAGAGGTGCTGGGCGAGAGCGCTCGCGATCACGCCGTTGTCGACGACGACCGCACGGTCTCCGGCCTCGAGGGTGTGCTTCGACAGGCGGCCGGGTGTGACGGCCAGCCAGACGAAGACCACGCCGATGATGGCGAGGACGACGCTGCCGGCGATCACGAGTCCTGCCGGCTGCGCGGTCGGAAGGCCGACCAGCCATCCGCCTGCCGCGGCGGGACCGAAGAGGAGCGCCGGCTGAGCCGCGAGGTTCAGCACGATCTCCAGTCCGATGTAGGCGAGCGCCAGGATCAGCAGGATGACCGCGACGAACGTCGCGACGGTACGCGGCGAGTGCGTCTCGCGTCGGACGACGCGACGCAGGACCGGGGTGCTCATCGCACTCGTCTCCTTTCAGGGATGGTGGCGCCGGTGATGGTGAGGTTGATGCGCGTCACCTCTCGGCCGAGGATGCGGGAGAGGTTCTGCTGCAACTGCTCCTGCAGCTCACGCGCCCGGTCGAGGACCGGCATGCTCTGGGCGATCGCGACGGTGTCGTCGAGATCGGGGACGGGAAGCGGCGTCGCGATGCGGACGGCGAAGCCTCCGGGGTGTTCCGCGACATCGACCTTCACGCCACCACGGGGCACGCCGATCAGGGTTGCGGACGCCTGCTCGGTGACCGTGCGGTACACGCGCTCTCTCACGTCGATGCGGCCCGGGACGGCGTCCGCTCCGGCGGCGGCCCCCGCGGGGCCGCCACCGGGGGCGAGGTGCTGGTCGACGCGCATCAGGAGGTGCGCCGCCCTGTGAAGGCGTCGGCGAGTCCGCGAACGTCGATCTTGCCGGAGACGATCCGGCCGACGATCGCGCCGATGCCGGCGAACAGGGCCATGAGGAGGAATCCCCAGAACCCGAACAGCAGCGCCGCGAGAGCGAGGAGGGCGCCGATCAGGGCGCCGGTGGTGGTGGGGGTCATGAGACTCGCGACTCCTCGTTCTCCTGGTTGTCGGTGCCGGGCACGTGCACGTCGTTCACCTCGACGTTGACCTCGACGACCTCGAGGCCGACGAGACGGGTGATCGCACCGGCGACGGCGGCGCGCACGTTGCTGGCGACCTCCTGGATCGGAGCGGGGTACTCGACGACGATGGTGAGGTCTGCGGCCGCCTGGGTCTCGCCGACCTCGACCTTGACGCCCTGAGCGAGGTCGGTGGCGTTGATCACGTCGCGGATCGCGCCGAAGGCACGTGCTCCGCCGCCACCGAGGGCGTAGACGCCGGCGACCTCACGAGCGGCGATACCGGCGACCTTGGCGACCACGCCGTCGGCGATGACCGTCTTGCCCGCGGCATCCGCGTCCGCCGGGATCCGCGACGTCGAGAAGCTCGACGAGCGATCCACGCGCGAGGTGGAGGCTGCGGGCTTCGAAGCGGTCGCGGTCTGAGCGAGCTCCTTCTCGGAGGGGGTGGCGGGGGTGTTCTGGTCCTGGTTTGCCATGACGGGTCCTATCTCGATCTGTGAGCCGGCCGCGAGCCCGCGTGGGCTCCTGCCGGGAGCGATCGACTCGCTCACAGGTAAGACGCGTGGACCCGCCGATTCGTCACGAAAAAGTTCACGAAACCTGTCCGCGATCGTGCCGAGCGGGCTCGTCGGCCGTCAGATCGTCGTCATGCCGCCGTCGACGACGAACATCGAGCCGGTCGCGTAGCGCGACTCGTCGCTCGCGAGGTAGACCATGATGCCCTCGATGTCGGCGACCTGCCCCGCGCGGCCCATGGGGATGCGGCTGACGATCGCCGCGCGTGCCACCTCGTCATCGACGATGCCCGAGACGAGCGGCGTGATGACGTGGCCGGGGATGACGGTGTTCACCCGGATGCCCGGCTGCCGCATAGTCTGCGGCGGCCGTGCGGGCGAGCCCGTGCACGCCCGCTTTCGACGCGCTGTACGCCGCGAAGCCCGCACCTTCACCGGTCAGGCCGGTCGGGCTGCCGGTCACGATGATCGACCCGCCGCGATCTCGCAGGGCGCGCACCGCGTACTTGAGCGTGAGGAATGTGCCGGTCAGGTTCACGTCGATCGTGCGCTGCCAGACGTCGAGCTCGAGGTCGCCGATGGCCGCGTCGACGCCGATCAGTTGCACCCCCGCGTTGGCGACGACCACGTCGAGGGACCCCGCCTCGGCGAAGGCGGCCGCGACAGATGCCTCGTCGGCGATGTCGACGCCGACCGCGTCATGCCCACCGTCCGCTTCGGCGACGGCGGCCCGAGCACCCGCGAGGTCACGGTCGGCGAACACCACGTGCGCCCCCTCCCGGGCGAACCGCAGGGCCGTCGCCCGGCCGATCCCGGATGCTGCGCCGGTGACCAGTGCCCGCCGGCCGTCGAGCGCCCTCACTCGGCGACCTCGGCACCAGCAGCCGCGGCGGCATCCGCCCCGTCGGGCACGTAGTACTGCCGCGAATCGTCGAGGTGACCGCTCATGGCCTCCCGCGCAGCGCGGGCGTCGCGCTGCCGCAGCGCATCGAACACGGCACCGTGCTGCTCGAGCGCGAGCGCCCGCCGCCCCTCGAGCTCGAGACTGCGCTCACGCAGGGGCTTCATCACGGCGTTGAGCGACTCGAGCAGCGCCACGAACAGGGCGTTGTGCGTGGCGACGGCGATCCGACGGTGGAACTCGGCGTCGTGCACGGCGGCTTCGCCATCGGTCGCGGCATCCGCCATCGCCTGGAGGGTCGCGCCGATCTCCGCGATGTCGGCCTCGGTCGCGCGTTCGCAGGCGAGCTCGACGAGCCGCAGCTCGAGGGTCTCGCGCACCTCGCTGATCTCGGACGGTCCGAGCAGCTGCTCGGTCTGCGCGCCCGACAGGTACAGCTGCAGGCTCTCCGACACCCGGGACGAATCGACGTGCGCGACGCGGGCCCCTCGTCCCGATCGCACCTCGATGACGCCCTTCGCCTCGAGGCCGCGCACGGCCTCGCGGATGACGGTGCGGGAGACGCCGAACTGATCCGACAGCTCGCGCTCCGAGGGCAGCCACTGGCCGGGGGCGAGACTGCCGGCGGCGATCGAGGTGAGCATGCTCTCGGTCACACGCGACGCGAGCGACGGCTCTCGTTGCAGCTGAGTGAACTCCATCGGTCCTCCTGTGTGTCCGCTGATGCGTCCGCCCATTCTTTCAGGTGCGCGCGCCCATCGGCGCATTCTTGCATGTTGGCATGTGGCCTGGTTATAGTGTGGCATACCAGAGACCAGGCGCGTCTCTACCCGAGTCAAGGAGGCCTCGTGTCGTACGCACGCACCCTCGCTGCCGGCATCACCGTCGCAGCCATCACCGTCCTCTCCCTCACCGGCTGCACGACCACCGGAGGCGGCGGCGGACCGGCCGCACAAGACGAGAACGCCATCGACGTCGGCGTCTCGCTCCAAGGCAAGACCATCTGCTTCGGCTTCTCAGGCAGTGAGACCGAGTTCTGGGCGGCCGCCATCTCGTCGATCTCGAGCTCGCTCGCGGCAGCCGATGCCAAGGTCATCGAGCACAACTCCAACGAAGACCCGAACAAGCAGCTCGAACAGGTCAACGACTGCATCACGCAGGGCGTCGACGGGATCATCATCATCCCGGAGGACGGATCCAGCGCGAACACGATCATCGCCGAGGCGAACAAGGCCGACATCCCGATCGGCGTCTTCAACCGCCCGCCCGCGTCCGAAGACGGCGCCGCGATCGTCGCCGTCGCCGACAACCGCGGCGTCTCCGAGCAGACCGTGGAGCACCTCGCCGCCGAGGCCGAGGCACTGAACCTCGACCGCAAAGTCCGTCCGCTGGTGATGGTCGGCAACCTCAGCGACCAGAACGGCATCGAACGCCGCAACGGCTTCTACGACGTCATCGATGCCCACCCCGACCTGTTCGAAGAGCCCATCGAGGTGCAGACGAACTGGGATGCCGCGACCGGTCAGGCCAACCTCGAGGCCGCGCTGCAGGCGAACCCCGACATCGACCTGCTCTTCACGTCGTCCGACTTCCTGTACCCGCAGATCCGCTCGGTGCTCGAGCCCCTCGGCATGTGGAAGCCCGCCGGCGAAGAGGGCCACGTGATCATGGGTGGCATCGACGGCGACAACCGCGCCTGCAACCTGCTGCTCGACGGCTACGTCGACGCGACCGGCGTGCAGGACCTGTTCTACGAGGCGGAGAGCATGCTCACCGCGCTGGCGAAGGCCATCGACGACGAGGTCACCGACCCCGACGAGCTGCTGCTCGACCCGGGCTTCGCCCTCACGCAGGACAACGTGGGCGACAAGGAGAAAGACACCTGGGGCTGCATCATCACGCCCCCGAATTCCTGACGCCACCCTCTCGGCGGTGCGGCGCACCCGAGCGCCGCACCGCCGTCACCCACCCGTCCCTCCTGCCTGAGGATCCCTCGTGTCCACTGCACAGAAGACCGCCCCACCCGCCGCACCACCGGATGACCGTCCTGCAGGACGCGTCGAGCTGCTGCGCCGATTCCTCGCCGGCGAGGGATTCGTCCTCGCGCTCATCGTGATCTACGTGCTCGCGGTGGCGCCGTTCGCGACCGGCATGCTCACCGAGCGCAACGCCGTCAACGTCCTCTCCAACCTCTGGCCGCTCGCCATCATCGTCATCGGTCAGTCGTTCGTGCTCATCCTCGGCGGCATCGACCTGTCCCAGACCGCCGTGATCAGCGTCGCGAACACGTTCGGCGCGCTCTTCATCGCGCAGGCGTTCACGCCCACCCTCTTCTCGGGCACCGCCTTCTGGGGCAGCATCATCGGGGAGTCCGGCGGAGTGCTGTCGGATGCCGGGATAGGCGGCGTGCTGCTCGCCATCCTCCTCATCGTGGCGGTCGGCTGCGCGATCGGCCTGATCAACGGCCTGGCCGTGACGCTGCTGCGGATGCCGCCGTTCATGATGACCCTCGGCACGATGCTCCTGTTCGGCGCCATCGCGATCTGGATGACGCGCAGCGAGAACGTCACGGGGCTGCCGGCCGAGTACACCGCGATCGGCAACGCGCAGGCCGGCGGCATCGGCTCCTTCCTCACGGTCGCGATGGCCGTCGCCGTGGTCGTCGCGGTCATCGCGCACTATGTGCTCTCGCGCACCACCTACGGGGCCTGGCTCTACGCCTCGGGCGCGAACCGGCGCACGGCCATCGTGTCCGGCATCCCGCACACCCGCATGGTGGTCTCCGCCTACGTGATCAGCGCGGGCTTGGCAGCGCTGGGCAGCGTGCTCTACTCGGCCCGCCTCGGGGCAGGTCGTCCGACGCTCGGCGACGACATGCTGCTCGACGTGATCGGTGCGGCCATCATCGGCGGCATCTCCCTCTTCGGGGGCAAGGGCAGCGTGCTCGGCGCCTTCCTCGGCGCCCTCTTCTTCGTGATCCTCAGCAACAGCCTGAACCTGATGAACCTGCCGTTCCACGTGGTCTGGGTGGTGAAGGGGCTCGTGATCGTCGCCGCGGCCCTGCTCGACGTGGCCCGCAACCGGATCGTGGGAGCCAGACGATGACCACTGCGCCCCGCCTCGAACTCGGCGGCATCTCGCACAGCTTCTTCGGGATGCCGGTGAACCGCGACATCTCGCTCACCGTCGCACCCGGCGAGGTGCTCGGCCTGGTCGGCGAGAACGGCGCCGGCAAGTCGACCCTGATGAACATCGTCGGCGGGGTGCTCACACCCGACGAGGGCAGGCTTCTCGTCGACGGCGAGCCGTACGCACCGCGGTCGACCGCCGAGGCGCGCACCCGTGGCATCGCACATGTGCACCAGGAGCTCAACCTGTTCTCGCAGCTCTCGGTCATGGACAACGTGTTCCTCACGGCCTATCCACGCAGGCTCGGAGTCTTCACCGACCGGAAGGCGGCTCGACGCGCGACGGCGCACGCCCTCGCCCAGCTCGATCTCCCGTTCTCGCCCTCGACCATCGTCGAGCAGCTCAGCCCCGGACACCGCCAGATGCTCGAGATCGTCAAGGGGACGCTCGGCGACCCCGGCCTCATCATCCTCGACGAGCCGACGACCTCGCTGACCAGCAGGGAGACGCAGCTGCTGTTCGGGCTGATCGAACGCCTGCGCGACCAGGGCACGTCCTTCATCTACGTGTCGCACATCCTCGACGACGTCAAACGGCTCTCCGACCGCATCGCCATCATGCGCGACGGCGCCCTGATCGACGTGCGCGCCGAGGCCGAGCTCCCGGTGCGCGAGCTGATCACGCTGATGGTGGGCCGACCGCTCGACAGCCTGTACCCCGAACGATCGGGCTACACCGACGGATCCGCCGACGACGCCCCGGCACTGAAGCTCACGGGCGTCTCCGCCACCGGGCTCGTCGACGACGCCTCGCTCACGGTCGCCCGCGGCGAGGTCGTCGGCGTCTTCGGGCTGATGGGAGCGGGGCGCACCGAGCTCGCCCAGGTCGTCGCCGGGCTCGACGCGGCGGATGCCGGACGCATCGAGCTCGCCGGGCGCGACATCACCCGCCTGTCCGCCCGGGCACGCATCGCCGCGGGGCTCGCCTTCGTCACGGAGGATCGCCGCGGCGAGGGGCTGCTCATGGAGTCCCCGGTCGTCACCAACGCGGCGCTGCCGTCGCTGTCGAAGTGGAGCGGCGGTGTGCTCGCCCCGCTGCGGCGACGATCGCTGCGCCGACGGGTGCAGGCGGTCACGGAGCAGCTGCGGCTGAAGTCGGCCGATCTCACCCGCTCCCCGGTGCAGGCGCTCTCCGGCGGCAACCAGCAGAAGGTGGTCCTGGCGAAGTGGCTGCTCACCGAGCCGTCGCTGCTGATCCTCGACGAGCCCACGCGGGGTGTCGACGTCGGCGCGCAGTACGAGGTGTACCGCACGGCCCTCGAGCGGGCCGACGGCGGCACCGGCATCCTCGTGATCTCGTCCGAGCTGCCCGAACTCCTCGGCATCGCCGACCGCATCGTGGTGATGCGCATGGGCCGCATCGTCGCCGAGTTCACCCAGGAGGCCTTCGACGCCCGCGTCATCCTCGGCGCGGCCTTCGGCGAGCAGCCGAACGAGATCGCCGCCGGCGAAGCCGAATCCATCCAACTGCAGGGAGGTGTGTGACGTGGCCCGCATCAAGGACATCGCACTCCAGAACGTTCCCGTCATCCTCCTCGTCGTCGTCTTCCTGGCGTTCGCGATCGTGGATCCTCGATTCCTCTCCGGCGATACGATCACGCTGATCCTGCGCCAGTCGGCCTACGTCGGCATCCTCGCCGTAGGGATGACGCTCGTGCTCATGACCGCCGGCATCGACCTGGCCGTGGGTTCGCTGCTCTACCTGACGGCGGTCGTCGTCGGGCAGATCGTGCACACCGTCGCGATGCCGATCTTCGTCGTGCCGCTGCTCGCGATCGGGATCGGCGCTGTGTTCGGCGCCTTCAACGGCTTCGCTGTCTCGGTGCTGAAGATCATCCCGTTCATCGTGACGCTCGCGATGCTCACCGCGTTCCGCGGCCTCGGCTACGGGGTCTCCGACTCCCGCGAGGTGAACTACCCCGACGCCGTGACGGCACTCGGCGCCCAGAACGTGCTGGGCATCCCGCTGCCGATCGTGATCTTCGCGCTGGTCGTGCTGCTCGCCCACGCCACGGTCACCCGTACGCCGTTCGGCAGGCAGCTCCTCGCGACCGGCGAGGACAAGGCGGCCGCCGCCCGCGCCGGAGTGAGGGTCGGACGAGTGCAGTTCTTCGTCTACACGATCTCGGGCGCCCTCGTCGGACTCGCGAGTTTCGTCGCCGTCATCCAGCAGTTCTCGGGCACGGTCACACCCGCCGCGGGCAAGGGCATCGAGTTCGACGCGATCGCGGCCGCGGTGCTCGGCGGCACCAGCCTGTTCGGCGGGCGCGGGTCGGTGTTCCCCGGCACCGTGGTCGGCACGCTCCTCATCCAGCTCGTGAACACGGGGCTCGGCTTCGTGCGCGTCGACCTGTACCTCACGCAGATGGTGCAGGCGGGGATCATCCTTCTCGCGGTGTTCATCGACAGCGTGCGCACCGGCCGCCTGGAGAAGCTCCGCCGCACGGTCATCACCAGCGGGCGCGCCGACAGCAGCGACAGCGACAGCAGCCCCGACAGCGGCAGCGGACCCGGCCTCGCCGTTCACATCCCCGCGCCGTCGCGTTGAACGCCGTCTGATTGCATCGAGTCGGAGGAGGCAACGATGTCGCAGCGTCTGCACGCCGGTTCGTGGACCGTCGAGCTCGACGAGCAGAGCGCGCTGCGCACCCTGCGGCTCGGCGACGAGGAGATCCTGACCGGAATCGCCGGGATCGTGCGGGATGCCGACTGGCAGACGATCCCGGGTGCGGTGACGGTCGACGAGACGACGATCGCCGACGACGGCTTCCGCGTGCGCTTCCGCTCGGTGCACCTCAGTGAGGGAATCGACTTCGCCTGGACGGGAACGATCACGGGTCAGGCGGACAGCACGATCCGCTTCGAGTTCGACGGCGCAGCATCCGTCCCGCTGGTCACCAACCGGATCGGACTCGTCGTGCTCCACGCTCTCGGAGCGGCGGGCCGGCCGGTGCAGGTCACGCACACGAGCGGAGACGTCGAAGCATCCGCCTTTCCCGCGCTCGTCGCCCCGCATCAGCCGTTCCTCGACGTATCCGCTTTCCGGCAGACGACACGGTCAGGGGCCGAGGTCGAGATCGTCTTCGACGGCGAGGTGTTCGAGACCGAGGATCAGCGCAACTGGTCGGACGCATCGTTCAAGACGTACTCGCGGCCGCTCGCCTTGCCGTTCCCCTTCGACCTCGCCGCGGGTGAGACCGTGCGCCAGTCGGTGACCGTCCGCGCGACGGGGCAGCTCCCGCCGCGGTTCCGCCCCGACGCGGCTCCGGTGCAGCTGCATGTCGGCACGACGGCGCCGTGGTGGCCGCGCATCGGTCTCGGTCTCTCCTCGGTGCGCGACCCGGGAGCGGATGCTGCGATTCAGGCGCTCCGGCCGGCATGGGTGCGCGTCGACGTGCGGCTCGACGCGGAGGGAACCGTGCACGGTGCAGAGGCGGTGGCCCACGCCCGCCACCTCGGACTCCCGGTGGAGCTCGCCGTGACGGTCGCGGCCGAGACGCCCACGCAGACGCTCGCCCTCACGGGCCTGCTCGCTGCCGGGGGCATCGCGCACGTGCTGGCCTTCACCGAGGACGCCCCGACCACGACCGCGGCGAGCGCCGAGGTGGTGCGGGGGGCGCTCGCGGCGGCGGGCATCTCCGCGCCGCTGATCGCCGGCACGGACGCCCATCTCGCCGAGCTCAACCGCTTCCCGCTCACGGCCGAAGGTCTCGCGGGCGTCTGCCTGCCGATCGATGCCCAGGTGCACGACACCGATGATCTGGCGGTGATGCGCACGACCGAGTCCTACGCCGACATGATCACGGCAGCCCGCGGTCGCGCCCGTGCCGGTGGCTACCCGGAGCGGGTGGCGGTGTCGCCCGTGACCCTCCGTCGGTGCCCGGAATCCGATCCCCGGCAGTGCACCGCCTTCGCGGCGGCCTGGACGGTGGGCGTGCTCGTCGCCCTCGCCGCCGCGGGGGTCGCACGCGTGACCCTGTTCCCGCACGCGGGGCCCGGCGGCGTTCTCGACACCGACGGCACCTGGCGGCCCGTCGCGGAGGTGCTGGCCGTGGCGTTCGCCGCCGAGCGCGTGCTCCCCGTCGTCGCCGATCACGGAGAAGGCGTCACCGGCTTCGTGGCCGAGACGCCCGACGAAGCTGTCACCGTGCTCGCCAACCGCACGGCGGCCGCGCTCACGGTGCGACTCTCCGGCGCCTTCGAAGCCGTCATCCCGCCCTTCGACACGGTGATCCTGCGGAGGCCCACGGGCTCGTGCGGCGCGCGCTGAGCGGAACCCCCGACTCAGCCCCGATTCCTCCCCGCCACCTGTATTCCGGCATCCTGCCCGCCGGGCTGAACCTTTCCCCCACTACCGCCGTCTCTTCTCACAGGTACGCCGCCGCGTACCGGGGGAGATCTCGTGAAGACGACGTCGGATGCCGATGCGCTGCTGCGCGGCATCCACGAGCGCTACTCCGGGATGCTCCGCGGTTTCGTGATCTCCCTGCCGTACGAAGCGGCACTCGCCGATGACGTCGTGCAGGAGACTCTGCTGCGCGCCTGGCAGAACCCCGACATCCTGACGAGGCCCGAACCCGTCGTCCGCGCCTGGCTGTGCACGGTCGCACGGAACCTCGTCACCGACGATCTGCGCAGCGCCCGCCGCAGACGCGAGATCACGGTCGAGACGATGCCGGAGGCGACGCACGACGATGACACCGAGCGCCTCTTCGAGCGCTGGGTCATCGCCGAGGCCCTCGCCACGCTCCCCGCCGACCACCGGGCCGTCATCAGCGGGGCGTACCACGGCGGAAAGAGCATCGCCCAGCTCGCCACCGACTTCGGCATCCCCGCCGGCACCGTCAAATCACGCCTCCACTACGGCATGCGCGCGCTGCGGCTGGCCCTGCAGGAGAGGGGCGTCGTCTCGTGAACCACGATCAGTACTCCCAGTGGGACGCCGCCTACGTGATGGGCGTGCTCAGCGTGACCGAGCGGCACGAGTTCGATCACCACATGTCGGCCTGCTCGTCCTGTCGGCGGGCGGTGAGCGACCTGGCGCCGCTCCCCGGGCTGCTGGCCGCACTCCCTGCCGCACCCCGGCAGGCGGATGCGGCAGTGCACGCGGCAGCATCCGATTCCTCCTCGCTCACCGCCCTGGCGGAGCGGGCGCGACGAAGGACGCGGAAGACCCGGATGCTGCTCGCCGCAGCCGCGGTCGGCCTGGTGTTCCTGGGCGGCGCAGCCGGCTTCGTGGGCACGCAGAGCTTCGGATCGACGACGGTCGCCGACGCGGAGAACGCCACCGTGCGGCTGGACCCGGTCGGCGAGAGCGGCGTGCACGCCGACCTGTCCCTGTCTGAGCGCACGTGGGGCACGCGCCTGGACTGGTCGTGCGCGTATCCGGCGGGCATCGCGGCCGGTCACGACTACGTGCTCATCGTCACCGACATCGCCGGTACGCGGCAGGTCGTCGCGACGTGGACGGGCGACGGCGAGCCGCGCACGACCGGACTCTCGGCGACGACGTCGACCGCGCTCGCCGAGATCGCCCGGATAGAGCTGTCGGCGATGCCGTCCGGGATCCTGCTCGCCGCCGCCGACCACTGACCCCACAACCCCACACCCCACAACCCCAGCAACACACCCCACCGGAGGAAAGAACCATGTCCACATCCGCACAGGCCACCCGCGCCACTGCCCGCAGCACCGCCCCCGACCGCGTCGTCCGCGACTCCCCCGCGGCACGCATCCTGATCGCGGCGACGCGCATTGCCCTCGGCTTCGTCTACCTGTGGGCGTTCGTCGACAAGCTCTTCGGCTTCGGGCTCGCGACACCGCCGGAGGGATCGGTGCTCGCCGGGCAGTCCCCGAGCGCCGGATACCTGAGTCACACCGAGGGCGCTCTCTCCGGCATGTTCCAGGCGATCGCGGGGAACCCGGTCGTGGACGTGCTGTTCATGCTGGGCCTCGGCTCGGTCGGCGTCGCCCTCCTCATGGGCGTCTGCCTGCGCCTCGCCGCCGTCGGCGGCACGCTCGTCATGGGCGGGATCTACCTGAGCATGCTTCCCCTCTCGAACAACCCGATCGTCGACGACCACCTGATCTACATCCTCGTCGGCTGGCTGCTCGCCACGATCGGCGCGGGAACGGTCGCGGGTCTCGGCGCGTGGTGGCAGGCGCTGCCGTTCGTGAACGGGCGCCGCTGGCTGTACTGAGAACAGTCGCGCCATCCGGTGAGCGATCGGCGACGAACAAGGAGCATGCGCCGTCTCCGATCGCTCGCGTCCGTGGCCGCCCTCTCGCTGGGGCTCACGGCCTGCACCCCCATCCCCGTCCCCGACACCTCCGCGACGCCGGGGAGTGGACCGGTGGTCGCGTTCTACGGCGATTCGTACACGCTCGGCACCGGAGCGAGCGACCCGTCCCTGCGCTGGTCGAGCATCATCAGCACCGACCGCGGCTGGCGCGAGTTCAACCCGAGTGTGAACGGGCTCGGGTTCGTCAATCACCGCACGGACTTCGGTGCGGACGATCTGCCCGAGCTCGTGATCGCGCAGGAGCCCGACATCCTGTTCGTGACGATGGGGTTGAACGACAACTTCAGCTACGGTTCCCGCGCCGAGCTGATCCACGAGACGATCACCGCGGACCTCACTCGTCTGCGAGACGCCCTGCCCGCTGCGCGGATCATCGTCGTCGAGCCGTTCTGGTACACCGAGACGCGTCCCGAATCGCTCGCGACGATCATCGGCTGGGTCGAACGCGCCGCCGGTGAGATCGGCGCGGACTGGATCCCCGACGCGAGTCACTGGCTCGACGGGCACTACGCCGGATCAGCGGACAGCTGGATGGCATCCGACGGCCTGCATCCGTCCGATCGTGGTTACGCGCACATGGCAGAGCAGATGGATGCTGCGCTCGCGCGGCTCGATCCGCCCCTGTAGGTCGCGCGCCCGCGCGCCCGACACGGGCCGCGCGCCCGGCACGAATCTCGCAGAACGACACGAACTTCGCAGGGATCCGCGGGATCCGGTGCGAAGTTCGTGTCGTTCTGCGGAGTTTCGGCGTGTGCCGACTCACTTCTCGCGTCGTCGCGTCCGGCGTACGGAATCGGTCGGCGGCAGCTGAAGGAGAGCGCGCGCGGCGGCCTCGTCCACGATGAGAACGGTGAGGATGCCGGACGACACCGCCGCACGGATCGCGTCGACCTTCGCGAGCGAACCTGCGGCCGCGATCACGTGCGGAGTCGCCCGCAGCTGTTCGAGGTCGACGGCGATGCGGCGGTCGTTCAGAGGGAGGTCCAGTGTGGCTCCTCCGGCATCGATGAACGTACCGGCGATCTCCGCCACCGCGGATCCGCTCTCGAGAAGGTCGAGATCTGCCGCGTCGAGGAAACCCTCGAGCTGAGTGATCCGCGGCTCCCACGATCCGATGGAGACCACGGCCGTGGTGAGGCGGTCGTATGTCGCCAGTGCGGTGGCGATGCTGCCTTCCGCGCGGAGGATCCCGGCCGTAGCCGCGGAAGCGGCGAACAACGGCGCGAAGATACCGACCGTCGTGAGCGGATGCAGCGCCGAGAGCCGATAGAGCACCTCGATCGGCGACTGGGCGACGTCGTTGCCCACGGTGCCGGTGAGCTGAGCCACCGTGCACTGCGGAAGCTCGTGCAGATAGGAGGTCATCGAGACGATCGTGCGACCCCACGAGATGCCGATGGTGTCGCCGGGCCGGGTGAGCCGCGAGACGAGTCGGGCGGCTTCGAGAGCCATGCGCTCTCGGTCCACAGCATCCGAGCCGCCGTTCGGAACGACGCGGACCTCCTCGAGGCCGAGGTGGTCCGCCAGCTGCCGCGCGAGGAGCACCCGCTGGTCGGCCCGGTCGTGGAGCTCGATCGAGACCACCCCGGTCTCACGTGCCGCCTGCAGCATGCGGGCGACTTTGAACCGTGAGACACCGTGCTCGGCGGCAATCTCGACCTTCGACGCGTCTTCCAGATAGAACCGACGGGCGACAGACGCGAGCATCTCGTCGCTGAAGTCGTCCTTCATCGTTCCTCCTGATCGTCGGCGCCCACCGCGAATGCCGAAGCGCGAGCACTCTCTCCGTCATCATCTCACCCGACGACGAGTGTGCCCGCGCTGCGGACGCGCGTTCAGGTCGTCGATCGATCGGCGGTGATCGCCTCGAGAAACTGGTCCAGCGCGGGGTCGCCCATGTAGCTCGCGATCGGGATGATGTCGAGATCGGGGCGTGATCGACGCGCTCGGTCCACCAGCTTCTCGTGGATCACGGCGACATCGGCATCCGCGGGGATGTCCTCGATGGCCGCATGGGTCACGCTGATCCCCTCGATGCCGGACTTCTTGAGTCGGCTGCGGAAGGCCGTCGCTCCCATCGCACTGCTGCCCATTCCGGCGTCGCAGGCGAAGACGATTGATCGTAGGTGACCGACACCACCGACGTTCGTCGCGGCGAGCGTCGTGACGAGCAGCGACTTTCCCTCCTCCTTCATCGCGGCACTCTGCTCTCGCGCTGACAGGAGCGTGCCGTCGTCGTCTGCTCCTCCCCCGCGGAGACGCTCGATCTTGAGGATCGCAGCTGTCACGAGGAAGGTCACGGCCGTGGCGATGACAACACCGGCGATCACGCCCAGGTGATTGCCTGGCGGCGTGAGGAAAAGATAGGAGAAGATCGAGCCCGGGCTGGGACCGGCGACGAGACCGACCCCGAACAACGAGAACGTTGCGATACCGGATGCCGCACCCAGGATCATCGCGATGATCGTGATCGGCTTCATGAGCACGTACGGGAAGTAGATCTCGTGGATGCCGCCGAGGAAGTGGATGACGATCGCGCCGGGCGTACTGCGACGCACGATCTGCGAGTTCCCGAAGAGCAGGAACGCGAGCAGCAGGCCGAGCCCGGGACCAGGATTCGAGGCGACCATGAAGAAGATCGACTCACCGGTCACAGACGCCTGTTGCAGACCGAGCGGGTAGTAGACGCCCTGGTCGATCACGTTGTTGAGGAACAGGACCTTGGCGGGTTCGTTCAGCACCGCGAGAAGCGGCAGCACTCCGAGAGCAACGAGCCAGTCGATGCCCGACACCACGATGCCGTTGGCCGCCTCGATCGTCGGGCCGATGGCGACGTACGACAGCATGCAGAGCCCGAAGCCCAGCAGACCGAGCGTGAAGTTGTTCACCAGCATCTCGAAACCGGCGCGCACGCGCGGCACGACGAAGCGATCCACTTGCTTCAGCAGCCAGGCACTCAACGGCCCCATGATCATGGCACCGAGGAACATCGGGATCTCGGCACCGACGATGAGGCCCACCGTCGCGATGGCTCCGATCACGCCGCCGCGTGCACCGTGCACCAGCCGGCCACCGGTGTAGGCGAGCAGCAAGGGGAGAAGGAAGGTGATCATCGGACCGACCAACTCCGCCAGATACGCGTTCGGCAGCCATCCCGTGGGGATGAAGAGCGCCGTGATCGCACCCCACGCGATGAACGCGCCGATGTTGGGCATGACCATCGCCGTCAGGAACCCGCCGAACGCCTGAACACGGGCGCGCGCGGTGCCGCGCATACCCGGAGAAGCCGCGGCTCTTGCGTCCGCCGACATCATCGGCCCCTGCCCGGCAAGACATGGGCGGCGCCCGCCACCGCGATGAGGGGGTTCCGGTGCATGTCGACTCCTTTGTCAGATTCTCAAATGAGCGGTAGCGCTCAGATGAGATTTTTGCCAAGATGGGCGCAGCTGTCAAGAGCGATTCCGATTCGACCCGGTTCGCGACCCCAAGAGAAACGAGCCTGGAATGAGTGTCCGCTACTCGGCATCCGTCATGACCGGTGATCTGGCCAACCTGGAGACGACCATCCGTTCGCTCGAGGAGGCGGGCATCCACGCCCTGCATGTCGACATCCTCGACGGGCGATTCAGCCCCAGCATGCCGATCGGGCTCGAGACCGCTCGGCGCATCCGCGAGATCACCTCCCTCCCTCTCGAAGCGCATGTCATGTCCACGAACAACGACTACTTCGTCGCCGAGATGCTCTCGGTCGGCATGGAGACGGTCACGTTCCATTGCGAGAGCACTCTGCACGTCGATCGACTCGCCAGGGTCATCCGCCGCGAGGGGGCGAAGGCCGGGGTCGCCCTGAACCCCGCTACGTCTCTGACCGCGCTCGACTGGGTGCTCGACGAGCTCGACAAGGTCTGCCTCATGCTGATCAATCCCGGCTATGCGACAGACCGCAGCGAGGCACAGGTCCCCTACGCCGTGCGGAAGATCGAGGCGCTTCGCGATCTGTGCCGTGCGCGCGACATCGAGGTCGATCTGCAGGTCGACGGCCGCGTCTCCATCGAATCCGTGCCGTCACTGGTCGCCGCCGGCGCGACAGACCTTGTTCTGGGCAGCACGAGTCTCTTCCGTCCCGGAGCCACGGTTCTGCAGAACCGACTGCTGCTCGACGCAGCCGTCGCCGAGGGTCTCGCAGCACAGCGCCCGGTGCTCGCATGAGCGCGTTCGAGGTCGCGCGACGCGACATCGTCGCCGAGATGCACGCGACTCTCGGATCCATATCCCCCGATGACGTGGAGGTGCTGATCGGCATCGTCCGAAGCTCGCATCGAGTGTTCTTCGTGGGTGTGGGCCGTGTGCTGCTCGCCCTCGAGGCGGTGGCGAAGCGATGGGCGCACCTGGGGATCGACACGGTCGTCGTGGGGCAGATCACCGAACCGGCCATCACCGAGAGAGACGTTCTCATCGTGGGCTCCGGCAGCGGCGAGAGCGTCGTGCCCCTGGCGATCGCCAGTCGCGCGAAACAGCACGGCGCCCGCGTCGTGCACATCGGGTCGAATCCGTCGGGCTCGATGAGCGCTTACTCCGATCACTTCGTGCGCATTCCTACTCAGACCAAGCTCGCACTCGAGAACGAGGTCACATCGCTCCAGCCGATGACTTCTCTCTTCGAACAGTGCCTGCTGCTCCTCGGGGACGCGATCGCACTGATGCTCGTGCGCGCGGACGACATCGACATGCACACGCTCTGGCGGCATCACGCCAACCTGGAGTAGGCCATGACAACCGACACTCGGAGCGCCGTTCATTTCGGCGCCGGCAACATCGGCCGTGGGTTCATCGGGCTCGTGCTGCACAGGGCGGGCTACGACGTGACCTTCGTCGACGTCGACGCCGCCCTCGTGGAGCAACTCGATTCCGCCGCCGGCTACACAGTCGAGGAGGTCGGCGGCGCCGGAACGATCCATACCGTCGACAGATGCTCCGCCATCGACGCGCGCAGGGAGCAGGCTGCCGCCGTCCATGCCGTTTCTCGAGCGAACGTCGTGACGTGCGCCGTCGGCCCGGCGGTGCTGAGCTCCATCGCGCCGATCATCCGGGAGGGGTTGGTCGCGCGCGATCCTCATTCACCCCCGCTGGTCGTGATGGCGTGCGAGAACGCCATCGGCGCGTCCGATACGCTGCGGCGCCATGTCGCCGAAGGCCATGACGAGCTCGTCGCCGAGAAGGCGATCTTCGCCAACACCGCCGTCGACCGCATCATCCCGCTGCAGACCGGCGAAGGACTCGACCTTCGCGTCGAGGACTTCTCGGAGTGGACGATCGAGCGGAGGCCTCGGCTCGACGAGGTCATCTCGATTCCGGACGCGCACTTCGTGGACGATCTCGCGCCCTACGTGGAGCGCAAGCTCTTCACCATGAACACCGGTCACGCAACGGCGGCCTACCACGGGTTGATCGCCGGCGCCCGGACAATCGCCGACGCGCTCACGTTGCCATCCGTGCGAGCCGAAGTGGAAGCCGCGCTGGCCGAGACGGCCTCCTTGCTGGTCGCCACGCATCCGATCATCGCCAAGGAGCACCCGGACTACGTGCGACGCGCGCTCCAGAGACTCGAGAACCCTGCCCTGCCCGACACCTGCCTGCGGATCGGCCGACACCCTCTGCGCAAGATCTCGCGACACGAGCGACTGATCTCTCCCGCCGCGCAGATCATCGAATCGGGCAAGGCGCCTGTCGCTCTGGTTCGCGCGTTCGGCGCGGCGCTGCACTATCGCAACGTCGAAGATGCAGAGTCCCGAGAGCTGGAGCGAATGCTCGCGGCGCAGACTCCGCAACGGTTCGTGAGGGAAGCCACCGGTATCGACGCCGCCCATCCGCTGTCACCGATGCTCGTCGCGGCGATGACCTGAGTCAGGCCGGCTTCGCCGCCAGCGGGTCGAGGCGGGAGATCTCGTCGTCCGTGAGCGGAGCACCGTCGAGCGCACGCAGCGAGTCCTCGAGCTGCTTCACGCTCGAGGCGCCGATGAGCGCGCTCGTCACCGCGGAGTCGCGCAGCACCCACTGGATCGCGAGCTGCGCCAGCGTCTGCCCACGAGAGACGGCGATGTCGTTCAGTGCCCGCGCCCGGTCGAGGTACTCCTCGGTGATGTTCGACTCGGTCATCCACCGGCCGGTCGCCGCGCGGGAGTCGGTCGGGATGCCCTTCAGGTAGCGATCCGTGAGCAGACCCTGGTCCAGCGGCGAGAACGCGATCGCGCCGACGCCGAGCTCGGTCAGCGTGTCGAGCAGGCCCTCCTCCTCGATGCGCCGGTCGAACATGTTGTAGCGCGGCTGGTGGATCGTCAGCGGCACGCCCTCTGCGCGCAGTGCGGCCGAGGCTGCCTTGGTCTCCTCTGGCGTGTAGTAGTTCGAGATGCCGACGTACAGCGCCTTGCCCTGACGCACGGCCGTCGCGAGAGCGCCCATCGTCTCCTCGATCGGGGTCTCCGGATCGGGCCGGTGCGAGTAGTAGACGTCGACGTAGTCGAGGCCCAGCCGCTGCAGCGACTGATCCAGCGACGCGATCATGGTCTTGCGCGAACCCCACTCGCCGAACGGGCCGTCCCACATCTGGTAGCCCGCCTTGGTCGAGATGACGAGCTCATCGCGGTACGGGCGGAAGTCGAGCTGGTGGATGCGGCCGTAGTTGCGCTCCGCGCTCCCGGCGGGCGGGCCGTAGTTGTTCGCCAGATCGAAGTGGAACACACCCAGGTCGAACGCTCGACGCAGGATCGCCCGCTGCGTCTCGAGCGTGCGATCCTCTCCGAAGTTGTTCCACAGACCGAGGGAGACGCGCGGCAGGATGAGGCCGCTCCGCCCGGAGCGCGCCGTCTGGATGGTGTCGTACCTGGTGGGCTCAGCGGTGTACGTCATTGTTCTGCTTTCTGGAGAGGGGGTACGGGTCCACTATCCCAGCCTCAGCGTCGGGCGAGGGCGTCTGCCATCCGGTCGACGGCCTGCTCGATGATCGGCCGCGAGGTCGCGAAGACGAACCGCAGGAAGCCGACCCCGGCCAGTCCCGTGGCCGAGCCGTCGGTGAGGGCGACGCCCGCCTTCTCGCGGAAGAACTCGGCCGGCCGGTCGCCGAGGTCGAGTGCCCGCGCGTCCAGCCATCCGATGTAGGTGCCCTCGGGCTGGCGGTAGGCGATCTCCGGGATCCGCGCGGCGAGCGCTTCGCCGAGGAACCGGCGGTTGCCGTCGAGGTACTGCACCACGTCGGCGAGCCAGGCGCGATCATCACGGTACGCGGCCGTGTTCGCGATGACGCCGAGGTTGCTCGCGCCGTGCGAGGCCATCATCCCGATCGGCTCCCAGGTCGCGCGGTCCGCCTCGTTGGTGAGAATGATCTGCGCCGTCTTCAGGCCCGGCAGGTTCCAGGCTTTCGACGCGGAGGTCGCGGTGACGGTGTGAGCCGCCGCGGCATCCGATATCGAGGCGTACGGCACGTGCGCCGCGGGGGAGTAGACGAGCGGCGCATGGATCTCGTCGGAGAACACCCGTCCGCCGTGTCGCTCCACCACCTCGCTCACGGCCAGCAGCTCTTCTCGCTCGAACACGCGCCCGACAGGGTTGTACGGATTGCAGAGGATCAGCAGGCTCGCGCCCGCGCGGAAAGCGGCGTCGATGCCGTCGAGGTCGAGCGAGTAGCGGCCGTCGGCCACGGTCATCGGCACCTGGATGACCTCGCGGCCGGCGGCCGGCGGCACGGACAGGAACGGCATGTATGACGGCGTCGGGACGATCACCGGGGAGCCGGGACGCGAGAAATGCTCCATCGCCAGCTCGAGCCCGTGGATCACGTCCGCGATCGGGTGGACGTCGGATGCCGGCACGCCCCAGCCGTACATATCGCGCACCCAGTCCGCGGTCGCGGCCGACATCTCGTCGGAGAGCGCGGCCGGCAGATAGCCGAAGACCCCCTGATCCACGGCCGCGTGCAGCGCGCGGGAGATTCCGGGAGCGACCCCGAAGTCCATCTCCGCCACGAACGCCCCCACCGCGTCGGGGAACATCGACCACTTGAGCCCGCCGATACGACGAAGATGCTCGACCTCGATGGCGTCGAAGGCTGAAGCGAGAGACATGGGGCTCCTGTCGTTCCGGGTGTGAGGATGCGCTCCTCCATCTTCGCCCGGTTCTCAGCGGGTGGGCTCGCCTGCGATCATCTCGGCGTATCCCTCGACGTAGGTCGGATACTCCAGGCTCCCGAGCAGAGAAAGCAGCAGCGACCCGTCGTGCACGAGCCCGGTCGGCTCCCCGGACGGATCGTCGGGCGGTACCGGCAGCCCGAGTTCGCGCGCGATGTGCGCGACGACCTCCCCCAGCGCGGCGGGCGCCTGGTCGATCGCGTGCACGAGTGCCGGTGGCTCGGGCATCCGCAGCAGCAGGTCGAGTGCGCGCACGAGGTCGGTCTCGTGGATGCGGTTCGTGCGCCGGCGATGGTTGACCGTGGCGTGCTCCCGCACCTGCCGGAGCAGGAAGCCACGACCGGGGCCGTAGATCCCGGCCGGACGCACGACGACAGCGTCGAACAGCTCGATCGCGGCGCGCTCGCCGTCGTACAGACCGCGGGAACGATCGGATGCCGGCGCAGGAGCATCCTGCTCGGTGATCGGAGGACCGGATGCCGAACCCTCGAAGACGCCGGTCGATGACACGAACACGGTGCGCACGGGAATCGCAGGCAGCGCATCAGCGAGATGGGTCAGCGCGGTGCGGTAGCCGTCGACGCCGCCGGGCGGCGGGAGGGTGACGACCATCGCATCGACCGCAGGGAGCTTCTCCGCCAGAGGTGCCGAAAGGTCTGCCCGGATGCCAAGGATCCCGTCCGGCAGCTCGCCCTCGCTCCGCCGCAACGCGAAGACCTCGCCGCCATTCGCAAGCAGCCGAGGCGCGAGACGCTGCCCGAGCTTGCCGAAGCCGACGAGGAGCGTGCGTCCGGGAGCGGCCGACGAGGCGGAAGTGTTCACCGCATCAATCTGTCACACGATCGCCGAGCCGGCGTTCCAGCACCTGCCCCGGCCACGCGCTCGGCTCAGCCCCCACGGTGAAGGTCTCGGCGCGCGCATACCCGCAGGCTTCGTAGAACCGCACGAGGTCACCGGAACCTCCGGCGTAGCAGTCCACCCGCAGCAGGTCGACGCCCCTCGCCCGCGCTCGTTCATCCGCCAGGGCGAGCAGGCGCCGCCCGACTCCTTTCGCACGCGGATCACGGGAACCGATCAGCACCTGCACGTAGAGCTCCGGCTCGGCGGCAGCGGGCACGTAGTCGACGGCGTCGCCGAGGGCGATCAGCCCGCACACCCCGACCTCGGGATGCTCGATCACCCAGCTGTCGTCGCCCGTGCACCATCCTGCGGCACGTTCCTGCCAGCGGGGCTTGTCGGAAACGGGTTCGGTACCCCACTGCCCGGTGTTCCCTACCGAGACGAACCAGGCGATGGCCTCGTCGAACAGCCGCAGCACGGCCGCGGCATCCTCCGGCACGGCCCGGCGGAGGGGGAGGTCGGTCAGGGCGGTGGTGGACATCATGCTCCCGTGGTTCATCGGGCGGTTACAGCGTACTTCGCGGGGTCCGCGTCGGGAGCGGGCCCGCGTCCCACACGACTGCGGCAGACCGCGAGCAGGATTTCGCAGAACGACGCGAAACTCGCAGAGAACTCAGGCGGATCCTGCGAGTTTCGCGACGTTCTGCGAGCTTTGCGTCCGGTCAGCCCCGCGCGACGCTTTTGAACCCGCGCAGCCTCAGGCTGTTCCCGACCACGAAGACGCTCGACAGCGCCATCGCCGCGCCCGCGAGCATGGGGTTCAGCATCCCGAGTGCCGCGACCGGGATGGCCGCGACGTTGTACGCGAACGCCCAGAACAGGTTCGTCTTGATCGTTCCGAGCGTCTTGCGGGACAACCGGATCGCGTCGACGGCGCTGCGCAGATCGCCACGCACCAGGGTGATGTCGGATGCTTCGATCGCGACATCCGCGCCGGTGCCCATCGCGAGCCCGAGGTCGGCCTGCGCGAGGGCGGGAGCATCGTTGACGCCGTCACCGACCATCGCGACGACCTTGCCCTCCTCCTGAAGGCGGCGGACGACGTCGACCTTGTCGGCGGGAAGCACCTCGGCGGTGACCTCGTCGATCCCGACCTCGGCGGCGATCTGCCGCGCGACCGCCTCGTTGTCTCCGGTGAGCAGGACCGGGGTCAGACCGATCGCCTTCAGCTGGGCGATCGCCTCGGCGCTGGTCGGCTTGACCGTGTCTGCGACGATCAGGATGCCGCGGGCGGCACCATCCCAGCCCACCGCGACGACCGTCTTGCCCTCGCCCTCGGCATCCGCCTTCGCCCGTGCGATCTCGGGACTGAGTCGGATCGACCACTCGGCCAGCAGCGACTCGCGCCCCACCAGCACCGCGTGACCGTCGACGACGCCCTGCACGCCCTTGCCCTCGATGTTCGTGAAGCCGTCGACGACAGGCAGTACACCGACCTCCTGGGTCGCGGCCTTGGCGATCGCCTGTGCGATGGGGTGCTCGGAGGCGTCTTCCAGCGCCCCGGCCAGGCGCAGCAGCTCGGCTCGATCAGTGCCCGGCTCCACGACGGCGTCGACCAGCGTCATCTTCCCCGAGGTGACCGTTCCGGTCTTGTCGAGCACGACCGTGTCGACCTTGCGGGTGGACTCCAGCACCTCAGGGCCCTTGATGAGGATGCCCATCTGCGCACCACGACCGGTGCCGACCAGCAGAGCGGTGGGCGTCGCGAGCCCCAGGGCACACGGGCACGCGATCACGAGCACCGCGACGGCGGCGGTGAAGGCGGCCGCGACCGGGAACCCCGCGCCCAGCCACCCGCCGAGCGCCGCGACCGCGATGACGATCACGATGGGCACGAAGACACCCGAGATCCGGTCGGCCAGACGCTGCACCTCGGCCTTGCCGGTCTGTGCGTCTTCGACGAGCTGCGCCATCTGCGCCAGCTGCGTGTCTGATCCGATGCGCGTCGCCCGCACTATCAGCCGACCACCGACGTTCGTGGTGGCGCCTGTCACCGCATCCCCCGACGCGACTTTGACCGGCACCGACTCCCCCGTCAGCATCGAGGCGTCGACCGCCGACGTGCCCGACACCACGGTGCCGTCTGTCGCGATCTTCTCCCCCGGACGCACGATGAACTCGTCACCGACGCGCAGGTCCTCGACGGGGATCTTGCCTTCGACGGTCTTTCCATTAGCACCGTCGCGCACGACCGACACCTCTTTCGCGCCGAGCTCGAGCAGAGCACGCAGCGCGGCCCCCGCCTGCTTCTTCGAACGCTTCTCGAAGTACCGGCCGGCCAGGATGAACATCGTCACGCCCGCGCCGACCTCGAGGTAGATGTTCGCGGCGCCGTCGGACGGAGCGAGTGCGAACTCGAACGGATGCGTCATCCCCGGAGTCCCGGCCGTGCCGAAGAACAGCGCGTACAGCGACCAGAGGAACGCGGCCGACGTGCCCATCGAGATGAGCGTGTCCATCGTGGCGGCGCCATGCCGGAGGTTCATCCACGCAGCCCGGTGGAACGGCCACGCGGCCCACACGATCACCGGCGCGGCGAGCGCCAGAGACGCCCACTGCCAGTAGGTGAACTGCAGCGCGGGGATCATCGCCATCGCGATGACTGGGATCGTCAGCACGATCGAGCCGATCAGCCGGTGGCGCAGCGAGCGCAGCTCCGGATCAGCGTCGTCGCCGGTCGTGGCGGGCTTCTCCCCCTTCGGCGCTGGCATCACCGCGGTGTATCCGGTCTTCTCGACCTCGGCGATCAGCGCGGCGGGGTCGTATCCCTCCGGCACCATCACCTTCGCCTTCTCGGTCGCGTAGTTCACGGTGGCCGTGACGCCGTCGAGCTTGTTGAGCTTCTTCTCGATCCGCATCGCGCAGGAGGCGCAGGTCATCCCGCCGATCTCCAGCTCGACTCCGGATGCCGCCGCCTGGGGCGCCGAGGTGCTCATCAGTGACCTCCGTGCGCGGCGTCGACGACGAACTCGGCCGTGCGCACCACGCCGTCGACCTGGAAGTCCAGGTACAGCAGGTAGCGGCCCGCGGTCGGGGCCTCGGCGAAGAAGACGATCTCGGGGCCGGCGGTGTCGCCGGCCTTCGGCTCGTCGCCCTCGGCGTGCACGTGCAGGAAGGCGAGATCGCCCTCGCGCAGCGCGACGAGGTGGCCGAAAGCGCCCAGGTAGGGTTCGAGCTCCGTGACGGGCTCACCGTCGCGTGAGATCGTGATCGTCAGTTCACTGGCCGACCCTGCGACGACGTCGCCGTCGAGCGAGACGGTGAAGCCGTCGACCTCGTCGACCTTGCTCGCCTCCGTCGCGACAGGCGTGAAGTCGCCCGCCACCTGGACGATGCGCGAGAGTGTGATGCCCTCACCGTCTGCCGGGGTGAAGTCGGCGAAGACCCGATAGGTTCCGGCATCCGTCCACGCCCATGGCAGCGACCACGTGCCGGTGGACTCGTCGAGCACCGGATGCACGTGCTGGAAGCGGCTCCCATCGGAGCGCGCCACGATCAGATGCAGATCCTTGGCGTGCGCGGTCGTGTACTCGGTCACGGGCTCGCCCTCGGCATCCTGGATCTGGAAGCTCAGCGTGCCTTCTTCACCGACGACAGCCGGCGCTTGGACCGGCGAGAGCACGTAGCCGTCGATGCTGATCGCGAGCCCTTTCAGCGCGCCGGCCAACGCCGGCGCTGCCGAGGTCGACTCCGTCTCGTGTCCTTCTCCATGCCCGTTCATCTCGCTCCCCTTCTCGGATGCCGCCACGATGTCATCCGGCGCCACGGCTGCGGCGATGCCGAACGCACCGCCGAAGGCCACCGCCAGTCCCACTCCGAAGAGGGTCAGCCGCGCGCCGGTCTTCATGAGGCCCGCACCGCCGAATAGCCCGCTTCCTCGACAGCGGCGAGCACCTGCGCGTCGTCGATGTCGGCGGCTCCCGTCACGGCGAGGAACCCGGTCTGGGCGCTCACCTGGATGTCTTCGACGCCCGGGATCTGACCGACCTCTTCGCGCACCGACATCTCGCAGTGTCCGCAGGTCATGCCCGTCACCTGGTACTCGTTCGTCGTCATGTCATCCTCTTTCCGTTCGATACCCCTACCGGGTACTTGGCTCAACCATATACCCCACCTGGGTATTCCGCTACTTCGTCCGCAATACCCCCTGGGGGTATAGGCTGCCACTCGCCGGACAGTCCGGAACACCAGGAGGAATCGCATGTCCCACCCACCCATATCTCCCGCGAAGCGCTGGCTCGGCCTCGTGCTGATCGCCACGGCGCAGTTCGTCGTCATCATGGATACCTCGATCATCGGGGTCGCTCTTCCCGACATCCAACGGGAGCTCGGCTTCACTCCGGAATCGCTGTCCTGGGTGTTCAACGCCTACGTGGTCGCGTTCGGCGGACTGCTCCTGCTCGGCGGTCGCCTCGCCGACGTCTTCGGCGCCCGCAAGATCTTCGTGCTCGGCTGGATCATCTTGATCGCCGGATCGATCCTCGCCGGAGCCGCCGGTAACGTCGGGCTCGAGATCACCGGTCGCGCCATCCAGGGCGCCGGGTCCGCACTGATCGCCCCCGCGGCCCTGACCCTGCTCATGATGCTCTTCGGCGGCACGTCCGGCCTTCCGAAGGCGTTCGCCGTGTACGGCGCTGCCGCACCGATCGGCGGCACCGCCGGCGTCTTCCTCGGCGGGGTCCTCACCGAGTACGTGAGCTGGCCGTGGGTGTTCTACGTCACGGTCCCGATCGCCCTGTTCGTCCTCGCCTTCACCGCGACCGCGCTGCCTCGCACGGTTCGGAAGGCGGCAGGGTCGATCGACATCGGCGGCGCCCTCACCGCGACCGCCGGACTCGCCGCCGTCGTCTACGCCGTGGTCAACGCACCCGAGGTGGGCTGGCTCACCTGGTCCACCCTCGGGCTCCTGACCGGCGGCACCGTGCTGCTGGTGATCTTCTTCCTCATCCAAGCGCGCAGTCGGAACCCGCTGCTTCGGCTGGGCCTGCTGCGCATGCCGATGCTCGGCGCCGCGAACGGCGCCCAGCTCATGCTCGGCGCCGCCTGGGTCTCGATGTGGTTCTTCCTGAACCTCTACCTGCAGCAGGTGCTCGGCGCGAGCGCATTCGCCGCCGGAGCCGCACTGCTCCCGATGACCGGACTGGTCGTCCTCGTCATGGTCGCGCTGGCACCGCGACTCCAGGCGCGATTCGGCGCCAAGTCCCTGATCGTCAGCGGCCTTCTGCTCCTGGCGCTCGGACTCGCCTGGCTCGCGTTCGTCCGCCCCGACGGCACCTACGCGGTCGATGTCCTGCCCGCATCGCTCGTCGCGGCGCTCGGCATGTCGCTGGCGTTCGTGCCCTCACTCGGCACCGCCATCAACGCGGCGCCCCCGGCGGAGACGGGTGTGGCTTCGGGGCTGGTGAGCACGAGCTACCAGATCGGATCCGCACTCGGCCTCGCCGCCCTCACTGCCATCGTCTACGGCATCTCGGGCACGGATCCGTCCCGCGCGGAACTGACCCAGGGGTACTCGGCCGCCTTCCTCGGCGCCGCGATCCTCGCCTTCGTCGGAGCCGTGGTGACGGGCATCGCGATGAGGAAGCCGCGGTCATCCGCGCGGACGTCGACGCACTCCGTCGCGGCCTGACGCCGCGATACGCGGGGCCCACCGAGCAGGCAGGCGCGGTGGGCCCCGCGCCTGTTCGAGGTGCTGGGCGGAGAGGAGAGGGTGGAGTGAATCATGCTGACAGAACGGGATGCAGCGCGACCTGAGTATCAGCCGGCTCGTAGGCTGAACCCATGACCCCCGGATCGACGGATGCCGTATCTCGACGCGTCGTGTTCCACCGGTTCGGCGGTCCCGAGGTGCTCGAGATCGAGCACCGGCCCGTTCCCGTCCCGGCACCTGGCGAGGTCCTCGTCCGCGTGGCGGCGGCGGGCGTGAACCCCGTGGACTGGAAGCTCTTCAGCGGCCAGCCGATGCACGACCCCTACGAGCGACACCTGCCCTCGGGGAACGGCTACGACTTCTCGGGCGTGATCGAGGGTCTCGGCGATGAGGTGACGGGCTGGGCGATCGGCGACCGGGTGTTCGGCGGCCTCCGGTATCACGCGCAGGCCGACCACCTCGTGATCGATCCCACCCAGCTCGTCCGGGTGCCCGACGGGCTTCCTCTCGTCGTGGCCGGCGCGCTCAACGTCGTCGGGCGCACGGCGATGGCGAGCGTCGAGTCACAGGACATCGGCGCAGACGACGTCGTGCTGGTGGGCGGAGCCGCCGGCGGCGTCGGCATCCTCACCGCCCAGCTCTGCGTCCTGCGCGGCGCGCGCGTCCTCGGCACGGCCAGCCCACGCAACCACGCGCTGCTGCGCCGACTCGGCATCCGCCCTCTCGCCTACGGCGACGGTCTCGCCGATGCCGTCCGCGCAGCGGCTCCCGCCGGGCTGACCGCTGTCCTCGACACGGTCGGGCACGGCACGGTCGACCTCGCGCTGTCGCTGAGTGTGCCGACGGATCGCATCAACACCGTCGCCGACTACGAGGCCCGCGCCCGGCATTCCGTCCGGGGCGTCGGCGGGGCGAGCGCCGGTGTCGACGAGCTCGCTGCGATCGCGCGGCTGCTCGCCGACGGGAGCATCGAACTGCCGATCGACTCGGTGCATCCGCTCGAAGACGCTCGTATCGCGTACGAACGATCGATCGCCGGACATGCGACCGGGAAGATCGTGATCGCCCCGGTCGCTCCGGCGGCGATCGGCGCCTAAAGGCGATCCGCCTCCGGAGGGCCCGCAGAAGGGATCAGCCCGTAGTCGTCGCCACGATGACCGGCGTCATGGCCGCCATCAGGGCGGCGGCGACCGCCGTGTTCACCGCCTTCGCGACGGCGTCGCCCGCTGCGGAGCCCGCGGCCAGCTGCTCGATCCGCTTCTTCAGCTGACCGGCGGATGCCCCGCCCGCCTCGTTGCGCAGGATCGAATGCGCCGCATTCATGCCCTGCAGGATCGCGAGCAGCGTCAGATCAGCCTCCGTCGGGGCGGCGGAACCCGCGAGCACGGCGGTGAGACGCGAGCGCAGCAGCATCTCCGGTCCGGGGTCGGACTCCGGCGTGCGCTGCGCGCCCCATCCGAAGAAGCCGCGCTCTCCGCGCACGAGCACGCGCTGCGCGACGAGCGAGTCGACGACCTGCTCGAGCGGGTCGAGCTTCGAGCGCATCAGCAGCGACTGCAGCCGCTTGCCGGTCAACGGCGTCAGGCGGACGAGCGTGGCGTCGAGCACGGGATTGCCCGTCGGCTCGGTGGAGACCACCTGGACGGCCGCGTTCTTCTCCGCGGTCACGATGACCCGCCCATGCAGCGCGAGGTCGGCGATGACCGCCCCGATCGCTCCGAACAGACGGTGCACGCTCGCCGCACTCTCGACCCGCCCGTCCGACCGTGTCAGCAGCAGGTGCAGTTCCTCGACGATCAACATGGCATTCACGATACGTACGACGGATGCCGTCGGCATCCCCCGCGCGGCGGACATCAGCAGGGCCCGCCGCACGGGCAGGTCACCGCACGGCGTAGCGGAGCTGCACGTTGGACGAGTCATCGAACGAGCGGGTCTCGTGCAGTTCGAGCTGCGCCGGCGTCGTGAACGCGGGTATCCCCGAGCCGAGGGTGTTCGGACTGATCATGAGGTGGAACTCATCGACCAGGCCCTCCGCGAGGAGGACGTTCCAGAGCACCGGACTGGCGAAGACGACGATCGCGCCGTCGCCCATCTCCTTCGCCTCGCGCACCCACCCGGCGACAGCGTCGCGGGAGATCACCGTGGTGCTGTCGTGCCAGGCGTTCGCCGGATCGATCGCCCCCCGGTCGCTCACGACGACCTTGGGAAGCCGGTTGAACGCGCGACTGATGGCCCGATTGACCTCGTCGAGCGCGCGCCCTTCCGGGCTGTCCGGATCAGACGGCGCTGGGGCGTCGGCGACCGACGGCCAATAGCTGCTGAACCCGTCGAAGGAGTCGCGCCCCAGCAGCACGACCGCGGCTGACTCGATGCTCTCGAGGTTGGCACGATCGAAGGAGCCGTCCATCTGCAGGACGAGCGGGTTGCCGTCGGCCGCAGCGATGAAGCCGTCGAGGGACACGATGTTGTTGACGATGAGCGTGCGCATGATGCGCTCCTTCCGGTGATGAGAACTTCCGTCATCGGGTAGGAGACGCACCCGCGATCGAATTCATCGGTGGATGCCGGATTCGTCCGGAACCGGCCACCCGTCGACCAGCCCCGGGTCGATGAACGTCGCGAGCCAGCGCACCATGCCGCCCTCGATGTGCAGCACCATGACCGCACCCTTCCGGTAGGAACCGTCGTGCTGCTGGTAGCCGAGCAGGGCGGGGTGGCCGTTCACCAGGCCCAGGTCCGTGACTCTCCACGGTGTCGCGAGCACACGGTCGGAGAGGAACGCCAGAACGTCGGCCCGGCCGTCGAACCAGGCCGGCAGCGGAGGCATCGTGAAGCGCACGTCGTCGGCCAGCAGGGAGCGGATAGCCGCGACGTCACCCGCGGTGAAGGCGGTGGCGAACGCCGCCGCGGCGGCACGGTCGTCGGGGGTCGGCGCCGTGGTCACCTGTCCGTCCGAACGTCGAAGGGTCTCCCTGGCGCGCTGCAGTGCGCTGTGGACGGCGGGCGGTGTCGTCTCCAGCAGCTCGGCGATCTCGGCGGCGGAGTAGGCCAGCGCCTCCTTGAGCACGATCGCCGCCCGCTGGAGCGCCGGGAGCTGCTGCAGAGCCGCGATCCAGGCGAGCTCGATGTGCTCGCGGCGCAGGGCCGCAGCAACGGGGTCCGGGTCTTGGAACGGCGCGACCCATGGGCCGGGAAGCGGCTCTCCGATTCCACCGTCAGGACGCCGGGCCGACTCCGCATCCCACGACAGCAGCCGGGGTCCGCGCTTCTCGGCCACGCGCAGGGCCGCGTTCGTCGTGATCCGGTAGAGCCAGGCCCGGAGCGCCGTCCGATCACGGAGGCCGTCGAGCCCGCGCCACGCGGCGATCAGTGCCTCCTGCACGGCGTCTTCTGCCTCAGTGGTGCTGCCGAGCAGGCGGTAGGCGTGCACCGTGAGCTCGCGGCGCAACGGGGCCACGAGCTCTTCGAACGACGGCTCGGACTCGTCTTCTCTCACGACCTCGCTCATCCTCGTCTCACCCCTCACGGAACGAAGGAGAGATCCCTGAATGAAGGGTGCTGTCGCAGCATCCGTCCTTCATTCAAGTTTTCCGCCTTCCGAACGGGAGCCCGACAGCACCGCCGCCGAGGGCTCACCGCTACAGCCAGCCCTTGCGCTTGAACACGGCGTACAGGCCGACGCCCATCACGATCATGAGGCCGATCGCCATCGGGTACCCGAGCACCCAGTGCAGCTCGGGCATGTGGTCGAAGTTCATGCCGTAGACGGTGCCGACGAGCGTCGGGGCGAACAGGATCGCGGCCCATCCGGAGATCTTCTTGACCTCGTCGTTCTGGCGGATGCTGAGCTCCGTCATCCGACGCATCTCCTCGTTCTGCCGACGCGCCACGATCGTGGACTCGACGGTCAGCGCGTTGTCCAGCACGGTGCGAAAGGTGGTCGCCCGGTCGGACACCCGCAGCGTGTGGTCGAGGACGTCGCGCAGGTACTTCTGCAGCTCCTCGCTCACGCGGTACTTGTCGGACCCGCGCAGCAGCGCCTCCAGCATCCCCGACAGCGGTTGGGTCGCCCGCTGGAAGTCGATGACCTCCCGGCCGAGGTCGTAGATGCGCTGTGTGGCATCCACGTCTTCCTCGAACAGCTGGCTCTCGATCTCGTCGATGTCGTTCTCGAGGCCGGCGAGCACGGGGGTGTACTCGTCGACGACCTCGTCGAGGATGGCGTACAGCACCGCCTCCGGTCCATGCCGGAGCAGGTCCGCATCGCCCTCGAGCCGACGCCGCACGCGGCCGAGGTCTGGCGACTCGGCATGCCGGATGGTGACGACGAAGTCGGGGCCGACGAGCACGTGCACCTCGCCGAACTCCACCTCCTCGACGTCGTCGAGATAGCGCGCGGGCCGCAGCACCATGAACAGCACATCGCCGTAGCGCTCGAGCTTCGACCGCTGATGACCGGCGAGCGCGTCTTCCACCACGAGGGCATGGATGCCGAACTCCTCCGCGACCTCGCGGATCTCGGCCTCGCTCGGACGGTACAGCCCGATCCAGCTCATCCCGCCGCGCTCGCGCATGCGCTCGAACGTCTCGCTCAGGCTCTGCGGATTCTCCGTGCGACGACCGTCGACGTAGATCGCGTTGTCGATGATCGCCATCGTCGCCCCTCTCGGGCTGTTCGAACGGTGGAGGTCACTCCACGGGCGGGGCCACGCAGGCGATCGCGGACTTGGTGATCGAGTCGTGGTACTCCTCAGCCGTGAAGGGCAGCCCGAACTCGGGGACCGTCTCGCCCGATGCTGCCGGAGCCTTCGACGCGATCGCCGCGAGCTCCCAGGAGAGTCGCTGGGCGAAGGAAGCACCGAGGGTGGAGTCGTTCAGGACGACGGCCACCGTGAAGCCGGTCTCGGGGTCGGAGTACGCCGCCGTCGCGTAGCCGGGGGTCCAGCCCTGCTGGCCGACCAGCGATCCGACGAGGTACCCGCCACCGGTCGCCTGATACCAGGACGGCGACTTTGCGCTCACCGGGAGCGGGGCGCCGAAGCGATCCGGGGTGTCCTTGGTGCGGAGCACCTGCTTGGCCTCGGCCTGCGCGTAGCGCCCCAGATCGGAGATCGTCGAGACCACCCCGGAGTCGGTGAAGCCGGAACTGGCGGAGAGTTTGGTGATGTCGACCGGGGCGGCGCAGTTGTACCCGCCCTCGACCGCGTTCAGATGATGCCCCTTCAGCACGGGTCCGTCGGACGGAGCGGCCGGGGCAGAGCCGGGCAGCGAGGTCCCGGTCAGATCGAGCGGCTCGGTGACGTACTCGGCGATCAGCTCGGATGCCGTCATCCCGCTGGCGCGCTCCAGCGCGAGACCGAGGAGGAGGTAGCCCGAGTCCGAATCCCGGAACGTCGTGTGGGCAGGCACGCGGTCGCGGCCCAGGCCGAAGCCCGCGAGCTCGAGCGGCGCCCAGACGCGCTCCGGCGTGTTCAGCCAGGCAGCTTTGACCGTTGCCTCGGAGGACCCGGCGCCACTGGTGCCGTTGCACAGGTCGAGGAGCGTGACGTCCTTCATGTCGGCGACACCCGAGACGTACTTCGGGATCTTGGCGTCGAGCTTGACCGTGCCCTCGTCGGCGAGCGCATACAGCACGTCGCACGTCATCAGTCGGGTCACGTCCGCGATGCGGAACGACATGTCGGTGTCGACCTCTCCGCCCTCACGATCCTGGGTGCCGACACCGGTCACCCAGCTCCCGCTCCACGGCACCCACACGCCCACGATGGCGCCGGAAGCGCCGGACGAGACCAGGGCGTTGTCGACGGCAGCCTGCATCGCCGCGACCGTGTCATCCGGCAGCGCGCCGTCGACCTGGGCGGGTGGCGTGTACGTGAAAGTGTCCTCGCCGGCACAGCCGGTGAGGACGAGACCGAGAAGCGCCGCACCGGCCGCTGCGGCGCGCCACCGGCGCGACGAGAGAAGTTGCATGGAAAGAACCCCCGAAGACGTGTCTCCCGAGTCTAGAACGCGGATGCTGAAAGTCGGCACTGTGCGTGCGCTGGATGCACAGCCGTAGGGTGTGAGAGTGCCCCACATCTTCGATGCCGACGTGATCACCGCAGTCCTCCGACACATGAACGGCGACCACACGGACGACAACCTCCTCATCGCGCGCGCCTTCGCCGAGCCCGCGGATGCCGAGATCACGGATGCCGTGATGACCGGGTTCGACGGCGACGCCGGCGTATGGGAGGTCACCCGCGACGGAGCGGCGACCGAGCTGCGGGTCTCGTGGCCCGGCGGCCCCATCTCCGACCGGCCCGCCGTGCGCCGTGAGGTCGTCGCCGTGTACGACGCGGCCTGCGCCCGGCTCGGAATCGAACCGCGACCGCACGCGTGACCTGCGACATCCGGCTTTCGCACAAGGTTAGGTAAGCCTTACACTGATCTCATGTCCGAGATCCTCTCCTTCTCCGCAGCCCTGCGCGAGCGCTCCTCCGGCTCGCACTCCCGCAGCGAGGGCGCCGGCTTCATGTCCGACCTGATGAAGGGCGAGGGCTCGCGCGAGGACTACATCTCACTGGTCGCGCAGCACTACTTCATCTACGACGCCCTCGAAGGAGCAGGCGAGCGGATGCGGCAGGACCCGGTGGCATCCGTCTTCCTCAGCGACAAGCTCACGCGACTGCCCGCCCTCGAGGCCGACCTGGAGTTCCTCCTCGGCGCCGACTGGCGGGAGCGGATCACGCCGCTCCCCACCACACAGCGTTACGTCGAGCGCATCCGACAGGTCGGGGCGACCTGGGCCGGCGGCTTCGTCGCGCACCACTACACGCGCTACCTCGGCGACCTCTCCGGAGGCATCTTCATCGGCCGCGTGATGGCCCGCCGCTTCGGTTTCGAGACCAACGGCATCGGCTTCTACCTGTTCGACGACATCGCCGACCCGTCGGCGTTCAAGGACGTCTACCGCGAGCAGCTCGATGCCGCGCCGTGGGACGACGCCGAGCGCGAGCGCGTGATCGCCGAGGTGCTCCTCGCTTACCGCTTCAACACCGAGCTCTTCGAAGACCTCGATCGGGCACGCACCGCCGCGTGATCCTTCGTCTCGCTGCGCTCGCTCAGGAACCGCGAGGGTCGCTGCGCTCGCTCAGGAACCGCGAGGGTCGCTGCGCTCGCTCAGGAACCGCGAGGGTCGCTGCGCGTGTCGTGGCTCAGGCCGTCGGGAGTTCCGGCGTTGACTTCGCGAGCCACGCCTCCCTCATGAAGCGCCGTACATCCTCATCCACGCGGATGTCGGTCGGGCGGAGCGCACGCGACAGGTACAGCCCCTCCAGCGATGTCAGCCGGCTGAGCGCCACGTAGGTCTGGCCGGGAGCGAATGCCCCGGAGCCCAGGTCGATGATCGCGCGCTCGTAGGTCTTGCCCTGCGACTTGTGGATGGTGACCGCCCACGCGAGGCGCAGCGGGAACTGCGTGAACTCCGCGACGACGTCGCGGGACAGCTTCTTCGTGCTCTGGTCATACGCGTAGCGGAACCGTTCCCAGACCGCGGGTTCGACGTCGACCTCCTCGCCGTCGATGTCGACGCGCACCGCGCTGCCGAGGATGCGGATCACGGTGCCGATCGTGCCGTTCACCCAGCGCGGCGGCTCCCCCGCCATCGAGGTGTCGTTGCGCAGGAACATCACCTGCGCACCGACCTTGAGCTTCAACTCGGACTCGGCGGGCAGAGATGCCTCGCCGCGACCGAAGTCGCCGCTGACCTCGGCCCTCGCCGTCTGCTCCTTGCCGGGCAGGGCGTTCAGGTGCTGGCTGTTGATCTTGTTGACGATGTCGTTGCGGGTCGCGAGCGTGATCATCGGCACTTCGCCGGGCTCCGGATCCGGGGGCGTGCGGGCGCCCTGCGAGTTCAGCACGCCCGCGATCTCGGCGGTGACACGGCCGTATCGCACGGCGTTGAGCATCGCCTTGAAGCCGTCGTCGGACTGCCGGTGGATGTTGACGAGTTCGCGCACGTGCAGTTCGGCCCTGGTGTCGACCTCGAACAGTCCGGCCTGATCGGACGAGCCGTAGCCGTGGGCCTCGGCCCTGGTTCCCGAGCCGGTCCACGGACCCGCCCACACCTTCGCGTCGAAGAACCAGAACGAGCGGTAGTGATCCTGCACGTACCGGGCCTCATCGCCCCGCGGCGGCACCGGCGCCAGCTGGTAGGGATCACCGAACATGACCACCTGCACGCCGCCGAACGGCTCCCCGCGCCGGCCGCGCGCCTGACGCAGCGACCGGTCGATCGCATCCATCAGATCGGCGTTCACCATCGAGATCTCGTCGATCACCAGCGTCTCGATCGAGTTCAGGATGCGGCGGGTCGCATCGTTCTGATCGATGTCGGCATCACCGATGAGACCGATCGGCAGGCGGAAGAGCGAATGGATCGTCTGACCTTCCACGTTCAGCGCGGCGACACCGGTCGGCGCACAGATCGCGATCTGCTTCTTCGTGTTCCACGCGAAATGCTGCAGCAGCGTCGACTTCCCGGTACCGGCGCGGCCGGTGATGAAGACGTGCTCGCCGGTGTCCTCGATGAGCCGGAACAGCTCTTGCTGCTCTTCGGACAGGGCGGGAAGGGACACGATTCTCACAGGGGGCAGCGGTCGGACACGGGCGCTCACCCATGCTACGTCCCGGCGTCCGTCCACGATCGGCGACGCTCGGCGTCGTCTCAGGACGCCCTTCTAGACTGACGCCATGCAGCAGGTGGAGACGAAGGTGCCACGGCGCGCCCGTCTCGGTGCCGATCTGGCGATGCTCGCCGTCGTCGGCGTCCTGCTCGTCGCGGCCCTCGGAGCCGGTGGTCTGACGCTCTACCAGCAGTTCTACGGCCCCTCCGCGTTCGTCTCGCGCTACCTCGACCTGCTCTCGTCCGGCCGCGCGGCCGACGCGCTGCGTGTTCCGGGCGTCGCCGTCGACCGGGAGACCCTCGACGAGGCCGGCATCGACATCGCGGCATCCGAGGCCATGCTGCGCCACGACGCCCTCTCCCCCTTGACCGACGTGCACATCGAGTCGGAGAAGCCCGCAGACGGCAAGATCGCCGTCACCGTGAGCTACGAGGCGGGCGGGCACGCAGGCACCAGCACCTTCCTCGTCGAGCAGGACGGCTGGGCGGGCGTGACGCCGAACTGGCGCTTCACCAAGAGTCCCCTGGCCGTCGTCGACCTCACCGTGCGAGGTGCGGACCAGTTCGCGGTCAACGGTTTCGAGGTCGACCGGCGACAGGTCTCGGCCGCGGGAGCCACCGCCGCCCCACTCGACCCGCTGCCCCTCCTCGTGTTCACACCCGGGCTGTACTCGGTCACCGTCGACACCCCCATCGCGGAGTCGTCCGGCACCGGCGTGCTCGCCGACACTCCGCTCGCGATCACACCGCTCGATCTCCAGACGGAGCCGACCGACGAGTTCGTGGACGTCGTGCAGAAGCGGGTCGAGGAGTTCCTCACCGAGTGCACGACCCAGGAGGTCCTGCAGCCGACCGCCTGCCCCTTCGGCCTCCAGGTGGTGAACCGCATCACTTCGCCGCCGAAGTGGTCGATCGCGAAGCAGCCGGATGTCGCCGTCGCCCCGGACGGCGGATACTGGCAGATCCCGGCGGCGGATGCCGTCGCTCACGTCGAGGTGGAGATCCAGTCGCTGTTCGACGGGTCGGTCGAGCCGGTCTCGGAGGACGTCCCGTTCCAGGTGAACGGCACGATCCGCATCCTGCCCGACGGCTCGGCATCCATCAGGGTGGGGTCTCCCGGGGAACCCGCCGAGGACTGAACGGGCCCTAGCGGCTCTCGCGCTGGCGGCTCTCTCGCTCGGCGGCGCGCAGGTCGCGCTCGGCGAGAGCGGCGAGCTTGGCGTTGTACTCCTCCAGCTCGGCATCGCCCGTGCGATCGGCGTTGCGGTCGCTCCGGCGCTGCAGCTTGGTGTCGTCCCTGCTCCACTGGATGGCGACCGTGATCGCCAGGATGAGGGTCGGGATCTCGCCGATCGACCAGGCGATGCCCCCGCCGATGTACTGATCCTCGAGCGGCGACGGCCCCCACGTTCGACCCATCGCGCCGAACCAGTCGGCGACCATGAGCCCCTCCTGCATCATGATCGCGATGCCGAAGAACGCGTGCATCGCCATGATCGCGATCAGGGTGATGAGACGGCCGGGATACGGAAGCCGATAAGGAACCGGGTCGACGCCGATCAGGCTCATCACGAACAGGTAGCCCGAGAGCAGGAAATGGATGACCATCCACTCGTGGCCCAGGTGCTCGTACATCGACCAGCGCACCAGATCGGTGAAGTAGAACGCCCAGAGCGACAGGATGAAGATCGCCGCCGCCACGAACGGATGCGTCACCACGCGGGCGAACGGCGAGTGCACGGCCCACATGATCCACTCGCGGCCGCCGCGCGTGCCATCGTCGCGCTTATGGATGGCGCGCAGCGCGAGCGTGATCGGCGCACCCGAGACGAGCAGCAGCGGGATCGCCATGGAGAGCATCATGTGCCCCATCATGTGCACGCTGAACAGGTACTCCTGGTACGCGTTGATCGGGCCGCTCGTGACCCAGAACAGCATCAGCATGCCGAGCACCCAGAACACGGTGCGGTGGATCGGCCAGCGATCGCCCCGACGATGCAGGCGGGCGACGCCGACGAGGTAGAAGAGGAGGCCGAATCCGACGGCGACGAGCCAGAGCACATCGAAGCTCCACGCCGAGAACCAGCGGTCGAGCGTGAACTCCGGCGGGAGGGTGGTGCCGGTCAGGATCTGTGCAGGCGTCTGCGCGAAGGTCACACTCTCGCCGGTCGGCGGAGGCGTGCGGGCGAGAGCGGCGGCAGCGCCGGATGCGAGACCCATGAGCGCGACCTCGCCGAGCACGAGCATCCAGAACCAGCGGGTCGCGCGTGCGCCCTCGAGCTTCGGGATGAGGCGCGTGCGGTACCAGGCGCCGAGCGCGCCCATGCCGACGAGCAGTACGACCTTGGCGAGCACGATCGCGCCGTAGGGGGTGGTCCACAGCGCATCCCAGGTTCCGACGGCGACGATCGAGCGGGTGACACCCGACAACGCGACGACCGCGAAGGCCGCGATCGCGAGGGTCGAGTAGCGGGCCACCAGCCGCGGCATGTCGACGTCGCCGCGGCCGCGCAACAGCACGAGGAGCAGCAGCCCGCCCAGCCAGACGGCCGCGCCGATCGTGTGCAGCAGGATCGAGTTCACGGCGATGTTGTGGCCGGCGAGATCGCCCGCGTGACCCTGCGTGGCCAGAGGGAGGAAGGATGCTGCGGCGAGCCCGGCCGTGATGAGCGTCGGAGTCCAGGTGCGCCAGGCGAAGGCGAGCACCGTGATCACCGCGCCGAAGATGGTGGTGATGAGCCAGGACTGGCCGATCGGAAGCTCCAGCAGGAAACGGCCGAGCTGGGCGCCGAACTCCCGCTCGAGGCTGAGCTTCGGACTGAACGCCGCCATGAACGCGAAGAATCCGGCGAGACCGGATGCGACGGTGAAGACGGCCGCCCCCACGGAGGCGATGTTGAGCGCCGAGTCGAACGGCCGCTCGCCGGCCTTCAGCGCGAACAGCGCCAGCACGAGGGAGCCGAGCATCGCGGCCCCAGCGAGATTCATGACCATCTTCGCGATGGGCGTGCCCCAGAGCACGAGGGCTCCCGGATCTTGCAGCAGGGGGGCCTTCGCGCCCCCGCCGACGAGCAGTGCCAGCACGATGGCGATCCCCGAGGCGATGAGGAGGATCGCGATCCCGGCGACGCGATACGCCGAGGACCGGGTCGTCGTCGCGGCGCGGGAAGTCACCCCTCCAGCCTAAGCCGCGGCATCCGTCCTCCAGACCGAGCTCACCCGGGCGGGCGGACCGAGGCGGCAACGCAGAAGGCCGCCCCCTGGAACAGGGAGCGGCCTTCGTGAGGTGCGTCGAATTACTTGACGGCAGCCTTGAGCTTGGAACCAGCGGTCACCTTGACGCGCTTGCCGGCCGGGATCTTGATCTCGGCGCCGGTCTGCGGGTTGCGGCCGGTGCGTGCAGCGGTGTCGACCTGCTCGAACGAGATCCAGCCCGGGATCGAGACCTTGCTGCCCTTGGCAACAGCGTCGGAGACCGTGGAGAACAGCGCGTCGAGGACACCGGAGACGGTGGCCTGGCTCTGACCCGTGGCGCTTGCGATGCTCGCGACGAGCTCGGTCTTGGTGATGGACTTGTCAGCCATGTCACTCCTCCAGCGACGAGATCCCGTCGCATCGTTGTAGGTGTACGGAGCGGATGCTCCTGGTCTTGCGACCGCCTCGAATGTATCAATCACCGCCCACATTTCCGCGTCATTTCGCGGGTTTTGGGCAATTACTGGGCGTGTCACACCACTTTCGTCACTCCAGTCACAGGTTTCAGCCGGTTTCAGGGGTCCGCGGCGTCGTTGCGGAGGAGATCCGCGCACGGGAGGGCGCACGCCGCGGCATCCGTCCTGCGTACTGCAGATCTCCTCCGGAAGGTGATCAGTGCGCCCGAGAATAGGGGCTCAATGCGCCCGATGCCCGTCGACCACCGCGCGGGCGGTGCGCTCGAAGGCCGGCGACACCCGGGCCTCGCCGTCGAGATAGCCTCCGACGAGTGCCGCGTCGCGGAGCAGGACGAGGGATGCCGCGACATCGGCCGGGCGTTCGAGTCCCGCAGCCTCCGCGGCGGACTGCAGGGTCGAGCGGAACCACTCGCGGTGTTCTCCGATGAGCTGCCGCACGGCACCCCGGGCATCCGGATATTCGGCAGCCGCGTTGATGAACGGGCAGCCGCGCGTGTGGCGCTGTCGGATGTCGGCCGCGATTCCGTCGATCACCAGATCCAGGAGGTCGGCCGGCTCGGCTCCGGATGCCGCGGCGGCGGCGAACATCTCCCGCAGCATCTCGTCCTCACCGGAGAGGTAGGCGAGCACGAGGTTCTCCTTGCCGCCGAACTGTTTGTACAGCGTGGCACGGGTCACCTCGGCTTCCTCGATGACGCGGTCCACGCCGACCGCATGGATGCCCTCCTCGTAGAAGAGCCGCGTGGCGGCATCGAGCAATCGCGCGCGGGCGGGGCTGGGTCGCTTCGTCGTGGTGTTCATGGTCTCTCCTCTCATCGTCGCATCCGATCCGCCGCATCCGAATGGCGACTTCCATCAATTTCCAGAAAGTACTTGCAGTAGATAGAACGTTCGGTCTACTATCACTGTACGGCAACCGCACAGGGCGGGGCCAGAAACCGGAGAAGAAATCATGAACAGCACCGAGAAGACCCCGATCGTCCTGATCCACGGCCTGTGGATGACGCCGACGAGCTGGAACACGTGGGCCGAGCGATTCCGCGCGAAGGGGCACGAAGTCATCGTCCCCGGATGGCCCGGCATCGACGACCGCACGGTCGAAGACATCCGTCGCAATCCGGCCGCGCTCAAGGGCATCGGCCTGAAGCAGATCACCGACCACTACGAGCGCATCATCCGCGCCCTCCCGGTGAAGCCGATCATCATGGGCCACTCGTTCGGCGGAGTCATCACCCAGATGCTCGCCGACCGGGGATTGGGCGTCGCCTACGTCGGCGTCGCTCCCGGACAGACCGCCGGCGTCACCGCTCTCCCGCTCTCCACCCTCTGGACCGGCACGCCGATCCTCTCCAACCCCTTCGGCCGCAACGGCGCCAAGCCGCTGTCGAAGCGCCACTTCCACTTCACCTTCGGCAACGACCTGCCCCGCGCAGCATCCGACCTGCTCTGGGAGGAATACGCCGTGAACTCCTACAACCGGGTGTTCTTCGAGGGGGTCGCCTCGGTACTGAACGAGAAGGGTGGTGTCACCCACGTCGACTACGCCCGCGCCGATCGGGCCCCGCTGCTGCTGATCGCCGGCGAGATCGACCACGTCGTGCCGCCGACCATCGTGCGCGCGATCGAGAAGAAGTACCGCTCGACCGGCAGCCCCGCGATCGTCGAGCGCAAGGAGTACGCCGGCCGCACGCACCGGCTCGTCAGCCAGGACGGCTGGGAGGAGATCGCCGACGAGGCTCTCGCCTGGGCGGAGGCGCACGCGACAGCATCCGTGGTCTGATGCCGGGGCGCTGCGCGCCGGGCCGCCGCCCTTCGGGAGGAGATCTGCATTCGGGAGGGCCGAATTCTGAAATCCGCCCTCCCGAGCGCAGATCTCCTCCGGAAAACAGGGGATGCTGCGCACGCACCACCGCCACCGCACACGCAAAAGGGGCGAGGATCCGAAGATCCTCGCCCCTTTCGACTACTGGATGCTTACCAGCTGGACTTGGTCACGCCGGGCAGCTCGCCACGGTGTGCCATGTCACGGAAGCGGACACGCGAGATGCCGAACTTCGTGAGGACACCGCGGGGGCGGCCGTCGATGACGTCGCGCGAACGCACGCGAGCCGGCGACGCGTTGCGCGGCAGCTTCTGCAGTCCGACGCGTGCGGCCTCGCGGGCCTCGTCGGTCGCGTTCGGGTCGACCAGGGTCTTCTTCAGCTCGGCGCGACGCTCGGCGTAGCGCTCCACGATGACCTTGCGCTGCTCGTTGCGAGCGATCTTGCTCTTCTTAGCCATTGATCAACGCTCCTCTCGGAATTCGACGTGCTTGCGGACTACCGGGTCGTACTTCTTGAGCACGAGGCGGTCGGGGGTGTTGCGGCGGTTCTTCTTGGTCACGTACGTGTAGCCCGTACCTGCCGTCGAACGCAGCTTGATGATGGGACGTACGTCCTGAGCCTTCTTGGCCATTAGAGCTTCACACCCTTTGCCTGGAGGTCCTTGACGACGTTCTCGATACCGCGGACGTCGATCACCTTGATGCCCCTGGCGGACACGTTGAGCGTGATCTTACGACCGAGGGACGCGACGAAGTACGTCTTCTTCTGCACGTTCGGGTCGAAGCGGCGCTTCGTCCGGCGGTGCGAGTGCGAAACGTTGTGACCGAAACCGGGAACAGCTCCGGTCACCTGGCACACTGCTGCCATGATGGTGACTCCTTCTCTACCGTGAGGCCGGACGGCCCCACCCAAGATCCCTTGTCTGCACGCCACCCTTGCGGGCTGGCACGCGAACTGCGCACAGGAGTGTGCGCAGACAAAGAGTCAGTCTAGCACGGTGAGACCGGATGCCGAGAACGCGAAAGCCCGCGGATGCCGGAGCATCCGCGGGCTTCACTCAGGGACGAACCCTTACTCGGTGACCGGGATCGACGCCGACTTCAGCGCATCGATCGTGGAGGTCTGCGCATCCTTCAGCGCGTCGGCGAGGGTGCCGCTCCCGCTGACGGCGCCCTTGAATCCATCCGAGACGTCGGCGTAGGTCTGCGTCATGGTCGGCCCCCACACGAAGTCGGGCGAGACCTGGGTGGCCGCATCGGCGAACACGTCGTAGATCTTCTGTCCGCCGTAGAAGTCGACACCGTCGGCGAACACCGGCAGCTTCAGCCCGTCGGTCGTGGCCGGGTACAGGTTGGCGGCTTCGGCGAGCGCGGTCAGCGCCTCCTCCGAGGTGTTGAGCCACAGCGCGAACTTGGTCGCCTCGTAGACGTGCTCGCTGCCCTTGAGGACCGCGGTCGAGGAACCACCCCAGTTGCCGGCCACGGCACCATCGGCGCTCCACTGCGGGAGCGGCGCGACGGCCCAGTTGCCGGCGGTGTCGGGGGCACCGCTCGAGATCGAGTTGGCACCCCAGACGGCGGAGTTCCAGGTCCAGACGTCGCCGGAGTTGTACGCGTTGTTCCATTCGTCGGTCCAGGCGGGAACCGTGGAGACGAGGTCGTCGTCGAGCAGGCCCTGCCAGTAGTCGGCGACGGAGATCGATGCGTCGTCGTCGAGCGAGACGGTCCAGCCCTTGTCGTCACTCGAGAACCACTGTCCGCCGTCCTGCCAGACGAACCCGGCGAACTGGTTGATGTCGGACTGCGAGAAGTTGGTGATGTAGCCGCCCAGGTCGCGGATCTTGACCGCTGCCTCGCGGTATTCGTCCCAGGTGGTCGGGATCGGGATGTTGTTCTGCTCGAACAGGTCGGCGCGGTAGAACAGGGCCATGGGCCCGATGTCCTGCGGCACGCCGTAGACGCCGTCGGTGCCGAGCGTGACCTGGCCCCACGCCCAGTCGACGAAGTCGCCCTCGGCCGCGACCACGTCTTCGCAGGCACTGATGTCTTCGACGCCGTCCTGCACGAGGAAGTTCGGCAGGGCGTCGTACTCGATCTGACCGAGGTCGGGGGCGTCGCCGGCCTGGATCTGGTTGAAGAAGTTCTGGTACGTGCCGCCGTTGCCGTTGGGTCCGGTCTGCACCTTCACCTGGATCTCGGGGTTGGCATCGTTCCAGATCTTCACGACGTCTTCGATCCCGGGGATCCACGAGGTGAACTCGAGAGTGACGTCGCCGTCGGCCGGGGTGCATGCGGCTGCGTCGCCACCGGCAGGTGCTTCCGCGCTGGGCGCGGAGCATCCCGTGAGCACGAGCGCCGCCAGGGCGATCGCGGCGGCTGCCTTCTTCTTCGAATGCTGCATTTCTTGCCTTTCTCGATTGGTGCATTGCCGGGCGGGCGGTCCGCCCGGCGACCTGCTCACTTGAGGGCGCCGGCACCCAGGCCGTTGCGCCAGAAGCGCTGAAGCAGGAGGAACGTGACGATGAGGGGGATGACCGACAGCAGTGCGCCGATCAGGACGAGACCTCGGAGCTCGGGGAGCTGGTTCAACTGGTTGTTCCAGTTGTAGAGGCCGTAGACGACGGGGAAGAGCTCTTCGCTGCGCAGCATGATCATCGGCAGGAAGAAGTTGTTCCAGATCGCGACGAACTGGAAGAGGAACATCGTCACGAGAGCGGGTGTCATCAGACGGATGCTGACGGTGAAGAACGTGCGGATCTCGCCGGCTCCGTCCAGACGACTCGCCTCGAGCAGTTCGTCGGGCACCGACGACGCCGCGAAGATGCGGGCGAGGTAGACGCCGAACGGGCTCACGATCGAGGGGAGGAACACCGACCAGAACGTGTTGGTGAGCTGCGCCTGGCTGAAGAGGAGGAACAGCGGGAGGGCGAGAGCGGTCGCGGGGACGAGCACTCCGCCGAGCACGACGTCGAACAGCACGTTGCGTCCGGGGAAGCGGTACTTCGCGAGCGCGTATCCGGCCATCGCGGCAAGCAGCGTGGCGATCGCGCCGCCGAGCGCCGCGTATAGCACCGAGTTCATCAGCCACTTCAGGTAGATGCCGTCGCGGTAGGCGAACAGCTCGACGATGTTGTCGAGGAACTTCGGTTCGGCGAACCAGAGCGGCGCCGTGGTGAGGATGTCGCGGGTGTCCTTGCTCGCCGCGACCAGCAGCCACCACAGCGGCAGCAGGAAGTAGACGGTGAAGACGGCCATGATCAGCATGGCGGCGCCGCGGGAGAGTCCTGATTCGCGCGCTGCGCGCCCGGTGCTCCGGCGAGCGCCGATGATCGTCGCGGTGGTCATGCGTTCTCCTCCTTGCGCTGCATGTACTTCATGAATCCGAACGACAGCACGAAGGTGGTGACGGCGAGGACGACCGAGAAGGCCGCGGCGAGGTTCGTGTTCGGGACGGATGCCGTGGCGTAGACCGTCATGTTGGGGGTGAAGGTGCTGGTGACCGCGGAGCTGAACGAACGGAAGACCTGGGGCTCGGCGAGCAGTTGCAGCGTGCCGATGATCGAGAAGATCGCGGTCATGACGATCGCCGGGCGCACGAGGGGGATCTTGATCGACCAGGCGATGCGCCAGTGTCCGGCACCGTCGAGACGGGCCGCTTCGTAGAGCTCGGTCGGGATCGACAGCAGCGACGAGTAGATGATGAGCATGTTGTAGCCGACGTAGACCCAGGTGACGACGTTGGCGATCGACCACAGCACGAGGTCGGCCCCGAGGAAGTCGATGTTCTTGGTCAGCGCGGTGAACGGCGACAGGTTCGGCGAGAACAGCGAACCCCACATGATCGCCGCGATGACGCCGGGCACCGCGTAGGGCACGAAGAACGCGAGGCGGAAGAAGCGCTTCCCCTTCACCAGGGGCGAGTCGAGCAGCAGGGCGAACAGCAGCGCGAGCCCGAGCATGATCGGCACCTGCACGGCGCCGAACAGCAGCATCCGACCCATCGAGCCCCAGAAGGCCGAGTCCTGGAAGACGAGCAGGTACTGGGTGAAGCCGCCGAAAACCAGCTCCGCTTTGCCGAACGTGCCGTCGCGCTGCACGACGAGCAGCGACTGCCAGAACGCGTAGACGATCGGCGCGACGTAGAACAGGGCGAACAGCACGCCGAACGGCAGGAACAGGAAAGCGATGGCACCCTTGTGGGGGATCCGGGGTCGACGTCGACCCGGCGCGGTGCCGGTCGTCGGCGCGGCCGTGAGCGTGCCGGTCATACATCCTCCTTGATGATGCGGACCGCCCCGGCGGGGACGGTGAGGGCGCCGGTGACAGTGACACCGGTGAGCAGCTCGGAGCCCTCGGCGGCGATGTCGACCGGGGCGCTGCCGTGGTTGATGACGAAGCGGTAGGCCGCGTGCTCACCAAACCGGCGGACGATGTCGACGTCGGGACCGGCGCCGGGTTGCGGGGCGATTCCGGCGGACTCGGCGAGGCGTGCGACGAGGGCACGATAGGCGTCGGGCGAGGGCTGCGTGGCGAGGTACCAGGCTTCGCCCGCACCGTGCGCGTGGCGGGTGACCGCGGGGCGTCCGACAGAGGGACCGTCGGCGAACAGCGCGACGGCCTCGGCGCCGTCCGTGCGCAGGCGCTCGGTCCAGACGGATGCATCGGTGCCGTCCGACAGCGAGACGCGCTCCCCGGGGGCCAGCGGCGCGAACTCTTCGGAGCGGATGCCGAGCAGCTCACGGAACGCGCCGGGATAGCCGCCGGTGCGCACGCGGTCCTCCTCGTCGACGATGCCGCTGTAGAACGTGACGAGCACGGTCGCGCCGCGCTCGACGGCACGGGCGATCACGGCGGCCTCCGCATCGCGCACCAGGTGGAGCGCCGGGACGACGATGAGCCGGTACCCGTCGAGGTCGGCGCCGGGACGTACGAGGTCGGCGACGATCCCGGCATCCGCGAGCGCGGTGTGCGCGGCGTGCACCTGGTCGAGGTAGCGGAGGTCTTCGCTCGGGCGGCCTTCGTTCTCGACGGCCCACCAGTTCTCCCAGGAGAACAGCACGGCCGCATCGGCGGCGACACGCGTGCCGGCGATCTCGCCGAGGCCCTGGAGCATCCGCCCCAGCTCGACGGACTCGCGCCAGACGTCGGAGTCGGTGCCCGCGTGCGGGAGCAACGCCGAATGGTACTTCTCCGCACCCTGGGTCGAGGCGCGCCACTGGAAGAAGCAGATGCCGTCGGCGCCGCGGGCGAGGTGCGACGCCACGTTCCGCTGCAGTTCCCCCGGCTCTTTGGCGAAGTTGTGCGGCTGCCAGTTCACGGCGCTCGTCGACGTCTCCATGAGCAGCCAGGGGTCGCCGGCCGCGAGGCCGCGGGTCAGGTCGGCGGCGAACGACAGCTCCTGCCGGGAGTTCGCGAGACGGCCGTCGAGGTAGTGGTCGTTGGCGATGAGGTCCATGTCGGCGGTCCACGACCAGTAGTCGAGGGTGCGGATGTGCGCGGTGACCATGAAGTTCGTGGTCACGGGGATCCCGCTTCCGGCGCGGATGATGCCGGCCTCGGCGCGGTACAGCGCGAGCTGCTCGTCGGAGCTGAACCGCTGGAAGTCGAGCACCTGACCCGGGTTGCGCAGCGAGAGCACCTGCGCGGGAACCTGCACTTCGTCGAACGAGCCGTAGCGCTGGCTCCAGAAGCTGGTGCCCCAGGCGCGGTTGAGGGCGTCGATGTCATCGGCGTAGCGCTCGCGCGCCCAGTCGCGGAAGGCCAGGGTGCTGGCCGCGCAGTAGCAGAGGGCGTTGTGGCAGCCGAGCTCGTTCGACACGTGCCACAGGGCGACCGCGGGATGAGATCCGTAGCGTGCGACGACCTGTCGGACCACTTCAGCCGCATGCGCGCGGAAGACCGGGTTGCTCGGGCAGTAGCCCTGGCGTCCGCCCTGGTGGAAGACGGTGCCGTCGGGCCCTTGCGGGAGGATCTCCGGATGCTGCGCAGTGAGCCAGGGCGGCGGGGATGCGGTGCCGGTACCGAGGTTGATGCGGATGCCGGCGGCGTGCAGCAGCTCGATGATCTCGTCGAGTCCGGAGAAGTCCCAGCGGCCCTCCCCCGGGTTGATCGTGGACCAGCCGAAGATGTTGATCGCCACGAGTCCGATGCCTGCCTCGCGCATCAGGCGGATGTCTTCGGGCCAGACGCTGCGATCCCACTGTTCCGGGTTGTAGTCGCATCCGTAGACGAGACCCTCCCCCTCGGAGAGGGTGGAGATGCGGGTGGGCGCGGCGGCGGGCATTTCGGATTCGCTCCTTTGCGGACGAGATGTGTGCACGTGCACAGTTCCGTTCACAGAAAAATCGGGCGAGAATTGTGTGAACGTGCACACATCGTCACACGAACCACGGTTCGTCGTCAAGTCCAGTCGCTAGGCTGGGGGATCATGAGCAGTTCCCCGCGTCGCCGCAGCACCGTGCACGACGTGGCGCGCGTGGCCGGGGTCTCGCGTGGCACGGTCAGCCGCGTCCTCAACGGCGGCTACGTCTCGTCGTCGTCCCGCTCCGCGATCGAAGACGCCATCCGCGAGGTCGGCTACGTGCCGAACACCGCTGCACGCAACCTCGTGCGCCAGCGCACGCAGGCCATCGCGTTCATCGTGCACGAACCGCACGCGCTGTTCCTCGAAGATCCCAACATCGGCGCGATCATGCTCGGAACCAACGAGACGCTCTCCGAGGCCGACTACCAGATGGTGTGCCTCGTGGTGGACTCCGACCGCGACACCGAACGCGTCGCCCGCTACCTCAACGGCGGTTTCGTCGACGGAGCCGTGATCGTCTCGGCTCGGGCCCAGGACCCCATCACGAAGGCCGTCATGCGCCTCGACCTCCCGGTGACCTACGTCGGCCACCCGCCCGATGTCGATGCGGCCTGGGTCGGCGTCGACAACCACGGCGCCGCGCGCGCCGTCACCACCCGGCTGCGCGAGACCGGCCGCCGGCGCATCGGGATGATCGCCGCCGCGCTCGACCGCGATTCGGGAGCCGACCGACTCGCCGGATTCACCGAGGCACTGGCCGCCGATTTCGACCCGACGCTCGTCGAGCCGGTCCCGCTGTATTCCTACGCCGACGGCGCTGCGGCCATGACCCGCCTGCTCGAGCGCGCACCCGACCTCGACGGCGTCTTCGCCGCGTCGGATGCGGTCGCCGCCGGCGCGATCTGGGCGCTGCGCGAAGCCGGCCGACGTGTCCCCGAAGACGTCGGCATCGTCGGATTCGACAACAGCACCTGGGCCACGCGCACGACCCCTCAGCTCTCGACCGTCGACCAGCCGGCCGAAGGTCTCGGCGCTGCGGCCGCGGCATCCGTGCTCGCACAACTGCGCGACGAGCAGCCGGCAACCCGGACCGGCATCATCCTGGACACGCCCGTCGTCTGGCGCGACTCCGCCTAAGCGCCGCCCCGGTCGGCCGCCTGCGCGCCACGGCCCCAGCGGAACGGCGACACCGTCGGGTCGCCGTCGATCCAGAACCGCCAGGGGAAGGCGGCGGTTCCGGCAACGCCCGCGACGCCCACGCGCGGTCCGGTCACGATGTCGGTGCGCGGCTCCCCGAGCCACAGCGCCGTCTTCGCACCGCGCCGCGCCTCCCCCGTGATCGCATCGATCCCGTCGTGCATCGGATGCCGGAGTCCGACGGCCTGGCCGAGGCGCCCCGGTCCGCGGGCGAGGTCACGCAGGGCGATGCGGCCGAGCGGCAGCGACGCACCTCGACGGCGCGCCGCGGCATCCGTCCCCCGCACGATCTCACCGGCACGCAGCAGGATGCCGTCGCCCTGCCCCTCGGGACCCGCCACGACGTTGACACAGGAGTGGATGCCGTGGCTGAGGTACACGTACAGATGCCCGGGCTCGCCCCACATCGTGGCGTTGCGCGCTGTGCGGCCCATCCGCGCGTGCGAGCCGGGGTCGGCGAAGTCCCCCGTGCCCTGGCCGTGATAAGCCTCGACCTCGGTGATGCGCAGCCGCACCTCCACGGGTGCGGCATCCGGCGCGACGCCCTCGGGCGCGACGAACGTGCGCAGTTCCGCGCCGAGCAGGAGCGGAGCGACGTCCACCGCCGAGTGGCACAGGTCCGCTCGGGTGGCCCGGCGCAGATGTTCGTGCTGCGGCATCCGGAAACCCTCGGGTCAGAACCGGGGAGCCGTCGCGCACCAGGAGGCGTCGAAGCCCGTCAGCGCCACGATCTCCTTGCCGGACTCCATATCGATCAGGTGGGTCTCGACCTTCCCCGGCAGCGGGAGCAGCATCCCGTCATACGGATTGTTCGCGAGGTCGGGAGCCACGACGACGGCCGCGTACTGCCCGCTCGGCGACGCGCACGCCTGAAGGATCGAATCCGCCGAGCTCACCTCGACCAGCGGGGTCGCCGCGCCGTCGTCATCGACGCGGACGACGGCCTGGCCGATCGGCATCCCGGCGTCGTCACGGGCCACGACGTGGCGGAGCGTGCCTCCGGGGAACGGCGTGATCGAGGTGGCCGTGCCGTAGTCGGGATCGGATGCCGCGAGCGGCTGCTCGGATCCGTCGGCGAGGTTCAGCTCGACCACTGCCCCGTCGAGTCGTTCGACGATCGCGGTGTAGGTGCCGCGGGAGATCCCCTGGATCGTCGCGGCGAGACCGAGGGACTGCACCCCCGCGTCGGTGGAACGGTCGACCAGCGACAGCGCTCCGTCGAAGTCGATGAACAGCACGGCGGCGCTGTCGGGGACGAACTGCCAGGCGAAGACGCTCGCCTCGGCATCGCCGACCTCGATGATCTTCGGCTTGTCCTTGCCGTTCAGGGACTGGGTGACGAGAACACTGGCGCGGCCCTCGGTGTCGCTGAGTTTGCGGTCGGAGTAGCTGTAGCCGACGAGTCCGCCGCGCTCGGAGACCTGGATCGCGCCGACGTATCCGTCGCCGGGAAGCTCGAGTTCGCGTTCGTTCTTGCCGTCGCGGTCCATCACCAGGAGCCGGGAGCCGTCATCGTCGGCGACCGAGACCACCAACTGCGTCGACGTCGCGCGGAAGTCGTTGATCTGCTCGTGCGAGAACACCACCTTCCCGTCCCCTGTGAGGTCGGTGCGGAAGATCTTGTCCTTCCCGTCGACGTCGCGGTTCAACAGGAAGAAGCTCGCCGCGGGGGTCGAGAAGCTCGTGGTCAGATCTGTCGTCGGACCGCCGCCGACGCCGGTCACCCCCGACACCCGCACGGTGTACTTCGTCGAGTCGTCGAGCGGCACGGTGAAGCGCACGCCGATGCCGCGGCCGGATGCGTCGACCGTGAACGGCACCGCCGGTTCGACCGTGACCTGCTTCGGGTCGATCTCGGCCAGCGCCTGGTTCGCGGTGAGGATGACCCTGCTCCCCGAGGACTCGATCGCCTGGTCGGGTTCGACCTGCACCGCGGAGAGGCGCGGCCCCTGCAGGAGGCTGACGATGCCGAGACCCGTGCCGACGAGCACCAGGACTCCGAGTACAGCGGTGATCGTGAGCACGAAGCGTCGCGAGAGGGCGGGCTTGCGAGCGGGATCCCCTTCGACGCGGGCACGGGCGCGGGGCGCAGGCGCCGCATCCGGCTCGTCCGCCGGCGCGGCTCCGACCCGCGCATCGGGCTGGGCTCCGAGGAGTACCGGTTCGGGCGCGACGGGCACCGCGGGAACCGCCGTCGCCTCGGGAACCGGGCTCGCCGCAGGAACCGCGGTCGCCTCGACATCTTCCCGAGCGGCGGCCTCGAAGGCGGCCATCTTCCGCGCGGCAGCCTCCTGCTCCGCGACCTCACGATCGCCGGCCTCGCGGACAGCAGCTTCGACGACGGCCTCATCGGGGCCGGCATCCGCCTGGTCGACGCGGTCCGCGGTCTGCTCTGCGGGCGCGACAGCGCGGCTGATCCGCTCAGCCTCCTCCGCCTCGGCGGCCTCGCGGGCGGCGCGCATCTCCGCGCGGGTGCGCGGGACGGCGGGCACCTCGGGGCGCTCGTCGTCAGTACTCATAGGGATCCCCCGGCTCGTCGATCGCGACGACGTCGGTCGGTTCGATGTGGAGGTCGCCGTCGGCATCCGCCTTCACGGTACCGGTGACCTCGACCCACTGGCCGGTCTTGTAGTCGCCGGGATCCACCGCGACCGGCAGGGCCGCGGTCTGGGCGTCGATGACGCAGTGCGTGATCACCAGCCGGGTGAGGTTCACGCCGTCGCCGTCGGAGTTCTCGGGTGTGACGAAGCCGATCAGCTTCACCGCGGCACCGTCGTAGGCGGTCGTGTTGGTCGCCGTGGCGAACACGCTCGCCCAGTCGCCGACACCGAACGTCGACGTGTCCGCGACACCGAGCGCGACCGTGTCGGCTCCGGCGAAGAGCGTGCTCTGCTCGCCGGCACGCGACATCGCCAGCTCCACCGACAGGGATGCCGGGGGCAGCACGAGCGCGGCGGCGACCACACCCGTGGCCACCACTCCTCCCGTGACCGCGCCGACGACGGCAAGGGTCCGGCGGGATGACCGAGGGGCCGGATGCGCGTCGTCCGCAGCATCCGTCGTCTCTCCGTGGTCGTGGCCGTGATCGTGACCGTGGTCGCCTTCCTCGCCGAGCGGCAGCGTGCACGACCAGATCGCGCCGGCCAACGTCACCACGGCGGCGGCGCAGGCGAACCACACCGACTCGGGGCTGATGTAGAGAGTGAGGCGTCCGGTGACGCCGAGACCCAGGGTGACCACCGCGATGAGAGTCGCGAGGCCCACGCCGAGCCAGCGGGTGCCGAGGGCGCGCACACGAGACGGACTCTGATCAGACAAGGACGTTCACCCCGATCCCGATCGCGAAGGCCGCGGCCACGACGACGCCGACGATTCCGGCGAGCGTTCGTCCGGTGAAGGTCGTGCGCATCAGCGCGAGCATCTTGATGTCGACGAGTGGCCCGACCAGGAGGAACGCGACCAGCGCGCCGGACGAGAACGTCGACGCGAAGGACAGCGCGAAGAAGGCGTCGACGTTCGAGCAGATCGCGACCGTCATCGCGAGCACCATCATCGCGACGATCGACAGCACCGGGTTCGAGCCGATCGCGAGGAGCATGTCCCGCGGGATGAGCACCTGCACCGCGCCGGCGAGCGCCGAGCCGATCACGAGCGCGGGCATCACCGCACGCAGCTCGATCAGGAACTGGGTGAGGCTGCGCTTGACGGGCGTACCCGGCTCGTGGGCGACCCGGTCGCATGTGTCGACGAAGCGCCGGGTCAGCAGGGCGTCGGGCGAGGGGTGCAGGCTGTAGATCCACCCGATCAGATTGGCGATCAGGTAGCCGCCGACGAGACGGGCGATGAGGATGCCGCCGTCCCAGCCGAACGCGGCATGCGTGGTGAGGATCACGATCGGGTTGACGATCGGCGCAGCGATCAAGAACGTCAGGGCTTCGGCGGGGGCGAGCCCGCGCATCATGAGACCGCGGGCGAACGGCACGTTGCCGCATTCGCACACGGGAATCAGCATCCCGAGCAGCGACAGCACCGCGCGGCGGGCCCACGCCCGCTTCGGCAGCCACCGATGGATGACGTCGGCGGGAAGCCAGACCTGCACCACGATCGAGAGCAGCACGCCCAGGATCACGAACGGCAGCGCCTCGATCAGCACGCTCAGTGCGAGAGTGAGGCCGTCCTGAGCACGGGTCGGCAGCGACGCCGGGAACACGGCAGGCAGGAACGTGTCGATCAGGAACAGGGCCGCGACGATGACGGCCCCGAGGCCCAGGCCGATCCAGGCGGAGCGCGGGGATCGGGTCGGGCGGTGCGAGTGCCGCTGCCCCGGCCGGGTCGCCGTGCCTGCGGAGGAGCTCACGCGTTCGCTGCCCGTTCGGCGTCGCGCTTGTTGGTGCACGGGGTGCACAGCCCGAAGATGTCGACCACGTGTGCGGCCTCGGTGAATCCGTGCAGAGCGGCGGTGCGATGCGCCCACTGCTCGACGTCGGTCGCCTCGATCTCCACGGTCAGTCCGCAGGAGCGGCAGATGAGGTGGTGGTGGTGGCCCTGGGTGGTGCAGGCGCGGTAGAGCGCCTCGCCCTCGGGGCTCTGCAGCGAGTCGGCATCACCGGATGCGGCGAGCCCGGCCAGTGCGCGGTACACGGTCGCGAGTCCGATGCCGGTGTTGTCATCCCGCAGCGAGGCGTGGAGGTTCTGCGCGCTCACGAAACCGCGCGCGTCGGCGAGTGCTTCGCGCACGCGTTCGCGCTGCCAGGTGTTCCGCTGAGCCATGGGTCAAGTCTAGGCGGCGGGGGTTGCCACGGGCTGGGAGTGACGGAGGCGTCCGGCATCCGTCCTTCCGGGCCGACGATTCACGGAGGGGATGACGAATCACGGACGAATCCGGCGAAAAGCCTCCGGGAAACGTCATCGGCTCCGCGAAACGTAGCCGGAGCCACCAGACGAAGGGGGCTCCTCGAGTAACCAGATCCATCGCGAGGCCGAATGTCGTGACCGTCACGACCGCCGCAGGTTTCCCACGGGTGTCCTGCATTGCTCACGCCCACAGGGCATGATCGAGCCATGAAGCCACGAACCGTTGCGGTCACGACCTCGTCCCTCGCGTTGTTGGCTGCGGCCGCCTTTGCGGCGGCTGTGGCGGTCCCGCTCGAGTTCAAGGCCATTGCCTGGGGCCTGGGAATCGCCCTACTCGTCGTCGCGTTCGGTATCGCGCTCGTGCGCTACGCGCGCTCCCGGCACGAGGCAGGGGACAACCACGGAGGTACCGGGTAAGACCGCAGTGGGCGCGGGTGCGACGGGCTGGGAGTGACGGAGGCGTCCGGCATCCGTCCTTCCGGCCGACGCCGGGCGGACCCGCTCAGCCCACCCGCTTCACGCGAGCTCGCGCCTTCTGCACGATCCAGCACACGACGTAGATCGTGAACGAGAGCGTCGTGATGTACGGGCTCACGGGAAGGGTGCCGGCGAGGGCGAGCAGGATGCCGCCGACCGCGGACGTGAACCCGAACAGCGCGGCGAGGAGCGGCACCGCGACCGGGCCGGCCGTGATTCTCATCGCGGCGGCCGCGGGCGTCACCAGCAGCGCCATCACCAGCAGTGCGCCGATGATGTGCACGCTGACCGCGACGATGAGTCCGAGCAGCACCATGAAGATCAGGCTCACGGCGCGCGTGGGCACTCCGCGTGCGGCGGCCGACTCGGGGTCGAGCGAGTCGAATCGCAGCGGGTTCCACATCACGAGGAGCCCCAGCAGCACGACGATGCTGATGCCGATCAGCCACCCGAGATCCGGGCTCGACACCGACACGATCTGCCCGGTGAGCAGGCTGAACCGGTTGGCGCTCCGACCGTCGTACAAGGACAGGAACAGGATGCCGAGACCGAGGCCGAACGGCATCAGCACACCGACGATCGAGTTGCGATCCCGGGCCTTCGCGCCGAGCACGCCGATCAGGATCGCCGCGACGAGCGCACCGCCCAGCGAACCGGCGACCACGCTCCCGCCGAACAACAGGGCCGCGGCCGCGCCGGCGAACGACAGCTCGCTCACGCCGTGCACGGCGAAGGCGAGGTCACGCTGCATCACGAAGACGCCGATCAGACCGCCGACGATGCCGAGCACGGCGCCGGCGATGATCGAGTTCGCGAGCAGGGCGACGAGCTCGCCGTAGTCCTGGAACGAGAAGAGGTCGCTCCAGTCGACCATCGGCATCATGCGTCGCCTCCGTGCTCATGGTCGCCATGGTCGTGGTGCGGCTCGGCATCCGGCACACCCACGACGACGAGACGGTCCCCGGCGCGCAGCACGAAGACCGGGGTGCCGTAGAGGTCGGTGAGCACGCGCGTCTGCAGCACCTCTTCCGGGGTGCCGAGCAGGAAGCGTCCGCCGGCGATGTAGAGGATGCGGTCGACGCGGTTCAGGATCGGGTTGATGTCGTGCGTGACGAAGAGAACCGCGGCGTCGCGCTCGCGCCGCTGTCGATCGATGATGTCGGTCACGGCGACCTGGTTCGCGAGGTCGAGGTTCGACAGCGGCTCGTCGCACAGCAGGAGCGACGGTTCGTCGGCGAGCGCCTGTCCGACGCGCAGCCGCTGCTGCTCGCCGCCGGAGAGCAGACCGACGCGGCGATCCGCGAAGTGCGAGGCGCCGACCGACTCGAGCAGCCGGTCGACTTTGGCGCGGTCGCCGCGGTGCGGGATCGGGAATCCGAAACGACTCCCCTGCACCCCCAGCGCCACCAGGTCGCGCGCCCGCATGCTCGTGTCCGGAGCGAGCGAACGCTGCTGCGGGATGTACCCGATGCGCGCATTGCCGCGGTGCACGGGAGCGCCGGCGACCCGGATCGTTCCCGAAGACAAGGGCTGCAGACCCAGGATGCTGCGCAGCAGCGTGGTCTTCCCCGAGCCGGACGGCCCGAGCACCGCGATGAACTCGCCGGGCTGCACCGTCAGGTCGAGCCCCGACCAGAGCTCCCGATCGCCACGGTGAAGGGCGGCGTCGGCGATCTCGAGGACAGGGCGGTCGCCGGCAGGGGGGCGTCCTTCGTCTCGCTGCGCTCGCTCAGGAACCGAGGGGTCTTGCTGCGCTCGCTCGGGAACCGAAGGGTCTCGCTGCGCTCGCTCAGGAACCGAGGGGTGTTGCTGCGCTCGCTCAGGAACCGAGGGGTGTTGCTGCGCTCGCTCAGGAACCGCCCCGGTCACGGCTGGACGGCGGCGGCGAGGCTCTGGATCGCGTCACGCATCCACTCAGAGTACGACGATCCGTCCTCGAGCAGCTCGGTGAATGCCACGACCGGGATGCCGGCATCCTTCGCCGCCTTCTCGACGCGCTGGGTCTCGGCGCCTCCGGTCTGGGCGTTGGTGAGCAGCGCGGTCACTTCTCCGCTGTCGATGACCTTCAGTGCGTCGAGCAGCACGGCGGGCGCCACGTCGGTGCCCTCCTCCACGGACTCGGCGAACCCCTCGGGGGTGACGTCGGTGAGACCTGCGGCGGCCGCGAGGTAGCCGGGCAGCGGCTCGGTGATGAAAACGTTCGCGGTGCCGGCGGTCTCGGTCTTGATCGTCTCGAGGTCGGCCTCGAAGCCCTCGAGGTCGGCGACGATCTTGTCTGCCGCGGCGGTGAAGTCGGCCTTGCCATCGGGGTCGAGCTCGGCGAGGTCGAGGGCGATGTCTTCGACGACGTGGATCATCGTGTGCGGGTCGAACCAGACGTGCTCGTTGAAGCCTTCGATGTGGTTGTGCCCCTCGTGGCCCTCTTCGCCCTCGGCGTGGTCGTGGCCCTCGCCTTCGGCGTGGTCGTGGCCCTCGCCTTCGGCGTGGTCGTGCTCGCCCTCTTCGTGGCCTTCGTTGCCGGGGAAGTCGTGCGAGAACTCGACGGCCGTGAGCACTTCAGCATCCGACCCGTCGAGGAGGTTGTCGATGAAGGCGTCGTATCCGCCGCCGTTCTCGATCACGAGGTCGGCCTTCTGCACCGTGAGCCGGTCGCGCGCGGTCGCCTCGTAGGAATGCGGATCCTGCGTCACGGAGTTGATGATCGAAGAGACCTCGACGCGGTCGCCGCCGATCTGCGCGGCCAGCGAACCGTAGACGTTCGTGCTCGCCACGACCTGGATCTTGCCGTCGTCACTGCCGCCCGCGGCGGGAGTGCCCGCGCACCCGGCGAGGGTGAGGGCGGCGACGGAGGCGAGGGTGAGAGCGGCGAGCGGCTTGTTCATGCTCTTACTCTACGTGCTAATGAGAACCATTATCAACTTGGCCCCTCCGGGCCTTGCCGATTGCAGGATCGTTTGACGGATGCAGGTCGAAACGGGAGTTCTCGACCTGCATCCGTCAAAACCGCCTACGAGTGTCGAGGCCCTCAGCCGACGAGACCCTCGGGAGCGATCCAAACCGTGCTCTCCGCCGGCACAGCACCCGCCACGACCGCGCCGAGCACCGCGTCTCCGGCATCCGCACCGAGGTCGAACGGCTCCGCACCGAAGTTGGTCACGACCTGCCAGCCGTTGGGACGGGCGAAACGCAGCACGTCGTTGCGTCCGGTCTCGATCCACTCCAGACGCTCCTCCGTCTGCAGCGAGCGCCGCAGGCGGAGCGCCTCGCGGTACAGCGAGAGCGTCGACGACGGGTCGGCCGCCTCGACGTCGACCGCGTACTCGGCGAACCAGGACGGCTGCGGAAGGTGCGCGTCACCCGAGCCGAAGCCGAACGACGAACCGGATGCCGTCCACGGGATCGGCACGCGGCATCCGTCCCGCCCGAGACCGTCGAACGCCTCCTCGCGCAGGAATGCCGGATCCTGACGCTGCTCCGGCGTGATCTGCGCGACCTCGTGCAGTCCGAGCTCCTCCCCCTGATACAGGTAGGTGCTGCCGGGGAGCCCGAGCAGCATGAGCGTCGCGGCGTACGCCCGACGCAGCCCGCCCTCACGGTCGAGCTGGTCGGCGGGGCCACCGGCCGCCACCCACTCGGTACCCTGCTTGACCGCGCGACCGCGCAGCGACGGCAGTCCGTAGCGCGTCGCGTGCCGCGTCACGTCGTGGTTCGACAGCACCCACGTCGTCGACGATCCGCTCGCCTGCGCCTGCTCGAGGTTGTCAGTGATGACGGTGCGGAACTCCGCCGCAGAGAACTCCGACACGAGGAGGTCGAAGTTGAACGCCTGCCCGAGGCCGTCGGCGGAGGCGTACTTCGCGCGGCGCTCGGGCGTCTCGACCCAGGCCTCGGCGACGGCGGTGCGCGGCGGGTCGTACTCGTTGAACACCGCCCGCCACTCGGCGTAGATGTCGTGCACCTCGTCGCGATCGAGCAGCGGATGCCGCCCCGACGTGCGGTCCATCGCGTCGAGCTCCGCCTGGCTGGGCAGCGGTTCGGTGAGGTCCTTCGTGAGCATGTGCGCGACGTCGATGCGGAACCCGTCGACCCCGCGATCCGACCAGAAGCGCAGAGTCGTCAGGAAGTCGGCCCGCACCTCCGGGTGATCCCAGTTCAGGTCGGGCTGCTCCACGGCGAAGCTGTGCAGGTACCACTGGCCGTCGTCGACACGCTCCCAGGCGCTGCCGCCGAACGCCGCGCCCCAGTCGGTGGGCGGCGCGGAGCCGTCGGGACCGGAACCCTCGCGGAAGATGTAGCGGTCGCGCGCGGCCGAACCTCGTCCGGCGGCGAGCGCCTCCTGGAACCACTCGTGCAGGTCGGAGCTGTGGTTCGGGACGATGTCGACGATCACCCGGATGCCGCGGGCATGCAGCGCCTCGACCATCGCGTCGAAGTCGTCGAGCGTGCCGAGGCGGGGATCGACGTTGCGGTAGTCGGCGACGTCGTACCCGCCGTCGGCGAGCGCCGATGGGTAGAACGGGCTCAGCCACACCGCGTCGATGCCGAGCTCGGCGAGGTAGTCGGCGCGGGAGACGATGCCGGGGATGTCCCCCAGTCCATCGCCGTTCGCGTCGGCGAAGCTCCGCGGGTAGATCTGGTAGACGGCGGCCTGTCGCCACCATGCGGCGGCATCGGCCTTGCTGGTCTCGACGAGAAGCGCGTCGGTCATGAGGGGAGAACTCCTTCTTGTTGCTTCCTAGGGGTGGTCTTGCAGCGTCCTTCGTCTCGCTGCGCTCGCTCAGGAACCGGTCCCTGAGCGAGCGAAGCGAGACGAAGGGTCTAACCCTTGACGGCACCCTGCGTGACGCCCTCCATGACGAAGCGCTGCGTGAACAGGTACGCCAGGATCGCAGGGGCCATCGCCATCAGGTACGAGGCGAAGGCGACGTTGTAGTTGTTGGTGAACTGGTTCTGGAACAGGTTCTGCCGCACCGGGAGGGTCTGCATCGCGGGGTCCGAGATGATCAACGATGGCATCATGAAGTCGTTCCAGGCGTAGAGGAACGCGAAGATGCCGACCGTCGCGCTCATCGGTGCGAGCAGCGGGAAGATCAGCTGCCAGAACGTCTGCCAGGTCGTGGCGCCGTCGATGCGCGCGCTCTCCTCCAGCTCGATCGGGATCGATCGCAGGAATGCGGTGAACAGCAGCACGCTGAAGCTGAGCTGGAACATCGTGGCCAGGATGATCACGCCGAACGGGTTGTCGAGCCCGACGCGACCGGTGAGCTGGATCTGCGGGAGCGCGACCACTGGGAACGGGATGAACATCGCCGCCAGCAGGTAGAAGAACGACCAGCGGAATAGCTTGCGGTCCCAGTTGCGCACGATCGCGTACGACGCGAAGGCGGCGAGGATGATCGTGGCGATCACGGTGCCGGCGGTGACGAGCAGCGAGATGCCGGCGCCGACCGGGAACTTCGTGAGGTTCCATGCCTCGACGAACCCGTCGATGCTGAACGGCGCAGGGAACGAGAAGGCGTTGCCGTCGACGGCCTGGCCTGTCGTCTTGAACGCCATCGAGATGGTCACGTAGAGCGGCAGCAGCACGGTGACCGCGCACAGGATCAGGATGATGGTGCCCGACCAGTTCGGACGCTCCATCTTGATGCGGGGCTTCTTCCCCGCGGTCTGGGTGGTGATGGTCTGCGTCGACATCAGAGTGCGTTCCTTCCGCGCGTCAGCGACAGTTGGAGGACGGAGATGAGCACGGCGACGATGAAGAAGATCGTCGCGTTCGCCATCTGGTAGGCGTAGTCGCCGCCGTTGAACCCCGCGATGATCGTCATGGCGACGCTGCGTGTCGAGGTGCCGGGGCCACCGTTGGTGAGTCCGACGATGATGTCGTACGCGTTGAGGAAGCCCTTGAATCCGAGGATCACGTTGATCACGACGTAGCCGGCGACGAGCGGGAGAGTGATGCGCAGCAGCTGCTGCCTCTTGTTCGCCCCGTCGATGCTCGCGGCTTCGTACACTTCACCGGGCACCGACAGGAGCCCCGCGATGTAGATGAGCAGCGTTCCGGGAACGGCCTGCCAGGCGGTCACGATCACGATGGCGATCCAGGCGAGGTCAGGGTTTGCGAGCAGGCTCGTCTGGAGGAACGGGATGCCGGTGGCAGCACCCGCGGCCGGCAGGGAGTTCGAGAACAGGAAGTTGAAGACGTACGCGATGATGATGCCCGAGATCACCATCGGGATCACGAAGATCGTGCGCAGCCCCGTCTTGAAGCGGATGCGCGAGGTCAGCCCGACCGCGAGCAGGAAGGCGACCACGTTGACCACGATCACCGTGGCGATCGAGAACCCGAACGTGAAGAGGTAGCTCTGCAGGATCGCGGGGTCACTGAACATCGCGACGTAGTTGGTGAGGCCGTTGAAGCTCCACTCGCCGATGCCGATCGAGTCGGTGAAGCTGAAGAAGATGCCCATCACGCCGGGCACCGTGATCGCGAGAGTGAAGATCACCAGCGTCGGGAGGAGGAACAGGTAGTAGATCGGCTCGACGCGGCGGGTGTGCCGGCGGATCGTGCGATCCTCTCCGGTGATGATCGCCGTCGTGCTGGACGCGGTGCTGGTGCTCATGGCGCGGACTCCTCTGTCTCGCCGGAGGTCGTGGGTATCGGGGCGCGGAACGCGATACGCGCCCAGTCGCCATCCATCGTGCGAAGCGTCGACTCCGGGGATGCCCCGAGCACCATCGCCTGGGCGTAGTTGAACATCGGGAGCGTCTTCGGCACGAGCACGGAGGGGCCCTGGTAGATCTGCCCGTTCTGGTAGTACTCGATCATGCCCTCGACTCGGGGATCGTCCGGCGGCGGAGCATCCGTGGTCGGCGTGAAGCCGAGTTGCGAGGCGTTGTACTCCTCGATGTTCTCCGGCAGGTAGAGGTACTCGAGGAAGTCGCGTGCGGCCTCCTGATGGTTCGACTCCTCGGGGATCATCGCCGCGAGGTCCATGTTGACGCGCACGCCGAGGTCGGCCGGGTCGTCGGTCATCGGCAGCGGGAACGTGCCGAGGTCGAGATCGGGCGCCGTCTTCGCGATCTCGCTGAACGCCCACGGCCCCTGCAGGTACATGGCCGCCTCGCCCTTGCCGAACGCGAGGTTGCCGTCGCCGTAGCCGCGGCTCGCAGCATCCGAATTGGTGTACTCGCTGGCGAGCTGCATCATCCGGTCCATCGGCTCGGCGAAGTCCTGCTGGAACGACACCGGCGAATCGGGCCCCACCTCGGCACCCTCCGTGGCGAGCGCGTCGAAGAAGTCGATCACGTCGACGGAGCCGCCCGCGGTGTAGTCGTACCAGCCCTGCGCGACGGTCCAGTCATCCTTGAACGTGCCGTAGAACGGGTCGATTCCCGCCTCTTTCAACTGATCGCAGACGGCGAGGAGTTCGTCCCATGTCTGCGGGACCTCGAGTTTCTGCTCTTCGAAGATCTGCGTGTTGTAGATGACGGATGCTGCCATCACCGAGTACGGCAGCGCGCTGGTGCGTCCGTCGCAGGAGCCGTACTGCTCCATGAGCGGCTGGAGGTCGTCGCGGATACCGGCGGCGGCCTCGGTGTCGGAGAGATCGGTGAGCGCGCAGCGCTGCACGAACCGGGCGATCTCGTAGTTGTAGTTGGCCAGCATGATGTCGGGCGGGTTGCCGCGCACGAAGCTCGCCGAGACGACGTCGACCCCCGAGGTGTCGATCTCGACCCGCACCTTGTCCTGCGAGGCGTTGTACGCGGCGACGAGTTCCGTCATGAACGGGATGGCCTCGCGTTTGCTGAAGGTGAAGCGGATGGTCTCCGCTCCCGAGCCGGCGGCGCAGCTCGTGAGGGCGGCGCCGACCAGGGCGAGCCCGAGGGCCCCCGCGATCGTCCGCGCCACGCGTGTTCGTCTCTCAGACACCATCGTCCTTCCGATCCGTATATCCGATTACTAAATCTAGTGAGCGAATTTACTCTGTCGAGAGGTACTCTCTCATTGGCACGACAGAAAGGTCAAGGGGCGTGACAGAAGTCTCAGCGGATCTCGGCACCGGACGCGCGAGCGTCGGAGCGGTGCTCGACTTCGCCTGGGCGGCCGGCGAATTCACCGCGACCGAGGTCATGGCGGGTACCTCGCTGACCCGCTCCACCGCCATCGACGCGATGGACACGCTGCTCGATGCGCAGGTGCTGCAGGAACTCCCCAACGCCAGGGCAGTCGGCAGCTACCGCTCCGGACGACCCGCCCGTCGCTTCGCGCTTTCGGCAGACCTGGGTGTGGTGGTCGGCATCGACGCCGGCGACACGCATCTCGCGGTCACCGTCGCGGATCCGCTCGAGCGCACCCTGGTGCATCACCGGGTCGAAGTGGATTCGACGCACACGGCCGACGAGCGGCGCGCGACCATCATCGCGGCCCTGGGTGCGGCACTCGACGAGGCGGCGGTGGCGCGCGGAGACGTGCTCGCCGTCTGCGTCGGCGTGGCCGCGCCGGTCGACCGCACCGGCGTCTCGCCGCCGCATCCCGACGGCTTCTGGGAGCGCACGAATCCCGGTCTCGCCGAGGCGCTGCGCGAGTGGGCACCGGTCGTCGAGATCAAGAACGACGCCCAGCTCGCCGCGATCGCGGAGGGGGCGGTCGGAGCCGCGATCGGATGCCGGGACTACGTCGCCCTGCTCGCGAGCGAACGGTTCGGCGGCGGGGTGGTCGTCGACGGCCATGTGCTGCACGGTGCGCACGGCGGCGTCGGCGAAGGCGTCGTGTTCGACCACATCGTCGGTGTCGGCTCCGCCTTCGGGTTGCGGTACGCCGTGCAGGACGAGGCGCGCTCTGCCGTCGACGCCGGCGAGGTCGCCTCGGACAGCGCCGTCGGCCACCTCGTGGCACAGGACCGCATCGACCCGCGACTGGTGCTGATGCTCGCCGCCTCGGGCGACCCCGATGCCGCGCTCGTCACGGAGCGCGTCGGTGCGACCCTCGCGCGCGTCGTGGGCGTGCTCGGCAGCATGTACGACCCGGCGCGGGTCATCGTGTGCGGGGCGGTCGCCGAGAGCATCGAGCCCGTGCTCGCCGCGGCCCGCCGCATCCTGCCGGGCGAGCTGCACCTTCCCGCACCGGAGATCCTCGCGTCCGAGCTCGGCGCCGAGGTCGTGTCGGTCGGCGCCATCGCGACCGCGCGGAAGGCCGCGCGGGAGCGGGCCGTGCCGCTGCTCGCGGAGCGGCGGCTCAGCGTGCGGGCGTGAGCAGAGGCATCCGCTCGCTGGATGTCGATGCAATCCCGTTCAGCTCATCAATCGAACGGGTTGACGTGATTCCATGCGCGCCCGAGACCGACTTCACGGCGTAGGTCGATGAGCTTCTCGGCCGCCGTGTAGGCGCGACCACGCCTTTCGCCCGATGCAACGAGGAGACCGGACTGTGCGAGCGCGGTGAGATCACGAGTCGCCGTCTGCGGACTGATCTCGGTGCCTGCCTCGCGGAGCGAGCTGATGTATCGGCCACGCGTGACCGTGGCACCGAAGAGCGCATCGAACAATGCGTCCAGAGCCCGGTCGTCGATCCCGGCATCGTCCAGAAGCTTGCTGAGAGCTGCCGATGCATTTCCGGCGGAGACGATGCGAGCACCCCGCTCCATGGCCTGGTTGAGATGCGCCGTGAGAATGAATCGCATCCACGGTCGAACTTGGTCGGGCCTCGCGGTCTCCGGCGCCCATTCGCCCCGTCCGACCTCGGCGAGCACGTCATAGTACGCCCGGGTGTGGCGTCCGAGGTACTCCTCGGTGGAGAAGAAGACCGGAGAGATGTCGTTGTCGTCAACCATGACCAGTGATTGCAGGACTCGAGCCATGCGGCCGTTGCCGTCTTTGAAGGGGTGGATGAGAACGAAGTTCAGGTGCGCCATCGCTGCGTCGATGAGAGGGTCACCGTTGTTCATGATGGTCGCCGCAAGTCGATCCATGAGACCCGGAAGTGCAGCCGCGTCTGCCCCTTCATGAACGATGTCGCCGGTCGACTCCTGCATCACGTAGACGGGACCCTCGCGGTACCGGCCAGGGCGCTTGGTCAGATCGTAGGAATTCACCATGTAGTGCAGGCTGCGGATGAGAGTGGGATCGACGACGACAGGATCCTGGGAGAGCTGCAAGACGTACGTCATCGCCAATTGGTAACCGGCGAGGGCGCGCTCGGTCTCTTCATCTACGGTCGCGGGTTTTTCTCCGGCCGCGATAGCCGCCACATCGTCGACGCTGGCGTTGATGCCTTCAATGCTGTTCGAGCCTTGAACATTGCGCGCAAACGTCATCCGGCGCAGAGGCGCTGTCCAACGATTGCGCTGACGAACCTGGAACGTCAGCGCATCATTCCATTTCTGGATCTCAGCTCGAACGTCTTGTTCCTCACTGGTGAGTTCTGGCGCGACATACATGGCGACTCCGATGCAATGATGTTTATTTATACTCATCGTACCATTGCAACCCGCTTGACGCTCGGATGCGTCACTCTCACATCAGTCGACGAGCAGCGCCGGCTCTTCCAGCACGGATGCCACGTCGGCGATGAACCGGCTCATGCCGTCGCCGTCGATCACGCGGTGGTCGAAGGACCCCGCCACCGTGGTCACCCAACGGGGGCGCACCTCGCCGTCGACGACCCACGGCTTCTGGCTGATCGTGCCCATTGCCACGATCCCGGCCTCGCCGGGGTTGATGATCGGGGTGCCGGCATCCATCCCGAACACGCCGATGTTGGTGATCGTGATGGTGCCGCCCTGCTGGTCGGCCGGCGAGGTCTTGCCCTCGCGCGCCGTGAGGGTGAGGCGGTTGAGCGCCCGGGCGAGGTCTTTCATGCCGAGGTCCTGCGCGTCCTTGATGTTCGGGACGAGCAGTCCGCGCGGGGTCGCGGCAGCGATGCCGAGGTTCACGTAGTGGCGCACGGAGATCTCCGCTCCGGCGTCCGTCTCGACCCACGCCGCGTTCACCATCGGCGTGCGGCGAGCCGCCCAGATCACGGCGCGGGCCATGATCAGCAGCGGTGAGACGCGGATGTCGGCGTAATCGGGCGACGCCTTGAGGCGCTTGACGAGCTCCATGGTGCGGCTCGCGTCGATCTCCTTCCAGACCGTGACGTGCGGCGCCGAGTACGCGCTCTGCACCATCGCCGACGAGGTCGCCTTGCGGACCCCCTTGACCGGGATCGACTCCGTGCGGCCGTCATTCGACGTGTCGGCCGCAGGGGCCAGGCCTCGCGCGAGCCCTGCCGGGGCAGTCTGCGGTGCGGGAACCGTCTCCTCGCGCACCTCGCCCCACTCGGGCGTCTCGATGTTGCGGAACACGCTCGCCTGCGACGCGTGCTTCACGACGTCGTCGCGCGTGACCTCACCGTCGGCGCCTGTCGCCGCCACCGACGTGAGATCGACGCCGAGGTCGCGGGCGAGCTTGCGGATCGGAGGCTTCGCGATGACGCCGACCGACGAGCGCACGGCCCGCTCGGCCGGCCGCTTGCGGCGCGAGGTCGCTCCTCCCCCGGTGCCGTAGCCGACCAGCACCGAGCCGCCGCCCTCCTCCGGGGCAGGGGCCACCGCCACTGCCGGGGCTTCGGATGCGGCGGTCACGAAGCTGATGATCGGCGTGCCGACCTCGACGGTCGTGCCCTCGGCGACGAGCAGCTCGTCGACGACGCCGGCATGTGGCGAGGGCAGCTCGACGAGCGACTTCGCGGTCTCGATCTCGCAGATCACGTCGTTGATCGCGACGGTGTCGCCGGGGGCGACCTTCCAGGCCACGACCTCGGCCTCGGTCAGGCCTTCACCGACGTCGGGGAGGTTGAAGTTCTGCGTGCTCATGAGCGTGCCTTTCGGAAGGTACTGCGTTCATATCTCAGCAAGAACTCACCGGCGGTCGACTTCGCACCGCCGAATCGTGAGTTCCGCGCTGATTCTTGCTGAATTGTGAACATGGGCGAGCCGGTGTCAGTAGGCCAGGGAGCGGTCGACGGCTTCGAGTATGCGGTCCGCATCCGGAAGGTACACGCCCTCGAGCTTCGCGGGCGGGAACGGGGTGTCGTACCCCGAGACGCGCAGCACCGGGGCCTCGAGCGCGTAGAAGGCGCGTTCCATGACGGTCGCGGCGATCTCGCTGCCGAGACTCGTGAATCCCTGCGCCTCCTGCGCGTAGACCATGTGCCCGGTCTTGCGCACGGAGTCGAGGATCGGGGCGTAGTCGACCGGCGACAGCGAGCGCACGTCGACGACCTCGCAACTGGTGCCCTCGGCCTCGGCGAGCGCCGCGGCCTGCAGCAGTGTCGTGACCATCGCGCCGTGGCCGACCAGAGTCACATCGGTGCCGGTGCGCACGACCCGTGAGGCGTGCAGGGGAGCGGCGGACGCGTCGAGCTCGACCTCGCCCTTGGGCCAGTAGCGGCTCTTCGGCTCCATGAAGATCACCGGGTCGTTCGAGGCGATCGCCTCCTGGATCATCCAGTACGCGTCGTTCGGCGTCGACGGCGACACCACCCGCAGTCCCGGCGTGTGCGTGAAGTACGCCTCCGGGCTCTCCTGGTGGTGCTCGACCGCACCGATGTGCCCGCCGTAGGGGATGCGGATCACGATCGGCAGTGAGAGCTTGCCCTCGTGGCGGTTCGTCAGCTTCGCGAGCTGCGTGGTGATCTGATCGAACGCCGGGAAGACGAAGCCGTCGAACTGGATCTCGATCACGGGGCGGAACCCGGTCATCGCGAGCCCGATCGCCGTGCCGACGATGCCCGACTCGGCGAGCGGGGTGTCGAGCACCCGCTTCTCGCCGAAGTCCCGCTGCAGGTGCTCGGTCACGCGGAACACTCCGCCGAGCTTTCCGATGTCCTCCCCCATGAGGAGCACCTTCGGGTCGTTCTCCATGGCCTTCCGCAGGCCCGCGTTCATCGCCTTGCTCAGCGGCATCGTCTCGAGGGTCACTTGCTGTCTCCTTCGAACGACGCTTCGTACTGCGCCTGCCAGGCCTTCTGCTCCTCGATCAGCGGATGCGGGTCGCTGTAGACGTGGTCGAACATCCGGCCCACCGGCGGCGGGCCGAGCTCGACGGTGCGGGCGCGCAGGTCTTCCGCGGCATCCGCCCCCTCGGTGTCGACATCGTCGAAGAAGGATGCTGCGGCGCCACGCCCCTCGAGGAAGGTGCGCATCCGCACGATCGGGTCGCGCAGGGCCCAGGTGTCCTCCTCGTCGGAGTGACGGTATTTCGTCGGGTCGTCGCTGGTGGTGTGAGCGCCGAGACGGTACGTGACCGCTTCGATCGCGCGCGGCCCCTTGCCGGTGCGAGCCTCGTCGAGGGCCACCCGCGAGACGGCGTAGCTGGCCAGCACATCGTTGCCGTCGACCCGGACGCTCGCGATGCCGTAGCCCGCACTGCGCTGCACGAGCGGCACACGCGACTGCGTCGATACCGGCACCGAGATCGCCCAGTGGTTGTTCTGCAGGAAGAAGACGGTCGGCGCCTGGTAGCTCGCGGCGAACACCATCGCCTCGTGCACGTCGCCCTGACTGGAGGCGCCGTCGCCGTAATAGACGATGACGGCCTCATCGCGGTCGACGTCGCCCGTGCCGCTGCGGCCATCGAAGGCGAGCCCCATCGCGTAACCGGTCGCGTGCAGCACCTGCGATCCGAGCACCAGGGTGTACAGACGGGTGTTGCCGTTCTTCGGGTCGGTCGGGTCCCATCCGCCGTGCGAGACGCCGCGCATGAGCTTGATGATGTCGACCGGGTCGACGCCGCGGATCCGGGTGACCGCGTGCTCGCGGTACGACGGGAAGATCGTGTCCTGGGCGCGCGCTGCGCGACCGGAACCGACCTGCGCTGCCTCCTGACCGCGGCTCGGCGGCCACAGCGCGAGCTGGCCCTGCCGCTGCAGGTTCGTCGCCTGGGTGTCGAGCGCCCGGATGATCACCATGTCGCGGTAGAACTGCTCGAGTTCGGCATCGCCGATCGCTTCGATCAGCGGCAGATACTGCTCCGCAGCGGGGCTGGGCGCGAAGCGGCCGTCCTGATCCAGGACGCGGACGAGTTCAGTCTCTGACGAGGTCACGGGTACACGCTACCCGCGCCGGCATGCCCGGTCACGCATACCTAGGACGCCCTCGTATCTGCCGGGAAACCGGAGAATCCCGCGCTTTCCGGGGTGTGGCGACGGCTCAGCGGACGGAAGCCGCGACCTCGAGCACGCGGGCGATGGAGGCTTCTTCGCCGACCGAGATGCGGATGCCGTCGCCCGAGAACGGCCGGACGACGAGGTCGTTCTCGACGAACGCTGCCGCGACCGCATCGGTGCGCTCGCCTGCCGGCAGCCAGACGAAGTTGGCCTGCGCGTCCGGGACATCCCAGCCCTGCGCACGGAGTCCTTCGGCGAGGCGGGTACGCCGTTCGACGATCACCGCGACGCGTTCGAGGAGCTCCGGCTCGGCGTCGAGGCTCGCGATCGCGGCGTTCTCCGCGGCCGACGTCACCGAGAGCGGGATGCCGGTGGTGCGCGCGGCATCCAGCACCTTCTCGTGACCGATCGCGTAGCCGATCCGGAGCCCGGCGAGGCCGTAGGCCTTCGAGAAGGTGCGCAGCACCACGACATTCGGATGCTGCTCGAACGCGCGCTCCGCGAGGCCGTCCACCGCGTCGGGCGCGGTCACGAACTCGGCGTACGCCTCGTCCAGGATGATCAGGATGTCGGCGGGAACGCGAGCGACGAACGCCGCGAACTCGGCGCTCGTGATGATCGGGCCGGTCGGATTGTTGGGAGTGCAGAGGATGATCGCGCGGGTGCGGTCGGTCACGGCATCCGCCATGGCATCGAGGTCATGCCGCGAATCCGCGGTGAGAGGCACCTGCACGCCGGTCGCGCCGGCGACCAGCGGAAAGCTCGGGTAGGCCTCGAACGAGCGCCACGCGTAGATGACCTCGTCGCCGACGGATGCGGTCGCCAGGATCAGCTGGTGCAGGATCGAGACGCTGCCCGCGGCGACGTGCACCTGGTCGGGTTCGACGCCGTAGCGTTCGCCGAGCCGCGCGCGGAGGCGGCCGGCTGTGGCATCCGGGTAGCGGTTGATCGGGGTCGTGTGCTGCAACGCGGCGGCGACCGCGGGAAGCGGGTCGAACGGGTTCTCGTTGCTGGACAGCTTGAACGCATCGGGACCGGCCTGCTTGCCCTGGCGGTACGGCGCGAGGGCGGCGATGGCGGGGCGGATGCGGGGCAGGATCGGGTCGGTCACGAGCTTGATTCTACGAGGGCTGTGATGGCGGGGGTCAGGAGCCCGGTGGTACCATTCTGGTATGGCTATGACGCTGCGGCTCCCGGCAGAACTCGATGCACAGCTCGAGGCGATCGCGCGTGCGCGGCACATCTCGAAGCACGCGGTGATCATCGAGGCTGCGGAGCGCTTCGCGAACACTGAGAGCAAGACCGATCGCGTGCTCTCCATCGCCGATCGGATCACCGAGCGATATGCGGACACGATCACGCGTCTCGAGGACGCCTGACCCGTGGCGACGGAGTACATCGAGCCAGAGCAGGCCCTCGCCCTGATCGCGAGGCTCGGACTGTACGTTCGAGATGAGGGTCTTCTCTTCTCTGCACTCGCCCGGCCGTCCGCCGGGATGTTCGGTGTCGACGCATACCCGACATTTCCGCAGAAGGCCGCCGCGCTCATCAGTTCGGTGGCCCAGAACCACGCGCTCTTCGACGGCAACAAGCGGATCTCGCTCTATCTGACGTTCATCTTCATCGAGCTCAACGAGTACGAAGTGACGTTCACCAACGACGAGGCGTTCGATCTTGTCCTCGATGTGGCGCAGAGCCGGATCGACCTGATCGAGATCGCCCGCCTCATCGCCGAGCACATCCGCTGAGCGGCTCCACTTCCTGACAAGCGCGGGCGGCCGTGCGACACTGGACCCACCATGCGCTTCATCATCCGAGTCGTCGTCAACGCCTTCGCTCTCTGGGTCGTCACGCTGATCCCTGCCCTGCAGGTGGTGATCACCGCGTTCCCGCCCGGCGAGACGCTGCAGCTCGTGCTGACGCTGCTGGCGGTCGCCGCGATCTTCGCACTCGTGAACACGATCATCGGCACGGTCGTGAAGATCGTCGCGTTCCCGCTCTACATCATCACGCTCGGCCTGATCGGCCTCATCATCAACGGCTTCCTGCTGTGGCTGACCGCCTGGATCACCAGCGGCTTCGGCTGGGGCCTGACCGTCGGCGACTTCTGGTGGGGCGTGCTGGCCGCGCTCATCATCTCGGTGATCAACGGCATCTTCGGCTTCATCCTGCGTCCGCAGAGCAAGAAGGCCCGCCGGCGGGACTGACGCGGCTCGCCACCGCGGCGATCACACAGTCGGAAAGGGCCCGACGCACTCACTCCTTCCTTTCGCCGCGGTACTCGGTGCGTTCGACGTCGACCGCTTCGCCGAGCTCACTCCAGTACTCGTCGAGTGCTTCCGCGCGGGGATCGTTCGACTCGTCGACCATCTGCGCGGTCTCGAGGTACGTCTCCACGTTGTGAGTGCGGAGCGCGGCGTCCTGCCACCCGGGGTCCGGGTCTCCCACACGCGTGGCCGTGAAGCTGTCGGGCGATCCGGTCCCGCTCGGAGATCCTCCCCCGGCGAAGCCGCCGACCGTGTCGTCGGTGTGAAGGAGTTGGACCAGAGTCTGATCATCGCGAAGCGTGGGTTCGCCCGGGCTCCCGGCCGTCATCACCAAACGCACGTCGAACTCGCTCTCCATGGCCATGCGGCCGGCGATCAGGCCGGACTGCGAATGCGCGACGAGGTCGACGTGATCGCCGGGGCCGGCACCGGCCGCAGCCAGGGCATCGAGCGTCGCCTGGTACGACGCCGACGCCGCACCGGTGTAGAGCTCGGCGTTCGACTTCATGTCCCATGGTTCCGATCCCCCCGCCTGCCACGGGAGGAAGTTCTGCGTCCCCTTCAGATACGCCGTGTAGCGGACCTCACCGTCCGGCATGGTGTACTTCTCGACGGCGACCTGCGCCCCTGGTGAAGTCGGCATCCGCTCGAGGGCCCCGCGCGCCGTCGCCGGTGGGGCCGACGGGTGAGAGGTCTTCACCGGGGTGACCGTCACCGGGTCGGCCGTACCGGTGAGCGGCGTGCCGGGCAGGATCGTGCCGAGCCGCGAGGCCACGCCGATGAACGCGCCGAATGAGAACAGCGGGGCCAGCAGACCACCGATGTCCCACTGATCCTCCAGCCCCTCGAAGCGCTCCCGCTCCCACCCGGCGAAGAGGAGATCGGCCACGATCTCGATGCGTTCATCAGCTGCGAGCAGGCGATCCACGCGAGCGCGGAGGGAAGCGGCTGCCGCCGAATCCGTGACCTCCAGAGCCTCCGCTCTGGCACGCAGCTCGACGACGTGGAACACGTCGGCCATGAGCAGCGTCGCGCGGGCGGCGTCGTCGGCATCGACTTGCAGCTCCCCCACGCGCTGCGCACTCGCGCGCAGCGCATCGAGCTGCACGGGCGCACCGAGCGTCGCCAGGCCGTCGATGAGCACGTGGGCACGATCGATCGCCTCCCGAGCATCCGCGTACCGCGACGCCAGCACCGAGACCCGCTGGCCCACGTCCCGCAACTGGTCGGTGTCGACCGCGATCACCCCGCCGTGATCGATCTCCAGTTCACCGCTCATGCGATCTCCGCCGTTTCCAGCTCCGCCTGGCGCGCCCGAAGGTCGCCGATCTCCCCCGCCGTGCGCTCCTGGAATTGCCGGAGCAGCTCGTGCAGCGCCCGGACCCCGTCGGATTGCCAATCCGCGTCGTCGATGAGCGGTGTCAGCGCCGCTCGCGCCATCTCCAGCTCGCCGATGGCGAGGTCCATCTCTTTGCAGGCGGAGACCCAGGCCCACAGTTCTTCGGAGGCGAAGGCCTCGACGTTCGCGAAGGAGTGCATGGTTCCAGCATCCGCGGTCTGTTCCCCCACGAGAGTGCCGATTCGCACGACCGGTGGAGAGCGGTGTGCCGGCTCGCGCTGTGCAGGACTGCCACGGACGGGCAGAATGGATGAGTGACATCCCCGGTTCCCTTCCGCGTGATCTTCGTCTGCACGGGGAACATCTGCCGCTCGCCGATGGCCGAGGTCGTGTTCCGCGACCTCGCTGAGCGGCAAGGACTCGGCTCGCGCATCGTGTCGCGCAGCGCCGGAACCGGCGACTGGCACCTCGGCGAGCGCGCCGACCATCGCACGATCGACTCCCTCGCCCGGCGCGGATACGACGGATCCCAGCACCGCGCTCGACAGTTCACCGAGGCCTCCTTCGCCGACAACGACCTGGTCGTCGCGCTCGATCGCACTCACGAGCGGATCCTGCGCGAGTGGGCGCACGACGAAGACGAAGAGGGCAAGGTCACTCTGCTGCTCGCGTTCGACCCCGATGCCTCGACCCACGACGTGCCCGACCCGTACTACGCGGGGGCGGAAATGTTCGATTCCGTGCTCGGTATGATTGAGGCGGCGAGTCGGGGTCTGTTCCGTCAGCTCGAACCCGCTCTTCGTCTCCCCCGCACGCCCCGGATCTGAGGGGCCCCGATCAGGAGGACTCCCCTGACTTTCCAGCCTTCGCTCCCGCCACAGCCCCTGAGCCCGCTCGACGGCCGCTACCGCGGCGCCGTCACCGGACTCGCCGACTTCCTCTCCGAGGCGGGCCTGAACCGCGCGCGCGTCGAGGTCGAGGTGGAGTGGCTGATCGCCCTCACCGACCGGTCGCTGTTCGAGACCACGCCGCTGCCGGATGCCGACAAGGAGCGCCTCCGCGCCCTCTACCGCGACTTCGGACAGGCCGAGATCGACTGGCTCGCCGAGAAGGAAGCCGTCACGCAGCACGACGTCAAGGCGATCGAGTACCTCGTGCGCGACCGGCTCTCGACGCTCGGGCTCGATGCCATCGCCGAGCTCACGCACTTCGCCTGCACGAGCGAGGACATCAACTCGGCTTCCTACGCACTCACCGTGAAGCGCGCGGTCGAGCAGGTGTGGCTGCCCGCCCTCGACACCGTGATCGCGAAGCTCCGCGAACTCGCCGTCGAGCACGCCGATGCCGCCATGCTCTCCCGCACGCACGGCCAGCCCGCGACGCCCTCGACCATGGGCAAGGAGATCGCGGTCTTCGCGTGGCGCCTGGAGCGCGTGCGCGGTCAGATCGCGGCATCCGAGTACCTGGCGAAGTTCTCGGGCGCGACCGGCACATGGTCGGCGCACCTCGCCGCCGATCCGGAAGCCGACTGGCCGACGATCGCCCGCGAATACACCGAGGGCCTCGGGCTCGGCTTCAACGTCCTCACCACGCAGATCGAATCGCACGACTGGCAGGTCGAGCTCTACGACCGCGTGCGTCACGCCGGCGGCATCCTGCACAACCTCGCCACCGACATCTGGACCTACATCTCGCTCGGCTACTTCGCGCAGATCCCCGTCGCCGGCGCCACCGGCTCGTCGACGATGCCGCACAAGATCAACCCGATCCGCTTCGAGAACGCCGAGGCGAACCTCGAGATCGCCGGCGCGCTGTTCGCATCGCTCGGACAGACACTGGTCACCAGCCGTCTGCAGCGCGACCTCACCGACTCGACCACGCAGCGCAACATCGGCGTCGCGTTCGGACACTCGCAGCTCGCGCTCGACAACCTGCGCCGCGGGCTGAACGCGATCTCACTCTCGCGCGACGTGCTGCTCGCCGACCTCGACGTGAACTGGGAGGTGCTCGCCGAGGCCATCCAGACGGTCATCCGCGCCGAGGTCGTCGCAGGTCGCTCGACCATCAGCGACCCCTACGCACTGCTCAAGGAGCTCACCCGCGGACACCGGGTCGGCGGGGCAGACCTGGCGGCCTTCGTCGAGACGCTCGAGATCGGGGACGCCGCCAAGCAGCGCCTGCTCGCTCTGACGCCCGCGACGTACATCGGCATCGCGGAGCAGCTCGCGCGCTGAAGCACCCCTGCGACGCGCGTCGCGCCCGTCGCGCGTGCACAACTCAGCAAAACCGCCCGCGACGGGAGCCGACTTCCGCGTCTTTCCGGGACGCCGCGCCCGCTCCGGCCGAATTCTTGCTGAATTGTGCACGCGGCGGCGGCTGAACCGCTAGCCGTCGACCTCGCCGGAGCGCTCCGGTACCGGGTCCTTCGGCATGAACGCCGCCGCGAGCAGGGTCAGCACCGCGGTCACCGCCACCGCGACGAAGACCCAGACGGATGCCGAGATGATCGTGTCGGGATCGCCGGGTCCGGCTCCCTGGGCGATCACCGAGTTCGAGATCGCCCCGAACACCGCGACGCCGACCGCACTGCCGGCCGAACGGGCGAACGCGTTCATCCCCGTGACCGCGCCGCGCTCACCCCAGCCGACCGAGGCCTGGGCCGCGATGAGAGTCGGAGCGGCGCTCCACCCGAGGCCGAAGCCGAACAGGAAGGCGACCCCGGCGATCGTGAACGGATTCGGCCACGGCGAGACCGCGGCGAGCGCGATGGCCGCGACCGTCGCGATGCTCATCCCGATCAGGGTGGTGCGGCGGAAGCCGATCCGCAGGTAGAGCCGTCCGGCGTTGGCGGCAGAGAGCGGCCACCCGAGGGTCAGTGCCGCGACGGCGAGCCCGGACAGCAGCGGCGCGATACCGATGGAGCCCTCGAGGTAGGCGGGCGCGAAGCTCGTGACACCCATCATCAGCGCGCCGACGCCCAGCGAGACGAGAGTGGTCGTGAGGATCAGCCTTCTGCGCGCGAGTCGCAGATCCACGATCGGCTCCGGCGTGCGCCGCTCGACCAGCACGAACCCTGCCAGCGCGAGGATGCCGATGCCGAAGCAGAGCGCGCTCTGCACCGATACCCACTCCCAGGCGTTGCCGCCCTCCAGCATCCCGAGGATGATCCCGGTCAGCCCGATGGTGAGCAGGACCGCTCCGGCGTAGTCGATGCGGTGCCGCTGTGTCTGCTTCTTCTCGTGGTACTTGCGCAGCAGCATCCATCCGGCGATCAGGCAGAGTGGAATGTTGACCCAGAAGATCCATCGCCACGCGTCGAGCTGCGAGAAGATGCCGCCCAGCGCGGGGCCGACCACCGACGACACCGCCCAGACGCTCGCGACGTAGCCCTGTACTTTGGCGCGCTCGGCGACCGTGTAGATGTCGCCGATGATCGTCATCGACATCGGGGCGACCGCACCGGCTCCGAGCCCCTGGATGACCCGGAAGACGATGAGTGCGGGCATGCTCCACGCGAATCCGCAGAGCACCGAGCCGAGCAGGAACAGCGCGATGCCGATGAGGATGATCGGCTTGCGCCCGATCGTGTCGGCGAATCGCGAGTAGATCGGCACGCTGACGGCCTGCGCGAGGAGGTAGACCGAGAACAGCCACGGGAACTGCTGGTAGCTGCCGAGGTCGCGCACGATGCTCGGGACCGCCGTCGCCAGGATCGTGGCGTCCACGGCGATCAGTCCGGTCGCCAGCATCAGCGCGCCGAGCACCGGCCCTCGCGGCGATCGCAGTCCGATGGAGGCGCGTTCGACGGAGGCAGTCACTACAGGGACAAGCAGATCGACGACGCGGCTATTCCTGATCCGCGACGTCGATCGGCCCGCACGTGCTCAGGTCGCCGGTCCGAGATCCCGCATCGCCGCTCCGGTGCGCGGGTTCGCCGGCTCGATCCGTCGGCGCTGTCCGTTCACGACGACGATCACGGCGTTCGTGTTCGGTGCCCGATCGGCGACGATGTTGTACGACGACACCTGCCCGTTGCGCCACTCGCAATCGATGCGGTACCCACCCCGGGCCCGCAGCCCCTGAAAGGACCCGGTGGCCGCCCACGCCGAGGGAAGCGCCGGGAGAAGCCGGATGACCCCGCCATGGCTCTGCACCAGCATCTCGACGATCGCGCCGACGACGCCGTAGTTCCCGTCGAGCTGGAACGGCGGATGGTTGGCCCAGAGGTTCGGGAGGGTGTTGTAGGTGAGCAGACCGCGCACCATTGTCCCCGCCCGCTCCGCGTCGCCGAGACGGGCGAAGAGGCCGGCGCGCCACGGCCAGGTCCACGACCGCCGGCTGTCGCCGGACACGGTCGCGGCTGTGAACGGCACTCCCGCCTTCTCGCCGCAGCGCGCCTTCAGCGACACCAGGGCAGCTGCCGCCAGCGCCGGGGTCTCGGGGGTGATCTGCCGACCGGGATAGACCGCGAACAGGTGGGAGGTGTGCCGGTGGATGTCGGCGGGGTCGTCGCGGTCGGCTTGCCATTCCTGCAGCTGGCCCCAGCGTCCGACCTTGTTCGGCGCGAGACGCTTCTGCAGATCGGCGACCGTGGTCTGATACGCCGCGTCGACGCCGAGGGCCTTGGCGCACTCGAGGTAGTTCTGGAACAGGTCCCAGATGATCTGCTGGTCGTGCATCACCCCGTCCTCGCGCGGACCGTGCTCCGGCGACCAGCCGTTCGGCGCGACGAGAGAGCCGTCGGGGAGCGCCTTGAGCCGGTCCTGCCAGAACTGGCAGATCTCCTTGATCAGCGGGTAGGCGAGGTCGCGGAGGTAGGTCGTGTCCTGCGTGAACGCCCAGTGCTCGTAGAGGTGCTGCGCGTACCAGGCGCTCGCGATCGTGTTCCATTCCCAGGCGTTGCCGCCGAAGATGCTCTGCGAGGTGCGGGCGGTCCAGCCCCGCACGTTCGCCCCGAACGCGTTGCGCGTAGCTACCCGGCTCGGCACCGCCACCTCCCGGATGAATGCGGCGAGCGCCTCGTGCGACTCGGGGAGGTCGGCGGTCTCCGCGCCCCAGTAGTTCATCTGGACGTTGATGTTCGTGTGGTAGTCGCTCGCCCATGCCGGCTGGTTGCTGTTGTTCCAGAGACCCTGCAGGTTCGCCGGCAGACCGCCGGGCTTGGATGAGCTGAGCAGCAGGTAGCGCCCGTAGCCGTAGAGCGTCTGCTCGAGCGTCGGGTCGGATTCGCCCTTGCCGTAGCGCGCGAGCCGCCGATCGGTCGGCAGCGCCATCACCGCGTTGGAGCTCGTCCCCCAATGCACCTTCGCGCGCTGCATGAGACCGGAGACCTGCGTCACATGCGCGGACCGCAGCGAATCCCAGGAGCGGGCGGAGGCCGCCGTCAGAGCGCTCTCGATGGCCGGTCCGGGAGCCGCTCCGCGCCAGCCTTGCGCGGCGCTGAGCCGGTAGTTCGTCCGGGCGTCGAGCAGCAGGGTGATCGATGTCGCGCCGCTGATCCGGAGTCCGCCGTCGGCCGCGACGACAGTGCCGTCGGTGTCGGCGACGCGCAGGACCGCCGCGTGCGCCAACTGGTTCGCCATGGTGCCCGAGAAGCTCAGCCGTCTCCGTGTCGCGTCGGCCGTCGTCGGGGCCCCGTCCTGCTTCGACACCATCGTGACGAGCGCGGTGAGCGCCCCGGGACGATCGGTCGTGAACCGCACCGCGATCACGTCGGCGTCACGGCTCGCGAACGCTTCCCGCAGGACCGTCCCCTGCGCTGTCGCGAAATGCGAGCTGTGGATGCCGTCACGGATGTCGAGGGCGCGCCGGTAGTCGACGACGACCCGTGCACCCGCCGTGCTGAACCCGCTACCCGTGAACGCGATGCCTGCGGCGCGGAAGGCGGCGGGCGCGGTGAAGACGATCCGGTACAGCGCGAACGCCGTCGTGTTCGCGAAGGTGAAGGCACGTCCGGCGCCGCGCGTGGTGAACGTCTCGCCGGTGCGAGTGTCGAGCGTGGTCCAGTCGAGCCCGTTGTCCGAGCCGGACACGGTCCAGCTGCGCGGATCCTTCTCGGGAGCATCCGGCGCGCTCGTGATGACATAGCCGTTGAGCGCGCGCTTCGAGCCGAGTTCGACCTGCCAGATCGCGCCGGACCCCGCGGCGGGTACCGTCCACACCGTCGCCGGATCGGCGTCGACACTGCCGAGGAGCGCATCGGCATGGCCGCTCGGTGAGGAGACGTACACGGCGCTCCCCTGAGCCAGCTCGACGCCCCCGAGCGCAATCTCCGCCACCTGGAAGTGGCTGACGCCGGCCTTCGGCGTGAAGACGATCCGGTAGCGGCGGTAGGCGGTCGTGTTGGTGAACGTGAAGCTCTTCGTGAGCAGGCGCTGGGCGAACGGCGCCCCCGAGCGGGTGTCGAGCGTGACCCACGTGGTCCCGTCTGCGGAGCCCTCCACCTTCCAGTTCTGCGGGTCGCGCTCCGGGACGTCGTTGGCGCTCGTGAGGGAGTACGAGGAGACGATCGCCGGTGCGGCGAGCTCGGCCTGCCAGATCACGGCAGCGGGCGGGGAGATGAGGCACCACTTGGTGTTCGCGTCTCCGTCGTAGGTCCGCTCCACGCTCTCGGTGCCGGAGACCTGGTAGGGACCACCGGGAGAGGTGACGGTGTGCCGTCCGCCGAACGCGACCGTCACCTCGCCGAAGTCCCGGTAGGAGCCGAATCCGTTCATGCCGGTGTCGAACGCGCTGTCGGGCTGGCCTGCGAGCGCGTTGTCGTAGCCGTTCACACCGCCCCACAGGCTCTGTTCGTTGAACTGGATCACCTCGGCATCCGGGTTGCCGAACAGTTTCGCGCCCAGTCGCGCATTGCCGATGGGCAGCGCCTGGGTCTCCCAGTTCGTCGCCGGGGTGCCGTACCAGAGCGCGTGTGTCGAGAGTTGCGGGCGGGCGATGGCGCCGGCCGGGAGGATGCGCGGGGTTGCCGCTGCAGAGCCGGCGGTGCTCGCCGATGCCGGGCTGGCGGCGAGGAATTGCGGTACCAGCGGCGCGAGGAGGGCGAGCCCTCCCACCTGCAGAGCCTGGCGACGGGAGAGGGGGTCTTTCATCACAGCGAACCTCCGGAGCATCGTTGATCATCTGGTTCTGTGCGGTCCCGCGCGACGTCGCGCGGGTTCCAGGAGCCAGTGTGAAACAACAGACATCGGATGTCTATGGATAATCGGCCAGCATGATCGTCGAAAGTAGGATTTTTCGCACGCCAAAGGTCGCAGTTGGTCGGATGTTCGACCGGACGATCGGGGTTTCGGCCGCTCAGGGCGAGGAGACGGAGCCCGGCTTCTCCGAACCGGCGCCGTCGTCCGACTCCGGGTCGTACAGCACCGGACGGTCGATCGTCTTCGTGACGTCGGCGGGGTCGACCGCGAGGATCAGCATCGCGAGGATCAGCAGCGTCACGATGAAGGCACCGCCGCCGACGACCAGGCCGAGCGCTACCGGAGTGAGGCCGTCGTATGTGCCCTCGGCGATCGCGTTGTTCACGCGCGCAGTGAACGCCCCGGTCGACACCAGGGTGACGATCGTCGCGAAGACTCCGCAGCCCAGCGCGATCGCGAGCAGGTGCAGGGGCCGCAGGATGTCCCGACGGGTGGGCTTCTCGTCGCTCATCGCTCTCCTCCGCGCTCCGCCGGGGCTGCGCTGTGATCTGAACCGGCAGCCGGAACAGCGGCCGATGCGTCTTCCGCATCGGGAGCACCGGCGACGGCATCCGCCCGACGCGGGGTGAGCCCGGCGATGCCGAGGAAGACGGCGACGATCGCCGCGTAGCCCCCGAGCATGCCGACGCCGAGGATGATCCCCGAGAGCACGAACGTGCCGGCCTTGTCGATCGTGTACTCCTGCACGAAGCCGGCCGGGATGAGGAGGAGGACGACGCCGAGCAGGATGCCGAAGGCGCCCACCGTGACGGCGTCACGGGAGAGCTGGTCACCCGTGCGGCGGGAACGGATGCCGGCGAGCAGCTCCACCCCACCGCTGACTATCGCCCATGCCGAGACGACGATGAAGAACAGGTCGTCGGAGCGCCAGGGCGGGATGCCGCTCACCATGCCGGCGACGATGCCGATCGCGGCGAGGAGTACATACGACCAGCGCGACCCTGCGGGAAGCACCAGCCACGCAGCCAGCACCTGCACGAGAGAGGTGACGAGGACGAAGCCGCTGAACACCGAGAGGCCGACGGGAGCGGAGTGGTCGGAGGAGAACGTGATCATCAGTGCCGCGACGGCGGCGAACAGCGCGCGCAGGAGCTGAACGTGGCGCACGGTGAAGGCGCGAGCAGGGGCAGACATGACGATCCAGAGTCCTCCGGGGGTGTTTCCCCCAGTCTACGCGGGGGCGCGAAGGCGCAGCGTCGAGGCTGCCGGAGGGTGTTCGTGAAGCCCGGTGGATCTCCCCAGATCGATCACCGGGCTTCACGACATACACAGCGAGGGGGGCTCCGCTGTGCGGGACTGGCCGTTCACAAGGTCGGGCACCCTGTCCTTCGACGACCCAGCCTGAAGACCCCACTCACCCACCCGGTCCCCTGAGGTGTGCGTGTGCGGTCGTATGCTCACTCTAAGGTTGTGTCCTTCACATACCGGAGGAGGCGTGTGATGACTTTCGAATATGACGAGAACGGGGCCATCTCCGACGCTTTCGCTGCGGCATTGCGCGACGCGATCAACGCGAGGAAAGTCACGCTGTCCTGGCTGCAGCAGCGACTCAAGCGACGAGGGAACCGCGTGTCGATGGCCACGCTCAGCTACTGGCGTTCGGGGGCACGGCGGCCGGAGGGCGCCCAGTCGCTCGCGGCACTGGCCGATATCGAGGAGCTGCTCGGACTCGAGGAGGGGTTCCTCACGAAGCGCCTGCGCTCGACGAAACGAACGGGACCGCTCGGGCCGAGCCAGTTCCCGATCGACGAGGCAGAGATCGAACAGGCGGTCAAAGACGCCTACGCCGCGCTCGATACGCCCTATCCCGACGCGTCGCGCGAGGTGACCACGCATTCCGTGACCGACGTCGACGCTGACGGCAATCTGTCGTACAGCGTCACCCGGAGCGTCCTCCAGGCCACCAGCGGCACGGTGAGGGCCACGCCGTTCCTGGAGCTCACCCCCGGAGTGCGCACCACGCCCCCGATCTTCTCCGCCGTCTCCGGCGGGCGGATCGCCGGGAAGTACTCGCATTCCAGTGGGGAGGTGCACGGCGTGCTGTTCGAACTCGACGAGCCGCTCACCGCGCCAGACACGACGATCGTCGAATGGTCGGTCGCCTATCCGCCCGGCTATCCCCCGACGAGGGAGACGGGTCACGGCGTATCCCGCCAGTGCCGCGAGTTGCTGGTGTGGACGAGATTCCACCCGGATGCGCTCCCGGACTGGTGCGAGGAGCGCGTGGAGACACCCGCCGGGGTCACCGTCACGCCCGTCACCGTGAATCGCAGCGGGTCGGTGCACCAGCTCCACCGCGCGTTCGGACCCGGTGCCGTCGAGCTGCGGTGGGGCTACGGCCCGCGGGAGTCCGAGGGCGATCAGCCCGGCTGATCACCGGTCGCGATGGGGCGGCCGGGCGTGTTCGACCACTGGCTCCATGATCCGGGGAACACCTTCGCGTCGATGCCGATCTCGGTGAGGACCAGAGCGGTGTGCGCGGCCGTGACCCCGGAGCCGCAGTATGCGGCGACGGGCGTTCCCGCCGTCACACCCGCATCGGCGAACGTGCGCTGCAGGGTCTCGACGTCGAGGATCTTCCCCTCGCGGTCGAGGTGCGCCGCCATCGGCACGTTGAGCGCCCCGGGGATGTGCCCGGCCACCGGATCGAGGGGCTCGGTCTCGCCGCGATAGCGCTCGGCGGCCCGCACGTCGAGAAGGATGCCGGATGCCGGGAACGCGGCGGCTTCGTCGATGGTGAGCGCCTGCGCGCCGATCTCGTCGAGCACGACGTCGCCGGTCGCGGGCACCACGTCGTCGGTGGCGAGTTCCTTGCCCGCCGCGGCCCAGGCGCGTACGCCTCCGTCGAGCACGCGCACGTCGATGCCGGCCTGGCGCAGCAGCCACCAGGCGCGGGAGGCGCCGAGACCCTTCGAGTCGTCGTATGCGACGACGACGTCGCCCTGGTTCACGCCCCAGCGGCGCGCCACGGCCTGCAACTTCTCAGTGGAGGGGAGCGGATGCCGCCCTTCGGACGGCTCTCCGTGTGTCGCGAGCTCGGTGTGGAGGGGCACGAAGACCGCGCCGGGGATGTGCCCGGTGAGGTACTCGCCGTGGCCGTCGGGCCGATCGAGCCGCCACCGCACGTCGATCACGCGAACCGGGCTCTCCCCGTCGGAACCTCCGCGGGTCAGCAGCTCATCCAGTTCGTCGACGCTCACGAAGTTGCTCATCCTTCGAGGCTACCCAGTCGCCGAATGCCCCGGCATCCGAGGGGAAGAATTCGTCATCTGCCCGTCTGCCCCGACGCTAGGCTCGATCCGGCAACGTCGAGAAAGGGCCGCGATGCCCTCTCGATTCCGCTGGATGCGCTTCCGCCCGCAGGAGGCGGCGCTCATCGCCATCACCGCGGTGTGGGGCGGCACATTCCTCCTGGTGCACTGGGCGATGGAGCACTCCGGGCCCTGGTTCTTCGTCGGAGTGCGTTTCCTCATCGCCGGCCTCATCAGCGTGGTGATCTTCCGGCGGGTGCTGCGCGGCATCCGCTGGCGCGACATCGGCGCAGGCGTCGCGATCGGCGTGATGATCTACCTCGGCTACGGTCTGCAGACCCTCGGGCTGCAGACGATCGACAGCAGCACCTCGGCGTTCATCACCGCGATGTACGTGCCGCTGGTGCCGTTCGCGCAGTGGGCGGTGTTCCGCAAGCGCCCGCCGACCATGGCGTTCGTCGGCGCGGGACTCGCGTTCGTCGGTCTGCTGCTGATCGCCGGGCCCGACGCGTTCGCGCTGACGCTCGGCAGCGGCGAGATCGTGACCATGATCAGCACCCTGCCGATCGCCGCGGAGATCATCCTGATCAGCGTGTTCGCCGGGAAGATCGACCTCGGACGCATCACGGTCGTGCAGCTGCTGACCGCCGGTGTGCTCGGCCTGCTGACCATGCCGGTCGTCGGCGAGGGCGTGCCGGAGTTCTCGTGGATCTGGGTCGGCTGCGCGGTCGGCCTGGGTGCGGCGAGCTGCCTGATCCAGCTCACGATGAACTGGGCGCAGAAGTCGGTCTCACCGACGCGGGCCACCATCATCTACGCGGGAGAACCGGTGTGGGCGGGCGTGATCGGCCGAATCGCCGGGGAACGCCTGCCTGTGACGGCGTTGATCGGCGGAGCGCTGGTCGTGCTCGGCATCCTCGCCAGCGAACTCAAGATCGTGCGGCGTCGGCGGGAATAGCATCCGCGATCGTGCGTTGCACCACACATGATTGAAACTTCAACCGTCGTTCCGGTCGCCACCGAGCGCACCCGCGTGCGCGTGCCGATGCGGTTCTCGGACGGTTTCACCACCACCGCCGATGTGGTCACCTTCGATGGTCTCGTCGACGGCCGCGAGCACCTGCTGCTCGGCCTCGGCGACTGGCGCGCGGCGATGGAGAGGGCGGATGCCGGTGGCGTCGCACCCCTGGTGCGCCCGCACAGCGAGTGCCTGACCGGCGACGTGTTCGGGTCTGAGCGCTGCGACTGCGGGCCGCAGCTGCGCGAGGCCGTCGAGCGGATCTCCGACGAAGGCGGCTTCCTGCTGTACCTGCGCCAGGAGGGTCGCGGCATCGGCCTCTACGCGAAGCTCGACGCCTACGCGCTGCAGGATGCGGGCCTCGACACCTACGAGGCGAACGTGGCGCTCGGCCACGGCGAGGACGAGCGCGACTACACGGTGGCCGCGCAGATGCTGCGCGCCATCGGCGTGGACGGCATCCGTCTGCTCAGCAACAACCCCGACAAGGCCGTGCAGCTCGAGGGTCTCGGCATCCGCGTCACGGACCGCATCCCGACCGGTGTGCACCTGTCGGACGCGAACTCGCGGTACCTCCAGGCGAAGCGGGATCACACCTCGCACACGCTCGACCTGTCTGCGGCGTGATGAACGACCGGCGGTTGGACGACGCCGAGATGGCGACGTGGCTGCCGACGATCCGCTTCGTGCAGCTGCTCCCCCAGGTGCTCGATCGCGCGCTCAAACGCGAGACGGGCCTGAATCACGCGCACTACGCGATCCTCGTCACCCTGGCGGGCGGCGGGAACGGCGCCGGCGACCGTGGCGACGTCGTGTCGATGACCGAGCTCGCCCGCATCGCCGGCCTCAGCCGGTCGCGTCTGAGCCACGCCCTCGATTCGCTCGAGGAGCGCGGCTGGGTCGAGCGCACATCGTGCAGCAGCGACAAACGCACGCTCTCGGCCGCGCTGACGCCGGCCGGCCGTGAGCTGCTGCGCTCCGCGGCCCCCGTTCACGTCGAGCAGATCCGGGAGCTCGTCCTCGATCCGCTCAGCGATGTGGAGCGCGATCAGCTCGGCGCGATCCTGTCGAAGCTGATCCCCGGGGTGACGGCGGCGCTGTAGCGCTCGACCACCCGCTGCCTCAGAGCGCCCCGCGCGTGAGGGCGGCGGTGCAGCTCGCCGCGGAGACGTCTCCGAGGTCGACCGGGACCGACCAGTCGGCGGAGTCGCCGGCAGCGACGTCATCGATCGAGTCCCACCCCGAGGCGAGCACAGCACCGTCGGGTGCGAGCCAGCTCACCCGGACCACGAAGTCGGCCGCGGAGTCGTCGCTGTTCTGCAGCGAGCCGCGAGACGTGAGGCGACCGCTCCCCGGTGGACAGGCATCGATGGTCAGGTCTTCGAGCGCGCTCGTGCCCCCGGTGACGGAGGGGGCGGGGTCCTGCACCGGGCTGCATCCGGAGAGGACCGCCACCACCGCGAGGGCCGCGCAGAGGGCGAAAGCGGTGCTGCGCATTCAGGCGGACCGTCGGCGGATCACGAGCATGGCCCCCGCGAGCAGCAGGAGGAGACCGCCGCCCAGCGGGAGCCATGGCAGGAGCCCGCCGGTGGTCGGCAGTGCGCCGCCCGGCGGAGTCGTCGGCGGGATCTCCCCCGCCGCGACGGTGACCGTGACGGTGGCCGTGACACGCGTGCCGTTCTCGTCCGCCACCGAGTAGGTGATCGGGGTGGTGGTGCCGGAGAAGCCGCGCTCCGGCGTGAACACGATCTTGCCGTCGACGACCGTCCAGACGCCTTCGCCGGCGACCACCAGCTCGGTGACGAGGTCGCCGTCGGCGTCGACGATGCGCACCGAATCGGGATCGAGCGGAGCGCCCCCGGTGCCGGCCGAGTCGTCGCCGATCACGTCGATCGTCACGGGGACACCGGGCGCGGTCGTGGCGGAGTTGTTCCGCGCGATCGGATCGACACCGGCGACCGTGATCGTCACCGTCGAGGCCGCCGAGTTCCCGAGCGAATCGGCGACCTCGTAGACGACGGGCGTCGCCTCACCGCGGAACGTCGGCACCGGCGTGAAGGTCACCCGGCCGTCGTCTCCGATGAAGTACACGCCCTCGCCGGGGACGGCGAGCGACTTCCCTCCCGCGCCGACCGTGGCGCCGGCGGCTGCCCGGCTGCCGGGAAGACGACGGATGCCGGAACGAGGTCACCGGCGGTGCCGTCAGCGCGCTGCCCCGCCCGGTCGTTGCCGAGCACGTCGACCGTGACCGGCACGTTCTGCGGGGTGGTGTCGGTGTCGGGAGCGACCGCCGGACCAGGACGCACGGTCACGCTGAGGGCTGCCGTGGCAGGCGTGCCGTTCTCGTCGAAGATCGTATAGCCGACCGGAGTCGTCGCGCCGCTGAAGCCGGCATCCGGGGTGAAGGTCACGGTGCCGTCGTCGCGCAGCGTGTAGACGCCCTCACCGTCGACGTCGAGGGTCTTCCCGCCGTCACGGATCTCCGCGGTGAGCCCGGCCGGGATGCCGGACGCCTCGAAGATCGCGGAGGCCGGGTCGAGCGGGATCGCAGGGTCGCCCGCATCGTCGTTGCCGACGAAGTCGAACGTGACCGCGGTCGCGAACGGGGTGACCGCCGCGTCATCGGCCGCCGCCGGAACGACGGGGGCGACAGTGATCGTCAGCGTCGACGTCGCCTCGTTGCCGAGCGAGTCGGTCACGGCGTAGGCCACGGGCGTCGCCGTGCCGCGGAAGGCCGGGGCGGGAGTGAACGTCACGCGACCGTCACCACCGACCGCGTAGACACCCTCGCCGGGCACGTCGAGGGTCTTGCCACCCGCCGCCACGGTCGCGCCGTCCGGCTGGCCCGCCGGCGTGAAGACGACCGACGCCGGGTCGAGCTCGCCGTCCTCCCCATCGGCGAGCTGACCCGGCTGATCGTTGGTCAGGAGATCGACGGTCACCGGAATGCCCTGAGGAGTGGCACCGGTGTCAGGAGTCGCGACGGGGCCGGGCCGCACGGTCACGCTGAGGGCTGCCGTCGCAGGCGTGCCGTTCTCGTCGAGGACCGTGTACCGCACCGGGGTGGTCGCGCCGCTGAATCCGGCGGCGGGCGTGAAGGTCGCCGTCCCGTCATCGCGCAGCGTATAGACGCCCTCGCCTTCGACGTCGAGAGTCTTCCCGCCATCGCGGATCTCGGCGGCCAGGCCATCGGGGATGCCGGACGCCCGGAAGACGGCGGAGGCGATGTCGAGCGGCACCGTGGGATCGCCCGGGTCATCGTTGCCGACGAAGTCGAACGTGACCGCGGTCGCGAACGGGGTGACCGCCGAATCGTCCGCTGCGGTCGGCGTGACCGCCGTTACGTCGATCGTGATGGTGGACGTGACCGCATTGCCGATCTCGTCGGTGGCCGTGTACGACACGGGGCCCGCGACCCCGCGGAAGGCGGGAAGAGGCGTGAAGGTGACGACGCCGTCGGCTGCCGCCGTGTACGTCCCCTCGCCGGGCACGACGAGCCGCGTGCCGCCATCGAGCACCTGCGCACCCGCCGGCTGCCCGGCGGCCGGGAACCGCAGCGTGGTGACATCCCATGCCCCTGCTGAACCGTCGGCGTTGCGTGACGGTTCGTCGTTGCCGAGCGGCGGCACCGTCACCGGTACGCCCTGCAGCGTCGATTCGGAATCCGGTGTCGCGGACGGCCCGGGGCGCACGGTGACCTCGACGCGCGCGTCCGCAGTGGTGCCGTTGGCATCCGTGATCCGGTAGATCGCCGGCGTCGTCGTACCGGTGAATCCGTCGGCGGGCGTGAAGACGACCGCGCCGGCAGCGTCGAGGACGAGGACGCCCTGGCCGTCGATCGTGAGGGTCTTGCCGTCGGCGGAGACCGTGACTCCGGCCGGCTGTCCCGCAGACGGGAAGGCGGTGTCGGCGGGCACCAGCGGCGCCGAGGCGTCTCCCTCGAAGTCGTTGTCGAGCAGGTCGATCGTGACCGGGACTCCGAACGGGGTGTTCGCGCTGTCGTCCACCGCCTCGGGGGTGATCGCCGTGACCGTGACGGTGATGGTCGTGGAGACCTCGACCCCGTGGGAATCGGTCGCCCCGTAGACGATGCTCGTCGCCGTTCCGGTGAAAGCCGGTTCGGGCGTGAACGTGACCCGGCCCGCGGGGTCGGCCGAGTACTCGCCCTCACCCGGGACGACGAGAGTCAAGCCGTCATCGGACACGATCGCACCGGCGGGCTGTCCGGCCGTCGGGAACATCACGCTCGGCGGGAACATCGACCCCGTGTCGCACCCGGCGGGCACATCGGTCTCGCCCGGATCGCACGGGTTGCCGAGGTCGCTCGCGAAGTCGTTCGTCAGCACCTCGAGCACCACCGGGGTGTTCTGCGGGGTGGTGGCGGAGTCCGGGGTCGCGATCGCACCGCTTCCGACGGTGACCGTGATCTGCGCGGTAGCGGTCGTGCCGTTCTCATCCGCCACGCGGTAGGACACCGGCGTGGTCACGCCTTCGAACGCGGGCAGCGGAGCGAAGCGCACCGAACCGTCGTCTTCCACGGTCCAGGTGCCTTCGCCGGGGACGACGAGCGTCTTGCCGCCGTCCGTCGCGCCGGCGTCGGTGAACACGACCGAATCGGGGACGAGCGGTGCGGATGCGGCGCCCGGCCCGTCGTTGTCGAGGATGTCGATGACCACCGGAACACCGCCCGGAGTCTTTGCCGCATCGCCGGTCGCGACCGGGGTGATCGGCGCGACCGTGACGGTGATCGTCGTCGACGCGTCGTTCCCGAACGAGTCGGTGACCGTATAGGTGATGGGGGTCGCGGGTCCGGTGAACGAGGGTTCGGGATCGAACGTGACGTCTTCGCTCGCGGGGTCGAACGTGTAGACGCCCTCACCCGGAACCGTGAGCACCCGACCATTCGCGCTCACCGCACTGCCGGCCGGGAGTCCGGGGGTGACGGAGAACCGCAGCGAGTCCGGCTCGAACGCGCCCGGGCTGCCGTCGGCCGCAGGACCGGGCACGTCGTTGCCGAGGACCGGGAACGACACATCGACGTTCTGCGGGGTCGATGCGACATCAGCCTCGGCGACGGGACCCGGCCGCACGGTGACCGAGATGTTCGCGGTGCTCTGCTGTCCGTTCTCGTCGGTGATCCGGTACGGGGTCGTGGCTGTTCCGGAGAAGCCATCCGCCGGAGTGAACTCGACTTCGCCCTCCGTCGTCACGCGCCAGGTGCCCTGCGGGGTGACGAGCGCCTTGCCGCCACCGGTCGCAGCCGGATCGGTGAAGACGGTCGACGTCGGGACGATCGCGCCGCCCGGCCCGGGGAAGTCGTTGTCGACGACGTCGAGCGTGACCGGCGTGCCGGCGGGAGTGGTCGTGGCGTCGTTCACCGCGGTGGGGGCGACGGCAGTGACGCTCACCGTGATGGTCGCCGATGCCGGATGCCCGAGGCTGTCGGTGAAGCCGTAGGAGACGGGAGTCGTCGTCGGCCCGTCGAACGTGGGGACGGGAGCGAAGGTCACCACCCCCGTGGCCGGATCGATCGTGTAGACGCCCTCGCCCGGCACCTCGAGGCGGCGGCGATCAGGGCTGACCGTCGACCCGGCGGGCTGGCCCGTCGAAGAGAAGAGGACGGATGCCGGGGGGATCGTTCCGGGAGTGCCGTCGGCGTTCTGCCCTGGCGCGTCGTTGCCGAGGATCGGGATCTGGACGCTCGTGCCCTGCGCGGTCGTCGCGGTGTCGGCGGCTGCCGTGGGACCGGGGCGGATGGTGGCGGTCGCCGCGGCGGTCGCTGTCTGTCCGTTGTCGTCGATGATGCGGTATTCGGTGGTGGCATCGCCGCTGAAACCAGTGGCGGGCGTGAAGGTGAGCCGCCCGTCAGCGCCGACCGTCCAGACTCCCTGCGCGGTCTCGAGGCGTTTGCCGCCGTCGGTCGCGGCCGGCGACGTGAGCACGGTCTGCGCGGGAAGGATCGCACCGGTACCCGGCTGGTCGTTCGTCACGCCCGCGACCGTGACCGGAGAGCCGAAGACCGCGGATCCGGTGTCGGCGACGGCGACGGGCGGGGGCAGCGCGTTGGAGAAGGCGCACACGACGTTGACGCCGTCGGTGCCGGTGGGAGTGGTGAAGGTCGCGGCACTGCCCGTGCCGCGGGACACGACAGCTCCGTTCACATCGGTGCAGGCCCAGGTCGTGACGTAGTCGTTCGGGTCGGTGGTACCGAGGGGCTCCTGCCGCATCGTGTAGGTCTCACCGGGAAGGATCAGGCCGGGATCGCTGGGGGGTCCGTCCCCACCGGGCCCCGAGGTGCTGTCCGGGAAGTCCGGCGAGGTTCCCGGCGTCGTGTACGACCCACCGTCGAGCACCACGCGCATCTGGTCGGTGGGCTGGGCGCGCGGACCCTCGAATCCGGAGGAGGTCTGCGCCGTCGACGGGTTGGCACAGGAGCCGAGGTCGGTGGAGGTGACGCCGGTCAGGGTGAACACGGTGCCGGTGGGCTGTCCGGTGATCGGGTTCGTCTTCTGGATCACGGTGCCGCCGCCGAGGTACAGGAAGCCGTCGGATCCGAAGGCGATGCCGTTCGTCGCCGCCGTTGTCGCGCCGCGGGAGAGTTCGTTCGAGGTCAGGGTCGTGCCCGTGCCGGACGTGGGCACCACTCCGTTCGCCACGTACAGGGCCGCCTCGGTGGCGCTGCCGGACACGATGTACAGCCGCCCGGTCTTGTCGAAGGCCATGTCGCCGTTGCCGCCGGGAGGGTTCGTCAGCGGCACGGATACGACCGGTCCGGGCGGGGCCGTGTGCGTCACGGGGTCGTAGACGTAGATGTTGAGCGTCGCGCCCGTGAGACCGCCGTAGTAGTACAGCCCCGTGAGCGGGTTGACGGCACCCATCGTGCCGGCGCCGACGCCGGTGGCCTTCGGGGAGACGGTGGTCGTCCCCGCGGCGCTCGCGCCGGGAGTGTAGGTGATGATGCTGGTGCTGGTGCCGGTGATCGCGTCGGAGCCGGCGCGGCCGATGCCCAACTGGTTCGTGCCCGTCCCCGAATTCGCCGGGGTCGCGAAGATCGGCGTCGGAGCGACAGCGCCGGTCGTCAGGTTCATCTGTCCGACGTTGCCCGCGGCGGAGTTGCTGAAGTACAGGGTGTTCAGACACATCAGCGGTGCGGCCGCGGCGGCCGGAGCGGCAACCGTGACCGTGGTCAGACCGGCCGCGAACAGCGCCCCGGCCGCGACGACGGCGGTGAGGCGAGATCGCAGCCGGCGACTCATCGGGCGTCCCGGCGTTCTGCGAGCAGATCGCGGATCTGCACGAGGAGTTCCGGTTCGGTCGGCAGGGGTTCGGGCTCGACGACGGCGGGGCGCAGCCGGTCGGCACGCTCCTTCACCTTGTTCATGGGCAGCACGAAGACGAAGTAGACGACGGCCGCGACCGTGAGGAAATGGATGATCGCACCGAGGAGAAGACCGAAGGCGAAGGTCGACTTCGCGCCGAAGAGGGTCGGAATCGTCACCTGCAGAGCCGTGTCCAGACTGTCCGCCTTGAAGAACAGGCCGATCAGCGGGTTGATCAAGGCGTTCACCAGGACCTCGACGATCTTCGTGAAGGCCGCTCCGATGACGACGGCGACCGCGAGCTCGATGACGTTTCCTCGAAGGATGAATTCCTTGAACCCGTTGATCACCGTTCGCACTCCGCACTCGTCGTTGTCAGCAGGGGCGTGGGGAGTGAAAGCCACCCCCCGGTTGCCTCACTCCCCGCCCTACCCCCCACGGTCCCCAATCAGGGCCATGTGCCGGCAACGGCGGGATTGCGCCGTTCTCCAGCGCGCAGAAACGTATCAGCCGGGCGTTCACGGTCTTTCGACGAGCTGTGGAAGCTCGGCGGCGCCTCCAGAGCGGTTCTGCTCTGAGCAGAACCGCTCGAAGCGGGCGGATGCGGCGGCCTATCGTGAGGCATGGCCGACATCGTCCCGTTCCCGCGCGCACCCCGTCCTGACCGTCGCCCCCAGCCGACCGACCCCGAGCCGCTGTGGCGTCAGCTCCTCGGCGACCAGCTGCGCCGCCGCCGGCATGAGCGTGAAGAGACGCTCACCGAGACGGCGGAGAAGGCCGGCGTCTCCCCGCAGTACCTCTCCGAGGTGGAGCGCGGGCTGAAGGAGCCGTCGAGCGAGATGATCGCCGCGATCAGCGGCGCCCTCGAGACGTCGCTGATCGAGCTCACCAGCGCGGTCGCCGACGAGCTGCGGACGGCCATGGCGCCGGCATCCGCCCTCGTCTCCGCCGGACGCGCGGCGTTCGCCCTGGCCGCCTGAGCCGCGGCATCCGCTCAGCCGGCCGTGCGCCGGCCGAGCACCGTGTCGATGAGTCCGTAGTCGAGCGCGGCGGATGCCGTGAACACGCGATCGCGGTCGGTGTCGGCGCGCAGCTGCTCGACCGTGCGTCCGCTGTGCCTGGCGAGGATCTCCTCCATGTCGGACCGCACGCGAACCACCTCGTCGGCCGCGAGGATCAGGTCGGGAATGGCTCCGCGGGACTGCCCGGCCGGCTGATGCAGCACGATACGGGCATGCGCCAGCGCCGATCGCTCACCCGGCGCGCCCGCCGCCACCAGCAGCGCGGCCGGACCGATCGCCTGCCCGACGCAGGTCGTCGCGATGCGCGGACGGATGTGCTGCATCGTGTCGTAGATCGCCAGCGCCGCCCCCGGATCCCCGCCCTCGCTGTTGATGTAGAACTGGATGCCGCTCTCCGGGCTGTCCGCGTCGAGGTGCAGCAGCTGCGCGATGAGCGCGTTGGCGACGCCCGCATCGATGCCGGTGCCGAGATAGATGACCCGCTCGGCGAGCAGGTGCGAGTACACGTCCATGATGCGTTCGCCGCGCGGATGCTGCGCGATGACGTTCGGGATCGAGTAGGTGCTCATGAGCTCACTCCCAGTCCGACGCGGGCGCGGCGACGCGGCATGATGTCGGCCATGGAACCGACGATCTCGTCGATGAAGCCGTACTCCTGCGCCTCCGCGGCCGAGTACCAGCGGTCGTGCAGCGAATCCTCGAAGACGCGCTCCAGCGGCTGACCGGTATCGGCGGCGATCAGTCCGAGCACGGTGTCGCGCATGTGCCGGAGGTCGTCGGCCTGCGTCGCGATCTCGCCCGCGGAGCCGCCGATCCCCGCCGAGCCCTGGTGCATGAGCACCCGCGCGTGCCGCAGAGCCCGGCGCTTGCCCTTGGTGCCCGCCGAGAGGAGGAACTGCCCGGCGCTGTAGGCGATGCCGAGCACCAGTGTCGACACGTCGTTCGGCACGAGCTGCATGAGGTCGCGGATCGCCAGCATCGAGGGCACCGAGCCCCCCGGCGAATGGATCCACAGGGCGATGTCGGTGGCCGGATCCTCGGCCGAGAGTGCCAGCAGCTGCGTCATCAGCAGCGTGCCGTTGTCGTCGTCGAGGGCGCCGTCGAGCACGAGCACGCGCTCGTGGAAAAGCGCGCGTCGGGCTTCGGGACCGAACTGTGGGATGGGGTTGTCTTCGCTCATGTCCCCAGCATCCGATGCCCGCCGGACGCACCGGGCGGAATCTGCTCTCAGCCGCTCTGCCCCCAGCAGAGAGAAGGTCTCCGTGTTTCTACGGAACTTCGCCCTGAGCCCTTCTGGAGGCGCCTTCGGCGGAGTTAGTCTGCGGAGGTTCGCGAACATCTCAGTGGATAGACGAAGGGATGCACAATGCGCCAGATGGCTCTGAAAGACCTCGACACGGTCGGAATGACCGTGTCCGACGCCGAGCTGGGGAAGGTGCATGGCGGTCGTCGCCATGCGATCTTCATCATCACGGCGAACTACTGGTACGTCGAGTTCGTCGACGTGTGAGTAACGCCTGCCGCGTCCGCGGTGCCGCTGTCAGCGGCACCGCGGACGCGGCTCGCTCGCGCGTCAACACTGCCGTCTCCGATCTCTCCGAGGACTGACGATGAAATCTCCGCGCCCCCACCGCGCGCGCGTCGTCATGCAAGCCGCATCGACCGACTGCGGCGCCGCCTGTCTCACGATGGTGCTCGACGCGTTGAGCCGACCCGCACGGTTCTCCGCCGTGCAGGAGAGCCTGTCGGCCGGCCGTGACGGGGTGACGGCCCGCGCCATCGTGGAGTCGGCCGACGGGTTCGGCCTCGAGCACCGCGCCCTGCGGATCCCGCCGGAGCAGCTGAACCTCGAAACCCTCGCCACCCTGCCCGTGCCGATGATCGCGCACACCGACGACGATCACTTCGTCGTCGTCGAACGCGTGCATCTCCGCCGCGGGGTGACGATCATCGACCCCGCCGTCGGGCGGATGACCATCGACGAAGCCGAGGTCCGCGCGCGGTTCGGTGGTGTGATCCTCCTCTTCGCGCCGGATGACTCGGGAGCTTCCCGTCTTCGCGGCGCCGGCGCCCGCTGGAGCGAGAGCATCCTGAAGCCGGTGATCCGCGACAACGTGCGGACCCTCGGGCTCGCCCTGCTCCTCTCCGCAGCGCTCGCCGTGCTCGGGCTCGCCGTCCCCGGGGCCACCGCGGTCATCACCGATCAGCTCATCGCCGGGGGGATCTCCGGCGTGCCCTGGTACCTCGGCATCGCCGTCCTCGCGGTGCTCGTGTTCGTCCTCACCCTGGGCCGCGGTTTCGCCCTCGCGCTCGTGCAGCGGGCGGTCGGTGCGCAGATGGGTGTGCAGAGTGTGCGGACGATGCTGCGCGCGGAGTACCGCTTCTTCCTGATCCGTGCCCCGGGCGACCTCGTGAACCGGATCAGCTCACTGGCCCAGGTGCGCGAGATCGCGTCGAGCACGCTGGTGGCCAGCATCCTCGATGCCGTGCTCGCCCTGGGATACCTCGCCGTCGCCCTCATCATCGCGCCGCCGCTCGGACTCACCGCGGTCGTCGTCACCGTGGCGCTCGTCTCCGCCGTGCTCCTGCTCTCGATCCGCAGCCGCCAGGTGATGCGCGCGGAGCTGCACGCCCAGTCCCTCGCCGTCTCGCGTCTGGTCGACGCCGTGCAGGGCATCGCCTCGCTCAAGGTCGGGGCATCCGTCGACAACGCGGCCGACGGGCACCGTCACGCGCTCACCCGTGAGCTCGACACCGGGTTCCGCCGCGGACTGCTGATGACGTTCTCCGACGCGACGGTCGCGGCGTTCCGACTGGCAGCCCCCATCCTGTTCCTCGTCGTCGCGGCCTCCCAGGCACCCTCCCCCGGCGCCGCGGTCGGACTCGCGGCCCTGGCCTCGGCCGCACTCACCCCGGCGGCGGCGACCGCCGGACGCCTGTTCGCGTTGAACGAGCTCGGACCGATCCTCGAACGGCTCGCCGACGTCATGGAGGCGAAGCCCGAGGAGCTGGAGCCGCGGCGCCCCGCACCCCGACTCACCGGCGCCGTCGAGCTCGAGCAGGTCACGTTCGGGTATGCCTCGGGCACGCCGGCCGTGTCCGAGGTGTCGTTGCGGATCTCTCCCGGTCAGAAGGTCGCCGTGGTGGGTGCGACCGGCAGCGGCAAGAGCACTCTCGTGACACTCCTCACCGGGCTCCACCGTCCGGACGGCGGACGCGTGCTGTACGACGGCGAGGATCTGAACGACCTCGACCTGGACTCGGTGCGCCGCCAGCTCGGAGTCGTGCTGCAGGATCCGTTCATCCCGGCCGGGGCGATCCGCGATGCGATCGCGATGGGACGCGACGACCTCACCGACGCCGACATCGAGAACGCCGCGCGCGCCGCGTGCATGCACGACGCGATCAGCGCGATGCCCCTCGGCTACCGCACCGTGATCGCACAGGGCGGCACCGGTCTCTCCGGCGGTGAGCGTCAACGACTCAACCTCGCCCGCGCGCTCGCCGGAAACCCCCGTCTGTTGATCCTCGACGAGGCGACGAGTGCGCTGGACGCGGTCACCGAGGCCGCGATCGAGGCGAACCTGCGCGAGCTCGGCGTGACCCGGTTCGTGGTCGCGCACCGCCTGAGCACCACGACGGATGCCGACGTCGTGCACGTGTTCGACCGGGGCCGGCTGGTGGAGTCGGGACCGCCGGAGCAGCTGGAGGCCGCGGGCGGCGCATACGCACGATTGCGGGGGGCGGCGCTCTCCGGGCGCTGACGCGCGGGTCGTCTCGGCCCTGTCAGCGGGTCGCGTGCAGCGCGTCTGCGGGGATCGCGTCCGCGGCATCCTGCGCAGCCGGCGCCGCCGCGAAGGCCTGGGCGAGGTCGGCGATCAGGTCGTCGACGTTCTCCAGTCCGATCGAGAGCCGCAGGACGTCGGCGGCCGGCCGTGCCTCCGGCGGCACGGGCCGGTGGGTGAGCGCGGCAGGATGCTGGATCAGCGAATCCACTCCGCCCAGCGAGACGGCGTGCGTGAACAGTGCCGTCTTCGACGTGACGGCGGATGCTGCGGCGAACCCGCCCCGCATCCGCATCGCGATCACGGCGCCGGAACCGCGCATCTGACGCTCCAGGATGCCGCGGGGGTCGCCGTCGAGTCCGGGATAGAAGACCTCGGCGACCTCCGGCCGGTCGATGAGCCACTGCACGATGCGCCGCGCGTTCTCCTGCTGCTGGCGCATCCGCACGGGAAGGGTCGTGAGCCCGCGGTGCAGCAGGTAGGCGCCGAGCGGATGCAGCAGACCGCCGGTCACCGCCCGCACACGCCGCAGCGCCTCCGCGGTCTCTTCGCTGCAGGCCACGACGCCGGCGATCACGTCGCCGTGCCCGCCGAGGTACTTCGTCGCGCTGTGCAGCGACATCGCGGCGCCGAGGTCGATCGGGTTCTGCAGCACCGGGGTGGCGAACGTGTTGTCGACGACGACGGGAACGCTGCCCGCCTGGCGGACGACATCGGCGATGTCGGCGATGTCGAGGGTCGGGTTCGCGGGCGTCTCGACCACGACGAGACCCGTGTCAGGACGGATGCCGTCGGCGACCTCGTGCGGATGGCAGTAGGTGACCTCTGCCCCCAGCAGCCCCGAGCCGAGCAGGTGGTCGGTGCCGCCGTACAGCGGGCGAACCGCCACGACGTGCCGCCGGCCGACCGCGTTGGTGTGCGCGAGGATCACGGCCGTCATCGCCGCCATGCCGGACGCGAACGCGACCGATGCCTCGGCGTGCTCCAGCTCGGCGAGCGCGTCTTCGAAGCGGGCGACGGTCGGGTTCCAGAGCCGGGCATAGACCATGCTGCCGTCTGCCGGCGGACGACCACCGGTCGCCATCGCCTCGTACGAGTCGCCACCGCGCTCGATGTCGGGCAGCGGATTCGTCGTGGACAGGTCGATCGGCAGTGCGTGCACCCCGAGACCATCGAGATCGGCGCGGCCGCTGTGGACGGCGACGGTGTCAGGATGCAGCGGTGCAGTCATGTCTCCACGTTGCCGGAAACGTGATCTTTCCGCGCCTTTTCGACAGCATCCGCCATGGAAAGGTCGATGATCGCTATTCTGAGCAAGATCTGTTCCCCGAAGGAGGTGTCTGTTGCCGAAACCACAAGGCTCTCCGCTGGACGAGATCGACCTCGAACTGCTCGCCGTGCTCACCCGCGACGCCGAGGTCACGAACAAGGCGCTCGCGCATCGCCTGGGTCTGGCCGAGTCGACCTGCGCACACCGTGTGCGGTCGCTTCGCGAACGCGGGGTCATCCGCGACACGCGCATCCGCGTCGACGAAGCCGCGCTCGGCTTTCCGCTGCAGGCCATCATCAAGGTGCGCCTCGCCAATCACACCGGCGCCAAGGTCACCGCGCTGTTCGACGCGCTGGCGAGCATCCCGCGCGTGCTGCAGGTCTTCCATGTCGCAGGCGTCGACGACTTCCTCGTCCACGTCGCGGTGCAGGACGCCACGGCCCTGCGCGACATCGTGCTCGAGCACATCACCGTGCACTCGGTCGTGCGCGGCACCGAGACGCAGCTGGTCTTCGAGCTGCGCGACGGCATCGGACTGCTCGCGCGCTGAGAGCGCGTTCCCGCCTCAGCGCACGACGGCGAGGGTGCTCGGCCGCGCTTCGGAGGAGATCTGCGCACGGGAGGGTGAAGGCGCAGCATCCGATCCTCCGGTGCGCAGATCTCCTCCCGAACGCCGAAGCGACCACGGCCCCGAGCGCGTCCCCGCCTCAGCGGACGACGGCGATGGCGCTCGTCGACACCGACACGGATGCGGCGGTCGCCTTCTGCCGCGCAGCGGCGGGCACGTCGGCCTTCCGACGACGCGGCTCACGAGCGTGCTCGGTCGCGCTGACGATCGCGCGGACGACACCGCCGAGCACGAGCATGGCGGCGAGCACCGCTCCCGAGGCGATCAGCGGGAGCCACTGGTTCGCGAAGGATGCCGTGAGGCTCAGGAGTGCGAACACGATCCACAGCCCCACGGCACCTCCGGTGAGCCCTCCGGCGCCGCGCATGACCGCGATCCCCGCCACGACCGCGCAGACGGCGGCGAGTGCCGCACCGATCATCCCGATCGGAAGCATGACTTCCGCGAGATCGTTGGCCAATCCGAATGTGGTCATGACGTCCCCCGTCCGCGGAATCTCCGCACTCTTCGACACTAGATAAGTGTCGACGGCGGCCCATCCGTCTCAGGTCTCATCCGCATCATCCCTCAGGACGATATTTCGGTGAGGCGGATGCCGCGCGTCAGCGCCGGGAGGAGTGCGAGCGGCGGCGCCCCAGGGTGAGACGGCGTAATCGGGAAGAGCGGATGGTGGTGATCGGCTGCGTGATCACGGCATCGACCACCATCGAGCCGTCGGTCGGCCCCACGATCGCGATCGCTGAGGTCTCGGTCGCCTCGGCCGGGTCGATGGGCAGTCGGCCCAGCGCCCGGTGCGCGCGGACGTAGGCGGGCACGAGCAGCACGATCGCGCCGACCCAGGCGAGCGGATTGCTGAGCGCGACGCCGGTGAAGTCGATCATCGCGCCGAGGACGACCGCCGCTCCCACGCGCATCACGAGCTCGATGACCCCGGTCACCGTCGGGACCAGGGTGTGCCCGAGTCCCTGCAGGGCTCCGCGCAGCACGAACAGCACGCCGAGGGCCCAGTAGCCGCATCCGTTGACGATCAGCATGAGGTGGGCGAGGTCCACGACGTCGTCGGAGCCCTCGCCGATGAAGAGCCGCACCATCGGCGCGCCGAAAGCGATCAGGATGCCGCCGAGCACGACGCCGGCCACGATCGACATCCAGGTCGCCTCGACCACACCGCGACGGATGCGGTCGGGCCGACGACCGCCGTGGTTCTGCGCCGCGTACATCGAGACCGCGAGGCCGAGCGACGACAACAGCGCGACCGCGAGGCTGTCGACGCGCGACGCGGTCGTGTAGGCGGCGACGGCATCCGCTCCCAGGGTGTTCAGCGCGACCTGCACGGTGAGCGTGCCGATCGCGATGATCGACGCCTGGAAGCCCATCGGCAGGCCGAGCCGCAGGTGCTCCGCGACATCGGCGCGCGTGATGCGCCAGTCGGCGCGGCGCAGGTGCAGCATCGGGAGGCGGCGGCGGACGAACTCGAGGCACAGCAGCACCGAGACGGCCTGGGCGACGACGGTCGCGAGGGCCGCACCCCCCACTCCCCATTCCAGCGGGCCCACCATCAGGACGACGAGTCCGACGTTCAGCGCGCACGAGACCGTGAGGAACACCAGGGGCGTACGCGAGTCGCCGATGGCGCGGATGATCGCGGAGAGGTAGTTGAAGAACATCGTCGCGCCGGCGCCGAGGAAGCTGATCTGCGTGAAGACCGTCGCCTCGGCCATCAGCTCCGGCGGCGTCTGCAGCACGACCAGGAGCGGCGCGGCGATGAGGGGCGCGACCACGGTGAGCAGCACGCTCGTCACGCCCGAGAGCATCACGCCGGTGGCGACCGAGCGGCGCACCGCGGCGTCGTCACGCGCACCGAACGCCTGGGCGATCGGGATCGCGAATCCGCTGGTGAGACCCCAGGCGAAACCGAGCAGCAGGAACAGCAGCGGCCCGGTCGCGCCGACCGCGGCGAGCGCGTTCACGCCGAGGTGCCGCCCGACGACGATGGCGTCGGCAAAGTGGTACAGCTGCTGCACGACGTTGCCGATGAGCAGCGGAACGGAGAAGGCGAGGATGACACGCCACGGACGACCCGTGGTGAGAGAGGTGGCCATGAAGGAGCGGCTCGCAGAACTGGGGGGTGATCGGGGGAGCGACCAGTTTATCGAATCGATTCGGCACAACGGAATACCCATCGTGGCGTGGCTGTTCGTGCGGAAGACGCGGAATCACCTGAAGCGGCACGAGGCGCACATCCGGTACGTGCGCGACGACTCGATCGAGGGGCGGTAGGCGGGAGCCGCGGGAGTTACGCGGCGCTCGCCGCAGCCACGGCCGGCTTCGCGGCGAAGATCCGCGTGCGCAGCGCCAGGAACAGCAGCACCATGCCGGCGGTGAGCAGCATGTGCCCGGTTCCGGCGATGCCGGCGATCATCTTCGACGACTCCTGGCCCAGCACCGTGAGGCAGCCGTGCCACACGAGCATCGCGGAGGTCAGCACGAGGCCCGCGTTGTAGAGCCAGAAGAACCAGCCGAAGAGGCGGCTCTCGGAAAGCGCGAAAGCCTTCTCGAGCAGGAGCACGATGAGGAGCACGACGAATCCCAGCACGAGCAGGTGCGTGTGGACGAGGCCGAGCTGCGTCGCCTCCCCCTCGGGGAAGCCGTTGATCTTGGTGAACTCCCGGTAGAAGAGTCCGGAGGCGACGCCCACGATCATGTAGGCGAACGCGGCGGAGAAGAGCCTGCGCATAAGTGGTCCTTTCGGGTCTCTTCCAGCCTCGGCGCGGCGGCCGTCCCGGGGATCCATCGAACGGTTGAGATGCGGATGCGGATGCAGACGCGGCCGAGCGGCCGAGCGGCCGAGCGGTCGAGCGGTCGAGCGTCCGAGCGGCCGTCAGAGGAGCCCGGTGTCCCGGGCGATGGCGATAGCGCGGGCGCGGCTGTCGGCGCCGAGCTTCTCGAACACGTGCACGAGGTGGGTCTTCACGGTCGCCTCGGTGACGAACAGGGACTTCGCGATCTCGCGGTTGGACGCTCCCGTGTCGAGCAGCGCGAGAACTTCCCGCTCACGCTCGGTCAGGCGCACCCGCGGAGCACGCGAGACGCGCACGACCCGATCGCTGAGCTCCGGATTCAGCACCAGGCCACCGGCTGCCGCCTGGCGGATCGCCCGCACGATGTCGTCGGGGGCGACATCCTTGAGGAGGTACCCGGCGGCGCCGGCTTCGATCGCCCCGAGGATCTCGGCGTCGCGGTCGAAGGTCGTCAGGATGATCACGGCCGGGGCCGGATGCTGCGCCCGCAGAGCCGCCGTCGTCTGCACGCCGTCCATGCCCTCGCCCAGCCGCAGATCGCACAGCACGACATCGGGGTGCAGATGCCGGGCGAGCAGCACGGCCTCCTCACCCGATGCCGCCTCCCCGACCACCTCGACGTCGTCGCGGCGGTCGAACAGCGACCGCACGCCGGCGCGCACGATGGGGTGATCGTCGACGAGCAGCACGCGCACCGCGGTCATCCGACGCCGTCCGCTCTCCATGGCGGGGCCGCGGCGCCGAGCGGGACATGCGCCGAGAGCGCAGTGCCGTCGCCCGGAGCGCTCTCCACATCGAGGCCGCCCCCGAGTTCCCGCAACCGCGCGCGCATGGAACGCAGCCCGTAGCCGCCGCCCTGGCTCCCCACCGCTCCCTGCGCATCCCAGTGCGTCGCATCGAAGCCGACCCCGTCGTCGACGATGTCGAGGCGCACCGCATCGCCGGCATCGGCCAAGGTGACCACGACGCGGGTGGCGGCCGCGTGCGAGCGGACGTTCGCGAGGGCCGACTGCGCCGTCCGCAGCAGTGCGACCTCGGCGTCGAGTCCGAGCGACGGCAGGTCGTCGTCAGCGTGCAGTGTCGCCGTGATCCCGGTCTCCTCGGCCAGGCGTTCGAGCATGCGCTCGAGGGCGTCGCCGAGCGCACTCGACTCGAGCTCGGCGGGCATCAGCGCGTTCACGATGCGTCGCGCATCGGCGAGCCCCTCGGCGGCGAGCGCCCCGATCTGGGCGAGCGCACGGGTGGTCTGCGCTGGTTCGTCGGCGTCCAGAGCCGAACGCGCCAGCATCCCTATCGAGGAGACGCTCTGGGCGACGGTGTCGTGGATGTCGCGCGAGACCCTCGTGCGTTCGGCGCTCGCGCCGGACTCGCGCTGGGTGCGGGCGAGCTCGTCCTGCAGTGCGGCCATCTCCTCCTGCGTCGCGACGAGCGAGGCGATCAGTCGGCGCCGTTCGCGCCCGTCGCGCACGAGCTCGAGATAGCCGCGCGAGATGCCGAAGGCGAAGACGCCCCCGACCAGCGGGCCGATCACGTTGGCGTACGTCGTCGTGCCGGTGTGGAGCAGGGGTGCGGCGATGACGACGGCGAACACGGCGGCGCTGAGCAGCAGGGCCCACCGCATGCGCATCACGAAGCCGGCGAGCAGCCACAGCGGGAACGCCAGCCACACGAACTCGGGCGAGACGGCGACCGCCCCGAGCCAGATGAGCGTCAGGCCGATCAGCCACCAGGTCGCCAACCGCCGGTCGGCCGTGCGTTCGCCGAGCAGCAGTCCGCCGCCGTACCAGCCGAGGAAGACGAGCGACAGCGCAAGGACCCACGGCAGCGGGATGCCGTCGGCCGATGCGCGCAGCGCCCCGATCACCAGCAGCACGACCGTGATGACCGCCTGGCCGATGCGGATCGATCCGATCAGGCTCGCCCAGGTGTGCGCGGGCTGGCGCTGCGATGGCTCGGTGGACGGCATCCTCACATTCTTCCCCCGGGCTGCGTCCGGCGCCTCCATCGTTCGGTCGACCTCGAGGCAATAGCCTGGATGCTGCGGCGACGGAAGGGGCGCGATGTTCGACAGTCCACTCTCAGCGTCGGCGTACGAGGTGCTCGGCGTCGCATCGACCAGCGCCGACGACGACCTCCGGCGCGCGTACCGACTCCGGCTGCGGCAGACGCACCCCGACACGGGCGGCGACGCGGCGGTGTTCATCCGCGTGCAGCGCGCGTGGGAGCTGGTCGGCACTCCCGAGGGCCGTGCGGCGTACGACCGCAGCCACGGCATCGGCGGGGAGACGGAGTGGGGCGGATGGCGGGCACCGACCGCGCGCTCCGACGGCCGGCCGCGACCCACGTCGTACGGCGAGCCCGGCGCCTGGCGGCGAGCGCTGTTCGTGACGCGGCTGCAGGAATGGGCGGGCGAAGAAGTGCCCGATCCCTATGCTCCCGCCCTGGTGCGCGCCGCGCCGCGGGAACTCAAGCGGCTCCTCGCCGACGCCCTGGCCCAGGAGGGCACGGCCCACGCGGTCGCCGGGCTCGGCATGGGTTTCACCCTCTGGCATGGCGTATCGGTCGCGGCATCCGAGGGAGAGACGACGGATGCCGCGGACCGGCTCGACCACGTCGTGCTCGGGCCGTCGGGGTTGTACGGCGTGATGTCGGCCGACTTCGGCGGCGTGGTCGGCTTCCGGCGCGGCGAGATCACCGGCCCGAGCCTCGGACACCGCGCACCGGTGACGACGCTCCTCGCCCAGATCAACACGGTCGCCCGACTCGCCCGCGTGCGCTTCAGCGGCGCGATCGTCGCCCTGCCCGACGACGACCTGTCGCAGGCGGTCACGCCGCTCGGCAGCATCCGCGGGATGCCGGTGGTCGTGGTCCGCCGCAGCGCGCTGCCCCTGCTGCTGCGACGCGGGCTGCCCGGCGCACGGGTCATCGGCGGCAACGAACTCTTCGACATCCGCACCCGGCTGACGCAGCGGACACGCTTCGCCTGAGTCGGGATTTCCCGTTTCGCCGCCCACGGGTAGCGTGCGGTCATGGCGATCACGCCCGCATTCCGCGACTGGCTGCTCGATTCCGACCCGTCGCTGCGGTGACAGGTCGAGCGCGATCTGACGGATGCTCGGCCCGAGGTCTGGCAGGCGACTAGGGAGCGGGTCGCGACCGAGGGCTTCGGTGCCGCACTGCTCGCACGACAGGGTGCCGATGGTGGGACGCCCGCGGCCTGACCCCTGCTTTCGAATCGCGCAACTGGCGGTAAAACACCCCGTTTTCGCCCCAGTTGCGCGATTCGAAAAGGAGGTGGTCCGTTGACAGAGCCACGCAAACCGGTTTACACTCGTGCAAACCGGTTCAAGTCTCACGCGGAGTGCCCGGCGCGAACCCACGAGGAGGTGGCATGAGCCGCACGACGATCGCCGATGTCGCCCGCGAAGCCGGCGTCACGAAGGCCACGGTCTCGCACGCCCTGAGCGGCAACCGCCCAACCTCGGAAGAGACCCGCGCCAAGGTGCGCGCCGCCGCCGAGAAACTGAACTGGGTGCCGAGCCAGAGCGCCAGGGCCCTCGCCACCAATCGCGCCAACGCCGTCGCCGTGGTGCTCGCCCGCGATCCCGCGGTCATCGCGAACGACTCCTTCTTCCCGGCCTTCATCTCGGGCGTCGAGTCCGTGCTCGCCGAGACCGAGACGGCGCTGCTGCTCCAGGTCGTCCCCGGACGCGAGGCCGAGGAGCGCGCCTACCGCACCCTCAGCCACGGTCGCGCGGACGGCGCGCTGCTGCTCGACCTCCGCACCGACGACTGGCGCGTTCCGCTTCTCGAAGAGCTCGCCCTCCCGACGGTGCTGGTCGGCGCCTACGACCAGCCGACCGAATTCTCGTGCGTGCGCACCGACGACACGGCTCCCGTGCGGGAGATCGTCGCCCACCTCCGGGATGCCGGACACGAGCGCATCGCCCACATCTCCGGCCCGCTCGACTACGTGCACTCCCGCGCCAGAGCCGACGCCTACATCAGCGAGATCGGCGGCGCCGAGCTGCTCCGCGAAGGCGACTTCACCGCGGCCAGCGGGCGCGATCTCACCGAAGAACTGCTCGCCCTGCCCGAACGCCCCACGGCCATCCTGTACTCGAACGACACCATGGCGATCGCCGGACTCTCGTACGCCCGCTCGCAGGGCCTCGTGATCCCCCGCGACCTCGCGATCTCCGGGTTCGACGACGACCACCTCTCGGCCCACCTGTCTCCGGCGCTCACCAGCGTCTCATCCGACCCCGCGGCACGAGGCCGCGCCGCCGCCCGCATCCTGCAGGAGGTCATCCTCGGGGCGAACCCGCGCACCGAGATCGTCGACTGCAATGTCGTGCACTTCCGCGAGAGCACCGCGTAGTCGGCATCCGCTCCACCCACATCAGACTCACCCACTGTGTCGAGGAGGACACCATGAAGAAGATCCGTGCAATCGCACTCATCGGCGCTGTCGCACTCGTCGCCACCGGATGCACCGCCGGCGGCGGAGGGAGCGGCGAGGGCGGCGCCGAAGCCACCGGTCCCATCGACGTCTGGCTCTCGAACAACGAGCAGGAGGTCGCCTGGGGTCAGGCCGTCGTCGACGCCTGGAACGCCGACCACCCCGACGAGAAGGTGACGGCCCAGGAGATCCCCGCCGGCTCGTCTTCCGAAGAGGCGATCACCGCCGCGATCACCGCTGGCACGGCGCCCTGCCTCGTCTACAACGTGGCACCCGCGGCCGTCTCCGGCTGGGTCAAGCAGGGCGGACTGGTCGACCTCAGCACGATGGAGGGCGGCAGCGACTACATCACCGAGCGCGGCGGCGACGTCGAGTCGTACTCGACCGACGGCAAGTTCTATCAGATGCCGTGGAAGTCGAACCCGGTCATGGTCATGTACAACAAGTCGCTGTTCACCGCGGCGGGCATCGACCCGGAAGACCCGCAGATGAACACGTACGACGCGTTCCTCGAGGGGTCGCGCAAGATCGTCGACTCCGGCGTGCAGAGCGCGATCTGGCCGGCGCCGACCAGCGAGTTCTACCAGCCGTGGTTCGACTTCTACCCGCTGTACCTCGCCGAGACCGACGGGACGATGCTCGTCGAAGACGGCAAGGCGACGATCGATTCGGATGCCGGCCGCGAGGTCGCCGAGTTCTGGAAGACCTTCTACGACGAGAAGCTGTCGCCGAACGAGGCGTCGACCGACGACGCGATGTCGGCGGGAACCACGGCCATGCAGCTCGCCGGCCCGTGGGCGATCCCGTCCTACGCCGAGACCGTCGACGTGGGCTTCATGCCGGTGCCGACCAGCGACGGCCGGGAGAACCCGGTCACCTTCGCCGACTCGAAGAGCGTCTCGATGTTCACCGCCTGCGAGAACCAGGGCACGGCATGGGAGTTCCTGAAGTTCTCGACGAGCGTCGAGAGTGACGGGCAGCTGCTCGAGGCCACCGGTCAGATGCCGATGCGCACCGACCTGACCGGCACGTTCGCGGACTACTTCGAGGCGAACCCCAACTACGTGGCCTTCGCCGAGCAGGCTGAGGCCACGGCCGACGTGCCCAGCATCCCGAACTCGGTCGAGGCGTGGCAGGCGTTCCGCGACGCGTACTCCCCCGCGGTGATCTTCGGCAAGGACTCGATCGACGACTTCCTGAAGAACGCCTCGTCCAAGATCGACGAGCTCGTCGCCGAGTGATCTGATGCCCGACAACCGGCGGTTGCGCACCCGATGGCTGGGTGCGCAACCGATCGGCGGCCTGTTCGCGCTGCCGTACTTCGTGTTCGTGATCGCGATCTTCGCCTACCCCCTGGCCTTCGCGGTCTACATCGCTTTCCACGACTACTTCTTCACCGCGCCCGGCACCGAGGTCGAGCGCCCCTTCGTGGGGTTCGAGAACTTCGTGACCGTGCTCACCGATCCCCGGGTGCTCGGCTCGTTCCGCAACACACTCGTCTTCCTGGTGATCAACGTGCCGCTCACCGCGGTGCTGTCGCTCGTTCTCGCCACAGCCCTGAACACCGGCATCCGCTGGGTCGCCGCCTATCGGGTGGCGTTCTACGTGCCATACCTGACGGCGAGCGTCTCGCTCGTGGGCGTCTGGATGCTGCTGTTCTCCGGCAACGGACTGATCAACACGATCCTCGGCCCGCTCGCGCCCGACCCGTCGTGGCTCGTGAACAGCGGGCTGGCGATGCCGATGATCGCGCTCTACGTCACCTGGAAGCAGCTGGGGTTCTACATCCTGCTCTACCTCGCGGCGCTGCAGAACGTGCCCAAGGAGCTGTACGAATCGGCGGAGACCGACGGCGCCGGAGCCTTCAAGCGCTTCCTGCACGTGACGGTCCCCGGCGTCCGCAGCGCCACCACGCTCGTGCTGATCCTGTCGATCATCACCGGCGCCAACCTCTTCACCGAGCCATACCTGCTCACCAACGGCGGCGGCCCCGACGGCGCCTCCTCCACGCCGGTGCTGCTCATCTATCAGCTGGGCATCCAGCAGCAGAACCCCGACACCGCGGCGGCCATCGGCATGATCCTCGTGATCCTCGTCGGGATGCTGTCGCTCATGGCCAACCGCGCGACCAGGGAGCGATGATGAAACGCAGAAGCAAGGCTCCACGCATCATCAGCATCGTCCTGCTCACGGTGGCGGCGATCGGGTTCGCCTTCCCGTTCTATTTCATGCTGGTGGGGGCGTTCCAGGAGAACCCGACGAACGCACCGAACGAGCTCCTGCCGACCAGCGGGTGGACCGTCGACAACTTCGTCGCGATCGACTCGCGGATCGACCTGGCAGGGTCCCTGCTGAACTCGCTGATCTTCACCGCCGGCGTGCTGCTCGGCACGGTCGTATTCGGGCTGCTCGCCGGCTACGCGATCGCCCGTCTCGACTTCCGCGGCCGCGGCGTCGTCTGGGTGCTCATGCTGCTGGTGCAGATGGTGCCGTTCCAGCTGCTGATGATCCCGCTCTACGTGCAGATCACCCGCAGCTACGGACTCGGCGACTCGTATCTCGGCATGATCCTGCCGTTCCTGATCAACACGACCGCGGTGTTCATCTTCGTGCAGTTCTTCAAGGCACTGCCCGTGGAGATCTTCGAGGCCGCGCGCATCGACGGGGCCGGCGAGATCCGCCTGCTGACATCGGTCGCGATCCCGCTGATCAAGCCCGTGCTGGTGACGGTCGTGCTCGTCACCTTCATCGGACCGTGGAACGAGTTCCTCTGGCCGTTCCTGATCACGAAGGATGCGACGCTGCAGCCGCTCGCCGTTTCTCTCGCGAACTACATCTCGAACGTCGCGCAGTCCACCGCCAACCCGAACGGGGCGATCCTCGCCGGCGCCACGGCGCTCGCCTTCCCCGTCGTCATCCTGTTCATCGTCTTCCAGCGGTACTTCCGCGCCACCGACCTCGGCGCAGCCGTCAAAGGCTGATCACCCGCTCGCTAGCCAGAAAGGGCTTCCATGTTCACCGGAGCATCCTTCCCCCTCGGACCGTTCACCCCCTACGAGGGCAACCCGATCCTGCGCCCGCGCGGCGACAGCTGGGAGTCGGCGAACCTCTACAACCCGGCGGCGATCGTCGACGGCGACGAGGTCGTGCTGCTCTACCGGGCGCATGCCGACGACATCATCTCCCACATCGGCCTGGCCCGCTCGAGCGACGGCGTGAACTTCACCCGTGAGGATGCGCCGGTTCTCTCGCCGTCCGAGGACTACGAGACGTACGGCTGCGAAGACCCGCGCATCGCGCTGATCGACGGCACGTACTACCTCACGTACACGGGCTGGGATCGCCGGAGCGCGCAGCTGTGCCTCGCGACCTCGACGGACCTCCGCACCTGGACCAAGCACGGTCCGCTGTTCGACGACTTCGACACGTTCAAGACCATGGATCCGCGCGGGTTCAACTGGTCGAAGGCCGGAGTGATCGTGCCGCAGCAGATGCACGGCAAGTGGTGGATGTACTTCGGCGAAGGCGCGATCTACTGGGCCACCAGCAACGACCTCATCCACTGGACCCCCGGCACGGCAGACACCGACCCGATGTACTCGCCGACCCCCGGCACCTGGGACGAGGCGCTCGTCGAGATCGGCACCTCGCCCGTGGTCACCGACAACGGACTGCTGCTGTTCCTCACGAACGGCGCAACCCGCACCGTGCACGACGACGGGACGGTCGACGTCGACTACCGGTGCGGACAGATCGCCATCGACCCGGACGAGCCGACGAAAGTCATCGCCCGCCTGCAGGAGCCCTGGCTGCGGCCGCAGACCTTCGAGGACATGCACGGGCTCGTGTCGAACGTGACGTTCGTGGAGGGACTCGTGAAGTTCCAGGAGAAGTGGTTCGCGTACTACGGGCAGTCCGACACGACGCTGGCCGTCGCGATCCACAACCCGGCCGAGCCGTGGGGCCGCGCGCTGCGCGGGCCCGGTTCCGTCACCGCCTGACTCGGGGCTTCGGCCCACCCTGATCCACCGACAGCACGAAGAAGTGACGACATGGACACCTCACGACGCTCGTTCCTGACCATCGCGGCGACGGCATCCGCCCTCGCCCTCCTCCCGGTCGATGCCGCCGCCGGCGCGACGACCACCACCCAGGGCGCGGCGAGCCCGCTGCCCCTCGAGGCGGCCCGATCCCGCCGGCTCACGAATCTCAGCCACCTGCGATTCCTGCTCGCGGAGGTCCCGGTCGCGGCGACCCCGACGCACACGACGTTCGGCATCGAGACGCGGCCGACGGTGCGCGCGCCCTGGACGTACGCCGACACGGATGGCGCGGGCGGCTATCGTCCGGTCGGCGGCGGCACGCGCGACGCGGTGACCGGGTACTGGACGCAGGGCGCGTACAACGCCGACGACATCGCCCGCGCGGCGGTCGTGTTCCTGCGGGACTGGCAGGCCACGGGCGAGGCACAGAGCCGCGACGACGCACGCGATGTGCTGCGATCGCTCGCGTTCCTGCAGACCACGACGGGCCCGAACGCCGGTCGCGTCGTGCTGTGGCAGCAGGAGGACGGCACGCTCAACCCCAGCGCGATCCCGGTCGAGCTGCCCGATCCGTCGGACTCGGCGGAGTCGTACTGGCTCGCCCGCTCGGTGTGGGCGTTCGGCGAGGGCTACGCGGCGTTCCGCAAGGTCGACGCCGACTTCGCGGCCTTCCTGCTCGCCCGGCTGCACCTGTGCCTCGACGCGCTCGGCCGCGAATCGCTCGGGCGCGCGGGCCGGAGCGTGAAGAGCGACGGACGCCGGCTGCCCGCCTGGCTGATCGCCGGAGGAGCGGATGCCACGGCCGAAGCCATGCTCGGCCTCGCCGCCGCGGCCGAGGTCGGAGATTCCCGCAGCCGGAAGGCTTTGCAGACATACGGCGAGGGCGTCGCCGCGATGGCGTCCGACCCGTCGAAGGGCTGGCCGTTCGGTGCCGTGCTGCCGTGGACCGGATCCCTCGGGTTCTGGCATGCGTGGGGGGCCGCGGCTCCCGAGGCGCTCGCCCGCGGCGGCGGCCTGCTGCGGCGGCGCGACTGGACGGCGGCGGCCAAGGCGGATGCCGGGCGCTTCACGCCTCAGGTTCTCGCCTCCGGCGGGCCGAACAACGCGTGGGCGCCGCTCCCCGCCGAGGCGCAGATCGCGTACGGAGCGCACGGGCGGGTCGCGGGTGCGCTCGCGGCGGCGGCGGTCGGCGGCGAGGGACTGCGGGTGCTCGCCGGGCTCGCGGCCGCATGGTTCTTCGGGGCCAACACCGCCGGCATCCCGGTGTACGACCCGGCGACCGGCGTCACCTTCGACGGAGTCGAGACCGATGGCCGGGTGAACCGGAACTCCGGAGCGGAGTCGACGATCCACGGGTTGCTGACGATGCTGCTGCTCGACGCGAACCGGGATGTGGCGAAGCTCGCGACCTCGATCACCGGGTTGACCTCGTTCTCGGGGCTGCGTGTGCTCGACGCCGAGAAGGCGCGCCTGTCGCCCGGTGCGGTGGTCGAGACACCGGCGGGTGGTGCGTGGACCGGCGAGGGCAACCTCTCCGGCGGGGCCTTCGTCCGTCTCGCGAAGGGCGAGTGGGCCGAGTTCGACGTCACTGAGGCCGGCGGCATCCTGCACGGTCTCATTTGGCGGCAGACCGCGAATGTCGGGGATGCCGTGTGGGAGGTGTGCCGCGGACGCAAGAAGGTGTGGAGCACGAAGACGCCCGCGGGCGGCACCGGCGACCGCGGGCTGACCGAAGCCGACGGGATGCTGGTGCCCCAGCTGCTGGGCGGCGACCTTCCGGATGGCCCGGTGACTGTGCGCTGCACCAGCCGCGGCGACGTGCGGCTCGATGCGCTGGTGATCCAGCCGCGGGTCGTGACCGCGGTGTACGCGACCTCGTCGGGCTCGGCGGTGCTCTACGCCAACGGATCGCGGCGTGAGGAGCGGGTGCGGGCGCTCGCTCGAGGCAACGGCCAGGCGTACGACGCGGATGGTGCGGCGCGCGGGCAGGCCGTGCAGGGCGGGAAGGTGCGCGTGCGCGGAGAAGGGTTCACGATCACGCGCGGCTGAGGCGGCCGACCCCGATTCGTCCCCCGCGGCCGATCGTGACAGCATCCGCCGAACGTGACACCCTGGCGGTGTGCCCTTGAACGATCCCCTGCCCGACCGCCCCACGCCCGACAATCCCTCCGGCAAGCTGGTGCTCTTGCGCCACGGCGAGACGGAGTGGTCGCGAGCGGGCCTGCACACCGGTCTGACCGACATCCCTCTCACGGCCCGCGGCGAAGACCTCGCCCGCGGCGCCGGTCGCCTGGTCGCCGACTACGACTTCTCCCTCGTGCTGTCCTCGCCGCTGCAGCGCGCACGCCGCACCGCGGAGCTCGCGGGACTGCACGCCGAGGTCGATCCGCTTCTCGTCGAGTGGGACTACGGCGGGTACGAGGGTCGCACGACGAAGGACATCCGCGAGGAGCTCGGCTACAACTGGAGCGCGTTCACCCACGGAGTGATCCGCGGCGACACGCCAGGGGAGACCGTCGAGGAAGTCGCCGCGCGCGCTTCGCGCGTGCTCACCCGGGTGCTGCCGGCGATGGCGGACGGCGACGTCGCCCTGGTCGCGCACGGCCACTTCCTGCGGATCCTGACCGCGGTGTACCTGCGACAGGCGCCGCGCTTCGGCGCCCAGATCAGCCTGGATGCCGGATCGGTGTCGGTCCTGAGCTTCTATCGCGAGCAGCCGGCCATCCTGTCGTGGAACTACGGACTCGAGCTGCCGTTGGCACCGTCGGAGTCCTGACCTTCAGGACCCCGACGGTTCTCGAAATCCGTCACTGGAACGGGACGACTGCGCCATTCTCGGTGAAGGTCTCGAAGGTGAAATCCCCGTGCGCCGTTGTGCCGTCGACCGCGGCGAGGACACCGAAGTGCGCGTTGGTGAGAGCCCCGGACGGCACGGAGATGGTGGATCCGACCTGCGTGTACGTGGTGCCATCGGTGGAGTACTCGGCTGCGTAGACGCCGGCGCTCACCGGGCGCAGTCGGAACCAGACACTCGTCGCCGTCGGATCGGTGACCCTGCGACTCTCCTCCGGGATGCCGTTGAACTCGGTCACCACCGTGATCGTCGGAGAGCCGTTGTTGTGCTTGCGCTGGAGCGCGATGTAGTTGTCATCACCCGCGTAGAGCAGGAGCCCGGCCTCGGCATACCGGGCCGTGGTGCGACCGGTCATCTTCACCGAACCCGTGCCCGTCCCGGGACCGCCCGAGCGGACCACCACCGTGTTCGCACTGTTCTGATTGCCCCACAGGAACCCGTTGTGCGGCGTCAGAGCCAAGCCCCCACTCGACGTGAACCGCCGATCAGCCGCGACATCACGCACCACCGACCACCCCGGCGCGAACTGCGCAACGGAGAACGGGACGACCGCGCCGTTCTCGGTGAAGGTGTCGAAGGTGAAGTCGCCGTGCGCCGTTGAGCCTTCGACCGCCGCGAGGACGCCGAAGTGCGCATTGGCCAGCGCACCCGAGGGCACCGAGATGTTCGACCCGACCTGCGTGTACGTGGTGCCATCGGTGGAGTACTCCGCCGCGTACACACCCGTACTCACCGGACGCAGTCGGAACCAGACACTCGTCGCCGTCGGATCGGTGACCCTGCGACTCTCCTCCGGGATGCCGTTGAACTCGGTCACCACCGTGATCGTCGGAGAGCCGTTGTTGTGCTTGCGCTGGAGCGCGATGTAGTTGTCATCGCCCGCGTAGAGCACGAGCCCCGCCTCGGCATACCCCGCCGTCGTCCGACCGGTCATCTTCACCGACCCCGTGCCCGTTCCGGCGCCGCCGTTGCGGACCACCACCGTGGTCGCGTTGTTCTGATTGCCCCACAGGAAACCGTTGTGCGGCGTCAACGCGAGACCGCCGCCCGACGTGAACCGCCGATCAGCCGCGACATCACGCACCACCGACCACCCCGGCACGAACTGCGGCGTCCCGGCGCATCCCGTCGTCCCGCCCACGACGATCGTGACCGGCGGTGAGAGCAGAGGTCCGTTGGCGGTCTGCACCTGCGCACGCACCGTGGTGGTGCCGGCCGCCACGGCCTTCAGCGATCCGTCGCTCTGCACCGCGACGATGCCGGCGTTCCCCGAGACGTAGGTCGCCGCCGCCCATGGGACGACGCTGTTCTGACCGATCGTCGACGATTCGCCCGAGACCGAGACGTCCGATGCCGCGGTGCCGTCGCTGAGATCGATGCGACGGTTGAAGCCGGGGTCGTAGGTGTTGTTGGAGATCGCGACCCCGGCCGTGCCACGGAGCACGTAGAGGCTGGAGCTGAAGGATGATCCCGGAGGCGTCGCGCTCGCGGCGAACTGCGAGCCCACGGCCGGGCAGGTCGTGGCCACGGACAGCGCGAGTGCGGTGTCGCGATCCGCACGCTTCACCTTGTTGCCGCTGAAGGTGATGCCCTGGGCGCTCTTCGAGTTCCAGAGCTGCCCGTTCCCCATCAGGAACTCGTTGTTCAGCACCTTGATGTTCTGGTTGACGGGAGCGGTGGTCGAGATCGTCGGATTCGTGGGCTCGATGAAGATCACGGGTGCCGAGGTCGTCGGCCGGGTGAACACGTTGTCGCGGATCGTCACGTCCTTGGACGGACCGGATTCGAACCATCCGGCCGCATCCGAGGAGATGAAGATGCTCGACATCTGCGGCGCGATGAAGTTGTTCTCCTTGATCATCACGGGCTTGCGTGAGCTGACCAGGATGGCGCGGGTCGGGATGTTGCGGAACGTGTTCTTCTCGATGAGGACGGTCGGGGTGTAGGTCGTGTTCTCGACGACGAAGTCGTTGTTCGTGATCGTGGTGGGGATGACTCGGTCGAAGGTGACCTGGATCTGCGTCAGGCTCCCGTTGTGATCGCGTCCGCTCGGGCCTGTGGCCGACACGACGACGGGCGTGAGCCCCGCCACCGGGACCATCGATCCTCGGCTGACGATCTCGACCTCGTTCCCCTTGTAGAACTGGGGGAATCCGGAGGTCTGTGAATGCTGATACTGGAGGGTCAGCGTCTTGTTGTCGGCGGAACGCCCGACGACCTGCATGTAGGTGCCGTGGATGTTGATCGCATCGTCGTGGGCACCGTCGAAGACGGTGTTGCGCACGGTGACGGTTCCGGACATCCCCGACATCTGCAGCATGTCGGCGATCGCGGCGGTGTGCCGGCCGCCGCCCGTGGGGGTGGCGAAGCTGCTGTCCTCGAGAGTGAAGTTGCGGCTGAACTGCCCGAGATAGCCGAAGCCGTGCAGGTAGCGCGCGTCGACATTGTGGACGACGATGTCCTCCGACTGCCAGAAGAACGCGGCGGCCGTGTCGCGGCTGCCCTCGTGGAGCTGGTAGACCAGTCCCTTGTCGCCGGGCTGCGTGGACGACGTGTACTCGATGCGGATGCGGTTGCCGCCGAGGTCGGTGATGGCGGAGACGCCGCTGAAGATCGGGTTGCCGCCGCGATACGCGATGCCCTGGGCAGGATCCTTCGTCTGGCTGTACGACATCCCGTTGACGCTGGTCCAGTAGGGCGTCGTGGTGCCCGGCTTGTTCTCACCGCGCCAGTTGATCTGGTTGCCCGCCACCGAATACAGCGTTCCGGTCGGAACCGTCACGATCCGATAGCCCTTGCCGCCGGCGACCCCCGTCTCGGCGACGGTGACGTCGATCGACTTGGGGGTCACGTAGTCGAAGGTGAAGTCCTCGAACCTCACGCGCGAGGAATCGATGGCGGCGAATGCCGTCTGCAGCCCGTGCAGCGTGAACACGGAGTCGTTGCCGTCGACGACGACGTCGCGCATGCCCTCGAGGAGGATCGCCAGGCTCTTGTCCCGATACTCGGGGAGAGCGCCGACGGTGTTCGACATGTACAGCTCGCGCTTCTCCGCGTTCTCGGGGTAGAGCGAATACGTGCCGGTGGGGAAGCTGATGCGCACGGCGCCGCTGAGCGTCTTGGCGTGACGGATGGCGGCCTTCACCGCCGCCGCACTGTCGGTCGCGCCGGTCTTGTCCGCGCCGAAGGTGGTCACGTCGACGACCTGTTCCGCCGCCACGGCAGCCACCGGCGTCGCAGTGATCACTCCCGCGGAGAGCATCATGACGATCGCCGTTCCCCAGGCGAAGTGCCGCACGTTCTTCATCCGAACTCCCATGTCCGTTGAGGAGCCGCGGCCTCGAGAGGGCAGCGGCTCGGTGTCGAAGCCCATGATCCCGGGCGAGACGCCGTCCGGAGAATAGAGGATCAGCTGCCGTGGATGGATTTTCGTGGGGCATCGGTCCTGTTGTGCGCCGGGCTCAGCGACGGCATCCGGCGCTGCTCCTCGCGGAACTGACTGGGTGAGCGCCCGCGGCGCTGAGTGAACTGCCGCGAGAAGTAGGAGGGGTCGTCGAAGCCGACCTGGCGGGCGATCGTGCTCACCTCCAGGCGGGTCTCGACGAGCAGCGCTTGGGCACGGGCGAGGCGCGATTCGATCAGCAGCTGGAGCGGCGTGAGTCCGGTCGCCGCGAGCGTGGCGGCACGCAGCTGCGCGATGCCCATCCCCAGCTCCCGGGCGCGGACCTCCATCGAGACCCGACGGGTAGCGCCGCGGGTGAAGGCGACGATGCTGTCCGGAGGGCAATCCGACATGGTCAACGCGGCGAGTTCACCGATCCACGCGTAGGTCACTGCCGAGGCGCGCAGCGCGCTGGCGGGTCCGCTGTGCGCCAGATGTCTCCGCAGCCGGACGAAGGTCTGCCCCAGCGTGTCCGGCACTTCCGCGACGGACACCACGGGTGTCGTGCGCTGCCATGCGCCGAGCTCGTCGAGCGCCCGGGTCGCGGCGCCCGAGAACAGCACCCAGTGCTCGGCCCATCCCGACGCGAGCGGTCCGTACCCGTGCTTCACTCCCGGGAACAACCACAGCAGCGCGGGCGCGACCACCGGCACTTCGCCGGTCAGCGGACTGGAGTACCAGCCTCGACCCTCGCTGATCAGGACGAGCGCATGAGAGCGGAGCTGCCGATCGCGCACCACCTCGTGGGCGCCCGCGTACTCCCCTGCCCCGAGGCAGGCGATCGTGACGTCGACGAGGGCACGAGCGGGATTCGCGTACGTCGCCCAGTTCTCCATCATGGTCCTCGCCTCGGCCCGCGCCGACGTCCTAGACGAGCCCACTGTCGGCGAGATCCGACCAGAACGCTTCGGGGATGTCGGCGGATGCCCGTGCGATGCTGCTCTGTACATGCGCGGCCGTGCGGGTGCCGATCACCACAGACGCGACCGCCGGATGCCGGAGGGGGAACTGCACGGCGGCGTCCGGGAGCTCGATCCCGTGCTTCTCCGCGAGCGCGGCGATCAGGCGCGCGCGCCGGATCAGCTCGCCCGGCGCGGGGACGTAGTCGAAGTGCGCGTCGTCGGCGACCAGGGCGGAGCTCAGCAGACCCGAGTTGTAGATCCCGGCCGCCACCACGTCGACGCCCCGCTCCCACGCCAGCGGAAGGAGGTCTTCCACCGCGCTCCGGTCGATCAGCGTGAATCGGCCGGCGACCATGACGATGTCGACATCGGTGCGCCGCACGAATTCGGCGAGCATGGCCGACTGGTTCATCCCGACGCCGATCGCGCCGACCACGCCCTGTTCACGCAGCTCGACCAGCGCGCCGATGCCCGTGGTCGACGCGGCATCCCAGTGCTGGTCGGGGTCGTGCAGGTACACGATGTCGAGACGATCGAGGCCGAGACGCTCGAGACTGGAGTCGACCGATCGGAGGATGCCGTCTCTGCTGAAGTCCCATCGGCGTCGCAGGGCGGCGGGGACGATGAAGCCCTCCGGGTCGAGCTGGTCCGCCGTCTCGGGGCTCGGTTCCAGCAGCCGTCCGGCCTTCGTCGACACCGCGAACTCGTCGCGGGGATACTCGCGGAGCGCTCTGCCCAGCCGCGCTTCGGAGAGACCGAGTCCGTAGTGCGGGGCCGTGTCGAAGTAGCGGATGCCGGCGTTCCAGGCGGCGATGACCGCCGTCTCGGATTCGAGATCGCTGGTGACGCGGTGCATATTTCCGAACTGCGCGGCCCCGAGGCCGATCGGCGAGAGGGGGATGTCGTCGGGGATCATGCGTCCTCCACCGGCGGCCGGCCGTCGGCCTCCCATGCCTGATACTCCGCCCAGCCGACATCGTCGAGCGGGTAGTACCGCCGGAGCGCACCGCCGCGCGCGAGCTTGGCCCGGGAGAAGTCCTCCCATGCCTCGTGCTCGCGACTGGCCTCGACCACTTCCCAGGCCTTGGCGATCGGCACCACGACGGCGCCGTCGTCGTCCGCGACGATCAGGTCGCCGGGCAGCACGAGCGCTCCGCCGACCGCGACGGGCACGTGGTACCCCCACGGGAGCAGCGTTCCCTGCGACGCGTAGTGCGGCGTGGCGCCGTTGGCCCAGATCGGCAGGTCGATCGCGGCGAGGCGGCCCGAGTCCCGGATGCCGCCGTCGACGACCAGTCCCACCCCGCCGCGATTGTGCAGGTGATGGGCGAGCATCTCCCCCACGACCCCGGCGCGCAGTGAACCGTAGGCCTGCGCGACGAGCACATCGCCGGGTTCGATGAAGTCGAGCACCGCCCACAGCGCGGTCGCGCGCTCGACGTACTCCTGCGTCACACCGGCGTCCGAATAGATGTCCTCGCGCATCGGCATGAACTGCAGCGTGACGGCACGCCCCACGACGTGCCTGCCCGACTTCGTCGGCCGCGGCCCTTCGATGAACGTGCGCGTGATCCCCATCTGATGCAGCTTCGCGGAAGCGGTCGCCGACGACACCTCACCGAAGGCGGCGACCAGCTCCGGGTCGATCGGTGCGATCGACGGCCCCTTCACGGGGAGCGACCATGCTCCCTCGATGCGGTACTCGGGGACGCCGTCCGGTCCGATGGCGACGGGATCGATGGCGCCCTCAGGCTGCGTGGTCACGGCGATACACCTCCACGGCATAGTGACCCTCGATGTACGGGAACCGGGTCTCGAGGTCGTCGATCACCTCGACCCCGAAGCCGGGCGCGTCACCGAGTCCGATGGCGCCGGCGACGACGGGAGATCCAGCGACCAGGGAGTCCCACTTGAGAGGGCCCTGCACCATGCACTCCTCGAGCATCGACGCGTTCGGGAGCGCCGCGACCGCGTGGGCGTTCGCCAGGGCCATCAGCCCGTTGTGCCAGGAGTGCGGGATCAGTTCGAGGCCGGCCCGCTCCGCGAAGCGGCCGATCTTGAGCAGTTCGGTGATCCCGCAGACACCGGCGTCGGGCTGCACGACGTCGAAGGCGCCGCGTTCGATCCATGGCCGGAACTGCTCGAGGGTCGTGAACGACTCTCCGCCGGTGATCCGCAGTCCGACGCTGCGATTGAGTTCGACGTAGCCGTCGAGGTCGTCCTTCGCGATCGGCTCCTCGAACCAGAGCGCGCCGCGCTCCTCGAGTCCGCGCGCGACGGTCAGCGCGTCGGCGCGGCTCAGGCGGCTGTTGCCGTCGACCGCGATCCCGAGGCCGGGGCCGACCTCGCGCCGCACCTCGTCGAGGAGCCGCAGAAACCGCTCCGGGGTGACGGCATCCCACCCCCAGTAGGTGCCGAGACGGATCTTCACCGCCGAGTAGCCGGCCGCGGCGTGGTCGCGCACCTCGGCGATCAGCGTGCGAGGATCGCCGCGCCAGTCGTAGCGCACCCCGCCGGACGCATAGACGTCGACCGACGCGGCGGCCGAAGCGTCGATCAACCGGCTGACCGGCAGACCCGCCCGCTTGCCGCGGAGATCCCACAGGGCGCAGTCGATGCCGGCGACCGCGAAGTCGTGGGCCGATCCGACCGCGTGCACGATCGCGCTGCCCGTCGGCGCGGGAACGACCCCGAGGTCGTCGACGTCGGCTCCGACGAGCGACGGCGCATACCAGTCGACCCAGTCGGCGATCTGGAGCGGGTTCCCGTAGGCGCACGCCTCACCGATGCCGGTGAGGCCCTCGTCCGTCTCGATGACGACGACGGCGATGTCCGCCTTGACGCTGCGATAGCGGTCCGTGATCCACTGGTCTTCGCGCTGGTGCAGCCGGGTGCCGACGAGGGTCTTCGCCTGGGTGATCTTCACTGTGTGGTGCCTTTCGGTGGTGCGATCCTCAGCCCTTCTCGGCGCCGGCGGTCTGACCGGCCACGAGATGACGCTGAGCGAAGAGGAAGATGCAGAGGATGGGAGAGACGGAGATGATCGCGGCGAGCGCGATCTCCGGTTCGCGGATGGGGATGCCGGTGAAGTTGGCTCCTCCCAGGGCGTTCGTGTTGCGCATCAGCAGCTGAAGCCCGGTCTGCAGATTCGCGAGGTCGGAGTCGGTGAGCATGATGTACGGCAGGAAGAACGCATTCCAGGCGTTCACGAACGCGAAGAAGGCGACCATGACGATCACCGGCACGGCGAGCGGCACGAAGATCCGCGTCAGGATGCCCCATTCCGACACTCCGTCGAGCCGTGCCGCCTCGATCACCGAATCGGGGATCGTCGTCGCGGCGAACAGATAGACGAGGTAGACACCGAAGGGGTAGAACGCCAGCGGGAGGATCACCGACCACGCGGTGTTCGTGAGTCCGATCGCGGACATCTGCAGGTACAGCGGCAGGATCAGCGCGGCGGAGGGGACCACCATGGTGACCAGCGTGAGGAAGAGGATGACGCCGCGCCCGCGGAACCGGAACTTGGCCAGCCCGTACCCGGCCGGTACGCACGCGAGGAGCGCGATCACCATGCTGCCGACCGTGTAGAGGACGGAGTTCAGCGTCCAGACGCCGATGATGCCGTCGTTGTAGCCGATCAGGTGCGACCAGGCGGCCCCGATCCGTTCGAAGCTCCCGAACGCGAGAGGAGCCTCGGTGCGCAGCTGCTCGCTCGTCTTGGTCGTCGCGAGGAACAGCCAGAGCACCGGCACTCCGAAGAACAGCACGGTGGCCAGCAGGAGGAGGTTGCGGCCGAGGCGTCCGCCGAGACGAGCGATCATGAGCGGCCGTCGATCGAGTAGAACTTGGTCTTGCGGATGATGATGACGGCCGCCGTGACGGTGACGATCAGCAGGAGCACCGAGAGCGCGGAGGCTCGTCCGTAGTTGGACTCCCCCGATGCGTAGGAGTAGACGAGCTGGTTGACCGACCACGTGGAGCTCACCTGACCGCGCGCGCCGGTGCCCAGCACCTGCGGTTCGACGAACACCTGGAACCCGGCCGCGAACGACACGATGAGGATGAACGCGATGTAGCTGCGGATCAACGGGAGCTTGATGTGCCACACCTGCTGCCACACGTTCGCACCGTCGATGCGCGCGGCCTCGATCAGCTCGGACGGCAGCGCCGTGAGGGCGCCGTACAGCATCACGATCCAGCCGCCCGCACCGATGGCGACCCCCATGATCGCGAGGATCACCGGGAGTGTGCTGTCGGAGATGACGATGCCGTTCGCGCCGACGAAGGGGGCGAGGAGCGGGCCGATCGGACTGACCGCCGGGGAGAACATGAACAGCCAGAGCAGCGCCGCGGCCGAGCCGGTGACCGCACCGGGCACGTAGGAGATGAAGCGGGTCAGGGCACCGAACCTGGTGCGTTTCGCGTCGAGCACCAGCGCGAGCACGAAGACCACGATCAGCAGCAGCGGCAACCAGATCAGGAGGTACATCGCCACGTTGACCGTGGCGACCGGGAGGCGGTAGTCGGCCAGCACCGCGGCGAAGTTGTCGATCAGACTGAACCGGGTCGGGCCGACCACCGGGGTGACGAAGAACGCCGTCACGATCGCGTAGACGACCGGCACCACGCCGAACGCTACGAGCAGCACGGCGTACAACGCCACGAAGCTCCAGCCGGTGGCACGGCGTCGCGGACGCCGTGCCACCGTCTTCACTGAGGTCACTTGTCCACCGTGTACCCGGCTGCCTTGGCGGCGGCGAGCGCCTGCTCGCCGAACGTCGTCCACGCAGCGTCGATGTCGCCGCCCGCGTCGGCGATCACGGTCGCGTTGAAGCTGTCGAGCAGCTGCGTCGCGTAGCGGACGTAGCCCTGCGTCGGGCTGAGCTGTCCTGCTGCTTCGTTCAGCACGGCGCTCGGGTCCTCGGCGTACCAGGGGTCGGCGGCCAGCTTCTCGAGCCACTTCTCCGCACTCGCCTCGTCGGCGGGATAGGTCGGTGCGGCCGACTGGATCGCCGTGTCGCTGCTCAGGGCGATCGCGAACTCGAGCGCCGCCTCGCGGTTCTCCGACTTCGCCGAGACGACCCAGATGCCTCCACCGACGGCACCGGAGACATGCTCATCGGTTCCGGCCCACGTCGGCGTGGGGGCGACGGCCCACTGTCCCTCGGTCGGGGAGTTCGGCTTGATGCCGTACTCCCCCATCCACGACGGCGAGATCGTGGCCAGCAGCTTCCCGTCGGTGACCTGCGAGACGAACGCCGGGTCGAACGGGTCGAGCGTGGAGAGGACGCCGTTCGCCAGCAGCGGCCCGAGGACCGCGTTGACCCGGGTGCACTCCTCGGCCGTCGGGTCGAGCGCCACGGAGGTCGGGTCATCCGAGTCGGTCAGCCGGCACTGGCTGGAGCCGTAGTAGCCGTCGAGGCCGTAGCGGGCGTTCACCGCCCCCAGCGAGTACCCGGGATGCTCCACGGCGAGCTTCTCGCCGAGAGCCAGCCACTCATCGAACGTGGCAGGGACGGTGTATCCGAACTGCTCGAAGAGCGGCTTGTTGTAGTAGACGACGGTCTGGGCGATGTCGTTGGGCAGGCAGTAGAGATCGCCTCCGAAGGTGCAGGCGCCCGTCGCGGCTTCCGCGAAGCCGTCGAGCACGTCGCCGTCCACGTCGGCGTTGAGTCCGAGCGGGAAGTTCACCGGATTCGCCAGCAGCGTGGAGAGTTCATCGGGAGTGGAGAGGAAGACGACATCCGGCAGGTCGTCCCCGGCCTTCGTCGCGAGGGCGATGCGCGACGAGATGGCGCCCTGGGTGTTGTCGACCGACTCCACCTCCACTTTGAGTTCGGGGTGCGCGGCCGCGAATTCCTCGGCCGGTGCCGTGCGGGTGTCGTCGACCCAGACGGTGATGGGGGCGTCGGCATCCTGCTTCGGACCCTCGGCTTCGCCGGAGCATCCGGCGAGGACGACGGCTCCGACGGCGACGATGCCGAGCATCGCCAGGTTGCTGCTCTTCATTGAGGCTCTCTTCTTCGGGTTGCTCCGGGCGATCCGCTACGGTGAGCGGACGGATCATCGGCGGTGAGGACGAGGTGAGACTCAAGTTCTCCTACCTCTTTGATCCTCGCCATCATAAACATGCCCGTTGCGCGCGGTCAAGAGTCATAGTTCTCGGATCTCTTGGACCTTCCCGCGCCGAACTCGGATACAGTGGACAACGGGCGCTCCACCAACTCAGGACGCCGGAGGAGGCAGAGGATGGCCGTGATCGACGATGCCGTCGACAGGATCCGCAGTCTCATCATCGATGGGCATCTGCAGCCCGGAGACCGCCTGCCGCAGGAGGGCCAGCTCGCGGACACGCTCGGCATCTCCCGGAACTCCCTGAGGGAGGCGATTCGGGTGCTGGAGCAGATGCGCGTGCTGACCGTGCGTCATGGTTCCGGCACGTACGTCTCGAGCCTCGAGCCGGCGCAGCTCCTCGAGGGGATATCGTTCGCCGTCGAGATGATGCGCGACGACACCGTCCGTCAGGTGCTCGAAGTGCGCGAGCTCTTGGAGCCTGCGGCGGTCCGACTCGCCGTGCAGCGGATGACGCCGGCCAAGCTCGCCGACATCCGCGCCGCCTTCGAGCGCAACCGGGCGCAGACCGAGATCGAGGAGCTGGTCCGCACCGACCTGGAGTTCCACGCCGCGATCGTGCGCGCCGCGGAGAACGAGTCGTTGAACAGCATCCTCGACGGACTCACGAGCAAGACCGTGCGCATGCGGATCTGGGGCGGCATCGTCAGCGACGACGCCGTGCACCTGACCATCGACTTCCACCGCAAGATCCTCGAGGCGATCGAAGCGGGAGATGCTCACCTGGCCGAAGCGACCGCGCTGCTCCATGTCAGCGCGGCGCGGGAATGGCTGGACGCCTATCTCGTCGCGCACGAGCGTCCGCACACCACCGAGGCCACCTCGCGGGCCCCCGCCGTCACGATGTGAGCGGTCGCGATCGCACGCGACCGCCCCCACCTCATCCGGCGACCAGGTCCCAGCGCTGATTGGCGCTCGACGTGCAGGCGTACTGCACGATGGCAGCGCCGTCCGCTGATCCCCCGCCGTTCACATCGAGGCACTTCTGACTGTGCTGGGCGACCAGTCGGTACCCGTCTCCGTCGTCGACGAGCGCGAACCGCTGGTTCGTGGCCGTCGAGCAGCCCCACTGCACGACGCTCGCCCCGTTCGCCGTGCTGGCGCCCGAGACGTCGAGACAGCGGTTGCTCTGCTGACCGACGAGCGAGAACACTCCGTTGCCGGCGTCGGTGAGCCGGAACTTCTGATTCGCGCCGTGGGTGCAGGTCGCCTGCGTCAGCAGTGCGCCATCGGCCGTGCTGCTCCCGGCGACGCTCAGGCATTTGTCGCTGTGCTGGACGACCAGTTCCACGGCGACGGGCTGCGCCACCACCTGCACCTTCGCGCCGAACTCACCGCACGAGATCCACGGACCCGCGTGGGACGACAGACCGGTCATGCGCACATAGCGCGCCGCGGAACCGTTGAGCGTGAGCCATTGCGGATCGGTCGAGTTCGCGAACGTGCCCTCGACCGACTGGGTCCAGGTCGTGCCGTTCAGGCTCGTCTCGATCCGCACGTCCTTGATGCGCCCGTTCGGGCCCGAACGCGCCGTGCACCCCGCCGACACCAGGTTGCGCGACGCCCCCAGGTCGACGACGACCCAGTGCGGCGGAGGGGTCGAGTTGGCGCTCCAGGCGGAGGTCCACCCGGGGTCCGCGGCACAGTCGACGACATTCGACGCGGGGCGATTCTCCGACGCGGTCTCCTGACTGCTGAACGCGGTGACGCTCATGCTCGTGCACGGCACGATCGAGGGGTCGGTCACCGTGACGGTGCGTTGCGCGGAGATCGTCCCTCCTCCGCCGGTCTTCGCCGCCTGCAGCACGCCCTGCCCCGCGAATCCGAGTGGTGCGCGCACCCGGAACGTCGCGGTCGTCGGGGTGCCGGCGCTCGTCGCGCCCACGGGACGCGACGACGGCAGCACGACCCATCCCTGCGGCGCGCTCAGCTGCACCTCGCCCGCCGGGATCACCCCTGCGGAGGAGCTCACCGACACCGTGACGTCGGCGGGAGTCCCGCCCACGAACGACGCGGGCGCCGTGATCGACACCGAGCCGGTGATCTGGAACGAGTAGTCCGTTCCGGCCACCGCCGAGAACGTGATGCTGCCGTCGCCGTGCGAGGTGGACGGAACGGTCGCGCCGGATGCATCCACCACCCTGACGTTCGAGGCGAAGAGGGCGCCGCGCATGGTGACGCTGCCCGACTTCCCCGCCGACAGCGTCGCGGAGGTCACGGATCGACCCGACCACGTCATGCTCAATTCGTGCCCTCCGCGCACCCGGACGCCCTCGATCTTGCCCGCGTTCCACCCGGTGGGTAGCGCGGGCAGCAGCTCGATCTCGCCGTTCTGGCTCTGCACCAGCAGTTCCGGGACCGAGGCGCCGAGGGGGCCCCACTGGGAGGTGACGGACAGCGACTGCGCGGCCATGGCCTTGTCGCCTTCACCGAGTCGCGCCCACATGAAGGACTTGTCCGGGTGATACCCGCCGGAGCCGCGCAGTTCGAGTGACTTCTTGTGCGCCGCGTAGATCTGCGGATCGGTCTGCCGTGAGATCACGTCGCGCAGGCTCGCACCCAGCAGGTGCGAGGCGTGACGGTGCGACGGATCGGCCGGCGCGTAGTCGTTGCCGAACTCCTTGATCTCTCCCTGCGCACCGATCGCGAACGGCAGGAGTGCGGCGTTGGCGGCGGTGATGCGGTTCACGAGATCCTGATCGGCGGCGCTGTCCGCCCCCAGGATGTCGGCCGCCTCGAGCACGTCATGGAACAGCTGACGGATCAGGACCATGTCTCCCGTCGCACCGCGACCGACCGCGAGCGTGGTGCCGTCGGACAGCCGGTACCTGTGCTCGGGCGATGTCGACGGCGAGGTGACAAGTTTGCCGTTCTTGTCGGTCACGAGCAGGTCGAGGGCGAACTCGGCGGCGCCTTTGAGGAGGGGATACGCGTCGTTCGCGAGGAACTGCTCATCCTGCGTGAAGAGGTAGTGGTCGTAGATGACCGATGACAGCCAGACCCCGCCCATGGGCCAGACCGCCCATTCGTTGTTCTCGTTCGCCAGCGCGGTGGGTGCCCAGATGTCGGTGAAGTGCGGTGCCGTCCAGCCGTCGAAGCCCCAGTCCTTATCGGCCGTGAGCCGCCCGTTCGTGGCGAGGTTCTTCATGAACTTCCACAGCGGATCACCCGCCTCGGACAGGTTGCCCGTCTCGATCAGCGCGTAGTACTTCTCGACGTTCTCGTTGAGGAAGTGCGACGATTCGTTCGGCGGCGTCCACTCCGGGTTCCACAGGCCCTGTTGATTGTGGAACCTGTCCGACGCGCCGGCACGCGATGAGGCGATCATCTCGTAGCGCGAGTACTGATAGATCTTCGCGTTGTCCGCTCCGACACCCGTGTTCCCGTTGACCTCCAGCCAGAGGCGGCGGAACAGGCTCCGATGATCGGTCATATGGCGATCGATCAGCTGCGCGTACGTCTTCGAGGCGGCTGCGTTCATCGTCGCCTGCACGACCGGGCTCGGGTTGATTCCGGTCTGCGCGGGGTTCGGCAGAGTGAACGGATCCTTGTAGCTCGTGGCGCTGGAGTAGATCAGGACGATTTCCGTCGCGCCGGCGATCGCGAGGTTGCCGCCCGTCGGCGTCACGGTTCCGCCGACCGTCTTCACCCGCAGACGCGCGTCGAACGTGATGCCTCGCCCGGCGGCCCACACCGATGCCGTGCCGGGCTTGTACGGCGCGGTCCCCGTCATGGTGATCTCGCTCCCGGTCGAGCTGACCGCGGAATGCCCGGTCATCTCGGCGGGGGCGGCCAGCTTGGCGGTCACGCTCATCGGCTGGCTCTTGTCGTTCGAGATCCGCATCACGATGACGTTGTCGGGATGATTCGCGAAGACCTCGCGCGTGTACTTCGTCGTACCGACGGTGTAGCTGGTGGTCACGGTGGCGCGATCGAGATCGAGGACGCGGGAGTAGCCGGTGAAGCCCGCCGTCCCGGCGACGTCGAGCAGGAGCTTGCCGACAGGAAGGAAGCGCGACCCGTTGGATGCGCGGCCCCACATGCCCTGAGCGGCAGTCTCGGCCTGCTTGAGGAGCGTCTCCCGCTGTGCGACCGTCGTGGCCGTGTCGGCCTGCGCCAGGAGGTTCCGCGTCTGGGTCAGAGCGGTGCGCCGATTCGTGTTGCTGTCGTCGGTCGGCTCGCCCGACCAGAACGCGGCATCGTTGAGTTGCAGCGTGTCCGCGGCGACGCCGCCCGCGACCCGCGCGCCGATGCGGCCGTTGCCGACGATGGCACCGGAGTAGTCGTTGCCGCTGCCCGGTGTCCCCCAGGAGTACTTCAGCTGGTCCCAGTTCCCGGGCTTCTGCGCGGCCAGTGCCGTGCGGACAGGTGAGGCGGACCCCGTGGGCGCTGCGGCGGCGGTCTGCACGCCGGTGCCGACCAGGGATCCTGTCAGGACGACGGCGAGGACGATCTTCGTCAGTCTGCGCATTGCTTCACTGCTCTCTCTTCGTCGAGAAAAGGGGATCACACCCGAATGGGAGGCGATGGCACCGAGGTTGCCCTCAAGTCCTCCCATGAATTGCGGGTCAGCCTACGATGAGTCCGGGTATTCGTCAACGAATAGGACATAGTTGTTGGACATCCCGTCGCCTCCCGACCGATATGCCAGCATCCTTCTTTTGAATCATTCAAAACAGGGTGTAGGGTCGGAGACATGGAGATCACACTCGACACGGTGTTGCATGACGCCGGGTTGAGGGCGACCACGGGCCGCCTCGCGGTGCTCGCGGCGCTGAACTCCCTGGCCCATTCGGATGCGGAGCGGCTCTACCGCGCCGTGTCAGACGTGCTGCCGACCACGTCGATCCAGTCGGTGCACAACATCCTCGCGGACCTGACGACGGCGGGTCTCATCCGCCGGATCGAACCGGCAGGCTCCGCGGCCCTCTATGAGCGACGCATCGGCGACAACCACCACCACGTCGTCTGCACCTCCTGTGGTGCGGTCGGCGATGTGGACTGCGTCGTCGGCGACGCACCGTGCCTGACCCCGTCCTCCGCCGGGGGATTCACCGTCCAGACAGCCGAAGTCACCTTCTGGGGCCTCTGCCCCAGCTGCCAGAACGTCGCGCAGTAGTCCGACGCGCCCGCCTGCCCACCCGGGCAAGGGGTGATCGTCGCACCTGCGTGCAAGAAGGAGAGAAGAACAATGACGAAACCTGCCACCACCACCCAGACCGGCACCCCGGCACCGAGTGACGCTCACTCGCTGACCGTCGGCGCCGACGGCCCCACCGTCCTGCACGACCGCTACCTCGTCGAGAAGCTCGCCTCCTTCAACCGCGAGCGCGTGCCGGAGCGCAACCCGCACGCCAAGGGCGGCGGCGCATTCGGCGAGTTCGTCGTGACCGAAGACGTCTCGGCGTACACGCGGGCAGCGGCCTTCCAGCCCGGAGCGACGAGCGAGACGCTGCTGCGCTTCTCGTCGGTCGCCGGCGAGCAGGGCTCCCCCGACACGTGGCGCGATGTGCGCGGCTTCGCGCTGCGGTTCTACACCGAGGAGGGCAACCTCGACATCGTCGGCAACAACACCCCGACGTTCTTCCTCCGCGACGCGATGAAGTTCCCCGACTTCATCCACTCGCAGAAGCGCCTCGGCGACTCGGGTCTGCGCAACGCCGACATGCAGTGGGACTTCTGGACCCTCTCCCCGGAGACCGCCCACCAGGTCACCTACCTCATGGGCGACCGTGGCCTCCCCCGCAGCTGGCGGCACATGAACGGCTACGGCTCGCACACGTACCAGTGGGTGAACGCCGCAGGCGAGCGCTTCTGGGTGCAGTACCACTTCATGTCGAACCAGGGCGTCGAGGCGATGGGCGCCGCCGAGGCGCAGGAGCTCGCAGGATCGGATGCCGACTTCTACCGCCGCGACCTGTTCGACGCGATCAACACCGGCGAGTTCCCCTCGTGGGACGTCTACGTGCAGGTCATGCCGTACGAGGAGGCGAAGGAGTACCGCTTCAACCCGTTCGACCTCACCAAGACGTGGTCGAAGAAGGACTACCCGCGCATCAAGGTCGGAACCTTCACGCTGAACCGCAACCCGCAGAACTTCTTCGCCGAGATCGAGCAGGCCGCGTTCTCGCCGGGCAACCAGGTTCCCGGCACGGGCATCTCGCCCGACAAGATGCTCATGGCTCGCGTCTTCGCGTACTCCGACGCGCAGCGCTACCGTATCGGCGCGAACTACAACCAGCTGCCGGTCAACCAGCCGCACGCGGCCGAGGTGCGCAACTACATGCACGAGGGCCAGATGCAGTACAAGGCCAACCCGGCCGAGCACCGCGTCTACACGCCGAACTCCTTCGGCGCAGCCGGTGGCCCCGAGGCCGACCCGGTGGCCGGCGTCGAGGCGAGCTGGGAGTCGGACGGCGAGCTGATGCGCACCGCCGCGACCCTGCACCTCGACGACGACGACTTCGGTCAGGCCGGCACGCTGTACCGCACGGTCTTCGACGACGAGCAGCGCGCCCGGTTCCTCGAGACCCTCACGGGTCAGGGCCAGTCGATCACGATCGACGAGATCCGCGAGCGGTTCTTCCAGTACTGGACGAACGTGGATGCTTCGCTCGGCGAGGCGCTGCGCCGCACGGTGCCTGCGGGAGTCTGAGCCGGTGGCTGCGCGGCAGGGCATGACCCTGCCGCGCAGCATCCGCTGATCCCTGGCTCGCGGATCCTCAGCCGGGGAGCTCGTCCGGATAGACGATGTCGATCTCGGCGATCGTCTTCGGGAAGTCCCTGCGGTTGTTCGTGAGGAAGCGGTCGGCTCCTGCAGCGACAGCGGTCGCGAGATGTGCGGCATCCGCTGCTCGCAGCCCGTAGGCGACAGACAGCGCCAAGGACAGTCGCGCTGTCGCCGCGTCAAGCGGGCGGAGATCGAGGCGGCTCAGGACGCTCATCAGCACCGCGACCTCTGGCGAGTCAGCGGTTTCTCGCATCGGCTTGGCAAGCACCTCGGTGAGGAGGAGCACGGAGCCGATGGCATCCGACGTGGGCTCCGAAGCGAGACCACTCAGCAGCGCGGCTACGCGGCTCCCGAGCGGATGCTCCTTCGCAGCCGCGTAGATCAGGACATCGGCGTCGAATGCGACGATCACCGCGCGGCTCGGTCCGCGGCGGCGGAGTCGACCAGCTCGTTCACACGTCGTCGGGTCAGAGTGAGAGGCATCAACGGCTCGGCACCGGCCTCCGCGAGCAATGCGCCGATGCGGTCAGCCTCACTCCACGCGGCACTCGCTCGCCGAGCAGCGAGGAGGTCGGGCCGGACCAGGACCGCCACCACGCGCCCATGTCTCGTGATCGAGACCTCCTCCCCCGCCTCGACACGGTCCAGTTGCGCGGGAAAGGTCTGGCGAGCGGCACTGGCGCTGATCGTGGACATGCCGAAATTGTACACTCTTGTACGAAGTCGTACATTCTCCGGGCTGCCCGAAGACGGGGTACGGATGTGCGCGCGCCCCTGTGCGCACTATCGTCTCGCTATGGCCCTCTTCTCCCGCAAGCCCAAGACCTCGACGCACACAGTGACCATCCATTTCGCGCAGCCGATGTCTCCGCAGACGAGGCACGCCCAGGAAGACGGGATCGTCGGCACCCTCCTCCCCCAGGTAGGCGCGTCGGCGCAGATCAGCGGCGGCGGCACGGCGCTCTCTCCCGGCGGCGAACCCGTCTCGGCCGACATCGTGCTCGAGATCACGGCGGCAGACATCGACCAGGTCGTCGACGCTCTCCTCGTCGTGCTCGAGAACAACGGAATCGGCAGAGGCTCCTGGATTTCGGTCGATGGGACGAGGCACCCGGTCGGATCGACGGAGTACGTGCTGCTGCGCACCGGCTTCGGTGACGACCCGTCGGTGGATGCGGTCGGGCTGACGGAAGCGCTCCAGCATGCCCTCGGGTCCGGCGAGATCGGCTGGCACGACGAGACCTACGCCGCGGCCCGCGGTCCCGTCTTCGTGTTCAGCGGACCGTCTGCCGGGAGCATCCTCGCCGCACTGCGCGCCGCGCTGCCGTCGCGTCCCGAGATCGCCGGAGCTGAACTGGTCTCCGTGACCCCCGGCGCCGCCGAGTTCGACTGACGACGCCGACCCGCTCGGGTGGGGGCCAGAATGGATGCCGTGGCAGTCCCTCTCTCCGACCTGACCAGCATGCCCGAACCGCAGCAGGTGTACGCGGCCGACGGCACTCGCCTCGCGACCTACACCTGGGGCGATCTCGATGCGCCGGTCGTCGTCGCCGTGCACGGCTTCGCGTCGAACGCGCGCGACAACTGGGTACTCACCGGCTGGGTGCGCGAGCTCACCCGCGCGGGATACCGGGTGCTCGCGCTCGACCAGCGCGGCCACGGCCACAGTGCGAAGCCGCACCAGCCGGTGGACTACGGCATCCGCACCCTGGCGACGGATGTCGAGTCCGTCATGGACGCGTACCTCGTCGACGACGCGTTCTACCTCGGATACTCGCTCGGGGCACGCGTGGGGTGGGAGGTCGTGCGCGATCTGCCGCAGCGGATCGAGCGCGCCGTGCTCGGCGGTGTGCCCGACGGCATCCCGCTCGCCCGGCTGAATCTCGACCAGGTGCGCGCGTACATCGCAGACGGCACCCCGGTCGCCGACCAGACCACGCAGAACTACATCGCCCTCACCGAGCGCGTACCGGGCAACGACCTGCAGGCGCTCGTCGCCCTCGCGGAGGGCATGCGGGCATCGGGCACGATCGACCCCGATCCGGCGGACGCCCCGACGCGGCCGATCCTCTTCGCGACCGGCTCGAAGGACGCGATCATCGAGGGCTCGCGCGCACTGGCATCCGCCGCGCACGACGGGCGCTTCTTCGAGATCCCGAACCGGAACCACTTCAACGCGCCGGGGTCGAGGGACTTCAAGGAGGCGGGGCTGGCGTTCCTCGCGGAGGGCTGAGCCTGTCGAAGCACCCGGGCTGGGGCCCTTCGACAGGCTCAGGGACCCCGAAGGATCAGGGCCCCAGCCTCAGACCGAGGCGCTTTCCCGCTTTGGCAGCACCCATCCCGCACGCGGGAAGTGGCAGGTGTAGCCGTTCGGGTACTTGATCAGGTAGTCCTGGTGCTCTTCCTCGGCCTGCCAGAACGGGCCCTCCGGCTCGATCGTGGTGACGGCCTTGCCGGGCCACAGGCCGGAGGCGTCGACGTCGGCGATCGTGTCGCGCGCGACGGTCTCCTGCTCGGGGCTGAGCGGGAAGATCGTGGAGCGGTAGCTCGAGCCGCGGTCGTTGCCCTGACGGTCCTTCGTCGACGGGTCGTGGATCTGGAAGAAGAACGCGAGGATGTCGCGGTACGTGGTCTTCGTCGGGTCGAAGACGATCTCGACCGCCTCGGCGTGACCGGGGTGGTTGCGATAGGTCGCGTGCTCGTTCGAACCGCCCGTGTAGCCGACACGGGTGGCGAGCACACCGGGCTGGCGGCGGATCAGGTCTTCCATGCCCCAGAAACAGCCACCGGCGAGGACGGCGGTCTCGGTGCCAGGGGTGCGGGTGATGGTTCCGGTGTCGGTCATGACTGCTCCTCAGAGATGGTGGGGGTGTCGGTGGAGAAGAGGCGGCTGTAGCGACCGTACCCCTCTTCCTCGAGCCTGTCAGCGGGGATGAATCGCAGCGCGGCCGAGTTCATGCAGTAGCGCAATCCTCCCGCGTCGCGCGGTCCATCGTCGAAGACGTGGCCCAGGTGGCTGTCAGCTGCGGCCGAGCGCGCCTCGGTGCGCTTCATGAACAGCTTCCGGTCGGTGCGCGTGGTCACGGCATCCGCATCGATGGGCTTGGTGAAGCTCGGCCACCCGGTTCCGCTGTCGAACTTGTCGGTCGACGAGAACAGCGGCTCGCCGGAGACGACGTCGACGTAGATGCCGTCGTCGTGGGTGTTCCAGTACGCGTTGCGGAACGGCGGCTCCGTCGCATCCTGCTGCGTCACCTCGTACTGCAGGTGCGTGAGGGCGCTGATCGCCTCGGGGGTCTTGCCGTAGTCGTTCGACATGATCTGACTCCTTGTCCGACGTCGCTGGCTGCGCCGTCACTAGAGGAGAACGGATGCCGGTGCCGTTTTGGTCCCGCGGGACTGGGAGCGGGCTGTGAGTTTCGCGCGACTCGATAGAGTTGCCCCCTGAACCACACACCCTGGGGGAACACATGTCCGTTGGACTTCTCGCCGTCGTCGACGACATCCTGAGTGCCGCGATGAAGGCCTCGGCGAAGGCGGCCGGCGTCGTGATCGACGACGCCGCGGTCACCCCGCAGTACGTGCAGGGCATCACGCCCGCGCGCGAACTGCCGGTCGTCGGCAAGATCGCGCTCGGCTCACTCGCGAACAAGTTCCTCCTCATCATCCCGGCGGCGCTGCTGCTCACCGCGTTCGCGCCGTGGGTGCTGCCGTACCTGCTGATCCTCGGCGGCACCTACCTCTGCTTCGAGGGCGCCGAGAAGGTGCTCGAGTGGTTCGGCGTGCAGCATGGCCACGCCGACGAAGGCGCGCGCGACGAGAAGAAGCTGGTCCTGGGTGCCGTGCGCACCGACCTGATCCTCTCCACCGAGATCATGCTCATCTCGCTCGCGAGCCTCGAGAAGGGGCTCGACATCTGGACCACCCTGGCGATCCTCGCGGTGATCGCCCTGCTGATGACCGTCGCGGTCTACGGAGCTGTGGCGCTGCTGGTGAAGATCGACGACATCGGGCTCAAGATGGCGAAGAACCCGGTGCAGCGCGTACGCCACACCGGCACCCGGATCGTGCGGTCGATGCCCGCGGTGTTCCGCTTCATCAGCATCCTGGGCACCGTCGCCATGCTCTGGGTCGGCGGCCACCTCGTGCTGGTCAACCTCGGCGAGGTGGGCTGGCACTTCCCGGTCGACGTCCTGCACGCCGTGGAGCACGCGCTCGAGCGCCGGCGCCGTCATCGTCTGGATCGTCGACACGATCATCTCCGCGATCGCGGGCCTCGCTATCGGCCTGGTGATCGTCGGCATCGTGCTCGGCATCGGACGGATGCTGGGCAAGAGCCCGAGCTTCCACGAGGGCGAGGAATCCCCCGCCGACGTGCACGTCTGACCCGCGAGTAGTCTCGTCGGCATGTCCGCCACCCCGAAGAGCCGCAGCGCGAAGCGCGACGCCGATCGCTGGTTCCGTGAGCAGGGTCTTCCGACCTTCGTGCCGCTCCGGCGCTGGTTCACCGATCTGCCGCGACGCGTGGCGCCGCTCGTGGCGTGGGTGGCCGTCGCCGCGGTACAGCTGCAGGGCGGGGTCGACGCGATCGTCGACGCCCTCGCCGGTTTCTTCCGCGAGAACGACACGGTCATCGTCCTCGTGGTCCTCGGCGTCTTCGCCGTCACCGCGGCCGTCGCCTGGGGCGCGTATCTGCTCGTGCGCGCCCTCCTGCGCCGCCTCTCCGTCGGCATCGGGACGATCTTCTCGATCCTCCTGATCGCCGCGTGCATCGCCGGCCTCATCGTCAACGGGTACGAGGCCCGAGCCGACGCCACGGTCGGACCGGTCTTCCAAGGATTGCTCGTGCTCGCGCTGTGCGTTCTGGTGACCGGGATGGGTGGCGGCGCGCTGATCTCCTGGGCGTCGCGATTGGCTGTGCGCAACGCCTCGGCCATCGGGCACATGGCATCCATCGCACTGCCCGTGATCCTGATGCTCGTCGTCTTCGCGTTCTTCTCCGCCGAGGTGTGGCAGATGGCATCCGCTCTGCACTGGGGGTCGATCGCGCTCGTCGGGCTCGTGGTCGCGATCCTCGCCGGAATCGTCGTGCTCCGGGTCAGCGCGTCCGAGATCGACGATGACGCCCAGGCCCCCACCGAGGTGCAGCGACGGGCGCTGCTCGTCGACACTCCGGCCGAGCACCGCGTGGTGGCTCCCGCTGCCCCCACGCCGCTTCGGGCTCCGCAGCGGATCAACATCCTGCTCGCGATGACCATCGCCCAGCTGGTGCAGGCGCTCTTCTTCGCGGCACTCCTCGCCGGACTGCTGATCGTGATCGGGAGCATCGCGATCCCGGTCGGAGTGATCGAGATCTGGCTCGGCCCCGGGAGCGACACGCTGCCGCTCGCCGTCGAGCAGCTGGTCATCGGCGGCGAGCCACTGCTGGTCACGGTCAACCTGCTCAAGGCGGCGACCCTGCTCGCGGTGATCGCCACGCTGCCCTTCGTGTTCTCCGCCGTGAGCGAGGCCCGCTACCGCGAGCGCTTCTTCGACCCGATCATGGCCGACATGCGTCGCGCGATCGTCGTGCGCGATGCGTTGAGCACGAAGATCCAGCGATAGCGGGATCGGTCAGCGGGCCAGCCCCAGGAACACGAGCACCGACCGTTCGATCTCGGCGAGCTGAGAGGCCGTCAGCCGGCCGACGCGGTCCATCACGTTCTGACGACGGACGGTGGTGATCTTGTCGACCATGACGTCGCTGTCCCGGTCCAACCCGTTCAGTTCCGCCACAGGGATTCGTATGCGCAGGAGCGGAGCGTCGACGAGCTTCGAGGTGAGCGGAATCACCGACACGGAATCCGTCGCCACGAAGGCGTCGTCCTGAAGGATCAGCGCGGGCCGGGGTTTCGCCGCATACACGCCGCCCGCCACCGTCCACAGCTCGCCACGGATCACTCGTCATCCCACGGAGCCGATATCGACTCGATGTACTGCTGCTCTTCGCCGGCATGCCGCCCGTGCGCGACGAGTGCACTCTGCCGGGCGGCCTCCACGGCGAACGCCGGGGTGCGGATATCGGGAACCCAGACCTGTATCGGTCGCAGCCCCCGTTCCCGCATCCGGCGCCGATACTCGGCCACGCGCGTCCTCACCGTCATACCAGCGAGTGTTACATGTAACGGTCGGGGAGGCAATATTCTCATCGGGTGCATCCCGCCAGAATGCCCCTCCTGCCCCGCCCTCGCGGAGCCACCGGCCCGGGAGAGACGGGCGTTGTGCAGAACTGACGAAAGGTCTCGATCGTGCAGTCGGCTTGCGCCCCGGCATCCTGCTAGCGTCGGCTTGCGCCCCGAAGCGCTGCAGAAGAGAGACCTCCGCGATGAGCACCGTGCAGATCAGAGACGCCGAGACGGCCGACCTCGAGACGATCACCGAGATCCACAACCACGCCGTGGTGCACACCACCGCGATCTGGAACGAGGATGCCGTCGACATCGACGACCGTGCCGCCTGGCTCGCCGACCGCACCGCCAAGGGATACCCGGTCATCGTCGCCGCCGACGACACGGGTGTCGTGGGCTACGCGTCCTACGCCCAGTGGCGCCCGCACAGCGGCTATCGCCACACGGTCGAGCACTCGGTGTACGTACGCGGCGACCAGCGCGGACGCGGGATCGGCAAGACGCTCATGGCCGAGCTCATCGTGCGCGCACGCGCGTCCGGCATCCACGTCATGATCGGCGGGATCGAGAGCGGCAACGCGGCATCGATCGTGCTCCACGAACGGCTCGGCTTCGCCCACGTCGGACGGATGCCGCAGGTCGGAGCCAAGTTCGGACGCTGGCTCGATCTGAGCATGCTCCAGCTGGTGCTCGACGACCGGGCGACGCCCGACCCGGCATCCTGACGACGATGGACCTGCTCCGCTGGCTGGCCGAAGCCTTCAACTCGCAGTGGCTGCTGCCCGGCGGGCAGACGCTCCTCATCCGCGAGGTCGTGGGCAACGCCTTCGGGCTCGCGAGCGCGATCGGCGGCATGCGGCGGAAGATCTGGGCGTGGCCGGTGGGGATCATCGGCAACGTCCTGCTGCTCACCGTGTTCCTCGGGTCGATCCTCAGCCCGGATCACCAGCTGCCGCACCTGCTCGGGCAGGCCGGCCGCCAGGTGATGTTCATCGCGGTCGCGATCTACGGGTGGGTGCGCTGGCGGAACGCCGATGGCGGTCGCATCACACCGCGGTGGGCGCCGACGAGCGGGCGCATCGGACTCGTGCTCGCGCTGGTCATCGGCACCGTGGCCATCACGCCGCTCTTCCGGGCGCTCGGCTCGTGGGAGCCGGTGTGGGCCGACGCCTGGACCTTCGTCGGATCACTCCTCGCCACCTACGGCATGGCCAAGGGATGGACGGAGTTCTGGCTGATCTGGGTCGCGGTCGACGTCGTCGGGGTGCCGCTGCTGTTCAGCTCGGGCTATTACGCGACCGGACTCATGTACGTGTTCTACGGCGCGTTCACCGCCACGGGGTTCATCGTCTGGTGGCGCGCGCAGGTCAGGGCTTCACGCCCGGTCGAGATCATCCCGCCCGACCCGAGTCCGCGGCACTCGGAGGCCTGAGGCACCACGCGTTCTCGGCAGCGCGAACCTCGCAGAACGACGCGAACTTCGCAGACTTCGACCGGAATGCCTGCGAAGTTCGTGTCGTTCTGCGAGGTTCAGGCGCCACGCGCAATATGTCGGTCCGTGTCGCGCGCTCTGGTCACACTCGCCCCGATCCCGTTTCATGGGTTTCATGACCCGACAGATCCGCTTCAACGCCTTCGACATGAACTGCGTCGCCCACCAGTCGTCCGGCCTGTGGCGGCATCCGGACGACCGCTCGCGCCAGTACAACACCATCAAGTACTGGACGGATCTCGCGAAGCTGCTCGAGAGCGCGACGTTCGACGGCATCTTCATCGCCGACGTGCTCGGCACCTACGACGTGTACGGCGGCACGAACGAGGCGGCGATCCGCAACGGCGCCCAGGTGCCGGTGAACGACCCGATTCTCCTCGTCAGCGCGATGGCTGCGGTCACCGAGCACCTCGGCTTCGGCATCACCGCGGGCACCGCGTTCGAGCACCCGTACCCGTTCGCCCGACGACTGAGCACGCTCGACCACCTCACCCAGGGCCGCATCGGCTGGAACGTCGTGACCGGCTACCTGCCCAGCGCGGCGCGCAACATGGGCCAGGAGGACCAGCTCGCGCACGACGACCGCTACGACCACGCCGACGAGTACGTCGAGGTGCTCTACAAGCTGTGGGAGGGGTCGTGGGAGGACGACGCCGTCATCGAAGACCGCGAGAGCGGGATCTTCACGGACCACACCAAGGTGCACCCGATCGGGCACCAGGGCAAGCACTTCAGCGTTCCCGGCATCCACATCTCCGAGCCGTCGCCCCAGCGCACCCCGGTGATCTACCAGGCCGGCGCGAGTCCCCGCGGTGTGCGCTTCGCGTCGGAGAACGCGGAGGCGATCTTCGTCGCAGCTCCCTCGAAGGAGGTGCTCGCGGGAACCGTGAAGCGCATCCGCGACGGCCTCGAAGCGGCAGGCCGCGGGCGCTACGACGCGCGCATCTACACGCTGCTCACGGTCATCACCGCGGCGACCAGCGAGGAGGCGACGGCGAAGCACGCCGAGTACCTGTCGTACGCGAGCCCGGAGGGCGCCCTGACGTTCATGTCGGGTTGGATGGGCGTCGACCTCTCGCAGTACGCCGAGGACGAGCCGGTCGGCAACGTCGAGTCCAACGCGATCCAGTCGGTGCTGCAGCACCTCAAGGAGGAGGCGGATCTCGGCCGCGAATGGACCGTGGGCGACTTCGGACGCCACAACGCGATCGGCGGCCTCGGCCCGACCATCATCGGCTCCGGCGAGGAGATCGCCGACGAGCTGCAGTCGTGGGTCGACGAGACCGACATCGACGGGTTCAACCTCGCGTACGCCGTCACGCCGGGCACCTGGCAGGACGTCATCGATCACGTCATCCCGGTGCTCCGCGCGCGCGGCGCCTACCCCGAGGAGTACACGCCGGGCACGCTGCGCCACAAGCTGCAGGGCAAGGGCGACCGCGTGCAGGACACGCACCGCGCTGCGAAGTACCGCATCGGGTCAAGCGTCACGGTCTGAACCCGCTCCGGTCGCAGTGGAGAGGCCGGGGCGTGGGGTCAGTCGGCGTCGCGGCGGAACATGCTCCGCAGCACGAAGAACACGCCGACCGCGACGACCAGGACGATCGCGAGCTTCGCGATGAACCAGAGCACCGAGAACAGCGCGCTCACCAGCCACCAGGCGATCACGACGGCGAGGATGACACCGAGGACGGTCCAGATGCTGTTCTTGGTCATGCGTCCAGCCTACGGAACTCCGGCGACCCCGCGGCGAGCAGCCGGTGCAGGTCTCCGGCCGCGGCGAGGAGGGCGACGCTGCGCTCCGTGAGCGCGGCGAGCCGATCGGTGAGCATCCGTTGCGCGTCGGCGGTCAGCGCCTGACTGCGCAGTTGATCGAGGATGCCGGAGATCGACGGGATCCCGTACCCGCCCGAGCGCAGAGCCGCCACGATGCGTGCCTCCGTCACGGCCCGCGCGCCATAGGAGCGGGCGACGGGTGCCTCGGTGCGGAGGGGGTGGATGAGCCCCTCGCGCTCCCAGTGCCGCAGCGCCGACGCGCGCACACCGAGCGCCTGCGCGAGTTCGCCGATCGTCATCGCATCCTCGTCGCGGAAGACGTCGGCTGATTCCTCGACGGCGACCTCGAGACCGCGAAGCGCCTCCGTGACCCGCCGCCGTTCCTGCGCGAGCGAGGCGTGGAGCTCATCGAGCTGCTCGGCGGCGGCGTCGACGGTGCCGTCGAGGAGGCGCGGCATGAGCCGACGCGCGGGCACGGGCCCGATGGCGGCAGCGAGGGATCGATACGCATGGAGCGCCACCGCATGCGGCTCCGCGTACCGGCGGTAGCCGTTCGCGCCACGTTCGGCGGGCGGGATGATCCGCAGCCGCTCGAGATCGCGCACCTGCTGCGTGGAGTACCCGACGAGACCACCGAGCTGTGCCGTCGTCAGGGATCGCACTTGAGGGTTCACGCCTCGATTTTCGCGCCATTCCGGAGGCAAGTCCACATAAGCACTTCAACCTCACCATTGAATGATGGAGATGCAGCAGATCATCGAGACAGTCCGCGGGTTCGACGGAGCACTGGCCGTCACCCCCGAATCCGGCAGCGCGTTTCCCGAGATCTCGTGGGGCGACGCGTACTTCTATCACGCCCCCGACGGACGGATGCCGGAACGCACCCAGCCCTACGGCACCATCGTCACGAAGGACTACCCCGACGACGCCTCGTCCGAGCTCGACACCCCTGGACGGTTCCGGGTGAACATCCACGTCGGACAGGCCCGCGCGGACGAACTCATCACGACGGCATCCTCAGCCACGCAGGCGGACGTCTTCCAGCGGCATCCGCTCTACGGCAGCGCCGGGTGGGTCTGCGTGATCGATCCGGCGGAGAGGACAGCGGATGCCGTGCTCGCACTGCTCCGGGAAGCGCACGACGCCGCGCAGGCACGCAGCGCCCGTCGAAGCCGGAGGTCGGAATGACCGGGAAGCTCTCACCCCAGGCACTCAGCGAGCAGGATCGCCGGACCGTCGCCGACTGGTCCGCCGACTGCGCGGAGCGGGTACTGCCCCTGTTCGAACGGGAGGCGCCAGACGACGACCGCGCCCGTGACGCCATCGCCCGCGCGAGGGCGTTCGCGCGCGGCGAGCTCACCGCGGCGGGCGAGATCCGGGGTCGCTTCGTGGCCGGTCGGGCAGCCGCCAGCGCGCGGACACCCGCCGGGACCGCCGCCGCTCGCGCCGCCGCCCAGGCCGCCGGCGTCGCGCACATGGGAGCGCACGCGCTCGGGGCTGCCGCCTACGCCGCGAAAGCGGTCGGTCTCGCTCGGCAGGATGGTCCGGATGCCGCTCGCACCGAGGTGGCCTGGCAACTGGCGCACCTGTCTCCCGAGGCGACCGCCGCCCTGCGCGCGCTTCCCCTTCTCGGGGAAGACACCGCGGGGCCCCTCGGCCCAGGGCTGCTCGCCTCGGGCACGCTGGGTGCCGTGATCCGTGAGATCCAGGGACACCTCCGCGCCTGATCGTCAGCGCCTATTGGTCAACGTGCGTCCGACCACCCGACGCGCACCAGCACCTCCAGATCGACCGCACGCACGGCCGGCATCGCGCCGTCCGGACGCTCGACACCGCGGATGCCGTCGTCCCACGGCTCGACCTGCAGCACCAGCTCCCCCGGCCAAGCCGTGACCGCGTGCACGAGGTCGATCGTCCACGGGTCGCCGTGGAACAGGTCTTCGGTGATCTTCGTCCCGTCCACGAACAGCGCCGCCGAGGCTCCCGCGTAGTCGACGATCAGCTGGGCCTCGGCGATCCGCGTGAGCGCGTCGGTGTCGACCTCGATCCGCCACCGCCCGCCGCCGAGCGGAACGAGCGCAGGGGTCACGACCTCGGCATCCGGGGCGGTCGTCACCCAGCGAGCGGCCCCCGGCACACGCGACTCCCCTCCACGGCGCCAGTGTCCGCCCGGCGAGAGGCCCTCCCCGGGCAGCACGTCGACGGCCAGCTCCGCTCCCGCCGGCACCAGCCACGCGACACCATCGACATCGACGAGGTCACCCCCGCAGCTGAACACGACCCGCTCTCCCCCGTCGAGGGCGAGCGGCGTCGCCCCCAGCGAATCCTCCTCGCCCACGACGACGACGCGACCCGAGCCGAGCCGCGCGCTCCACGAGCCTTCGCCGACCGCGACGGTCGCGCCGGCGGCATCCGTCCGCATCGTCACCTGGCCGTGCTCGACCCGCAGCTCGCCGAGTGTGGCGAGCTCGCCGGTGCTCCACGTCGGCCTCCACAGCACGATCGTGTCGACGCCGGCGATCCGCATCCTGGCGAGAGGCTGCAGCGTCGCCCACCGCACCTCGGCATCGCCCACCCTCAGCCGCACCGGGAACACGGCGAATGCCCCGGCCGGAAGCGTCAGCGGCCGATCGGGCACGGTGAGCACGCCGGATGCCGTGACGATCTCGACCTGCACGTCGTCACGCTGGGGCAACTCGATGTTGCGCTGCCGGTTGTTCACGAACCAGAACCCGCCGCCGCGCTCGTCGAACCGACCGATGTGCCGCAGGCGCGTGGTGTCCTCCGGCTCGGGGATCGCCCCGCCGTCGCGCACGACCCCGGTCGCATCGAGCTCCGCCGTGAATCCCGCGATGAAGCTGTGCAGTCGCCGGTACTGCGCCCAGCTCGGCCGCAGCGCCCCGAACTCCCCCACCGGCGCCTGGAAGTCGTAGCTCAGCGACCAGTCGCCGTGCAGTCCGGGCTGCTGGGTCCCTCCGTGGAACATGTAGTAGCCGAGCATCGAGGCGCCACGACCGAGGCCGTCATACGCCTGCGCGATCACGTCGCCCGCCTGCACCCGGAAGCGGTCGAGGCCGCGCATCGGGCTCCCCGTGCCCATCTCGATGTAGCCGCGCGGGTAGTCCTCGGCCGGGTAGTAGATGCGCCCGAGGTCGGTCGTCGCCTGCCACTCGTCGGTGCCGAACGAGAACCCGCTGATCGGGCCCTCGCCACCGCCGCGCTCCCAGCCGCGATACGCGTAGCCGCCGAGCAGCGGGAGCACCCGTGTCGGCGGGTCGAAGCGCGTGTTCGCCGTGACGTTGAAGAACGGCGCATCCATCCCGCAGCGGGCGATGAGCTCCCGCAGCGTCGCGATGTGCGCGGGGTCGCCCTGGTCGTACTCGTTCTCGACCTGGATCGCGACGATCGGGCCGCCATCGACGAAGCCGAGTCCCGCGATCTCCTCCGCGAGCCGCCGCCAGTACCGCTCGACGTGCGCCAGGTACCCGGGGTCGTCGGTCCGGGCCCCGGCGAGCGCGAACTCCGGCAGCCCGCCGTGCGTCGCCTCGGCATTGCAGTACGGGCCGATACGCAGCCACACGCGCAGCCCGACGGCGGCGCACTCCCGGATGAACGCCCGCAGGTCGCGGTCCCCCGACCAGCGCCACTCCCCTGGCGCGGACTCGTGGTGGTTCCACAGCACGTAGGTCGCGACGGTGTCGAGGCCGGCGGCCTTCATCTTGGCGAGCTCGTCGTGCCATCGGTGCCGGGGCGAGCGGGCGAAGTGGTACTCGCCGCTGCGCGGGAACCAGGCCGACCCGTCTCGCTGCCAGCCGCGCCGGCTCACGGAGAGCGCCTCCCCGCCCGGGTTCACGCCGCCGGCCCACGCGAACGGCTCCGCCGACCGCTGCTCACGCTCGGCGATGGAGAGACGGTACGTCACGCCTCGGTGCCATCCGATGGAGCCAGCTCGATCGCGATGACGGTGTCGTTCTCATCGGGGAGCGGATACGTGAACTGCGGGTTGTCTCCGAACGACAGGAACACGGTGTCGGGGTACGGCTCGGTGAGCCAGAAGGTCACCGGCTGCATCTCCTCCCCGGTGGTCAGCAGGCGCACCGAGCGCACGGCCGCCTTGTCGACCCCGGTCAGCGCCAGGGGGCCGATCGGCCCCTCGAAAACGTGCGCGTAGAGCGTGTCGCCGCGGCGAGTGTAGTAGCCCCACTCGGGCTTGGGGATGCCGGCGATGCCGGCGCCGTAGATGCTCTCGCCGTTGCGCTCCATCCAGTCGCCCACCTCGTGCAGCATCCGCACCGACTCCTCTGGAAAGGCGCCATCGGGCTGCGGACCCACGTTCAGCAGCATGTTGCCGCCCTTGCTGATGACCTCGACGAGCTTGCGGACGATCGTGCGCGTCGTCTTGAAGGCCGTGTCGCCGCGGAAGTAGCCCCAGTTGTTGTTGTGCGTGAAGTTCGCCTCCCACGGCACCGGGTCGCCGTTCACGTTGCGGATCCCCTCGGCGGGGATGAGCTGCTCCGGCGAGACCCAGTCGCCGGCCCAGTCGCTCGGGTCGGCCTCGACCAGCGAGCCGAAGCCGCCGCCACTGGTCTCCAGCCGGTTGTTGATCAGGATGTCGGGCTGGTGGCGCCGCACCATCGCGAGCAGTTCGTCGGCCTTCCAGGTCTCGCCGATCATCGAGCCGTACGAGAAGTCGAACCAGAGGATGTCGAGCTTCCCGTACCCCGACACCAGCTCCTCGACCTGTGCGTGCATGTAGTCGAGGTACTTCGGGAAATCGGGGCGGTGATCGGCCCAGGCCGGGTCGCCGCGGTGCGGGTGGTGCTCGTCCTCGTAGGCCGGGTAGTCGGGGTGGTGCCAGTCGAGCAGCGAGTAGTACAGGCCGACCTTGATGCCGCGCTCGCGGAACGCCTCGAGGAACTCCCGCACGAGGTCGCGGCCGAAGCCGTTGTGCATCGAGGTGTAGTCGGTGAGCTTCGAGTCGAACAGGCAGAAGCCCTCGTGGTGCTTCGCGACCATCACCGCGTACTTCATGCCCGCTTTTGCCGCGTCATCCGCCCACTTTCGCGGATCGAAGTGCTGCGGCCGGAAGCCGTCGATCGCGGGCTGATAGTCCTCGATGGACACCCGCTCCATCGACCGCCACCACGCCTCGTCCTGGATGACCGTGTAGCCGCCGAAGTGGACGAACAGTCCGAATCGGGCTTCCCGGAACCAGGCGGAACGGGCGAAGCGGTCGGTCATGTGGAGCCTTTCGATTGCGGGAGAAGACATCAGCTCTTCACCGCGCCGGCCATGATGCCGGACATGATGTAGCGCTGGGCGAGCAGGAAGACGACGACCATCGGCAGCGCGGTCACCACGAGGTTCGCGGAGACGAGCGCGTAGTCGAACGAATGCAGGCTCTGGAAGTTGAAGATCGTCATCGGCAGGGTCCAGACGTCGGAGTTGGTGAGGAAGAGCACGTTCTGGAATTCGTTCCACGCGAACGTGACCACGAGGACCATCACGGTGAGGGTGACCGGACGCATCAGCGGGAAGATGATCCGGAAGAAGATGGTGAAAGGGCCGGCCCCGTCGATGAGGGCAGCCTCGTCGATCTCGCGCGGGATCTGTCGGATGAAGCCGACCAGCAGCAGCGTCGTGAACGGGATCTGTGAGGCGACGTCCACCAGGATGAGCCCGAGGTGCGTGTTGGAGAGTCCGATCAGCTGCAGCAGACGGATGGCGGGGATCACCGCGAACGGGGCGATGAGCCCGACGAGCAGGTACGCGTACACGCCCTTGCTGAACCAGTCGGTGCGACGCGCGATCACGTAGGCCGCGAGTGAGCAGACCGCGATGGTGCCGACCGTCACGCCGCCGGCGACGATGACGCTGTTGAGGAGTGCTCGCGCGATGGCGGGGTCGCCGAGCACCGTGGCGTAGTTCGAGAACATCCAGTTCTCGGGGAGCGCGAAGGTGAAGGTCGCCGCCTCCGACGAGGTCTTCACCGAGTTGAGCAGGATCAGCAGGAGCGGCGCGAGGTAGACGAACAGCACCGCGGCGGCGGCGACGTACGTCAGGACGCGGGGGATGGCCGGAGTCTTCACAGGTCCTTCACCTTCGTGCTGCGGTTGATGATCGCGTTGAGCACCAGGGCGATCAGCGTCACCAGCATGAACTGGGTGAAGCTCACCGCCGACGCGTAGCCCAGGTTGGAGGTGCTGAGCGCCTTCATGTTGAAGATCGTCAGGACGCTCGTGGCGGTGCCGGGACCGCCGCCGGTGGTGGCGATGATGATGTCGAAGGCCTTCATCCCCGCGACGAACGACAGCAGCGCGGTCAGCGTGATCGCATGCGAGATGAACGGGATCTTCAGGTACCGGGTCATCTGCCAGGCCGAGACGCCGTCGAGGTTGGCGGCTTCGATCAGGTCTTTCGGCACGGCCTGGAGTGCGGCGAGGACGATGACCATGGTCCAGCCCACGCCCATCCACGTCTCCACGATGCCGACCGTGTACAACGCCAGGTCGAAGCTGCCGAACCAGTCCTGCGCGAGGAAGCCGAGTCCCAGTCCGCGGAGGGCCTGGTTGACCGGCCCGTCGTTCGCGAGGAGGAAGTAGAACGTCGATCCGACGACGATCGTGGAGAGCATCATCGGCAGGTACACCAGTGCGCGGAGACCGTGGTTGCCGCGGAACGCGCGATCCAGGAGGAACGCGAGCGCGACCCCGACGACCGTCTTCAGCAGCGTCACGATCACCGCGTAGAGGAACTGCAGCCCGACGGACTGCAGGAATCCCGGCAGGTTGTCGACGAACAGCAGATCGAAATTGCGGATGCCGATGAACTCCTGCGTCCGCGACAGCGTCGACGCGTCCGTGAACGCGAGCCACAGTCCGAGCAGGGCCGGGAAGAGGAAGAAGATCGTGAACACCACGATGGCGGGAACGAGGAACGTCCTCGGATACACCCGCGCCGCCAATGCGTTCTTCATCTTCTCCCTCTCCCCTCGAGCCTCTCGGCTCAGAACCCGTCGATACCGGCGGTCTTGCCCGCGGCCTGCCACGCGGCGTCGTAGCGCGTGCCGAACTCGGCCACGTCGATACGGCCGGCCAGCAGCTCCTGGTACGCCGCGATGATGTCGTCCTGCGGGGTCGGGAAGCGGGCGGTCTGGTCGAACGCGGCGCCGGTCTTCTTCTCGTCGACCCACACCTGGATCTCGTCCATGACCGGGTCGGGGTCGGCGACCGTCACGTCGGTGAAGGCCGGCACGCCAGGGCTGCTGGCGAGGAAGTTCTCGACCTGCGCCGGCTCGATCAGGAACTCGAGGAGCTTCTGCGCCTCCTCCTTCTGCGCGCTGTCCTTCGCGATGTGCATGATGTTCGGCTGGCTGAGCGCGATCTGCGTCGTGCCGGAGGGGTTCGGCAGTGCGAAGAAGCCGAAGTCGCCCTCCGGGTTCGCGCCGCGGATCTCGCCGATGACCCAGCTGCCGTTGATGATCGCGCCGGCCGTGCCCTCGGCGACCGCGGTCGTGGCCTGCTCGTAGCTCGCCGTCAGGACGTCGGGGTTGGTCAGACCGTCCTTCGCCCAGCCGGCCAGTGCCTGGTACTGCTCCTCGAAGCCGTCGAGCTCCGACCAGGTCCCGTCGTTGCTCGCCAGCTCCTGCGGAAGGTCGGCGTTGTCGCCGATGAAGTCCGCGTTGACCGCGTTGCGGTGCTGCAGCAGCGTCCATCCGTCCTTGCCGGAGAGGAACAGCGGCGTGACGCCGGAGTCCTTCACCGCGGCGAAGGCGGCGGTGAGGTCGTCGAGGGTCTCGGGCTGGGCGTCGATCCCGGCCGCCGCGAAGACCTCCTTGTTGTAGAAGATGCCGAACGTGCTCAGGCCGTCGGCCGAGGGGATGCCGTAGAGCTTGCCGTCGGCTGCCTTCATCGAGTCGAACACCGAGGTCGGCATCCGGTCCTGGAAGGCGGGGTCGGTGACCTCGGTCATGAACGAGCCGGGGTCCTTCTCCTCGTTGAGCCCGGCGAAGATGTCGACGCCGCCGCCCGAGGAGATCTTGGCGCGGATGTTCTGGTCGTACTGCTCGTCGGGCACGCCCTGCACCTCGACCTCGACACCGGTCTTCTCGGTGTAGGCGTCGATGTTCTCCTGGAGGCCTTCGTAGTTCGCCCAGCTGCTGGGCACGATGTACACGAGGGGCTTTCCGGTGCCCTCGTTCTTCGTCTCGCCGGAACCGGAGCAGCCGGCGAGCGCGATGGCCAGCGTCGAGGCCGCTGCCGTGAACGCGATGATGCGCGCAGTCTTCATTGACATTGTTCTTCCTTGGTGCGGTGAGAGTCCCCGGTGCGGTTGCTCCGTGGAGGTGCGGCCGGTCAGACCAGAGCGGCTGTCCGGCCTCCGATCGCGTAGGACAATCGGGTGCGATCGAGAAGGTGGGGCGCCATGCCGGGGCCGATGAGGTCTTCGGCGGCACCGTCGAGTGCGGTGAGGGCGGCGCCGATGACCGTCCCGTACTGGCCGAATTCGCTGACGACGACCGGGGCGACGATCGGCAGGTCGCAGTCGAGGTGGGCGATGACGCGTTCGACGAGGGCGTCGTGCACCGCGAGGGGACCGTGCAGCACGATGAGCTCGGGATCGATCACGAGCTGGAGCATCGCGATCTGCTCGGCGGCCAGGGCGGTGAACCGGTCGAGTGAGGCGGATGCCGCGCGGTCACCGCCCTCGGCGGCGGCGACCAGGGCGCTGACATCGGGGTCGGAGGGCCATTCGGCATCGTCGACATCGTTCTCCCCCGCTCCGAATCGCTGCTGGATGTTGCCGGATCGCCCGTTGGTGCCGCCGTAGACGCGTCCGCCGATGACGATGCCGGCACTCACGCGGTGCCACAGGACCGGCACGACGAAAGTGTCGACGGCCTTCGCCGCGCCCATCCGCCGTTCCGTCGACATCGCGGCCGCGAGGTCGTGCAGGGTGTCGGCCGGCACGTCGAACGCCGCGCTGACGATGGCGGGCACGGCCTGCCCGCGCCATTCGAGGAAGGCTGCGGCCTCGATGAAGACGCCGGTCGGGTCCATCGACCCGGGCACGGCGACGCCGACGCGCACCAGCTTCTTGCCGAGCTCGGCGGCGGTCGCCTTCACCCACGCGGCGGCGCTGTCCAACCGCTCCTGAGCGCCGGCGCCGGAGGCCGGTCGCACTCCGTGCCACAGTTCCCGGCCGAGGAGGTCGGTGATCATGAGGCGCTCGACGTGCTTGGCGAGTTCGAGTCCGGCGACGATGCCCGCGTCGGCGACGAAGGAGAACCGCGTGGCGGGCCGCCCCGCGCCCTGGGGCGCCGATGCCGGGGCCTCGACGAGGAGACCCGCATCGTAGAGATCCTGGAGCCGTGCCGTCACGGTGGGACGGGAAAGCCCGGTGACCGCGGCGACCTCGGTGATCGTCATCGAGCCGGCCGTGCGGATCGCCTCGGCGCAGCGCGCGCTGTTGGCGCGACGGAGCTCGAGCATCTGCTCCGAGTTACCCGCTGCCGAGCGTTCCATGTCGACCTCCGCGTCGATGGCTGATTCCGTTACCCCATTTATAAATAGGGTGACGTTACTTGTCAAGAAGTTTTTCAGAAGGCGTCGGCGAAGACGATCACCGGAGCGTCGACGTCGACGCCAGGGGCCTCGATCCCGACCTCGGTGAGCACCCGCCCGGGGAGCACGAGCTCGCCTCCGGCCCAGGGCGGCGCCTCGTGCGCCGCGAGGGGGCCGTCCAGACGGATGCGGTAGCGACGAGCCGGATCGAGTCCAGGAAGACGGATGCGCCCCACCGGCCACCCCGGCGGGCGCTCGCGCAGCAGATAGAGATAGACCGCGCCCGTAGCGCCCACGACGCCGTCGAGGGATGCCGCGCCACCGGCGGCATCCGCGTGCACCACCCGACCGCTGTGCAGCACGGCCCGATGCTCTCGGTGGAAAGCGACCCAGGCCTGAAGCTCGTCCCGCTCGTCGGCGCCGAGCTCCGCGAGGTCGGCCTCCACTCCGAGCTGCCACATGCTCGCGACCGCCGCCCGAAAACGCAGCGGGGCGACGCGACCTGTCGAGTACGCGCGCGGTTCGCCGATGTGGGTGCCGATCAACTCCGGGGGCAGCAGGAGTGACGTCCATCGGTTGATGTCGGCCCGCTCGTGCGGGTCGCTGCAGTCCGACGCCCAGACCCGGTCGGCGCGCTCCAGCATCCCGAGGTCGAGCCGGGCGCCGCCGCTGGAGCATGCCTCGATCTCCAGACCCGGGAACCTCTCTCGCAGCGTGTCCATCAGCCGATACAGCGCGAGGGTCTGCGCACGATGACCCGCGCGGCCGGTCGGACTGTGTCCGGCGTCGAGCAGCGAGCGGTTGTGGTCCCACTTGATGAAGTCGATACCGAGTTGCGCGACCAGCGCGCTCATCTGCTCGAGCACGTGCGCGAAGGCCCCGTCGTGACCGAGGTCGAGCACGTACTGATGCCGGGAGGGGATGCCGACGCCGTGCCCGGCATCGAAGACCCATTCCGGATGGGCGCGCACCAGGTCCGAGTCGAGGTTCACCATCTCGGGCTCGAACCACAGACCGAACTCCATGCCCAGCTCGTGCACCCTCGTGGCGAGCGCATCGAGTCCGCGCGGCCACACCTCGGGCGAGACGACCCAGTCGCCGAGACCCGCCCGGTCGTGGCGTCGTGCCCCGAACCACCCGTCGTCGAGCACGAAGCGCTCCAACCCGAGGGCGGCGGCTCGCTCGGCGGCCGCGATCAGCTCGGCCTCGTCGTGGTCGAAGTACACCGCCTCCCAGGTGTTGAGCAGCATCGGCCGCGGCAGGGCGGGGTGATTCCGCCGCGCGCGGAGATGGTCGTGGAACCGCGCGGCGAGGGCGTCGAGGCCCACTCCCCACGAGCCGTACAGCCACGGGGTCACGACGTGTTCGCCGAGCCCGAGCACCAGTTCGTCGGGGTAGAGCAGTTCCCCTCCGCTCAGCATCCGCGTTCCGGCGGGGGTGCGCTCCGCGACGATGCGCTGATTGCCGCTCCAGCCCAAGTGGATGCCCCAGACCTCGCCGCGGTCGAAGCCGAAGCCGTGCTCTCCGGCCACCGTGAGCGTGGGCGCCTCGAAACCGGGCTTGCCGCCGCGCGCTTCGCGCACCCAGCATCCGATGTCGAACGGACGACGCTGCGGCGAGCGCTCCCGCGTCCAGCGGCCGGCGAGGTCGAACAGCTCGTCGGCGTGCGCGGGCACCGGGAACGCGAGGGCCAGGCGATCGACCCGGTACGCGCCGCCCAGGTTGCGCAGCGTCGATCTCGCCCGGAGCAGCCCGCCCTCGTCGAGCTCGATCTCCATCTCGATCTCGAGCGCGCTCTCCGGATCCTCCGCCCGCACGACGAGGCGGTCGGCGGCCGCAGTGTCTTCCCGGCGACCGTGAGCCTCGCGGAACAGCGGCGCCCACGCGGCACCGTCGCGGCTGCCGACCAGGCCCGGCTCGCCCAGCCATGCCTCGGCGAGCTGCGGCAGGATCGGCACCGGCTGCGGCGCGTAGATCACGGTGTCGCCGAGCGGCGGCAGCGCGGCGCGCTCCATCGCGGCGAGCGCCTCGTCGTCGAGTGCGCCGAGGTCGGCACCCCAGTGCAGGATGCGCGGGAGACGCCCGCCGCTGAGGGTGACGACGAGACTCACTCCTCCGCGGCGAAGGTGATGGACGACGTCCTGTCGGTACATGACCGGCCTTTCTGGTGGGATCTGTCGGGCGCGCGACGGCGGCCCGGGTGCGGGGGAACCCGGGCCGCCGACTCCTGCGCGCTAGTTGACCTTGACCTCGGCGAGCTGCAGGATCTTGCCCGAACCCGGCACCGTGATCTTCACGTACCGTCCGGTCACGCCACCGGTGCTGATGGTCTCGGACGGCGTCGGGTAGCCGACCCGAGTGCTCGACCACACGACCGCACTGCTCGCGTTGAGCACCTCGACCTTGTAGCCCGACAGGCGTTCGGCGTTCTCGATCCGGTTCCAGACCTCGATCTGGTTGATCGTCACCGCCGAGCCCAGGTCGACCTGCCACCACGGATTCGATTCGGAGTTCGTGTGCGACACGGATCCGCTCGCCCAGAGGCCATCGGTGTTTCCATCGACCGCCCGGGAGGCCGGGCCGGTGCCGTCACCGCCGGTGTAGGTGGACGACTGCGTGGCCGTCTTGCCCTGGGCGAGGTTGACCTGGGCCGGGCGGACGAGCACCTCGGCCAGTTGCAGGATCTTGCCCGATCCCGGCACCGTGATCTTGACGTACCTCCCGGTCACGTTGCCGGTGCTGACCGTCTCGCTGGGCGTCGGATACCCGGTGCGGGTGCTCGACCAGACCACGGAACTCGCGGCGTTGAGCACCTCGATCTTGTAGCCGCTCAGACGCTCGTTGCAGCAGTCGGTGCGGTTCCAGACCTCGATCTGGCCGATCGCCTGGTCGGAGCCGAGGTCCACCTGCCACCACGGGTTCGACGTGCCGTTCCCGTCCGTGTGCGACACCGAGCCGTTGGCGAAGACGCCATCGGTGTTGCTGTCCACCGCGCGGGCGGCCGTCTGACCGCCCGACCACTGCGAACTCTGGGTGGCCGTCTTACCTGCCGCGAGGTTGACCGCCGCCGGCACGCCGGGACCATCCGTCTGCACGCTGAACTTCACGAGGCCGTTGTGCACGATCGACACCGTCAGGGTCTTCGTCGCCGCGTTCCAGGACTGCGTCTGCGTGTACGGACGCGTGGCGGTCGTGTTCGCTGCGAAGGTGACCTGCGGCTGACCACCCTGCCAGGTGCCGTTGACCGTGAACCGCGTCGTACGGATGTCGCGTGCCGAGCGATCGTCGAGGGCGAGGTTCGACGCCGTCTGCACGATGCCGTTCGCATCCTTGACCGGGTTGCCCGAGCCGTCGAGCTTCACACTCGTGTAGTCCTTGATGTAGCGATAGGTCTGCCACTTGTCGAAGTCGGTTGCCGGCGCGACGCCGTAGATGCTGGACGTGCGGACGTTGTCCTTGTTCACGCGATAGTTGTTCAGGATGACGTCGACCTTGTTCGTCGACTCCTTCATCACCGCGTACGTGTGGTTGGGTGCCTCGATGCCGAAACCGGTCGCCGCCGACTGCTTCGGATCGAAGCTGGAGCTCGCGACCCCCTCGCGGTTCTCGGCGTAGTTCATCCAGTACCAGCTGTTCGTGTTGCGCAGCAGGAACGTGTTGCTGGCGATCGCCTCCTGCGGGTACAGGGAGTCGAACCACGACTGGCTCTGCCCCGACGTCGCGATGTTCTCGAACATCGACAGGTTCGCGTTCGGGATCGTGTTCGGCACCATCGGGATGATCCCGTACCGGCCGGTGCGCGGGAAGATGTTCGAGGCCGAGGTGTCCCACATCGTCGACTCGTTGTAGACGCTGCCCTTGTAGACCATCTTGTTCTGGTCGAGGACCTCCTGCTTGGTGGGGATCTTGATCGCCCCCGACTTCAGGTCGCGCAGGAACGGGATGATCGCGAACTCGTAGCCGGCCAGACGCTCGCCGTCGGTGACGTTCGTGAACCACTGCGCCTCGGTCTTGAAGGCGGTGCCGCCCTGCGAGACGACCTTCAGCATCGACTGCACAGTCATCGCCTCGGGATACTGCAGGATGTCCTTCCACGTCTGGCTTCCCGAACCCCAGAGCCGGCCGTAGCCGTTCAGGCCCCAGTGCCACCAGTCCGAGGACGACCCCCAGTTGCCGATGGATCCGGACAGCCACATGCCCAGGTTGAGCGCATCGGTGTCGGTGTCGCCGAACGACTCCTTGTTCATGAAGATGATGTTCTGCGGATTGGCCCGGATCTTCGACAGCAGGGTCGCATTGTCCTGCAACCACGTGATCATCGTGCCCGCGCCCCAGATGTTCGTGTCGGTCCACACGAAGTGCAGTCCCTCGTCGACGGCGAGCTGCACGAGCTCGGCGAGATAGGCCGACTGGTTGCTGCCGTTGTAGAGCTCTGCGCCGTTCACGCCCTGCATCATCGAGTGCGTCTCGGCGAGGTTGCGGAAGAACGACACGGGGATCAGCTCGGCCGTCGGCGTCTCGCCGTTGAGGGCCTGCACGAAGAAGGGGATGTTCTGCGCCTGGGCGAGGTCCGCCTGGGCGGTGATCCAACTCGTGACGGATGGCCTGTTCTTGAGCGACTCATCGGCGATGAACATCACGACGGTGTTCTCTTTGAGGTCGGAGGGGATCTTCCCCCACAGGTCGGTGACGACGTCGGTCTGGTCTGGACCCTCTCCGCCCTTGTAGAAGTTCGTGATGAAGAGCGGCTTCTCGCGCGAGACCTCCCGCCGCAGCGGATCGGCGGCCACCGCCGGAGCGGCGGTCATCACGACCCCGAGTGGTGCGAGGAGGATCGCGGCGATCGCGACCGCCACCCCTCGCCGGATTCTTTGTGAGAACGTCATCGTGTCTCCTGGGTTCGAATTATGAAAGAGCTTTCTTTAATCCCCTCTTCGAATCTAGAATCGGTGCCGAGACCCCGTCAACCGGTTTCATAATTGCCAAGGCCCTTCGCACGCGCCGCACCGCATGCGCCGATCGCCGGCGGGGACCCCCCGGGGGGAGAACCGGGAATCACCGCTTCAGCCACGATTCAGCGTCGGAAGGCCACACTGGAGGAATGCGGATCCTGGTAGTCGACGACGAGGTGCGCCTGGCCGACGGCGTGCGCCGAGGGCTCGAGGCCGAGGGGTTCGCCGTCGACGTCGCCCACAACGGCGTCGATGGGCTCTGGCGGGCACGCGAAACCCGCTATGACGCGATCGTGCTCGACCTGATGATGCCCGGGATGAGCGGCTGGAAGGTCTGCGAGGCGCTGCGCGCCGAGGAGAACTGGACGCCCGTGCTGATGCTGACCGCGAAGGACGGCGAGTGGGACCAGGTCGAGGCGCTCGAGACCGGCGCCGACGACTACGTCACGAAGCCCTTCTCGTTCGCGATCCTCGTCGCGCGGATCCGTGCCCTCGTCCGCCGCGGTGCCGTCGCGCGCCCGGCGATCCTGGAGGCCGGCGACCTGCGGCTCGACCCCGCAGCGCACCGCGTCTGGCGGGGCGAGACACCGGTGACGCTGACAGCCCGAGAGTTCTCTGTGCTGGAGTTCCTGATGCGCCACCGCGGGCAGGTGGTCACCAAGCGCACGCTGATCGACGGGGTCTGGGACGACGACTTCGACGGCGACCCGAACATCGTCGAGGTGTACGTCGGGCATCTGCGCCGCAAGCTCGACAAGCCGTTCGGACGCGAAGCGATCGAGACCATCCGCGGTGCGGGCTACCGACTGGCGGCCGACGGTGGCTGAGGGGCCGGCGACCAGCCGCTGGTGGCGATCGGTGCGGGGGCGCACGACCCTCGGCGCGACGCTCGTCGTCGCGGTGGCGCTCGCGATCGGCGCGATCTCGTTCTACGCCATCCTCAGCGCCAACGTGCAGGGCAGCGCGCAGCGCGCGGCCGAACAGCGCATCGATGAGCTCGGCGACCGCCTCGGCGGGCCGAGGAACCCCGGGATCGACGAACTCGACGACGAGTTCGTGCAGATCCTCGGCCCGGACGGATCGGTGCGGAGCGCCAGTGAAGACGCCAGGGAAGCGCAGGGCTCGACGCCCCTTCCCGTCTCCGACGATCCGCAGACCATGACCATCGACGGCGAGCCGATGCTGGTCGTGTCGGACGACCTCGACGGCGACCAGACGCTGGTGCTCGCGGTCTCGATGGAGGACGACGCCGAGACGCTGTCGACGGTCGCGACGCTCCTCGCCGTCGCGGTCCCTCTGCTGCTCCTGCTCGTCGCCGCGACGACGTGGCTGGTGACCGGACGCGCGCTGCGCCCGGTGACGCGCATCCGCGAAGAGGTCGACGGCATCACGGCCGAGCGCCTGCACCAGCGCCTCGCCGTTCCGGCATCCGCCGATGAGATCGCCGCGCTGGCGACGACCATGAACGGGATGCTGGACCGACTGGATGCCGCCGCGGCGGCGCAGCGCCGCTTCGTCTCGGATGCGTCGCACGAACTGCGCTCCCCGCTCGCGACGATCCGTCAGCACGCCGAACTCGCGCAGGCCCACCCCGGGGTGACGAGCATCGGCGAACTGGCCGAGGTCGTCTCCGACGAGGGCCTGCGACTGCAGGGCATCGTGGAGTCGCTGCTGCTGCTCGCCCGACTCGATGAGGGTGCCGGCCGCCGTGCCGAACCGGTCGACCTGGACGACCTGGCGCTCGGTGAGGTGCGGCGGCTCCGGGCGGCGGGTGTCGAGGTCGACGGCTCCGGTGTCGGCGCGGCGCGCGTCGACGGCGACCCGCGGCTGCTCGGTCAGCTGCTGCGCAACCTCGCCGACAATGCTGCACGTCACGCCCGAGGGCGCGTCGCGATCGGCGTGACGCCCGCCGATCGGCATGTCTTCGTCACGGTGGAAGACGATGGGACAGGAGTCCCCGCAGACGAGCGGGAGCGCATCTTCGAGCGCTTCGTACGACTCGACGAGGCGCGTAGCCGCGATGCCGGAGGCAGCGGTCTCGGGCTCGCGATCGCGCAGGGCATCGCCACCGCGGAGGGCGGGACCATCGTCGTCGACGACTCGCGCTGGGGCGGCGCGCGGTTCGTCGTCACCCTTCCGCTCGCTTCCTGAAGAGCTCTTCAGGTCGCTTCAGGAAGGCTTCAGTGCCCGCGGGAGAGCATCGTCATATGGACGACAAGAACCTCACCCCCGACCAGACTCCCGACCACAGCGCTGACGCACCGACCGTGCCCGTCACCCCGACGGATGCCGCACCGCAGGCCGCCGCCACGGAACAGCACGCCGCGGCTCCCGCCGCTGCCGCACCCGCAGCCCCGGTCGAGTCGAAGCCCCGGCGCACCCGCGCACTCCTGATCGGCGGCGGCATCGCCGCGGCCGTGGTGCTCGTGGGCGGCGGCATCGCCGTCGGCGCCGCGATTGCCGACGACCTCGGCGACGACGACCACCCCTCGGTCTCCGACGGTCCCCGGCACGACGCCGACGACCGCCAGGACGACCGAGGCGACCGTGACGACCAGCGCGATGACGACGCCGGTCCCCCCGCGAACGGCCAAGGGCCCGCAGCCGCGATCGGTGCGGACTCCGCCGACGAGCTCATCACGATCGCCGACGCCGCGCGCGGTGCCGCCGACGGCGAGGTCACCTCGATCGACGCCAAGCGCGACGGCGCGTGGGAGGTGCAGCTGACCACCGCTGCCGGCGCGGAGACCGAGGTGCGCGTCGACGACAAGCTCTCGGCCACCGTAATCTCGAGCGAACCTGCCGAGGCCGATGACACCGCCCCGACGCTGACCCTCGACGACGACGCGATCCGGTCGCTCGTCTCGGCCGCCCTCGCCGAAGCCGACGGCATGATCACCGATCTCGACGTCGACAGCGACGACGTCAGCCCCTACGACGCCTCCGTCCTCACGTCGGACAACCGGTCGATCGACATCGACTTCTCCGCGGAGTTCGCCGTGGTCGGCACCGACATCGACGACTGATCCCCCGACCTTTCACAGCAGCGGCGGAGTTGCGTGAAGGCACTTCTGGTCGACTGGGTGAGCAACTGCGTCGGGAGGGGTCCCGGGGCGGTAGCTCCTCGGCCGCCCCACCTTCGGGCGGCAGGTGGGTGGGGTCCCCTCACCTCACCCACCATTCCCCTCGTCGTAGCATGGGCACCGTGCTCGACGACGACTTCCTCCACCTGATGGCAGCGGAGCTCTGCCGGGTCCGGGGAGTGCAGGCCGTCGCCCTCGGCGGCAGCCGCGCCCGCGGAACCCATCGACCGGACTCGGACGTCGATCTCGGTCTCTACATCGAGGCGGATGCCGACCTCGACGCGGTCGCGCACGTCGCGAGCGCGTGGACCGTCGAGCCGGTGACCATCGCGGGGCGCGGCGGCTGGGGACCGTGGGTCGAGGGTGGCGCCTGGCTCGTCGTGGACGGCGTCCCCGTCGACCTGATCCTCCGCGACATCGACCGTGTGCGGGAGCAGTGCGCGCGGGCCGCGCGCGGCGAGTTCGCGTTCCACGTCCAGCCGGGGCATCCGCTCGGCTTCCTCGATGTCGCCTACGCCGGCGAGGTCGCCACCGGCGTCCCGCTGTGCGATCCGACCGGGCTCCTCGACGAGCTCGCCCGGAGCGTGACGCCGTACCCCTCGGCACTCCGCGCGGCCGTGCTCGAGAACCTCTGGCAGGTGGACTTCCTGCTGAACGGCGCGGCCAAGGGGGCGAAGGCCGAGGACGTCGCCTACGTCACACTGTGCGCGACGACCGCGACCATGCTGCTCGCGCACGGGTGGCACGCCGCCGCCGGCGAGTGGGTCACGAACGAGAAGGGCCTGGTCCCCCGGGTGGCACGCCTCGACCTCGACAGTGGGGACTTCAGTGCGGCGGCGAGCGCCGCACTGGCTTCCGTCGGATCGTCGACCGACGAACTGCTCGCGACCATCGACGCGGTCCGGGCCCTGCCCCGGCCCGACGTTTCCCGGAGTCGATGACGGTTCCCGGATGCTGCGACGTGAAAGCATCCGCGATTCATCACTGACTCCGTGATTCGTCGGCCCGGCCCGACCCCGACCCCGACGGCCTCGCCGTGGCACCTCACACGGATGCCGCGAGCCAGACGTAGCCGAACGGTTCGAGCACGAGCCCGTCGTGGTGCTCGCCGGTGAGCAGATCGGTCCCGCCGAGGGAAGCCAGCTCCACCACGTCGTCGCTCACGTTCACGACGGCGACGACCTCATCGGCCGTGCCGGCTCCCCGTCGCACCACGAGCACGCGGTCGTCGAGGTTCTCGATCCGCTGCGAGGCGAACGGCGAGAATGCCGCCGCGCCCCGCCGCACGGCCAGCATCGCGCGGACGCCATCGAGCATGCCCGACCGACGACCCGGCACCTGCAGCTCGTCCCGCAGCCGGTCGGCATCGAGCACCTCGCGGTTGATGCGCCGTGCGATGTCGCTGTCCTGCACACCCTGGTGGTCCTGCTGCGAGCCGAGCAGCGAGTGGTGATAGATCGCGGGGACACCGATGAGAGACAGCAGGATCGCGTGGGCCGCGAGGCCCCGACGCACCGCCGACACGTCCGGCGACGGATCGCCCGGGTCGACGAGCGCCTCGAGGAAGTTGGTGTTGAGCTCGTAGACGCCCTCGCTGCCGTCGGGGCGCTTGGCCATCGAGACGCGTCCGCCGCGGGCGAGCGTCCGCTCCACGAGCAGTGCGCGATCGGCATCCGTCAGCAGCCCCTCGGTCGGGCGCAGGCCGATGCCGTCGTGGCTGGCGAGGAAGTTGAACCACGTCGCGGTGTCGCTCACCGGGCCCACGCCCCGCGCCCATTCGGCCAACGCGGTCGCCCGACCCGTGACGAACGCGTGCAGCACGAGCGGCGGCAGCGCGAACTGGTAGACCATGTGCGCTTCGTCGCCGCCGTCGCCGAAGTACGTGATGTTGTCGGCGTGCGGCACGTTGGTCTCGGTGAGCAGCAGTGTGCCGGGGGCGAGCTCATCCACGAGCACGCGCCAGATCCGGATGATGTCGTGCGTCTGCGGCAGGTGGATGCAGGTGGTGCCCGACTGCTTCCAGAGGTACCCGATCGCGTCGAGCCGCACCGTGGTCGCGCCGTGCGCGAGGTAGCCGAGGAGGATGTCGGTCAGGTCGAGCAGCACCGCGGGCGTGCTCGGATCGATGTCGACCTGATCGGGGCCGAAGGTCGTCCATGCCCGCGCCACCGTGCCATCCGGCCGTTCGTACTCGTGCACGAGCGGAGTGACGCGCGGACGCACCACCCGCGACACGTCGAAGTCGGGGCCGGGATCGAGGAAGTACCCGTCGTACCGCGCGTCGCGGGCGAGCCATGCCCGGAACCACGGCGAGGAGCTGGAGATGTGGTTGGCGACGAAGTCCAGCGCGAGCGCGTACTCGTCGCGGAGGTCGGCGATGTCATCCCAGGTGCCGAGGGCCGGATTCACCTGGCGGTGGTCGACGACTCCGAAGCCGTCGTCCGAGGTCCACGGATAGATCGGCAGCAGGTGCACGTCACTGATGACGTCGCCGATGTGCTCCCGCAGCACCCCCGCGAGCGTGTGCAGCGGGGTCTCCCCCGGCCTGCGGAACGAGTCGCCGTAGGTGATCAGGTAGGCCGTGGATTCGTCGGGTCCGACGTGCGCCGCGTCGGGACGCGGAGCCGCCAGGCGCGCGCGCCAGGTCTCGGCCAGCTCGAGCAGCGCGGCGAGCACCTCGGCCGAGGCATCCGGATAGAGCCGGTCAACGAGCGGGGCGAGGCGATCCTTCAGACCGGTCTCGGAGGTCATGCGGACGTCTCCTTCAGAAGTTCACGGACGAGTTCCCTGCCGCGCGCGTCGAGTCCGGCGAGGCGATCGGAGAAACCCCGGATGCCGGGGGCGCCGAGCACCACCTCGGCCCACTCCTCGCGCAGGGCGAACTCGGGGCGCGCGACCAGGCAGTCGGGGTCGTTGGCCCAGAACCGGCCGTGCTGCCATGCGCGCGCCTCGACGGACATCTGTCCGCGCAAGCCCTGGGATCCGTCTTCGCCGCCCTCGTGGAACGTGTCGCCGGCGACCCGCATCGCGTCGACGAGTCCGACGCTCGGAAGGATCGGGGCGCCGCAGCCGAGCAGGAACGCGTCGTCGCCGAGCACCTCGCGGATGAGCTCGAGGCCCGAGCGATAGGCCGAGATCGGCGTGGCATCCGCGTCGTAGCGGCGCCCCGGCAATGCCCCGGAGTACAGGAAGTCGAGCTTGACGTAGTCGATGCCCAGGTCGCGGATGTCGGAGAAGACGCGGGTCAGGTAGTCGCGCACGCCGGGGTGGGTGAGGTCGAGCCCGCGGAGGTCATCGCCCCAGTTGCGACCGGCGTCGCCGAGCACCCACTCCGGATGTTCCCGCGCGACCGTGGAGTTCGCGCCGACGGAGAAGGGCGCGGCCCAGATGCCGGCGCGGCGACCGCTGTCGAGGATCGCGGCGACCGCGTCGGGCAGCGAGCCGAACCGCGGATTCGGAGCGGTCCACTCGCCGGTACCGAGGCTCCAGCCGTCGTCGATCTGCACCACGTCGACGTCGAGCCCGGATTCGTCGATCGCGCGGAGGTTCTCGATCACATCGGACGCGTGCACCTCCTCGAAGTACTGATACCAGGTGCACCACACGCGCGGCGCGGCCCACCCGAACCGGGCACCGGATGCTGCGCCGAAGCGGTCCCCGAAGGTTTCGAGTGCGGCAGGACCCTTCGTCAAGCTCAGGGACCGGGAACCGGCAGGACCCTTCGTCAAGCTCAGGGACCGAGGGAGCTCGCTCAGGGACCGGGCATCGGCATCCGTCTCCACGACCACGGTGTCACCCCGCCACGACGCACGGATGGTCGGCACCTCACGACTCGCGTCGAGGGTTCCGAAGACGCGCGCGTCGCCGCCGTCACCGGGGTCGACGACCAGCAGGCCCTCGCCCTGCAGTGCGTCCTCGGCCACGGGCGTGCCCGGGCGGAACCGCATCGCGTGCTGCCACGGTTCGACCGGCCGATGGATCTCATCGCCACGCGCCGACCAGGTCGTCGGGCTCCAGCTCTGCCATCCCTCGGCGTACACCCGGGCCTCGGGCCCGACGGGGATCTCATCGAGGATCGTCACGCTGCTCCACTCATTTCCCTGGCTGTCGTCAGTTCGAGGTCGACGGGGTGCACCGGTATCCCTCCACGCGCGGCGGATTCGACCGCGGCGATGGTCGTCCGGACAGTCGCCACGACGTGCTCGGCCGCGTTCTCCGGCTCGCGCCTCCCGACGACCGCACTCTGCAGCTCACCCATCGCGCCGGCGAAACCGTCGGTGAACCACTGCCCCTCCAAGACGAAGTCGGTGCTGTCACCGTCGCGGTCGAGCGTGAGGCGATCGGAGCCGAGCAGCACGCTGCCTCGGAGGGTGCCCTCGGTGCCGTGGATCCAGAACGGGCACCCGCCCGCGGACGCCACCGCGCTGCCGACGATGCGGATCGACGCGCTCGCGCCGCTCGACACGTCGATGCGCAGATCCGCGCCCCAGGGATTGCGGGCCGCGACGGGCTGGGCGGGAACGCGATGATCGGATGCCGTCACACCCACGACCGTCGACCCCTCCAGCCAGCAGCGGGTGATGTCGATCCAGTGCACGAGGTAGTCGTTCAGCAGCATGTGCGGCACGTCGTCGAAAGGCGTTCCGGCGAGCGGCGGCAGCGGCTTGTCGTGCAGGTGCGTGACGCCGACGACGTCGCCGATACGCCCCTCGCGGATCAGGAGGGTGGCGAGGCGCCAGGCCGGGGCCCAGCGCGCGTTCTGATTGACGGCGACCCGGACGCCCTTCGCACGGGCTTCGGCGAGCACCCCCGCGAGCCGCGGCAGCTCGGACGCGTCGCTCACGAGCGGCTTCTGCGCGAGCACGTGCTTGCCCGCGGCGACCGCTGCGGCGATGAGCTCGACACGGCCGACAGGACCGGTCGCCAGGTCGACGACCTCGACCCGCGGGTCGGCGAGCAGGGCGTCGAGCGACTCGTGGACCGTCTCGATGCCGAAGTCCGCGGCGAGCGCCTCAGCGTCGGCGGCGGTGCGGGAGGTCACAGCGACGACCGGCACGTCCCAGGCGCGGTACGCGGGCAGGTGCGCGGTGCGGGCGATGGCGCCGGCACCCACGAGGCCGACGCCGAGCCGGCGCTCGGGAAAGGTGGGCCGGTACGCAGGGACCTCGGTGCTCACTGCACTCGCTCCGGCGCCGCGTCGAAGCGCAGCACGGCCTGGAGGATCTCGGGGTCTCCGGCATCCAGTCGCCCGAAGACGCCGGCCACGTCGGCTGCGGGAACGATGTCGGACACGAGGGCTGTGGCATCCACCTCTCCGGCGAAGATCAGCCCCATCACCGTGCGCACCAGGCGCGCCTGGTTCCAGCGGCCGCCGAGCGAGACGGGCACGCCCGAGATCTGGCTGGCGACGATCCGCACGCGGTTGTGGTGGAACTCCTCGCCGAGGCGCAGGTTCGACGCCCCTCCCTGGTAGAAGCCGGATGCGGCGACGAGCCCTTCGGTCACGACGCAGCGGATGGCCTCGTGCAGCGCGCGGTCGGTGCCGGAGAGCTCGATCGCACTGTCGGCTCCGCCGCCGGTGATCTCGCGGATCATCTCGCCCGCGCCGCCGGGACGCAGGGCGTCGACCGCGTGCGCCGCGCCGAAGGTCGTCGCCATGGCGAGACGCGTCGCGAGGGTGTCGACCGCGATCACCCGGCCTCCCGAGAGCGTCGCAAGACGCGTGGCGAGGAGTCCGATGACGCCCTGCCCGAAGACCGCAACCTGCTCGCCGAGGCGCACGTCGGCCGCGAGCACGCCGTTGAGAGCGATCGCGCCGACGCGGGCGAAGGTGCCGAGCACGGGGTCGACGCCGTCGGGCACGATCCGTCCGGCGACTGCGGCCGCCGGGACCACAGCATCGCTGCGGTGGCCCCAGATGCCGTGCACGACGTCGCCGACCTGCACGTCGGTCACGTCATCGGCGACCTCGACGACCTGTCCGACCTCCGAGTAGCCCCAGCCGCTGACCGGGTAGCCGAAGCTCGGCTCGCCCGGCACGAACAGCCGTCGCTCGGCATCCCACGTCGACGTGAGGTACGGGTTGGTGCCGCGGTAGGCGGTCAGCTCGGTACCGGCGGAGATGCCGGAGTACCAGGTGGCGATCCGGACGCTTCCCGGCGTCAGAGGCTGCGCCTCGATCTCGACCAGCTCGACCTCGCGGACGGCGGAGAACTGCACGACGTGGGGCACGGGCGGTGCCTTCCTTCCAGAGTGGGTGAGCTCAGCCCTTTTCCGCACCGGCGGTGAGGCCCCCGACGAGGAGCCGCTCCGAGGCGAAGAAGAGCAGGATGATGGGCAGGGTCAGGATGACGGAGCCGGCCATGAGCACGGTGGTGGGAACCTCGATGCTGCCGGAGAGCTGCGAGAGCCCGAGCGATACCGTCCACGCGTCGCGCTTCTCGACGAGGAACAGCAGCGCGAACAGGAACTCGTTCCACGCGATCATGAAGATGAACAGGCCGTTGGAGACGATCGCGGGCATCGCCAGCGGGATGCTGACCTTGCGCATGATCTGGAAGCGGCTGCATCCGTCGAGCGCTGCGGCCTCCTCCAACGAGACCGGGATCGTCGCGAAGTAGTTGCGCAGCGTGTAGATCGACACGGCCGCGACCTGTGAGACGTACACGATGAGCAGCCCGACGAGTGAACCGCGCAGACCGATCTGCGTGAAGAACACGAAGAGCGGCACGGCCAGCAGGATCGCCGGGAAGAAGTACACCGCGAGGAAGAGTCCCGACACCTGGCGGCGGCCGAAGAACTCCAGACGGCTGACCGCGTAGGAGCCGGGGATCGACACGAGGAGCGTGAGCACGACCGTCGCGAGCGCCACCAGCAGCGAGTTGCGCATGAACACGATGAAGCCCTGCCCACCGGCATCCACCGGGGCGAGCACGTTCAGGTACGTCGAGAAGTCGAGCTCCTCGATCGAGATCCACAGCGCGCCGGGGTTCTGCACCAGCGAGTCCAGGGAGCGGAAGCTCATCAGCACCATGTAGTAGAACGGCACCACCGCGGCCAGCACCAGCAGCACGATCACGATCGGGCGGAGGATGCGGAGGATGCCGTTCTCGACGCGGTCTCTCGTGAGGGCGCTCATGCCTGCTCCTCCTGCTTGCCGAAGAACTTCAGGTAGATGCCGACCAGCACCGCGAGGATCGCCGCGAGCACGAGGGCCTGTGCCGCGGCGGCGCCGATGTCGCCGCGGGCGGTGAGCAGGTCGAACACCCGGACCGAGACGACCTCGGTGCCGGCGCCTCCGCCGGTGAGCAGGTAGATGTCGTCGAAGTTGTTGAAGGTCCAGATGAAGCGGAGCACGCAGAGCACGGCGATCGTCGGCAGCAGCTGCGGCAGCAGGATGTGACGGAAGCGCTGGGTGGGCGTCGCGCCGTCGACGCGGGCCGCTTCGTCGAGCACGCCGGGCACGGCCTCGAGCCGGGCGGTGAGGAAGAGGAAGGCGAAGGGGAAGGAGCGCCAGGCCTCGAACAGGATGACGGTGATGAGCGCGATCGGCAGGTCGACCTCCCACCCGAAGATGTTCACCGGCAGAGCGCGATCCGAGAGGAAGGCGACCGGGTCCTCCCACCCCAGCACGTTCTGGCCGAACCAGTTGACGATGCCGAACTGCGGGTTGAGCATCGTCGACCACACGAAGGTGGCCGCGACGACCGGCGCGACATAGGGCAGGAGCAGCGAGGCGCGGACGAGTCCGCGGCCGCGGAACGGCTTGCGCAGCGCGAGGGCCGCGATGAGTCCGATGCCGATCGCGAGGGCGGTGCCGCAGACCGAGTAGACGATCGTGGTCCACAGCGCGCTGAAGAAGCCGGGGGAGGTGAGCACGTCGACGAAGTTGTCGAGGGTGTACTCGCCGATGATGCCGGTGCCGCGGATGTTGATCAGGCGCACGTCCTGGAAGGCCAGCGAGATCGCCCAGATGATCGGCAGCACCACCGCGACCAGGATGATGATGAACGTCGGCGAGATGAGGACCAGGCCGGCGCGGTTCTGCTCGCGGCTGTGCCGGGAGCGGCGCCGTGACTTTCCGGCAATCGACGACTTCGGCCGGGTGGTCCCGGGACCGGGGCTCGCCGCCCCGGTCCCGGATCCGTTCTCGAGGGTGGTCACTTGAGTGACTCGCCGATCGAGCGCACCGCCTCGGCGGCCGTGGCTGCAGCATCCGCCGGGTCGCCACCCTGGGCGACATCGCTGACGGCGGTCGAGACGGGGAGTTCACCCTGCAGTGCGCCGAGCAGGCTGCCCTGGCCCTGGGTGATGCCCCAGCGGGCCAGGTCCTGCGGACCGGCGGCCACGGCGTCGAGGACCTCGGGTGCGTAGAAGTCCGAGAGCGGCGCCTTGGTGTCGACGCCCGCGGGCAGGGTGGCCCACAGGTCGGAGAACTTCGTCGGCTCGTCCGGCGTACCGGCACGGACGGGCACCTTGCCCTCGGGGGCGATCGCGATCCACGGCTCGTAGCCGTCGCTCATCATGTACTCGATGAACGACTGCGCGGCGTCGGCGCTCGCGCCCTCGGTGATCGTCCACGAGGTGATCTCGCCGAACTGCGCGGGGGCGTCGGCATCGGGGCCGGCGATCGAGGTCACGACGCCGGTGTTCTGCGCCAGGAACGCGGGGTCGGCGACGCACTCGGGGCAGGACGGCTTGGCGTCCTCGCGGAGTCCGGCCATCTCGTCGAGGACGAAGCTCGACCAGATGAACATGGCGGCGCCGCCTGCGAAGTACGTCGCACGCGTGGTGTCGACGTCTTGCGCACCCGGCACGGAGTAGTTCTCGGTCAGGTCGCCGTAGAAATCGAACGAGTCGACGCAGGCGTCGGAGTCGAGTTCGACGGCGCCGTCCTTGTTCACGAGCTCGCAGCCGTTGCCGAGGGCGATCTGCTCGAAGGTCTGCTCGGTGAACGCGTCGCCCGGCGCGGTGGCGCCGACGAATCCGGCGACGTCGTCCGAGTCGAGCTCCTTCGCCGCCGCGAGGATCGACTCGTAGGAGTCCGGGGCTTCCAGCCCCGCCGCCTCGAACAGGTCGGTGCGGTAGAAGAGCATCTGCGTCCACGACTCGCTCGGAACCGCGAGCGCGGTGTCGCCGTCGGAGGTGAGCGTGAGGGCGTTCTCGGAGAAGGTCGACGGATCGAGCGCGTCGATCGTGGCGGCCACGGCATCCGTGTCGACGAACTCGTTGGCCGAGAGCGAGCGCACCTGCGGGAGGGAGATGCCGCCGATCACGTCGGGGAGGTCGCCGGCCGCTGCCGACGAGGTCAGGAGCTGGGCGAACTGGTCTTCGGCGACCGAGACCAGCTCGACGTCGATGCCGGTCTTCTCTGTGAACGCGTCGACGATCTCCTGCGTCGCGGCGACGCGGTCGGGCAGGTCTTCCTGCAGCCAGAACGTGATGCTGTCGCTGTCGCCGCCGCCGTCGTCGCCGGACGACGTGCATCCGGTGAGGGCGAGCGCGGTCAGGCCGACCACGGCCATTGCTGCTGCTGTCGCACGTGTCTTCACTATGCGCCTCCTTGCGCTGAGGTCTTGCGGGACTGTGGGTGCGGTCGGCGGGTGACGACCATTAAGACTAAAAGCTAGACATAAGTCGCCTAGCTGTCAAGCATTATGCTGAAGAGCAACCCCACGGAGGTGCGAATGTCTGGACCCGGCGATGTGCTCGACCTCATTCGCGAGCGACGCGCGTTCACGCGCGGCGACGTGCTGGAGGTCACCGGGCTGTCGAGGATGACGGTCGCGACCCGCATCGATGCTCTGCTCGAGGCCGGGCTGATCATCGAGTCGGGCACGGAAAAGGTGACGGCCGGTCGACCATCGCGCCGCCTGGAGTTCAACACCGCGCACGCCCACGTCATCGCCGCGAGCGTCAACACGACGCACACCACCGTCGCCCTGACAGACCTGGCCGGGCAGGTCGTCGCGGAGGATCGCGTGGATGTCGCCGTCGCCGACGGCCCGGATGCGACACTCGACGCCATCGCCCAGCACGCGGCCCGCCTGCTGGACGACGCGGGGATCACTCGAGACGCGGTCGCCGCGATCGCTCTCAGCATCCCCGGCCCGGTCGACCCCGACACCGATCGCCCGAGCCAGCCGCCGATCATGCCGGGCTGGGACGCCTACCCGATCCCCGATCATCTGAACGGCGCGCTCGGCGTTCCGGTCCTGGTCTCCAACGACGCCGACGCGGCGGCGCTCGGCGAGCAGCGCGCCGCGCATCCGGGGTCCCGCGCGCTCTGCTTCATCAAGGTCTCCTCGGGAATCGGCACCGGCATCGTGCTCGGCGGACGCGTCTACCGCGGTGCCGATGGCGGAGCGGGAGACATCGGGCACGTGAAGATCTCCGGCCACGGCGATCTCCTGTGCCAGTGCGGAGCACGCGGATGCCTCGCGGCGGCAGCATCCGGTCGGGCCGTCGCCCGCTCGCTCACGGCTCTCGGCAAGCCCGCCGCCTCGGCATCCGATGTCGGCGCCTACCTCGCCGACGGCGACCCGGACGCCGCGAGCCTCACGCAGGAGGCCGGCCGCCTGATCGGCGAGGTCGTCGCCACGGTCGTCTCGCTCCTCAACCCGTCGGAGGTCGTGCTCGGCGGTATGCTGGCGTCACCGCCGCTGCTCGCCGGCGTGCGAGAGACGCTCTATCCCCGCTCGCTCCCCCGCGCCACCCGACACCTGAGCATCAGCCAGTCGACGCTGGGCGAGAAGGCGACCGTGGTCGGACTCGCCGCGATGGTGGTCGAGCGGGAGTACTCGGCCTCCGCCGTGAATGCGGCTCTCGCCCGGGTGTGACCGCCGCGCTAGCGATCGGTGAGTGACGCCGCGGTCGAAGGAGGGGCACCGACCGCGTGCACCGGGATGAAGGACGCACGCTCGCTCGTCAGTCGCGCGCCCACCACCCGATCGAGGCGGAACCAGCGGATCTCCTCCGCCCGGCGGCAGTGACCGACGAAGTACCAGCGCCCCTGCGTGAGCGCCATCATGATCGGGTCGACTCGGCGCGTCGTGCGGATGCCGTCACGATCGGCGTAATCCAGGGTGACGATGCGCATCTCGCTCAGGGCGCGCTCGATCGAACCCGCCGCCTTCGCGCTCCCCGACTCGGGGCGCCCATCGACCCAGATCCGGTCGGTGAGCGACGAGGCCCGCTGCCGCGATCCGTGATCCATCACGCCCAGCGCCTTGTTGAGCACGCCGCGCAGCTGCGCCGCGAACGGCTGCCCGCCGTGCACCGCGACGGCGGCGGCGAGGCCCGCGACTTCGGCCTCGGTGAAGTTGACCGGTGGAAGGGTCGAGTCGGGGTCGACGACATACCCACCGCCCGGACCCGGCCTCGCCCAGACGGGGAACCCGGCGTGCTGCAAGACCGAGATGTCGCGTTTGATCGTGCGGACGCTCACCTCGAAGTTCGCGGCCAGTCGTTCGGCCGTTCGCCCTGCCTGGCCGACGCGTCGCAACTCCTCGCGGATGGCGTAGAGCCGGTCGGTGCGATTCATCCATAAATAGTGACATACAGGTGACATCAGGCGCGGGAATGATCGAAGGATGATCAACTCATCGGAAACCATCCTGTTCATCAGCGGCGCTGGTCTGGACGCGTGGATCTGGGACGACGTGCGCGACGAGCTCTCCCTCCCCTCGGTCGTCGCGGCACGACCTGCGGAGGGCCGGTCATCGCTGAGCGACTACGCCGAAGCGGCGATCGCCTCGGTCGGCGGCGGCCGCTTCACGATCGTCGCCCACTCGATCGGCGGAGTGATCGCCGGAGAGATCCTTCGGCTCGTGCCGGAGCGCGTGAGCGGTCTGCTCGCCCTGTCGGCCGTGGTCCCGCGTTCGGGCGAGTCGTTCGTCTCGGCGATGCCGTTCCCGAACCGGGTGATCCTGCCCCTGGCACTGCGACTCGGAGGAACACGGCCTCCGGAGTCCGCCATCCGCCGCGGGCTCGGACACGGCGTCGACGAGGCCGTCGTCGATCGGGTCGTCGCCGACTTCGCCCCCGAATCCCGCGAGCTGTATCTCGACAAGGCGCGCGGCCACTCCTGGAGTGGCCCCACCGGGTACGTCGTCACGACGCAGGACCGCGAGCTGCCTGAGCCGCTGCAGCGACGGTTCGCCCATCGTCTCGGCGGGCGACCGCGCGAGGAGCTCGCGACCGGGCACCTGCCGATGCTGCAGAACTCCGCCGAGACGGCAGCATCCATCCGCCGGTTCATCGCGGCGTGAGTCGGGAGACGACGGATAGCATTCAGGGATGACCAGCAAGGATCACATCGACGACGTGTCCATCGGCGGCGACATGATCCGCCTCGGGCAGTTCCTGAAGTTCTCCGGCCTGCTCGACTCCGGCGGCAACGCCAAGGAGGTCGTGATCGACGGCTACGTGACGGTGAACGACGAGGTCGATCGCCGCCGCGGACGACAGCTCCACGACGGCGATCTCGTCACCTTCGAAGGCCGCACGGTGCGCGTGCGGCCCTGAACAGCGTCGTCGATCACGGAAGCACGAGAGTCCGGGGCGCTCACCAGCCCAGGAGCGCGAGCACCCCGGTCGCGGCAGCTGCGACGACGCCGGTCCACAGCACGATCGCGATCACCTGCCAGAGGATGACCCATTCCTTGCGGACACCGGATGCGACGAAGAACGCAGCCGTGAGCATGGTGGGCAGTGCGAGGGGCGCGATGAGGCTCGCGCCAGGGACGCCGAAGCGCACCAGCCACCGTCCGAGCTTTGCTCGCCCCTTGGACTTGTGCGTCGATGCCCCGTCCGTGTCGACCGACGTCTCTCCCCCGTCTTCCCGCGTCGCCGTGGCGATCGTGGAGGTGTTCGAGACTCTTGCTCGGGCCGCGACGCCCACCGTCGCGTCGGTCCGGGAAGCACGGCGCGCCACGATGTTTCCGCGCACGCGCGAACCGAGCAGCACGACGCCGACCACGCACAGGATGTTCCCCGTGGCGGCGGCGATCGCCGCGACGATCGGGTTGATCCCGGCGATGATGCCGAATGCCGCCGCTCCCTCCCCCTCGATATAGGGGACAGCCGCGACGAGCGCGACCATCACGGGCTGCAGGAACTCAGGGACCTGGTTGATGAAGTCCTGCAACCAGGGGTAGGGATTGTCCATGTCTCTTCTCTTTCGGTATCGGATCCGGGAGTCGGATGACGCGGATCGGGCTCTGCGTCCACGACGTAGTCAAGACCGTGTGCCTGGAACAGGGTCAAGCCCTTTCACCGCCGTCGCTGCCGCGCTTGACCCTGTTCCGGGAACAGGGTCTTGAATGGGGTGATGAAGGGACGAGCCCGATGACATGGAGCACGAGCGAAGTGGCGAACCTCGCCGGGACGACGGTCAATACGGTGCGGCACTATCACCGCACAGGGCTCCTCGACGAGCCGGAACGCCTGTCGAACGGATACAAGCAGTACCGCGCGCGCCATCTCGTGCGTCTGCTGCAGATCCGCCGGCTCCGCGAACTGGGGGTGCCCCTCGCGCAGATCGAGGCGGTCGGATTCGAGAGCGGAGCGAACTCCAGTCAGGCGCTGCTCGCGATCGATGCCGACCTCGCCGCCAGCATCGAGCGCCTGCAGCGAGCGCGGGCCGAGATCAGGGCCATCCTGGAGGGCGCGTCGGGAACCGACGTGCCGGCAGGTTTCGAGGACGTCGCCGGAAAGCTGTCCGCTCCCAACCGGTCCCTCATGCTCGTCTACTCGCAGCTCTACGACGAGTCGGCCATGTCCGACGTCAAGAAGATGGTCCAGGACGAGCCCGACGATCTCAACGGGGAGTTCGACGAACTTCCCGCTGACGCCGACGAAGCCACCCGAGAGCGCCTCGCCGTGTCCATGGCGCCGCAGCTCGCACAGCACATCGCCGACTACCCGTGGCTGATGCAGCCCGCCGCGCACCTGTCGAAGGGGATGCGTGTGACGCAGGAGACGTTCATCGCCACCGTCAGAGAGCTCTACAACGAGGCGCAGCTCCACGTCCTGGCCCGCGCCAGCATCCTGGCGACCGAGGCAGCGACCACGGATGCTGCGCCGGATCGTGCCCCTACCGACACCCCGGCTGCACCGAACGATGAAGGAGAATCACATGTCCGATGACCTCGAGCCTCAGGCAGAGCCCGAGTCGGGTACGACGTCCGAGGGAGCGGGGCGGATGTCACCCGAGCCGCTGCTCGTCGAAGACACGCTGCTGCTGCTCTTCCAGCCCGATTCCGGAACGATCGCGGGCGAGAACATCCTCTTCTATGTGCTCGGTGGCGCGGTGCTCGCAGACCTCGCCCTCATCGGGCGCGTCGAAGCCGAGAAGCGCGCCCTCTCGACGCGGGTCGAGGCGAGCGGTGACGGCATGGTGCCGGACTCGCTCCTCGATCCGGCGTGGGCATACCTGTCGGAGAAGCCACGCGGAGTGCAGACCGTGCTCGCAGCGATCGGCCCGGAGTTGCGCGGCCCCGTCCTCGATCGACTCGTCGCGCGGGGCGACCTGAACCGCACCGAAGGCAAGACCCTCGGCATCTTCCCGTCCACGAAGCTCTCGTTGGGAAGCGAACGCAGAGCAGCTCTGATGGAACGGGTGCGAGCAGCCCTCGTCGACGGCGAGACGCCCGACGCGCGAACGGCGGCGAGCATCGCGCTTCTCTCGGCGAGCGGCACCCTCCCTCAGTTCCACCGCGAGATCCCCTGGAGCGGTGACGTCTACACGCGCGGCAAGGAGCTCGAACGAGGAGACTGGGGTGCCGCCGCAGCCTCCAGCGCGGTCACCCGCACGATGGCCGCGATCATCGCCAACTCGGTCATCGCTGCGACGATGCTGCCGCGGGCGTGAGCTCTGGAGCGTTGCCGGCACGCTGACCGCTGCACGAATATGCTGCCATATTAGAACATATGTTCTAATATTTGAGTATGGCCAGGCGCACCGACTTCGACATCGACATGGAGGAGCGGCGCCGTGTGCTGGACGCGTGGGTGGAGAAGAAGCGGCAGATCGCGATGCTCGAAGCCGAGGCGATGGGGGTGCTGGTCGAGCAGATCGGCCTCCACGACGCCGATGTGGCAGAGAACGGGTTCCATCGGGATGCGATCTACCGGTCGATGGTCGCGGAGTTCTCTGCCGCCTCCCGGATCCCCACAGGTTCTGTCGAGTACGCGTTCACGGATGCGCTGGTCGTGTCCACCGCCCTGCCGGAGGTGCGGGCGGCTTTCGCGGTCGGGCGGGTGAGTGCCGGGCACGTGCGGGAGATCGTGCGCGCGAGTGCGATCGTGTCGGAGGCGATCCGCAACAAGAAGGTCGATCCCGACGTGATGGGGTTGTACGAGGCTGCGGTGTTGATGTTCGCGGATCGGGAGACCGCGGCACGCACGGGCGCGCATGCGAAGCAGGTCGCCGCCGCGCTGGTCGGGGAGACGGTCACGGACCGGCACAAGCGGGCGGCTTCCGAACGGTGCGTGAAAGTGCGCTCCGTCGGTGACGGGCTCGCCCTCCTCTCCGCCGTTCTCCCGGAGTGGGCTGCGAACGCGATCGCAGACCGATTGAACCAGATGTCCCGACACGTGCTGAACTCGCGGGACGAGCGGGAGCCCGTGCTCGATCCGTGGAGTTTCGACGAGACCGGTGACGGGCTCACCGTCGACGACTTCGCCCCCGACGACCCGACCTTCGACCCCTTCGTCGACCCCTACGTCGACCCCTACATCGGCCATGGCGACACGTTCGCGTTGGACCCGGATGCCGAGATCGAGCACATCCCCGCCGATGACCGCACGGGAGATCAGGTGCAGGCCGATCTGTTCACCGACCTGCTCCTCACCGCAGACCCCAGCGCCGCCCACGGGGACGGGCTCGACCACATCCAGGGACGCATCCAGGTGACCATCGCGGCAACCACTCTCACCGGGGCCGATGACCGGCCCGCGGAACTCGACGGGTACGGGCCTGTGCACCCCGACATCGCGCGGGGTCTCGCGGGACGGAACACTGGCTGGTCGCGCCTGTTCCTCGACCCCGACGGAATGGTGCGGGAGACCGACACATATTCCCCGACGGAGAGGATGCGACGGTTCCTGCGCGCCCGAGACCAGCACTGCCGATTCCCCGGATGCCGGATGCCCGTGCACCGCTGCGACATCGACCACCAGCACGACCACGCGAGAGGCGGCAAGACCCGGGTCGACAACCTCGCCCACCTCTGCCGGTCACACCACGCTCTCAAACACCCCGACATCTCGGACGCGCACCGCTGGACAGCACAGCAAAGACAGGACGGCACCATCACCTGGCAGAGCCCGCTCGGTCACACCTACACCGACCACGCCCCACGGCGCGTCATGTTCGTCTGAGCACGAACGGCGAACCCTGCCGACGAGTCCGCCGTTCGTTTCACTGCCTGGTCTTCTGCCGTCAGCTCCTGCGACGTCGTCTCACCACGACGAGGCCGAGGCCGAGGAGCAGCAGCAGGATGCCGATGGCGATGATCCAGATCGGGATCGCACCACCCGTCGCCGGAAGGATCGTGACGAGTCCGGCGTCGATCGTCGAGTTGATGAACGATGCCAGGATCGTGCCGTCGGCACCGGTGACCAGCCTCATGTCGGGCGAATTCGCGCCGAGCGAGAACACCGGCGTCCGACCCGAACTCATCGGGTTGGAGTCCCCGTCACCGCGGGAGCCGGTCGTCGTGAACCGGTAGCCCGCCGGGAGGTCGGTGAACTGGATGTAGTAGTCTCCGGCGAACAGGCCGTCGAACAGGTACTGCCCGTTCGCGTCCGTCTTCATCGGGGCGACCACATCTCCGCGCCAGTTGCGCGCGGGAGTGCCGTCGGCGTTCCGCAGCGTCACGGTCATTCCCGGCACCGGCTTCTCGCCGGAGTCGCGGCGACCGTTCGCGTTCGTGTCGAACCAGACCACGTCGCCCACCGCGAACAGATCCTGGGCGATGCCGAGGTCGATCGTCGGGTTGATCTGCGTAGCCCTGGTCACGCCGTCCGCTGCCGTCACCGGGCGCACGTCCGTGCCGCTCCCGCGGAGTGGGAACACCGGAGTGATCCCTGTGACGTCCGGGTTCGAGTCGTCGACACTCGAGGAGCCGGGCGCCGACTGGCGCGTCGGGTGGTAGCCGTCCGGCCAGTCCGAGAACCGCACGCGGTAGTCGCCCGGGGCCAGGCCGTCGAACACGTAGTGGCCGTCGGCGTCGGTCTGCACCGTGGCGACCGGATCGCCGTTCGCGTCGCGGGCGGGAGACCCGTCGGCGTTCAGCAGCGCCACGGTCACACCCTCGACCGGCGTCTCGTCGGCATCCTGTCGTCCGTCTCGGTCCTTGTCGATCCAGACGAAGTCGCCCACGGCGAGCAGCGGGATGAGACCGGCGTCGATCGTGCGATCGATCCGCTGTGCGACCGACGTGCCATCACCCGCGACGACCGAACCGGTGTTGTCGCCGGCCGGACCGAGCACGAACGGCGGCGTCACGCCGTCGGACTCCGGGTTGGAGTCGCCCGTGGCGTCGTCACCCGCACCCTGGCGGGTGAACTGCAGCCCCGCGGGCGTCTCGGTGAACGACACCGTGTACGTTCCCGGCGGCAGGTTGTCGAACACATAGTGCCCGTCATCGTCGGTGCGGACCGGAGGCACCGCGTTCCCGTTCAGGTCGGTGACCGGGTTGCCGTCCGCGTCCATCAGCGTCACCAGCACGCCGGGCACCGGCGGCTCATCCGCATCCTGGCGACCGTCTCCGTCGTTGTCGAGCCAGACGACGTCGCCGATCGCGAACGCCTGCGTGAAGCCGAAGTCGACCGTGAGCAGGTCGGCGGCATCGCCGTTGGGCCCGTGCGCACCGGCGCCCGTCGCCCCCGCATCCACGTCATCGATCGGGTTGTCCCGCGTCAGCGAGACGACGCCCGAGGTGATGCCGGTCGTCGCCGGGGTCGGCGAGTTCACACCCTTGTCTGCGTTGTTCGCCGCGGCATCCGCCGAGGTCGGCGACGACGAGAACCACCCCCGCAGGGGCGCATCCGCACCGAAGTTCGAGGCAGCGACCCGCACCCGGTAGTCGCCGGCCGGCAGGCCGTCGAACCGGTAGAAGCCCTTCGCGTCGGTCGTGGTCGTGACGGGCGAGCCGCCGATCAGGAACGGGTCACCCGCGCCATCGAGCAGTTCGACCACGGCACCAGCGACCGGCTTCTCGCCGTCGTCATAGGCGCCGTTGTTCGCCTCGCCGGCACCCGTGCCGGCGTCGAACCAGAGCCGGTTGCCCAGCGACAGGCCGGGGATGAACCCGAAGTCCGCCGTGAGGTTGTCGAACGCGTCGCCCAAGGGGCCGTTCGCGCCGGCTCCGGTCGCACCGGCATCCACGTCGCCGAGGGGACGACTGTCGGTACCGAGCGTGACGGTGCCCGACGTGATGCCGGTCGTCGCCGGGGTGAGCGAGTCCTCACCCTTGTCGCTGTTGTTCGACGCGGTAGCGAAGTCGGCGGACGCGCCGGTCGACGACAGCCAGGAACGCAGCGGCCCGTCGGCGGCGAAGTTCGAGGCCGCGACCCGCACCCGGTAGTCGCCGGGGGCGAGGTCGTCGAAGCGGTAGAACCCGTCGTCGTCCGTGGTCGTCGTCGCGATCACGTTGCCGTCGGCGTTCAGCAGCTCGACCACGGCGCCGTCGACCGGCTCCTCGCCGGTGTCGAAGCGCCCGTTGTCGGTCTGCGCACCGGGACCCGCGTCCTTCCACAGCCGGTTGCCCAGCGAGTAGGTCGGACCCTCGACGATGATCGGCACACTGTCGTCGTTGTTCGACGGGCTTCCGGCGGCAGGCGCCGGGTCACCGTTCTCGTACTTGCTCGGCGCCGTGCCGACCGGGACCGTCTCCGGCGTCCGCTGGTCGGGCGACGGCTCGACGACGGTGAAGTTCACCAGGGTGCCGGGGATCTCGGTGCCGACCGTGGCCGTCACCGTGATGGGCGTCGCCTCGTCGCCGGCGGCGAGGTCATCGCCCAGCCAGCGCAGCGTGACCTCGGGCCCGGTGCTGTCGACCAGCTCCCAGTCGGTACCGGTCGCCGAGGCGAACGTCAGCCCGTCGGGCAGCAGGTCCGACACGGTGAAGCCGGTCACCGCGGTGCCGGGTCCGTTGTTCGACGGCGTCAGCTCGTACGTCACCGTCTGCGTCGGCTTGTACGGCGTGGTCTTCGACGTGAGGCGCTTCTCGATGGTCAGGTCGTACGGCAGGATGAAGCCGAAGTCGACCGTGAGGTTGTCGAAGTCGTCGCCGAACGGGCCGTTCGCGCCGGCGCCATCTGCTCCGGCATCCACCTCGCCGGTCACACCCGGCTGCAGGTCGATCACGGCCGACGTGATGCCGCTCGTCACGGGGCTCGGTGCGTCGACGCCCTTGTCGCTGCCGTTGCTCGGAGCGTCGAAGGCCCCCGAGGTGACGGTCGACGAGACGTACTCGGCCAGCGGACCGTCGTCCGAGAAGTTGCTCGCTGCGACGCGCACCCGATACTGCCCGGGCTCGAGTCCGTCGAACCGGTAGAAGCCGTTCGCGTCTGTCGTCGTCGTGATCGGGTCGCCGTCGATGTCGAGCACCGGAGCGCCTGCGGCATCGAGCAGCTCGACGAGCGCGTCGGCCACCGGATCCTCGTCGCCGTCGGCGATGCCGTTGTTCAGGTGGTCGCCCGCGCCCGTGTCGAACCAGAGCCGGTTGCCGATGCTCATCGCCGCAACGATGCCCGCGTCGATGGTCGGGTTGATCTGCCGGGCGAGGGTGGTGCCGTCGCCGGGCTCCACGGGCCGCGTGCCGGCACCCGGAGCGAGCGTGAAGACCGGAGTGAGCCCCGCGCCGTCGGGGTTCGAGTCGTTCTCGCGCGTCGAGCCGTCGGCCGAAGCCGTGGTCGGCGCGTACCCCGCCGGGAAGTCCGAGAAGCGGATGCGGTAGTCGCCCGGGAGCAGGTTGTCGAAGACGTAGTGGCCCTCGGCATCCGTCGTGGTCGGGGCGACCGGGTCGCCGTTCCCGTCGACCGCGGGTGTGCCGTCGGCGTTCAGCAGCACCACGGTGACACCGGGCACCGGCCGCTCACCGGAATCCTGGATGCCGTCACGATCGCGATCGAACCAGACGAAGTCGCCGACCGCGAGCCGCTCGACGAAGCCGAAGTCGACAGTGAGGTTGTCGACGGCATCGCCGTTGGGGCCGTGCTCGGCCGCGCCCTGAGCGTCGGCATCCGTGTCGTCGTCCGGCTGCGCGCCATACGCGAGAGTCACGGTCGACGAGCTGACGCCGGTCGCTGCGGGGTTCGGGGCGTTCACGCCCTTGTCGTCGTTGTTCGACGCGGAGTCGAACGTGGTCGAGGTCGGCGTCGACGAGAAGTACCCGGCGAGGGGTGCTCCCGCGGCGAAGTTCGCCGCGGCGACCCGTACCCGATAGTCGCCCGCAGGAAGGTCATCGAAGCGATAGAAGCCGTCGTTGTCGGTCGTCGTCGTGACGGGGTTGCCGTCGGCGTCGAGCACCGGGGCGCCCGCGCCGTCGAGGAGCTCGACCACGGCGCCCGCGATCGGCTGCTCGTCGGCATCGACGGTTCCGTTGTCTGCCTGACCGGCCCCGGAGCCGTTGTCGAACCAGAGCCGGTTGCCGAGCGACAGACCGGGGACGAAACCGAAGTCCGCGGTGAGGTTGTCGAACTGGTCGCCGAACGGCCCGTTCGCACCGGCACCGTCCGCGTCGCCGTCGACCTCGCCGGTCACGCCGGGCTGCAGGTCGATCACTCCGGAGGTGACGCCGGTCGCCGCGGGGTACGGCGCATCCTCGCCCTTGTCTCCGTTGTTCGACCCGGCGTCGAACGCGGTCGACGCTCCCGTGCTCGACAGGAAGTGCGCCAGCGGCCCCGCGTCCGCGAAGTTGCCCGCGGCGACGCGCACGCGGTACTGGCCGGGCGTCAGCTCGTCGAAACGGTAGAAGCCGTCAGCATCCGTCGTCGCGATCACAGGGGCGCCGTCGTCATCGAGGATCGGGGAGCCGTCGGCACCGAGCAGCTCCACGATCGCACCGGCGACCGGCTCCTCGCCGGCGTCGAATCGCCCGTTGTCGGTCGCGGCTCCTGCGCCGGTGTCGAGCCAGAGCCGATTGCCGAGGCTCAGGGTCGGCGGCAACACCGGGATCTCGGCGCTGTCGTCGTTGTTGGAGGGGTTCCCGGCGCTCGGGGTCGGGTTGCCGTTCTCGTACTTGTCAGGGCCGGTGCCCAGCGGGATGCTCTCCGCCGTCGGCTGGTTCGGAGCGGGCTCGACGACCGCGACGTTGCGCAGCGAGCCGGCGGTGATCGAGGTCACCCGGGCCGTCACCGTGATCGGCGAGGCGGCTTCTCCGGCGGCGAGATCGGCGCCGATCCAGTCGAAGGTGAGCTCCTGCCCGTTGATGTCGGGGTCGGTCCAGGAGTCGCCGCTCGCGGAGATGAGCTCGAGCCCCGCGGGAAGGCGGTCCGACACCTCGAAGCCGGCGAATGCCGTTCCGGGCCCGTTGTTCGACGCGATCAGCTCGAAGGTGACCTCATCTCCCAGCTGGTACGGACCGTTGCCCGAGGTCAGTCGCTTGTCGATGGTCAGGTCGATCAGCTGCACGAACGAGAAGTCGGCCGTGAGGTTGTCGAGCGCGTCACCGCCGGGACCGTGTCCTCCCGCGCCGGTGGCACCGGCGTCGATGTCCCCGGTGAGCCCGGGTGCGAGCGTGATCGTGCTCGACGTGATGCCGGTCGCCGCCGGGTTCGCGGCATCCACGCCCTTGTCGCGGTTGTTGCTCTCCGCGTCGAACGCCGTGGAGGCGCCGGTCGACGACACCCAGTTCTCGAGCACGCCGCCCGAGGCGAAGTTCGCGGCAGCGACCCGCACGCGATACGGCGCCGGCAGGTCGTCGAAACGGTAGAACCCCTCGGCATCCGTCGTCGTCGTGATCGGATCGCCGTCGGCGTCGAGCACCGGAGCGCCGGCGCCGTCGAGCAGCTCGACCGTCGCCCCCTCGATCGGTGTCTCGTCGTCGTCGAAGGCGCCGTTGTTCGTGTGGCCGGCATCCGTCCCGGTGTCGTACCAGAGCCGGTTGCCGAGCGACAGCAGAGGCACGAAGCCGAAGTCGAAGGTGTGGTCGGCGGACCCCGCCGACGGGGTGCGCACCGGCGCCGTCACCAGCACCGACGATTGCCGCACGCCGTTCGAGTCGACGGCCCGGTCGGCACCGGCCGCGGTGACCGTCGGCCCGAGGTGTTCGAGCGGACCGCCCGCACCGTAGTCGGCGCGGTTGTCGAGCCGGATCTCGTAGTCGGTCTCCGCCTCCAGGTTCAGCCCGTACTGGGCGGATGCCGTGGACGTGCCAGGCGACGACGAGAAGTAGTAGTCGCCGTTCTCGTCGGTCACCGCGGTGGCGACCAGCGCGCCCGCGGACGTGAACAGCCGCACTGTCACGCCCGCGAGGGGCGACTCCCCCGCATCCTGCAGGCCGTCACGGTCAGGGTCGAGCCAGACCCGGTTGCCGATCTCGACCGGGGCCGCAGCCACCAGGGTCGAGAGATCGCCCAGGCCGCCCGCCTTGCCGAAGCCGCCGTCCGTGGTGGACAGACGGGTGAGAGATGCCCCGCGTACCCGGCGTCCGTCGTCGTTGCCGAAGACGCGTACGCCGTCCTGGAGGAGACCCACGGGATCGATGGTCGTGGCCATCACGTTGGTGTACCCGGGAATCTGGAGAGCCGATCCCATCGCCGTGTTGGCGTGGAAGTTGCCGAAGTTGCCCGTCTCGAAGATCGTCTCGTAGAACTTCCCGCCCCCGAGTCCCCAGTTGTTGTTCGGCTGAGTCGACACCGAAGCACCGCACGCGCCATCGTTCTCGAGAACGAGGGTGCCCGCGCCGTTGACGCACGCCCGGAGCAGATCCCCGACACCGATGTAGCCGTGGGTCTCGGTGTCGGACGCGGTGGTGCTGCTCAGTGTCGCGCCGTTCTGATCGGCGGAACGGTCCTTGATCGAGAGCGCCATGTTCCCGGCCGCATCGAAGACCACACTGGAAGCGATCGGTGTGGGGTTGCGAAGCGGCTCAGCTGACGGCTTCCATGTCTCGTACCACGGCTGGTAGTTGTTGGTCACGCTGGTGTCGGGCAGACCGTTGTTGTAACCGGGGCCGCGCGTGAAGTTCAGCGGAGCGCTCAACACGGCAGCACCGAACGCGCGGGTGCCCTCGTCCATCGGGATCACCCAGGCGCGCAGGTCGTTGACCGTCGGGCCGGTGCAGGTCAGGGTCACGTACAGGTTTCCGCGGAACGTTCCGAGACCGTACGGCCGCACCCAGCTCTGGTTGCAGCCGGTCGCCGCCGTCAGCGGGATGGTGATCGCCTGCGGCGTGCCGGCGGTGGGTGCGGCCGTGGGCGTGGCACCCGGGGTCAGCGGAACCGCATAGAGCCGACGATCGTTCAGGTTGACGGCATACAGGGTGCGCTGGTCCTCGGCGATCTCGATGTCACCGAGGCCGACCTTTCCCGGTGCGGAGAAGCTCGGCGAGTCGTGGAACCAGTCGAACCCGGTGAGGTTGGCGGGACGCGGGTTGGTTCCGGTGTTCGGGATGTTGACGAATGGCGTGGCGTTCGGGCTGCCCGTGGTGGCGTCGGTCAGGTAGATCTCACCGAGACCCTGTGGGCCCACCATGCTTCCGCGTCGGAACGAGGCGCCGCTGAGCACGTAGTTCTCGCCATAGTTGGCCGTTCCCCAGACCGTGCCGATCTGCTCCTGCGTCGCCAGGGCCGTGCGGTCGGGGGTGGGGTTGCCGGTGGAACCGTACCCGATCTCGAAGAGCGCCGGTTGCGTGGACAGGTTCGGCGTCGGGCCGACCGTACCGTTCTGGCCGCTGTTCGAGGCGATCACCGAACGCTGCGTCGGAACCACCACGCGGGGCGTCCCGGTCGTGGTCCGGACCATGCCCTCCTGCGTGACGCCGAGGTTCACGTTGGTCGCGCCGATGTTCACGAACTGCACGGTGCTGCCGTTGCCGGCTCCGACCCGTGCGGACCGGAAGCCGGTGGGAAGCGTGGTGAACTCGACCCGCAGCGCTGCGGTGGCGGCACCGGTGACGGTCAGCGTGTAGTTGCCGTTCGCGGCCGTCGTCGCGGTTCCGCGCACCGCGCCGGTCGAGTCCGTCGCGGTGACCCGGACGCCCGCGACACCCGTGTCGCCGCCGAACTCACCGGATGCCGCGTCGCGTGTGCCGCTGTCGTTGAAGTCCTGGTAGACCGAGCCGACCACGGTTCCGTCGGCGGCGAGCGCCGGCGACGCGACGACGAGGGTGGTGGCGATGGTGGCCACCGCAGCGAGAATCGCGAGGGCACCACGCCACGCGCGCTTCGGAGCGCGCGTCGATGCCGCAAGGTAAAGATCCACAGTTCTCCCCGGGTTCGCCAACTGCACACGCGACCCCCGAGGGGATCGCATCCTGGTTCATCCGTCGAACGGGTCGACGGATGCACAGGACGAACCCGATCTTGACAGTGGGCTTTTCACAGAGTTTTTCTTATGTGTGAAAGCGCCGGTCGTGACGGGTGATCAGCCGAGTTCGGCGACGCGCGGGACCGCGACGTACTCCTCGGGATGCAGCAGGATCGACACCGTCCCCGAGGGGAAGTCCGCCTCGAAGCGCAGGAGCGCCCCCGCGCCGTCCACCCAGAAGCGCGTGGTGCCGCCACCGGTGCCCGAGTCGGCATCCGAGGGCCCGGCGAAGACGTCGACCGGCACCCCGTCGACGTCGTCGGCGCGGAGCCACTGCGCGTCCGAGGTCTGCAGCAGCTGCGCGTTCTCGGGACGATCCGTGCCGAGACTCGCGACCAGGACGAGCACGGCGTCGACCGTCGACGCCGAAGGATCGAGAGGCCGTGCCGTGCCGGCCGTCGCGGGCTCAGCATCCGGCACGGTGGAGCCGTCGCCCTCCCCCAGCCAGCCGACGAACGTGTCGGCATCCCAGGCGATGACCGCGGTGCCTCCCTCGAGCGCCGCCGCGGCGATGCCGAGCTCGGCGCGATAGTCCACCCGCCCGTGCAGGGCGACGGGCCCGTCGGCGGTCGTCACCTCGACGTCGAAGACGCGACTCCCGTCACGGTAGGCGAGGAATCGGCCGACCGCGAGTCGCTCGGCCTCCTCGGTCGTGAGAGCACGCGGACCCTCGGCGACGGGTGACGCGGTGGCTTCCGGCGCGGCTGGCGGGCGCTGAGCGACCAGCGCCCACACTCCCAGGGCCAGCAGGACCGCGGCCACCGCACCGATCGCGATCCATCTCCGCGCGGTCATGATGCCCCGAAGATCGTCGAGCCGAGCGGATGCTGCGCGTCGAACCCCGGCAGAGCGAGGAATACTCCCGCCGCGGTCGTGCGGGTGAAGTCGAGCAGCGCGTCGGACTCCGACATCCGCTCCATCGTCTGCGTGAACGTGCGCAGTTCCGCCTGGTAGCTGACGAACAGCAGGCCGAGCGGGTCGTCCATCGAGTACGACCGGCGCAGCATCAGCGGCACTCCCGCCGGCCGGGGGTGCGCGCGCCGCACGTGGGCGTCGACGGGGATCAGGTACTTGCCATCGGGCGACTTCGCCTGCAGGTTCACGTCGTCGTCGATCGCCCCTCCGGAGAGCGGCGCGCTGCTCGCACGTTCGCGACCGATGACACCCTCCTGCGCGGCGACCGGAAGGCGGTGGAAGGCCGGCAGGTCGATCTCCATCCGACGCACGACCAGGATGCTGGCGCCGGCCAGGTCGCCGTCACCGATCCAGACCGACTCCGCCAGCTCGTCGGGCGTGACCGGAGCCGCGATGCCGTCGACGAATCCGAGCACGTTGCGGGGCGCGGAGTGCCCGTCGCGCACCGGCACGGACGGCCCGCGGGCGGCGCGCTGCCGCCACCGCTCGGCGAGCCCCGGGGTGTTCTCGAGCACGGCGGCGAGCGTCAGCGGCGGGACGAGCGGGTCGGATGCGCATACCTGGATCACGAGGTCGCCGCCGCGGTGGCGGTCGTCGATCTCCTCGCGGGGATACGCCGGGAGCGGTTCGGTGCCGGGCCCATCGGGAGCCACCTGCTGCACGAGCCGCGGCCCGACGCCGACCGTGACGGTGAGGTCGCCCGGCGCGATGCCGGCGAGGGCGGGATGGTCGCCGGATGTCAGCGCGAGGATGCTCTCGCCGATGCGCGCGAGTACCGTGCCCGTGTCGCCCTCGAGGTCGTAGACGCCGAGCAGCAGGTGCGGCTGGACGGCGGTCGGGACGGAGATTCCGGCCTGATGCTCGCCCATCGGGGGGACCGGCTGCACGCCGTCCGCGACGCGTTCCGGCGGGGCGGGCTCCCCCGGCGCGCACGCCGCGAGGGCGCCGCCGAGCGCGGCGAGACCGCCGGAACTCAGCAGGGCGCGCCGCGAAATTCCGCTTGCCTCTTTCGCCACGACGACGATGATAGCCCTCGCGTTCGCGGTGATCCGCACCGTTTCGAGACCCCTATCATGATGCGATGCGCAATCGACTGACCGGCCTGCTGCTCGTCTCGGCGGCCGTGCTCTTCACGGGATGCTCGGCTCCGGCGACCCCCGAAACCGCCGAGAAGCCGCCCGTGATCCGCGCCGTTCCGGCCGACTATCCGACCATCTCCGATGCCGTCGAGGCCGCGTCGGAGGGCGACACGGTCCTCGTCTCTGCGGGGGTCTACCGCGAGACCGTCACGATCGAGACCGCCGGGATCACGCTCCGCGGACAGGACCGGAACGGCGTCGTCATCGACGGGGAAGTGCTGCGCGGAAACGGGATCGTCGTCTCCGCACCTCGCGTCACCGTGCAGAATCTCACCGTGCGGAATGCCACGCAGAACGGTGTGCTGGTGACCGGAATGCGCAACGACGACGGCGTCGCGGTGGGTGGTCACGATGGCTATCGGTCGGTCGATCCGGAGGACTTCCCCCTTCTCGACGGCTTCCTCGTCGACCACGTGACGGCATCGAACAACGGCCTCTACGGCATCTACGCGTTCAACTCGGCGAATGGGGCGATCACCGATTCGTACGCCTCGGGCGGAGCCGATTCCGGGATCTACGTCGGCCAGTGCCAGGGGTGCGGGATCGTCGTCTCCGGCAACGTCGCCGAGCACAACGCGGTGGGGTTCGAGATCGCCAATGCCGGGGGCGATCTGCTCATCGTCGGCAACCGTTTCGCCGGCAATCGGGTCGGTGCGACCATCAACTCCGACTACCAGGAGGCTTACCTGCCACAGGCCGGAGCCACCTTCGCGGGCAACGTCGTCGCGGCGAACGCGCAGGCGGACACCCCCGAGCAGGCCGAGGGCGGATTCGGGATCGGCATCGGCGTCGCCGGCGGCACGGCGAACGACATCCGCGCGAACCTGGTCGCGAGCAATCCGACCGCGGGGATGATCGTGACCTCGGCGGAAGACCTCGGGCCGATCGACAACCGCATCACCGGCAACGTGTTCGAGGCGAACGGCGTCGACGCCGTCTATGCGGCGAGCGCCCGGGGCGCCGGCAGTGGCAACTGCTGGGAGGGCAACACGCTGCGCACCACCTCACCCGCCGACCTTCAGACGGCATCCCCGTGCGCCGCACCGGCCGCACTTGAGGCCGGCAGCATCCCGCCGTCGACGTCTCCGGCGGGGATCCCGTTCCCGGACGTGGCCGCTCCCCCGGCGCAGCCCGATCTCGGGCCCCTGAAATCACCTGCTGCGGCGTGGCGCGGAGAGGCGGATGTGCCGACGATCGACCTGGACGCTGTGACGATCCCCGCACCCACTCTGCTCGCCGATCGGGCGGCCGTCCGCTGGTGAGGGCACACGTCGGGCCGGCAACGATGATCGCTACCGGCCCGACGTGAATGAGCAGCGATGCCCTCAGCGTGGTCGATGCGTGCCGCCAGTGAACTCCCCAGTCCCCAGACACTTCGCGTTCGCATCGCCATCGCCGTACAACTGCCCCACGTGTGTGTCCCCAGACACAAGTCCACCGTACCGAAGCGGTGTTCACGTGCTCAGGGGGCACTGTGTGAAACAGTGTGATCCGGCTCCCGGTACCTCTCGCGCAGCGTGCGCAGCATCCATCGATTCGAGGACGCGGGGTCGCGCAGCGGCACGCGCGACCCCGCCTCGCTCGGCGCATAGTCGACGGGCCCGAACTCGGCGAGGAAGGTGACCGGACGCCCCTCGTTCCGGAGGCGCTCGACGATCCGATCCCACCACTGCAGGTGCCGCCCGACCACCTCCCGCCACTCCGGCGCCTCGGGGTCGTTCACCTGCGGTCCCTGGGGATGCCCGATGCGGGCGTGGATGTGATCCGCACGGTCGATCGCGAGGTCGACGGCGGAGGTCTGATCGTCGAGCATCGACTCGGCGACGACCAGCCAGTGCGAGATGTCGAATGTCACCCGCAGGTCGGGATGCCGCTCGAGGATGCGGCGTGCAGCGTGCGCGGCGAACAGCATCCGGGCACGGTGCAGCTCGACGAGCACGTCGAGCGCGGTGTCGGCACGGGTGGCGCGGATCGCGTCGGCGAGCCGGTCATGGTCGCCGTCGTCCCAGTGGTCGCGGCCGGCATGGAGCGTCACATGCAGGGGCGAGATGCCGCTCTCGGAGATCTCGCGGAGAGTGCGCTGGAGCTCGGCGATGTGGGTGCGCGGATCGGAGTGTCCACTGGTCGCGAGCAGCGAGACACGAGCATCCGACCGTTCCACGACCGCACGAAGGTCGCGTTGCCGGGCAGGATCGGCGGGCCACCACATCTCGACTCCGTCGTAGCCCTGCTCCCGCGCCGATGCGAAGAGCTCCGCCGGCGGGAGAGGCGCGACCCAGTCGGTCATGAGCACGATCGGTGCGCGGTGTGTCACAGGTTCTCCCCCTCGGCAGACGACGTCACTCAGTCTGACGCCTGGGGAGTCGAGCGTGCCACCACGTGGCCGCGCGCCTGTGGGCACGACGCACCCCCGGCGGCGCGGGAGCCAAGAGCCGCGCCGCGCGCCGATTGTGCCTCCCCGACCAGCACGGTCGCGACGCCGAGGCCGCAGAGCGCGAAGCCGATCAGCGACAGGATCGTGAGGGTCTCCCCGAGGAGCACCGCCCCGGTGACCGCCGTGAACGGGGCGATGAGGAACAGGAGGGCGTTGAGCGCCGTGATCCCGACGCGGCGCAGCAGCCACCAGTACAGGCCGTACGCCGCCACCGTCGGGAAGGCGGCCGCGAGCACCGCGGCCAACCAGAAGGACACGGATGCCGGTGGCACGAGGGCACCGGTCGCGGCGGCGAGCACCAGCAGTGCGGCTGCCGACACGGTGGCGTGGATCGTCAGGGTCGCGAGCACTCCGGTCTGCACGTTCGTCCGCCGCTGGATGAACGTGCCGACGATCAGGCTCCCCATTCCCGCGACGAGCAGCAGGTATACGAGCGGATGCGCGTCGGAGTGCCCGAACTGCGAGCGCACGACGAACAGCACGCCGACCGCACCGACGATGAGCCCCGCCCACTGGGCTCCGCGCACGCGGAGTCCGAGGAGCGGCCCGACCAGCACGGCGATCACGAGCGGCTGCACGGCGTCGATCAGTGCGACGGTGCCCGTCGCGATGCCCGCGGCGGTGGCCGCGTAGATCGCTGCACAGTAGCCGAACTGCGAGAAGAGGCCGATGGCGGCCTGCCGCCGCAGAGCCGACCGGGTGACCTGTCGGGCGGCTCCCGTCGCGACCGCGACGATCAGCAGCACGACCGCCAGCGGCACGAAGCGCCAGACGAGCATCGTCAGGGGCGCGGCTTCGGCTGTGCCGATGGCAGCGATGAGGAATCCGGAGCTCCAGGTCACCACGAACGCCGCGGCAGCGAGCGCGGTCACGAGAGCAGAAAGTATACCGATCTGTTTACTCATGATCTCGACTATACAGGTTGGTATACTCGAGGCATGACCCAGCCTGTTCCCGTCCTCGCCCCGCTCACCCCCGGCGCCTCGCGGGTCCTCGACGCGGCTTCGCGACTCTTCTACGAGCGCGGCATCCATGCCGTGGGCGTCGATACCATCGCCGAGGCTGCAGGTGTCACGAAGAAGACGCTCTACGACCGGTTCGGCTCCAAGGAGACGCTGGTCGTCGCGTATCTCCAGCACCGCGATGCCCGATGGCGAGTGCACGTCGCGGAGAACCTCGCTCGCGTTCCGCAGCCCGGCGTGGAGCGGATCCTCGCCATCTTCGATGCGGCAGACTCCTGGTCGGACGAGAACAGCGCCAAGGGATGCAGCGCGATCAACGCCCGCGCCGAGATCGGCGACGGCCACGACGGGCACCCGGTGTTCCCGGAGGTCTCCCGCCAGAAGGTGTGGCTGCTCGACGTGTTCGACGAGCTCTGCCGCGAGGCGGATGCGCACGATCCGCGGGCCATGGCGGAGGCGATGATGCTGCTCTACGAAGGCGCCATCGTCAGCGTGGGCATGGAGACTTTCGCGAAGCCGTTCCTCGCAGCGCGACGCGTGGCGAAGGCGCTGCTCGAGCAGGACGGCAACCGTCGAGGCACAGCGTAGGGTTGGGGGCCTGTCGACGAGAGGCGCCGGAATGATCGCACGGTACGAAGAGCTCGATTGGCAGGAGACGCGCATGGGCGAGCTCATGCTCCGCCGCCGCGCGGATGCGGCCACGGGCGAGATGATCTACGAGGTGAAGCTCGGCGACGAGTACCTGATGTCGAGCCTCTTCACGGTCGCGGAGGAAGAGCTCGCGACACTCGGCCTCGCCGCCGCCACCGGCGAAGGCCTGAGCGTGCTCGTCGGGGGCCTCGGTCTCGGATACACCGCGGTGACCGCGCTCGGAGACGCCCGCGTGGCTCGACTCGAAGTGATCGACGCTCTGCCCGCGGTGATCGGCTGGCATGAGCGTGAGCTCCTGCCGGTGTCGTCCACACTCGTGGGCGATGCGCGGACGACGCTCACCCACGACGACTTCTTCGCCGTCGTACGTGCGGCGCCGGACGATGCCGCGCGGCGCCACGATGCGATCCTGCTCGACGTCGACCACTCGCCGCGCCACACCCTCGACCCGACCCACGCCGACCTCTACACCGAGGCCGGCCTCACCGCGCTCGCGCAGCACCTCGCCGACCGCGGCGTCTTCGCGCTCTGGTCCGACGATCCGCCCGACGACGAGTTCATGATCACGCTCGCCGCCGTCTTCGACGACTGCCGCGCCCACGTCGTCGACTTCGACAACCGCCTCACCGGAGGGGTCTCGTCGAACACGGTCTACGTCGGCATCCGGCGCTGACGACCCGCCGGCCCGCCGGCCCGAGGTCTTGAGGCCCTGAGGTGGAGCCAGCACCACCATTCTTCGGGCAGCCCGCCGTAGGGGATCGCCGCCGCATCGTTTCTAACGTCGAAGTATGACGTCTTCACCGCACCACACCTCAACCACCACCCCCTCGAAGTCCGGAATCTTCGCACTCCGTCGCGTCCTGACCCGCTCGGTCGTCGGCGTCATCGCCGGCGCAGCCTGCTGCGTCGCCCTCACCGCCGGCGCCGTCGCTCCGGCACAGGCGACGACCGCCGCGTCATCCGCCAGGACGATCGTCGGAGGCTCCGCCGGCTCCGAGAGGTATCCGTTCATGGCGAGCATCCCCATCGCCGCCCCGCTCGCCGGACTCGACGACGGCAACTGCGGCGCAGCCCTCATCGACCGGGAGTGGGTCGTGACCGCCGCGCACTGCGTCGACCGGGAGATCGGGTCGTTCGCCCAGGGCACCGTCCGCATCGGCAGCGGCAAGCGCTCCTCCGGCGGGACCGTCCGAGAGATCGTCCAAGTGTTCCAGCACCCCGGTTACGTCCAGGGCCAGCCCAACCAGAACGACATCGCACTGATCCGCCTCGATCGACCGGTCAAGTCGAAGCCGATCACGATCGCCGATCACGCCGCCGCCCCCGGAAGCAAGACCCGCATCCTCGGGTTCGGTGTGACGAAGCCGCACAAGGACCCCACGAAGTGGAAGATGTCCGAGAAGCTCCGCGAACTCGGGACCTTCGTGGGCGACCCGTCCGAGTGCGACACGGGCTACGCGGGTGACACCCGGCTGTGCACCGTGAGCCACAGGGCCGATGCGATGGCGTGCAACGGCGACTCCGGCGGACCGCAGATCCAGCGCGGAAGGAACGGCCGCTGGGAGCTGATCGGCGTCACCTCCGGCCCGGGCGCCGCATCCCCGTCCTGCGAGAAGGGTCCGGGGCTCTACACGAACGTCACGGCGTATCGCGACTGGGTCTCCCAGACGCTCGCAGACAACAGGTGAGCACTCCCGCCATCCGCTGACGCGGGGAGTCCCGGTGACCTGCCGTCACCGGGACTCCCTGCGTCAGTCTCAAGCCTCCGAGGGATCCCGCAGCGCACCCGGCAATCCGTCGGCCTCCTTCTCGATCTCCCGAACGATCGAGGATTCCGCACCGAGCGCCTGCTCGAGCTCGTGGGCGAGTGAATCGAGTTCGGCACCACCGGCCATGAGGCTGGTGAGCTCTGCGAGCGTGATCTCGGACTTCTCGTAGTTGCCCATGCTGGTGCCGCGATTGAGCAGCAGGAAGCGGTCACCCACCGGGAACGCGTGGTGCGGGTTGTGCGTGATGAAGACCACACCCAACCCCCGGTCGCGCGACCGTGCGATGTACTTCAGCACGACGCCCGACTGCTTCACGCCGAGGGCGGCCGTGGGCTCGTCGAGGATCAGCACGCGGGCACCGAAGTAGACCGCGCGGGCGATCGCGACGCACTGGCGCTCACCACCCGAGAGAGTGCCGATCGGCTGATCCACGTCACGCAGATCGATGCCCATGTTGGCGAGCTCGGTGTAGGTGACCTCTTTCATCCGCTTCACATCGAGGCGACGCAGAGGTCCACGCCCCTTCGTGAGCTCGGAGCCGAGGAAGAAGTTGCGCCACACGGGCATCAGCGGGACGACCGCGAGGTCCTGGTAGACCGTGGCGATTCCGGCATCCAGCGCTGCTCGCGGCGAGGAGAAGCTCACCGGCTTGCCGTCGAGGAGCATCTCTCCTTCGCTGGGCGTGTGGGCGCCCGCGAGCATCTTGATGAAGGTGGACTTCCCGGCGCCGTTGTCGCCGAGGACGCAGGTCACCTGCCCGGCGTTGACCGTGGTCGAGACTCCGCTGAGTGCGTTGATCGCACCGTAGCTCTTGCCGACATCGCGGACTTCGACGACGGGAACCGCTGCGGCAGTGGACGTGGTCATTTCGTTCCTCCTGCTCGAAGACGTACCCAGTGGTTGAGGAAGACGGCAAGCAGGAGCATCGCGCCCAGGAAGGTGCGAAGCCAGTTCGTGTCCCACTGTGCGAACGTGATGCCCTGGAAGACCATCCCGTAGATGAGCGCGCCGAGGGCCGCGCCGATCGCCGAGCCGAAACCGCCGGTCATCAGGCAGCCGCCGACGACGGCGCAGATGATGTAGATGAACTCCTGGCCGACGCCGGTGTTGGCCTGAACGGTCGAGGTGCGGAACAGCGAGATCATCCCGACGAGCCAGGCCGCTCCCGCCGTCACCATGAACAGACCGATCTTGGTCTTCAGCACGGGAACGCCCACCTGGCGCGATGAGTTCAGCGCGCCGCCGACCGCGAAGATCCAGTTGCCGGAGCGCGTGCGCAGGAGCACCCAGGTCGCGAGCGCCGCGACCACGAACCACCACAGCACGGAGATGTAGAAGGTGCCGCCGCCGATCTGCATCGACGACCCGAACACGGGCTGGATCGTGTCGTAGAACGGCACCTTGGTCATGCCCTGGATGGCGACCTGCCCGGTGATGAGCTTCGTGACGGCCAGGTCGATACCGGCGAGCACGAAGAACGTTCCGAGGGTGATGATGAAGCTCGGCAGGCCCGTCTTCATCACGAGCAGCCCGTTCAGAGCGCCGATCGCCAGGGCGGCAGCGAGCGAGATGACGGCGGCGACCCAGATGTTGACACCGTAGTGCGTGGTCAGGACTCCGACGATGAGGGCGGTGAAGCCCGTCATCACGCCCGCCGAGAGATCGAACTCGCCGCCGATCATGAGGAGGGCCACCGCGACCGCCATGATGCCGAAGGTCGAGGCCGACTCGAGCCAGACGCCGGCACCCGCCATCGTCATGAACGTGTCGGTGTACACGGAGAAGAAGATCATCACCGCGAGTGCGGCGACGAGCGCCCCGATCTCGGGTCGTGCCAGCAGCCGTCGTACCGGCTGACGCTCCATTCGTGGTCGCGTCGCGATTGTCACTATGTCCGTCGTGGTCATCGTCGGCTCCTTTCGTGTCGCGGAGCCGGAGGGGTGACCTCCGGCTCCGCGGGGATGGTCAGCGCGTGCCGTTCTTCGCGAACTCTGCGACCTCGGCCGCGTTGTCCTTCGTGACGAACGCCGGACCGGAGTAGACCGGCTGACCGCCGCCGATGTCGTTGCCGTTCAGGCTCTTCAGGTAGACCGCTGTCACACCCAGGAATCCCTGCACGTAGGGCTGCTGGTCGACCGCGAACAGGATGCTGCCATCCTCGATGGCGCTGACGACGTCTTCGGAGAGATCGAAGGTCGCGACCTGTGCCGAGCTGCCGGACTCATCCACCGCGCCGACGGCGTCGATCGCGTACTGTCCGCCGAGCGTGAGCACGGCGTCGATCGAAGGATCGGCCTGGAGCTTCGACTTGATGGTGGCCTTGACCTCGGCGTCGTTGGTGCCGTCGACCTGGAGGTTCTCCATCGATCCGCTGAAGGCCTCGGCCGCAGCCGTGCAGCGCTCTTCCAGCCCGATGTTGCCGGCTTCCTGGATGACGCACAGCGCCTTGGTGGCGCCTTCCGTGCCGAGGCGTTCGCCCACGGCCGCGCCGGCGATGGACTCGCTCTGTCCGATGTGGGTGATCGCACCGAACTCCTTGAACTTCTCGAGTCCGGAGTTGATGGTCACGACGGAGATCCCTGCTTTCACCGCCCGCTCCACGCTGTCCTTGACGCCGTCCGGGTTGGCCATCGAGACGACGATTCCGTCCACGCCCTGTGCGATCGCATTGTCGATGAGCTGCGACTGCTTCGCGGGGTCGGGGTCGGAGTTGTAGGTCACGTCGACGCCGTAGTCGCTTCCGGCCTGTTCTGCGCCGGACTTGACGCGGTCCCAGAAGGCGTCGCCGGGGGCGGAGTGGGTCACAACGGCGTAGGTGAAGCCTTTCGACTCGGTGTCTCCGGTTCCACCGCCGTCGCCGTCGGTCGTTTCCTGGCCGGTGCCCGAGCAGGCCGACAGCAGCAGGACCGCTGATACCGCGAGTCCCAGGCCGCCGAGGAGGCGCTTTTTCATGTGATTTCCCTTTCGGTGAGGACGCAGTCGACATCGACTGATCGCATCCTGTGACGTCGGTGTCGGGGAGATTCTGACATCGAGGAGGAATGTTTGTCAAGACATTCTGTCAATGGGTAATGTAGGCGTACATCTTCGCTGAAAGGACAGCCATGACCAACAGGGCGCACATCGGTGTGGGGCTCATCTCCGTCGGATGGATGGGACGACTCCACTCCCGGGCGTATCTGGCAGCGCCCCGGCACTATCCCGATCTTCCGGCGACCACCGAACTCATCGTCGCGGCGGATCCCGATCCGGACAGCCGCGCGCATGCCACCGAGCTCCTCGGGTACCGCGAGGCGGTCGCCGACTACGCGCAGGTGCTCGATCGAGACGACGTCGACGTGGTCTCGATCTGTTCGCCGAACTTCCTCCATCACGAGATCGCTCTGGCCGCCATCGCGGCCGGCAAGCCGTTCTGGATCGAGAAGCCGATGGGGCGCGGCGTGCACGAGTCGAGCGAGATCGCCAGAGGCGCGGCGGAGGCCGGGCTCATGACCTCCGTGGGCTTCAACTACCGTCATGCACCCGCGGTCGCGCACGCGAGGAAGCTGGTGAGCGAAGGAGCCCTGGGTACGATCACCAACGTGCGCGTGGCGCTCATCGCCGACTACTCGGCCGACCCCGCCGGCGCCCTCACGTGGCGGTTCCAGCGCGAGCGGGCCGGCACCGGTGTGCTGGGCGATCTGCTCTCGCACGGCGCCGACCTGGCGCAGTACGTCGTCGGCCGGATCTCGTCGGTCAGCGGAGTGACCGAGACCTTCATCCGCGAACGCCCGCTGCCCGCTTCGGGCGCGGCCAGCCATTTCAGCAAGGGCGCGAGCGACGGGCCCCGGGGGCAGGTCGAGAACGAGGACTACGCCGCCGTCCTCGCGCGCTTCGACTCGGGAGCGGTCGGCGTCCTCGAATCGAGCCGTGTCGCCATCGGCCCCCGCGCCGAGTACCGTCTCGAGGTCTACGGCACCCAGGGATCGCTGCGCTGGGACTTCCAACGGCTCAACGAGCTCCAGCTCGCCGATGACACCTCCGGCTACCGCACGATCATGGTCGGGCCGGGTCACGGCGACTTCGCGCACTTCCAGCCCGGCGCGGGAACGAGCATGGGCTTCGATGATCTGAAGACCATCGAGGCGTCCCTGTTCCTGCGCTCCGTCGTGGAGGGCCGGCAGCTCGCCCCGTCCGCTGCCGACGCCTGGTCGGCAGCGGAGATCGTCGACGCGGCCGTGCGCAGCGCAGCATCCGGATCCTGGACTCCGGTGGCGACGGTGGATGGCCCGACGACCTACGACGCCTGAAGGTCGGGGTGGGGCGCTCCACCCCACCCCCGTTCTCCGGGTCAGCGGGTCAGCGGGCGAAGGCCTCGCGGAAGGCGCGGAGCGCGTCCTCCGAATCGGTCGATGCCCACGCTTCCAGACCTACGACGCCGTCGTAGTCGAGGTCGCGGAGCGCGTCGGCGATCGCCTCGTAGCGGATCTCCCCCGTGCCCGGCTCACACCGCCCCGGCACGTCGGCGACCTGGATCTCACCGACCCACGGCAACGCCCGGCCCACGAGATCGATGAGGTTCCCCTCGCCGATCTGCGCGTGGTACAGGTCGAGGTTGAGCCGCAGCGCCGGCGAATCGACCGACTGGACAAGGGCGAGGGTGTCGGCCGCGCGGGCGAACGGCGTGCCCGGATGGTCGACCGCGGTGTTCAGGTTCTCCAGCGTGAAGACCCGTCCTGCCCGTCGGCCGAGTTCGGCCAGGCGGCCGAGCGTGTCAGCCGCCAGCAGCCAATCCGCCCCGCTCACACTCTCGCGCGGACGCACCGGAAGGCCGTGCGGATCCAATCCGGTGCCGTGCAGGTTCAGCCGCGGCGAATCGATGACGTCCGCCATCCGCAGCGACTCCTCGGCCGTGGCGAGCAGTTCCGCGATCCCGTCCTCCGTCGTCAGATCGCCCCGCAGGTAGCCGGTCATCGACGAGAAGACCGCTCCGGTCGCCGCGAGGGCGGGAAGGTCCTTCGAACTCCAGTCCCAGATCTCCACCTCGAAGTCGAGATCGTGCAGTCGTCGCACCCGGTCGACGAAGGGAAGCTCGGTGAAGAGCATCTCAGCGGATGCCGCAAGCCGGAAGGACCCGTGTGCCGTCACCATGGCGCGATCAGCCGAGCGCCACGGGGACGATCACGCGCTCGGTCGCCGAGCGCTGCGCGGCGTCCGCGAGCACGAGTGCTGCGCGGCCGTCCTCGAACGTGGGGCTCGTCGACGCCTCGCCGCGCGCGAGCTTGATGAACTCGCGCAGTTCGGCGGCGTACGCGACGGCGTACCGCTCGAGGAAGAACTGCTCGTACGGCGGCTTGGCCTCGACGGCGTCGGCGGTCGACAGGCTCACCAGGCTGGATGGGGCGTTGGCGACGTGCAGCACCCCTCGTCCGCCGAAGGCCTCGATGCGCTGGTCGTATCCGACCGAGCTGTGGCGGGAGTTCACGATCGTCACGATCGCACCGGATGCTGCGCGCAGTGTCGTCACGGCCGTGTCGAAGTCGCCGTGCTCACGCGCACCGTCGTCGAACGTGGTGGTTCCCACCGCCGAGACCTCCACGATCTCGGGGAGGAAGAAGCGCGCCATGTCGAAGTCGTGGATCGTCATGTCGCGGAAGATCCCTCCGGAGACACCGACGTAGGACGCGGGCGGAGCCGACGGGTCGCGGCTGATGATCGTCAGCTGCTCCAGCGCACCGATCTCACCGGCGGCGACACGTGCCCGCGCGCTGGCGAAGGAGGGATCGAAGCGGCGGTTGAACCCCAGCGCCACCGGCACGCCGGCAGCGGCGACCTTCGGGCGCAGTGCGTCGACCCGCGCGATGTCGAGATCGATCGGCTTCTCGCAGAGCACCGGGATGCCGGCATCGATCGCCTGCGCGATCAGGTCGACGTGCGTCGCCGTCGGCGAGGCGACGAGGACGGCATCGACGGCGCCGGAGGCGAAGATCTCGTCGGCGTTGTCGGTCGCCGTACCTCCGTACGTCGCTGCCACTCGCTGCGCACCGTCGACGAAGGGGTCGGCGACCCAGCTGAGGACGGCGTCGGGATCGGCGGCGATGCTCGCAGCGTGGACCTGACCGATACGGCCGGTCCCGATCAAGCCGAATCGGAGGGGTGTGTGAGTCATCGGTTTTCCTGTCGTGGTCGAGGTGGAAGCGGGGAAGAAGGGGAGATCAGGCCCAGGCGCTCAGGGCTTCGCGATTGCGAAGCTGATCGGCGGCTCGCGCGGCGCGGAAGTCGGTGAGGGAGACGTCCGGACCGTTCAGCACGTCCTGCTCCACCACGATCCATCCGTCGAAGCCGCGCTGCTCGACAGCATCCATGACGGCGACGAGATCGATGTCGCCCGCACCGAACGCGACGAAGGCACCGGACGACCACACCTCGGGCATGCCGCCGCCCGCGGCGAGGACGCGGCGCAGCTCGGCGAGGTCCACATCCTTGAGATGGAGGTGGTTGATCCGGTCGCCCCAGCGCGACACCGCCTCGAGCGGATCGCCGCCCGCGATGAACAGGTGCCCGGTGTCCAGCGTGAGGTCGACGTCGACGTTCGCCAGGAATCGATCGATCTCCTCGGGCGATTCGACGAAGGTGCCCGCGTGGTGGTGGAACGTGGGCTCGAAGCCAGCCGCACGGACCAGCGCCGCGGCACGCTCGGTGTTGGCGAGAAGCCGCCCCCACGCGAACTCGGAGAGCGGATCGACGTCGCCGCCGCGGCCGGGAGACGCGCGCCGAGCGGCCGAGCCGTCGTCGGCCAGAGTGGGAAGCGGCAGGCGGGCGGGCCCGCGATCCGCCGCATCGGCGAACACCCGCAAGGCATCGTTCAGACCGGGGATCGCCGCCTCGAACGCCTCGTCATCGGAGAACGGAAGCTGCACCCAGCCGCCCGCGAGCTCGAGGCCGTGGCGCTCCAGCCGCGTGCGCAGCTCGGTCGACCGCCCGAAGTACCCGAGCGGGCCGAGGTCGACACCCTGATACCCGGACTCGGCCAGGACTTCGAGCATGTCGTCCGGGTGAATCGTCTCCGAGCCCTCCGGGGTCATCTCGAACACGCCGAAGCTCACCGGCGCACCGGCCACCGTTGCCTTCATTCGCCCGCCTCCGGTCCCAGCAGCGGGCGCTGCGGGGTGCGCAGCTGCTCGTACTCGGCACGCGCGCGCTGCGTCGACGCGAGGCTCGAGACCTCGGGGACCGGAACGTCCCACCAGCCCTCGCCTCCCGGCGCGTACAGCCGCGGGTCGCTCTCGATGTGGATGAACGTCGGGCCGTCGGATGCCTTCGCCGTCGCGACCGCGGCAGCGAGGTCGGCGATCGCATCCGGTCCCGGCGCGATCTCGATGACGTCGAGGCCGTAGCTCCGTGCGTTCATGGCGAGATCGACCGGGAGCTTCGCCTCTCCCTGGAAGTTGCGTGCCGCGGGGTCGTACTCCCGGTACAGCGTGCCGAAGCGCTCCGATCCGACGGTCTCGGACAGATGCCCGATCGAGGCGTAGCCGTGATTCTGGATCAGCACGACGATGAGCTTGATGCCCTCGGCGACCGCCGTCACGAGTTCGCTGTTGAGCATGAGGTAGGACCCATCGCCGACCATGACGATGACGTCACGGTCGTCACCATCGGCGATGAGTCCCCTCTTGGCGCCGAGCCCCCCGGCGATCTCGTACCCCATACACGAGAACGCGTACTCGACGTGGTAGCCGAGCGGATCCCGCACGCGCCACAGCTTGTGCAGGTCACCCGGAAGCGAACCCGCCGCCTGGACGATGACGTCCTTCGGCGCACTGGCCGCCTGGATGGCGCCGATGATCTCGGACTGTCCGGGAAGAGCGCGCCCGCTGGGTGCGAAGGCGTCGTCGACGAGGGAATCCCAGCCCGCCTTCTCGCGCGTGGCACGTGCGGCGTGCTCCGTCGGCACCCGGTACCCCTCGAGCTCGGTCGACAGCGCGACGAGTGCCTCCCTGGCGTCGGCGATGACCGGCAGCTGCGTGCCGTGCTTGTACGCGTCGAACGACGCGACGTTGATGTTGACGAACGCGACGGCGGGGTTCTGGAACGCCGTGCGCGATGCCGTCGTGAAGTCGCTGTAGCGCGTGCCGATGCCGATGATGACGTCGGCCTCCGCCGCGAGCCGGTTGGCGGCGAGCGTGCCGGTGGCCCCGACGCCGCCGAGGTTCTGCGGGTGGTCCCAATCGAGGGCTCCCCCACCGGCCTGCGACGTGGCGACAGGGATACCGGTCGCCTCGACGAGCAGGCGCAGCTGGTCCTCGGCGCCCGAGTAGATCACGCCCCCGCCGGCGACGATGAGCGGCTTCTTCGCCCCGCGGATCGCGGCGACCGCGCGGGCGAGCGGGCCGCGCTCCGGCAGCGGACGACGGATGTGCCACTCGCGGTCCTGCAGGAACTCGACCGGGACGTCGATCGCCTCGGCCTGGACGTCTTCCGGGAGCGCGATCGTGACGGCGCCGGTCTCGGCGGGATCGGTGAGCACCCGCATCGCGGCGAGCGCGATCGAGTAGAGCTGCTCGGGGCGCTGGACGCGGTCGAAGAATTTGGAGAGCGGGCGGAAGGCGTCATTGACGGTGAGACCGGTGTCCCACGGCTGCTCGAGCTGCTGCAGCACGGGGTCGGCCACCCTCGTCGCGAACGTGTCGCTGGGCAGCAGCAGCGCCGGGAGGCGGTTGGTGGTCGCCAGAGCGGCGCCGGTCAGCATGTTCGTGGCACCGGGTCCGACGGATGCCGCCGAGGCGAGCGTCGCGCGACGGCGGTGCATGCGGGCGAAGCCCACCGACTGATGCACCATCGCCTGCTCGTTGCGCGCCTGGTAGTAGGGCATGAGGTCCGGCTGCTCGACGTTCGCCTGTTTGAGCGCCTGCCCGATCCCCGCCACGTTCCCGTGACCGAAGATGCCGAACATCCCGGGAATCGTGCGCTCGCGGATGTCGCCGTCGACGGTCCACTGGTGTCCGAGGAATTCCACGAGAGCCTGGCTGACCGTCATCCGCTTCGTCGCCGCCATCACTGCTGTCCTTCTGTCTCGTTGCCGAAGGGCAGCCGAGAATCGATCTGCTGCCCCTTCCAGGTGTCGCGCACCCACGCGTGCGCGGGGTCGTCGCTGATGAGCCATTCGCGTTCCGGGTCGGGACCCGCCATCACGTTGAGGTAGTAGAGGTCGTAGCCCGGTGCTGCCACGGCAGGTCCGTGATAGCCGTAGGGCACCAGGGCGATGTCTCCGGAGCGCACCATCGCGTTGATGTCGATCTCGCCGGCGGGCGAGGAGTACGTGCTGAACATCCCGAAGGCCGCGTCGCCGCCGGCATCCGATCCAGCCACCGATCCGGCCACGGGAGCGGCCTCGAAGTAGTAGATCTCCTCGAGGCGCGACTCGCGGCCCGGCACGTGCTCGTCGTGCTTGTGGGGAGGATACGACGACCAGTTCTCGGCGGGCGTGATGACCTCGCACACGATGAGGCGCGCAGCGTCGAGCGCGAGCGGAGTGCCGAAGTTGTGCACCTGCCGGCTGGACGCACCGGCGCCCCGCAGCTCGATCGGGGTCTCGGCGGCCGGAATGCGCCGACTCGGTTTGACGACCGTGGTGGGCGACGTCGCGACGGCGACACGCCCTTCGCCCGTGAGGTGCGCCGTGGAGTCGGCGGAGAGATAGAGGACATCCGTCGGACCGTCGAACACGGATGCGCGGCCGGCGAGGTGCGTCGTGGTCGTGATCCCGTCAGCCGTGTGGACGATGTCGAACGATCCCGAGAGCGGAACCACGATGCGCTCGATGCCGGTGTCCGACAGTTCCACCGTGGTGCCGGGGCCGATCTCCGCCACGCGGATCCCCGTGTGCTCCCAGTCGGGAGTCCGCTCGTCGACGACGCTCTCCCAGCCGTCGTGGGCGAGCGCGCCCCGCCGGTGGAACCAACGCTGGTCCGTGGTGCTCATGTGTCTCTCTCGTCGGGGCGGTTCGGCATCAATCGTTCTGCGGGAAGCCGAGGTTCAGGCCGCCGTGCGTGGCCGGGTCGAGCCAGCGGCTGGTGATGGCCTTCTCGCGCGTGAAGAAATCGAAGCCGTGCACGCCGTAGGCCTTGGCGTCACCGAAGAGGGACTGCTTCCAGCCGCCGAACGAGTGGTACGCGACGGGAACCGGGATCGGGACGTTGATGCCGATCATGCCGACCTGCACCTCGTTCTGGAACCGGCGGGCCGCTCCTCCGTCGTTGGTGAAGATGGCCGTGCCGTTGCCGAACTGGCCCGAGTTGATCAGATCGACGCCTTCGTCGTACGACTGCACGCGCACGACAGAGAGGACGGGTCCGAAGATCTCCTCCTGGTAGGCACGTGACGTCGTCGGGATGTCGTCGATCAGGGTGGGACCGAACCAGAATCCGTCTTCGTGCCCGTCGACCACGAGCCCGCGTCCGTCGACGACGATGGTCGCGCCGTCCGCCTCCGCGATGTCCACGTAGGACGACACCTTGTCGCGGTGCACGTCGGTGATCAGCGGTCCCATGTCTGGTTCCCCGTTCGCGTCGCCCGCACCGTTGCCGATCCGCAGACGACCGATGCGCTCCGTGATCTTCTCGATCAGCGCGTCAGCGACCGGTTCCACGGCGAGCACGACCGAGATCGCCATGCAGCGCTCGCCCGCCGCACCGTAGCCGGCGTTGACGGCCTGGTCGGCGACGAGGTCGAGGTCGGCGTCCGGGAGGACCAGCATGTGGTTCTTGGCGCCGCCGAGGGCCTGGACCCGCTTGCCGTGCTTCGAGGCGGTCTCGTAGATGTACTGCGCGATGGGCGTGGATCCGACGAACGAGATCGACTGGACGACCGGGCTCGTGAGGAGTCCGTCCACCGCGAGCTTGTCACCCTGGAGCACTGTGAAGACACCGTCGGGGAGGCCCGCCTCCTTCCAGATCTGCGCGAGCCAGAGCGCGGCGGACGGGTCCTTCTCGGACGGCTTGAGGATCACCGCGTTGCCGGCGGCGATGGCGATCGGGAAGAACCACATCGGAACCATGGCGGGGAAGTTGAACGGCGAGATCACACCCACCACGCCGAGAGGCTGCTTGAGCGAGTACACGTCGATGCCGGTCGAGGCGTTCTCGCTGAACGCGCCCTTGATCAGGTGCGGGAACCCGGTCGCGAGCTCCACGACCTCCTGCCCGCGGAGGATCTCGCCCATCGCGTCGGAGACGACCTTGCCGTGCTCGGCCGTGATGATCTCGGCGAGCTCCTGCTTTCGCGCGTTCAACAGCTCACGGAACGAGAACAGCACGGTCTGCCGCTTCGCGATCGAATAGCGACTCCACACGTCGTAGCCGCGCTGCGCGGAGGCGATCGCCTCGTCGATCTCGGCCTGGTCGGCCAGCGCCACGTGCGACTGGACGGCACCGGTCGCCGGGTTGTACACGGGAGCCGTCCGCCCACTGGTGGAGGTGCGGGCAGCGCCGTCGATCCAGTGGGTGAGGAGGCGGACACCGGACTCGGCGCCGTCGCGGAGGGGTGCGGTCTGCGTCGTGCTCATGGAGGTTTCCTTCGGTGGTCAGCTGGTCGGGTGGACGAGGCCGGCAGCGATGTCGACGGCTGCGGCGACGTTCCCGTCGGGGGGATACAGGAGGGTGCGGCCCACGGTGAGCCCCCGCACTCCCGGGAGGGAGAGCGCGTCCTCCCAGGCCGCGAACGTCTCGTCGGGGTCGGCGCCGGAGTCGCCGCCGAGCAAGAGGGTCGGCATCGTCGTCGCGGCCATGACACGCTCCATGTCGTCGACGACGGGGATCTTCATCCAGGTGTAGGCGCTCGACGATCCGAGGCCCGAGGCGATCGCGATCGACAGGATGACGGCATCCGTCGACAGGTCGTTCACGATGCGTCCGTCCACCCATCGGCTCATGAACGGCTCGAGCATGATCGGGAGCTTCGCCGCCGCGGCCTGAGTCACCGCATCGGCCATCGCGGCGAGAGTCGGAGCCGTGCCGGGGTCGTCGAGGTTGACCCGGAGGAGGGTCTTCGCCACGTCGATGCCCGCATCGAGCATGCCGGGTACGTCGTATCCGGTCATGCGATCGTCCATCTCGAAGGACGCATCCCGCAGACCGCCCCGGTTCATCGAGCCGACGATGATCTTGTCGTCGAGCAGGCCGAGCGCGGCGAGATCGTCGATGATGTCGGGCGTGCCGAGCACCCCGTCGACGCCCGGACGGCTGAGCGCGAGGGCGAGCCGGTCGAGCAGCTCGTAGCGATCGGCCATGGCGGTCGGGTTCGAGCCGACGGCGAGAGCACCGCGAGCGGGGTGATCGGCGGCGACGATGAACAGGCGTCCGTCACCGCCGAGCACGTCGCGGCGACGACGACGGGCGAGAACCTCCCCGACCGTCTGCGGCGCGGATGCGCGGATGTCGCGGAGGCGGTCGAACGCTTCCGCGGTGAGGAACTGCGGGGCCATCAGCGCCCTCCCCCCTGGATGAGGGCTTCGACTTCGGCCTCGGTCGGCATGGCGGTGGAGCATTCCAGACGCGAAGCCACGATCGCTCCGGCGACATTGGCGAAGCGCAGGATGCGTTCGAGGCCCCATCCCGCGAGGAGTCCGTGACACAGCGCCCCACCGAAGGCATCGCCGGCGCCGAGCCCGTTCACGACCTCGACCCAGTGCGGAGGGACCTCGACGGTCTCGCTGCGGGTCTTGGCGAGAACGCCCTTCGGGCCCTGCTTGACGATCGCGAGCTCGACACCGCGCTCGAGGAGAGCGTCGGCCGCTCGTTGCGGCTCGGTCTCGCCGACGGCGATCTCGCACTCCTCACGGTTGCCCACGGCGACCGTCGCGTGCTCGAGGGCGCGCGCGACCTGGGTGCGCGCATCCGCAGGATCTGCCCAGAACATCGGCCGGTAGTCCAGATCGAACACCGTCGTCCCTGCCGTGCGGGCCTGCAGCGCGGTGTAGTGGGCTGCCCGGCTCGGCTCCTGGCTGAGCCCGGTGGCCGTGAACCACAGGATGCGCGCGGCGCGAACGGCTTCGAGGTCGACAGCGGCGGGATCGATGTTCAAGTCCGGCGCCTTGGGCTGACGGTAGAAGTACAGCGGGAAGTCGTCGGGAGGGAAGATCTCGCAGAACGTCACCGGGGTCGCCAGCGACGAGTCGACGGCGACGTACCGGGGGTCGACGCCGAGCCGGCCCAGTTCGCGCAGGAGATAGCGACCGAACGGATCATCCCCGACGCCCGAGACGAGCGCTACCGAGCGGCCATGGCGCGCTGCGGCGACCGCGACGTTGGCGGCACTGCCGCCGAGGTACTTGCCGAAGGTCGCGACGTCTTCGAGACCCACGCCGGACTGCAGAGGGTAGATGTCGACGCCGAGCCGGCCGAAGGCCAGCACGTCGAGTGGGGAAGCGTTCTCGGTCATACTCCGGTGTACAACTCTCTGCGGCGTCTGGGGCGACCGCATCGTCGGGCAATTGTCCTGACAATAGCACAAGGCCGATTCCCCGCAACAGGGGAACGGCGTCAGCTTCCGAACATGAAAGCATCCATGTTAGATTGTCGCGTCAATAGAGCGAGGGTGGATCGGACGCATGGCAGACGACGTGGTGCAACTGGATGACCTGCTGGCATCGCTCGACCGCACCGGCCCCGTTCCGCTCTACTTCCAGGTGTCGTCGGCCATGGAGCGGGCCATCCGTTCCGGGGACATCCCGCCGGGCGCGCGGCTCGAGAACGAGATCGCCATCGCCAAACGATTGGGACTGTCGCGACCGACGATCCGCCGCGCGATGGAGGAGCTCGTCGACAAAGGGCTGCTCGTGCGCCGGCGTGGAATCGGGACGCAGGTCGTGCAGGGGCAGGTGACGCGGCAGGTCGAGCTGACCAGCCTCTACGAGGATCTGCAGGGCTCGCACCACGAACCCGGCACGCGCGTGCTCGAACACGACACCCGGTCCGCCGACGCCGAGACGGCGGCCGCGCTGAGCGTGCCCGTCGGCTCGGAGATCGTCTACCTGCGGCGTCAGCGGTCCACCGACGGGGTGCCCGTCGCGATCCTCGTCAACTACCTCCCGGCGGAGTTCGCGGACATCACCACCGAGCAGCTGGAGACCAAGGGCCTGTACCAGATCCTGCGCGCCCGGGGCGTGACGATCCGGGTCGCGAACCAGCGCATCGGGGCGCGACGAGCACACGGAGATGAGAGCACCCTCCTCGACATCGACAAGGGCGGCCCTGTCCTCACGATGGAGCGCGTCGCGTACGACGCATCAGGGAAAGCCTTCGAGGTCGGCCACCACTGCTACCGGCCCGACATGTACAGCTTCGCGACCACGCTCGTCGCGAAGTAGGGACTACGGGATCCAGCGGTTCACGATCCGGGTCTCTGCGATGTGCCGCTGCCACACAGCGCGATCACGCGTTGGGCGCTGCACCAGAGATACCGCAGTGACGGCCGGCCTGACCGCCTGAAGGCTTAGGTTCGGATGATCACCAAGAGGAGCCAGGATGAGCGAACCACTTCTGTCCGTCGAGAGCGACGTCGCTCGCGAGGCAGCGCGGCACGTGCGCTCGATCGTGCATCCGGCGATCTACAACCACAGCATCCGCACCTTCCATCTCGCCGCGAGCATCGGTGAAGTCGACGGTCTGACCGAGGCCGATCGTGAGACGCTCGCCGTGGCGGCGCTGTTCCACGACGCGGGCACGGCTGACGAGAACGACGGGTCGCAGCGATTCGAAGTGGAGGGCGCGGATGCGGCCGCGCGCTTCCTCGAAGCGTCCGGTTGGCCGGCAGAGAGAATCACGCCGGTGTGGGAGGCGATCGCGCTCCACACCTCCCCCGGCATCGCCGAACGGATGGGCACGGCCACTCGACTGATCCGGCTCGGCGTCCTCGCGGATTTCGGCCGGAGCCCCCTCGCCTCCCCGCCGGATGCCGAGCTGCGCCGCCTGTTCGACGAGTATCCCCGCCTCGACATCGAGCGCGTGCTGGGCGACGCGGTGACGGCGCAGGCTCTGCGGCGGCCGGAGAAGGCTCCCCGCTCATCGTGGCCGGGCGGCCTCCTGGCGGCACGCTTGCTCAACCCGGACCATCAGGGCGTCAACGAGGCGTTCTGATCGGATCCGCGCATTCGAGCGCGAGGTGGATCAACGCGGCTTCCGCAGGGTGAGTCACGTCGTATCCCGTGATCTCGGTGAACCTGTTCAGCCGGTTCAGGATCGTGTTGCGATGACAGTAGAGCTCTTCCGCCGAGCGTGCGGCCGAACCGGTGCGCAGGAAGCTCCGCAGCGATTCGATGACCAGAGCGCGCTCCGCTTCCGGTCTGGCATCCAGCGGGGCGAGCACCACCGCTGAGAGTGCGCGCCCGAACTCGCCGAGGTCTGCGGCGACGGATGGCGCCCAGTCGGCGTGCATCGTGAACGCACGGAAAGGCGCATCGCCCGGGATCACCGCGGCGAGCTTGCGAGCGATCCTGACCGCGCGGGGGACTTCGATCAGCCCACGGGCGAGTGGCGCGACCCCGACCGGAGACCCGCGCAGCCACGAGGGCATCTCCTCGTCTAGGCCCGACTCGATGATCGCGAAGGTCTCGCCGTCGATGTCGTGCACGAGGTGATCCGCCGACGCGGCACCCGCGGCAGCTCTCAATTCGGGTTGCATCGTGGGCGCGGCGACCGCCACCAGGAAGTGCCGGTCCTCCTGGACGTGCAGCGCCCTGGCCACCTGCGCCGTGATCTGAGCGTCCGGTGTCGCAGCCGTCAGGAGCCGCCGCAGCAGGAAGGCCCTTTCGTGCTCTGCTTCGCGGGCCAGCACGGCGAGTTCGGCGAGGTATCCGGAATGCACGTCGAGCGTATGGATCTCCACCGCGTCCCAGATCGGGACGACGCCTTCGGTGAACTCCAGCACCGAATCGTCGGGGACGTGTCGACGCATCGCGTTCCAGACGAGGCGGAAGTCCATGCGCACGGCTCGGAGCAACGAGTCGATCGGGATGCCCTGGCGGGCACGCTTGCGTCCGATCCTCAGCGAGATCGTCTTGAGATCGTCCGTCAACGGCAGCCCACCGACAGTGCGCAGCAGGAACTCGACCGACCCTCGTGCGGCAGCGAGGAGGTCTGCCTCGCTCACAGCGGATGCCGGGTAGCCACCGAGTTGACGGACATCCCTGACGTACTCCGCCGCAAGCGCATCCAGTTCGTCGAGGCAGAGGCGCAAGGCTCGACCCACCGCAGAGTCGGCCGGGACCGGTTGTGTCAGCAGCCGATGCTCCATGTGCATTTGCCCAAATTCCGATCGGAGTCCGTTGACGTGGTCCATTGCCGCCCCGCCGCCTGCGGCCCAGAATCATTCTATCTGGCGACACCACCCGAACCCAGAACCTCCCCGTCACACCCGCTTCTTGTGCACCCTCACAACGCGCGGCCGGAGTTCGTTCACTACTCTCAGCTCAGGAGCCCGATGTCTTCTCACACTTCTACCGATACCGTGCAGGTGAGCGGGAAGGACGCCGCGAAGATCGCTCGCGCCGCCTTCGTCGGCACCGCCCTGGAATGGTACGACTACTTCCTGTTCGGAACCGCAGCCGTGCTCGTCTTCAATCGGCTCTTCTTCACCGCACTGGATCCACTCGCGGGAACGCTCGCCGCCTTCGCCACTTTCGGAGTCGGTTTCGCCGCTCGCCCGCTCGGTGCGGTCCTGTTCGGCTCGATCGGCGACAGGTTCGGGCGCAGACCCGCGCTGCTCGCCACGATCATCACGATCGGCGTCGCCACGGGGATGATCGGCCTGCTTCCCGACTTCGCGACGATCGGGTTGGCGGCCCCCATCATCCTGGTGATCCTGCGACTGCTGCAGGGTCTCGCCGTGGGCGGCGAATGGGGCGGCGCGACGACCATCGCCATCGAGCACGCACCGCTCGACAAACGAGGACGGTTCGCCGCCCTCGTGCAGGTCGGTACGCCGACCGGCACCATCATCTCCTCGGGCATGTTCTCCCTGGTCCTCCTCCTTCCGGCCGAGGCGTTCGACGCGTGGGGGTGGCGGATCCCGTTCCTCGCGGCGTTCCCGATGATGGGCATCGCGCTCTACATCCGCCTCCGGGTCGAGGAGACGCCGATCTTCCGGGATCTCGTCCAGCACGAGGAGCGGGTCAAGGTGCCGGCCCTCGAGGTCTTCCGCGTGTCGTCGGGGCGTCTGTTGACGGCCATCGCGGTGTCGTTCCTCGGCATCGGCGGTTTCTACCTGGTGACCACCTTCATCGTGAGCTACGGCAGCAACTCGCTCGGGATCGAACGCAGCACGATGGTCAACGCGACGCTGATCGCCTCGGTGATCCAGATCTTCGCCATCATCGCCTTCGGGCGGCTCTCCGAGCGATTCGGCGCTGCCCGCCTCGTGGTCGTGGGCGGCGTCGGCAGCGCGCTGGCGGCATTCCCGGTCTTCTGGCTCGTCGACACCGGGAACTTCCTCGCGATCACGGTCGCCGTGACGCTCGGCCTCATCATGCTCACCATCGCCTACGCCGTCACCGGCAGCCTTCTCGCCGAGCTGTTCCCACCCGAGCTCCGCTACAGCGGCGTCTCGCTCGGCTACAACATCGCGGGTGCTCTCACCGGCTTCCTGCCTCTGATCGCGACCGCACTGCTGGCGACGAACGGAACGTGGATCGCCGCGGCTCTCCTGATCGCCGTATCGCTCGTCACGGTGGTCGGTGGCGTCGCCGGGGCCGGCTGCGACTGCAGGACAAGCCCATCGTCGTCGACTGAGCGACCACCGCACATCAGCCGCACTCGCCTCCGAAATCAGATGGACTTGCTCATGGAATCCCCGACCCCGCTCACCGTCGATCGCCCCCGCATCGACGACGTCACGATCGTTCGAGACTTCGAATCTCTCTCGCGGATCGGTGCGACCCCGCCGGCGGGGTGCACCGTGAGGCGGCATCCATCGCCGACGGTCAAGCGCGCACCTGGTTGACGACCTGGCTCGAGCTGCATGACTTCGAGGTGCGGGTCGATCCGATCGGCAACGTGTTCGGTTTGCGGACGTTCGTTCCGGGGGCGCCCTCCGTGCTCGTGGGTTCTCACCTCGACAGTCAGCCGCACGCCGGCCGGTTCGACGGCGCATACGGTGTGCTCGCCGCGGCGCATGCGGCTGACCACGTTTCACGACTCGTCGCAGCGGGGGATCTGACTGCCCGGTTCAACGTCGCCGTGGTCGACTGGTTCAACGAGGAGGGTTCGCGGTTCTCGCCCTCCATGATGGGGAGTTCGGTCTTCACGGGGAAGCTGAGCGTCGAGGATGCGCACGAAACCCGGGACGCGTCAGGTTCTTCGGTGGCGGAGTCCCTCGAGGCCATCGGCTTCCTCGGCACCGACCGATCGCCGGAGGTCTGCTCCTATGCGGAGATCCATGTCGAGCAGGGGAAGGAGATGGCGGAGGACGGAATCACCATCGGTGTCGTCGAAAGCAACTGGGCGGCGGTGAAGTTCTCCGTCGTGGTCACCGGCGAGCAGGCGCACACGGGATCGACCCGGATGCATGATCGCCGCGATGCCCTCTACGGGGCGAGCCTCTTCGTCGCACGCTTGCGGCAGCTCGCCGACGAATTCGCGGCCGGCGAGCTGCACACCTCGGTCGGGAAGCTGACCGTGACACCGAACTCGCCGGTCGTCGTGGCGAGCCGGGTCGATCTACTGGCGGACGTCCGATCGTTGGACGAGGAACTCCTGCAGGTCGCGATGGCACGGATCGAAGAGATCGTTGCGGAGATAGAGGACGAGGCGAACGTGGAGTTCGAGCTGCACGAGTCCCATCGGTGGGGCGTGCAGTCGTACCCGGCGACGGGCGTGGAGCTCAGCGAAGACATCCTCGGGTCGTCTCCGTACTCGTTCGCGCGCACGGTCACGCTGGCGGGGCACGACTCCACGAACATGAAGGATGTCGTCCCGACGGTCATGCTGTTCGTACCGAGCGAAGGCGGCATCTCACACAATGAGCAGGAGTACACGAAGGATGCGGATCTGATCGCCGGAGTGGACGCCATCGCCCGGGTCACCGCCCGTCTCGTCGCCGGCGACCTGGTGGACGGCTCTGCCGAACCCTTCGTGTCGCCACTCAACGACAAGGCGACGCAGTGACTTCGGGCTCAGGATTGCGCGCCACCGGCGACGCAAGCTTCTTGATCATCGCGCCTCAGTCATCCATCGCGTAGATGGTCGTGCCGTGCAGCGCAGACATCGCCGCAAGCTGATGAAGCGCGTCGACGAGATCCGCACTCCAGGTAGCGGCACTCGTCGTCCGCAGTCCGCTGACGAAATCTTCGAAGCCCTCCACGCCGACATCAGCACCGAACGGATGAGTGGAGCTGTCGGCCCACCCCGTGCCCTCATTGCCGGCGCGGACCATCGCGGACAAATCGGCGTAGCCGTCGGGGCCCGCGCTCTCCACGAGCTCCGCCATGTACTCGTCGATCGTGGGCTGGTCCGCATCCACCATCATCAATTCCCCGTCGAGTTCGTACCAGAACCGGTAGATCCCTGAGCAGGGCACTCCGCAATGGGCGCATACCGTCACCACGGACGCCTGCATCACCACATCGACCTCTCGCAGCACCTCCCGGCCGTTGCGATACGCCCGCCACTGTTCACGCATGGACTGAATCTATATCCGTCACCGAGGCAAAAGGCGCGTCGCTCGAGCGCACGCACCGGCACGCCTGATCAACAGCGCGAACCTGGATCTGTGGAGGTTGGCACGGCGAGATACGCTTGGTCGCGATGAAGCGAGGGGGATAGATGGTCGATATCGACGAGCCCCTGGTAGCCGAACTCATATCCGAGCAGTTTCCGCACTGGAGCGCACTGCCCATCCGCGCGGTTCCACAACAAGGGTGGGACAACCGCACGTTTCGCCTGGGCGATGACCTGTCCGTGCGGTTGCCCAGTGGCGAGGCCTATGCCGCGGCTGTCGAGAAAGAGCAGCGCGCGCTCGAGTTCCTCGACGGGAAGCTTCCGGTTCTTGTCCCCGGAGTCATGGCCGTCGGAGCGCCGAGCCAGGACTATCCGCTTCCTTGGTCCGTACGTCGGTGGTTGCCCGGTGAGACGATCGATGAGGATTCGCTGATCGACCGGGTCTCCTTGGCCGTCGATCTGGGATCCGTGTTGCGCGCGCTGAGATCCCTCCCGACAGGCGCGGGCGCCTCAGCAGGACGACATTCCTTCTACCGCGGCTGTCACCCGAGCGTCTACGGAGATCAAGTGCAGATCGCCCTCGAACGTCTGGGCGACGACGTCGATGCGGAGCGGTGCCGCGAGATCTGGCTCGCCGCGACGACGTCTGCGTGGGAGTCCGCGCCCGTCTGGTTTCACGGAGACGTTGCCACCGGCAACCTCCTGACCGAGGCAGGAAGGCTCTCGGCGGTCATCGATTTCGGCACCTGCGGGATCGGCGACCCCGCATGTGATCTCGTCATCGCGTGGACCTGCTTCGACGGCGAGGCTCGTGCGGCGTTTCGCGAGTCGGTCGCCCTCGATGATGCGACATGGCAACGCGCGCAAGGCTGGGCCCTCTGGAAAGCACTTGTCACCATGTCGGACCAGTCCAGCCCAGATCCCGGGAGAGCTCAGCAGCGGGTGCTGGCCGAAGTCCTCTCCGCAGCGCCCTAGTTGAAGTCGCCGCCCGGGGCCATGTCCATGAACCTGGAGTAGTGGCCCTGGAAGGCGACCGTGATCGTCGCGGTCGGACCGTTACGGTGCTTGGCCACAATGAGGTCGGCCTCGCCCGGACGCACGTCTTTGTCGTAGACCGATTCGCGGTGCAGGAGGATGACCATGTCGGCATCCTGCTCGATCGACCCCGACTCACGGAGGTCGCTGATCGCCGGCTTCTTGTCTTGACGCTGCTCGGGACCACGGTTCAGTTGCGAGAGCGCGATGACCGGGACCTGCAGCTCCTTGGCGATGAGCTTGAGGCTTCGCGAGAACTCGGAGACCTCCTGCTGACGCGACTCGACGCGCTTGCCCGACGTCATCAGCTGCAGGTAGTCGATGATGACCATGCGCAGGCCCTCGCGCTGCTTGAGCCGACGGCACTTGGCGCGGATCTCGACGAGCGTCATGTTGGGGCTGTCGTCGATGTAGAGGGGGGCGTCGTTGATGCGGCCACGGGTCGAGGCCACGGTGGTCCAGTCGCGCGGGTCGAGTGTTCCCTTACGCATGTTCTGCAGCGGGATGCCGCCCTCGGCACTGAGCAGACGCATCGCGATCTCGCTCTTGCCCATCTCGAGCGAGAAGAAGATCGACGGGAAGTTGTGACCGATGGATGCGGCGCGCGCGAAGTCGAGCGCCAGCGTCGACTTACCCATCGCAGGTCGGGCCGCGACGACGATCATCTGACCACCGTGGAGACCGTTGGTGAGCTCGTCGAGTTCTTTGAAGCCGGTCGGGATGCCGGTCATCGAGCCGTCGCGCCCGTTCGCCGCCTCGATCTCCTCGATGGCCGCATCGACGGCGGTGGTGAGCGGCACGTAGTCCTCGGCCGTCTCGGTACCGGTGACCGAGTAGATCTCGGCCTGGGCGTTGTTGACGATGTCGGTCGCGTCACCCTCACCGGCGTAGCCGAGCTGCACGATGCGCGTGCCGGCGTCGACCAGGCGACGGAGGATCGCGCGCTCGGCGACGATGCCCGCGTAGTAGCCGGCGTTCGCCGCGGTCGGCACGATCGAGGTGAGCGTGTGCAGATAGTCGGCGCCACCGGCCTTGCCGAGTTCGCCCGTCTTGATCAGTTCATCGGTGACGGCGACGACGTCGGTCGGCTCGCCGTGCGAGTACAGCGAGAGGATCGCCTCGAAGATGAGCTCGTGCTTCGGGATGTAGAAGTCGGCGCCCTTGAGCGTCTCGATCACATCGGCGACGGCATCCTTCGACAGCAGCATTCCGCCGAGGGCGCTCTGCTCGGCGAGGAGGTCGTGCGGGGGCACGCGCTCCGGCGCGCGCTTCGCGCCCATGCGCTCCTCTGAGATGTCCGCGATCGACACGCTTTTCCCTTCGATGCGACGTTTTCCGAATGTGCCACCCATGGGGCGGTGCCGTGATCATCCGGCCGTTCCGGCCGCTTGCACACAGCGAACCAGGAGCCCCCGACATTCGGTCGCTCGACCACGGTACGAGCGGTCGGATTCGGGTGCAACACAGCCTGTGGATAACACTGTGGAGAGCGTGCGGACAAAGCCGGAGTGTCTGTGTAGAACGGGTGTGGATAACCCGGTGGACTGCATCGCATACTGGTTTTCTTAATCGCTCTCACCTGGGGTTTTCTGATTCCCCAGCCTGTGGATGAGAATCGGCTTCAATGCGTGATTGAAGGTTTCCCCGTCATGGGACGACATGTGTAGAACCTGGGGAAAGTCAAGCCGAGGTTTTGCCGGGCGCGTCTTCGCGGAATGACGCTGTGGAACTGCGCGAAATGGCTCTGGACAACCGTCCGGACCGGGAGTATCGTCAGCGCATCGACGCAGCTCCGCGTCGGTGATGCGTTGCCTTCAGAGGGGGAGGTTGACGTGGACGCTCGGGCCACCCGACGCGGCGTTCCCGCCGTCGTCATCTGGGGTGGTTTCGGCGCGCTCGCATGGGCGACCCTCACCCTCCTCACAGGCGGGGGTGCCGCGCACGCCGACGAGAAGTCCGACGGTCCGCTCGACGGTCTGACCTCCATCGTGAACGAGACGGTCTCCGCGGTCACCGCACCTGTCACCCCCGTGGTCACCCAGGTGGTGGCGCCGGTCGTGAAGACGGTGGTCGCTCCTGTGCAGCAGGCAGCACCCGCGGTCGTCCATACCGTGACTCAGACTGTCGCGAAGGTCCCCGTCGCGGGCGCCGTCGCGGCACCCGTCGTCAAGGCCGTGACGGACACCGCGAAGAACGTGGTCGCGCCCGTCACCGAGGTGCTCACCGATTCCCCGGTCGCACAGATCACCGACCCCGTGGTGGATGCCGTCAAAGGACTCCCGGTCGTCGGAGAGCTCGTCGACGATCTCGGCGCGATCGACCTGATCGACGACGTCGTCGGCGTCGTCGATGACACGGCTGGCGTGATCGGCGGAGTGATCGACGAGACGGTTCCTCCCGTGCTCGAGGCCGTCGATCCCGCGGCGCCCGGCGAAACGGACGGCCCCGATGGCTCGACCGGCCCCGGCGACCGGGGCGCTCCGGACAGCGCCGCCGCGCACCGCACCTTCGTAAGCCTTTCCAGCCTCGGCGTCACGTCCGAGAAGTTCACCCCCGAACTCGCCGGCATCCGGCCCGTATTCCCCGCTGCGACACCTGCGGACTCGGCCGGCGAGTTCGGGGCGTTGGGGGCGCCATCCGGCGTGCCCGGCGGGGCCCCTCCCGGTGCCCCGTTCGCCCCGTCTTCCTCCGCCGGTCCCGGCGGAGCATCCGTCAGCGCCCTCGCTCGCATCAGCGACGTCGGCGCGCCCTCGCTCCGTGCCTGGGAGCGGGTCTCCGGTGCATCCGACGACGCCCTGCCGACGTCGCCGGTCGCCGACACCGACGTCTCTCCTGACTGACTGACTGTCGCGCCGTCCTTCCCCAGTGGACGGCAGATGCTGTGCTGCGCGCGCACTCCACATCGCACGCACCCATCCAGACATCCCAGCTTCAGTCAGGAGAAACATCATGCGTACATACCTCAAGCGGGCCCTGTGGGGCACGCTCATCGCCGGCGGGATCACCCTGTTCGGCGCGACGGCTGCGAACGCCGCCGACACATCCGGAGAAGACGGACTCCTCTCCGGCACGCAGGCAGTGGCGCCGATCTCGGCCCCGATCACGGTCGTGAACAACGCGATCTCGCTGCTCGGCACAGCCGCCGCGCAGGCACCCGCCGCCGCGACGCCGCCCGCCCCGACGCCGCCCCCACCCCAGCCGGCGGCACCTGCGGCACCTGCCGCATCGCCTGCAGAGACGAGCGGTGAGTCCGGGGCGGCATCCGGCACTCAGGCCGTGGTGACCGTCAACGCGCCTGTGACCGTGACGAACAACGCGGTGAGCGTTCTCGGCACCTCCTCGACCAGCACTCCGGCCGCCGGTTCCCAGAGCGGGGCTCCCCAGGCTTCGACTCCGCCGGCCGGGGTGCCGTCCGTCACGACCAGCGGCATCGACGGCGTGCTCTCGGGCACGCAGGCGCTGCTGCAGGTCAACGCCCCGATCACCGTGTCGGGCAACGCCGTCTCGGTGCTCGGCACCAGTGGCGTGGCAGGTCAGGGGGCCGCAGCACCGGCACCCGCCGCCGCGCCGGTCTCCGCGGAGACGGACGGAACGGATGCCGTGGGCAGCGGCACCCAGGTCGTGGCACCCGTGACGGCGCCGATCACGGTCGGCGGCAACGCCGTCTCGGTGCTCGGTACCAGCTCGGTCACCGGCGCGGCAGCCGGCGCCCCCGCGGCGGGAACCGCATCCGGAGCGCAGGGGACGACGTCGGGAGACGATGCGATCCTCGGCGGCACGCAGGTCGTCGCTCCCGTCACCGCACCGATCTCCGCGATCGGCAACGCGATCGCGGTGGGCGGCACCAGCTCGGTCGCCGGCGCTCCCGGTGCTGCGGCACCCGGAGGGTCTGCAGGCACACCGACCGATGCCAGCACCTCAGGCACCGACGGCATCGCCGGCGGCACGCAGGTCGTCGCTCCCGTCACCGCACCGGTGTCGGTCCTCGGCAACGCCATCTCCGTCCTCGGCACCAGCGCCGTGACCGGTGGAGCAGGCGCAGCCCCGGCCGTCGGCACCGGCGGTGACGCTTCGACGAGTGGGGACGACTCGCTCGCCGGTGGCACACAGGTGCTGGCGCCCGTCACGGCCCCCGTGTCGGTCCTCGGCAACGCCATCTCCGTCGTCGGCACCAGCGCGGTGACCGGCGGAGGATCAGGCGCGGCCCCGGCGCCGATGCTTCCGGGCATCGGCGGGATCGACACCTCCGGCCTCGGTTCGATCCTCGGCGGCAGCCAGATCGCACTGCCCGTGAACCTCCCGATCACCATCGGCGGCAACGCCATCGCGGTGCTCGGCGAGAGCACGGTCACCACACCGGGGACCAACCCGGGTACGGACCCGGGTACGGACCCCGGAACGGATCCGGGAACTGATCCCGGAACGGACCCGGGGACCGACCCTGGCACCGACCCGGGGACCGACCCCGGAACGGATCCGGGAACCGACCCGGGAACTGACCCCGGAACGGACCTCGGCGCCGAACCGGCATCCGGAGCTGCAGCGGCCGACGCTGCAGAGGGTCTCGCCATGACCGGTGGCACATCCGCCGCCGGTCTGGTCGGGCTCGCCGCCCTCCTGCTCCTCCTCGGAGGAGCAGGGCTGCTCCGCCGTCGTCACTCGATGGCGTAGCGCAGACGCCGGCGGTGCGGTCGTCCTCGGGGAGGAGACCCGCACCGCCGGTGCGTGCTGCGTCGCGTGACGGGCGGATCTCGGTCCGGCCGCACGTGACGCGGACGCAAGGGGGTGCCCCGTGGGTTCGCGCCCACGGGGCATCCGTCGCGCCCTGGCGCCCCTGGCGCGCATCCGGATCTCGCACGACGACACGAACTTCGCAGGGATCCGGGCCAAACCCTGCGAAGTTCGCGTCGTTCTGCGAGATTCGCGACGTCAGCCGGCCGGCACGATCTCCGCGCCGGAGGTCCCGAGGAACGCGGCCAGCCTCTCCCCCTCCTCGACGAGGGCGGATGCCGCGTCACCGAGCTCCCCGTGGGGTCGGATGCGCAGCCGCTCTCCGTCGAGGCTCCACGTGCCGCGGAAGTACCCGTCGCTCAGGAAGGTGCCGGAACGCGCGCCCACTCCCGGCGGCAGCGGCGGGCGGTGAGCCGAGTCGATGACGCGGTCGCGGTCCCGGTGTGAGAACAGGACGTTGTCGTATTCCGGCAGGAATCTCGGCGGAACGGGATGCTCCGCGTCGGGGCGCGGCGCCTCGGGCAGGTCGTACAACACCTGCCCCTTCTCGGAGGCGAAGATCATCAACTGCGGCGCGAGCCGATCGAACACCTCGCGAAGCCCGGTCAGACCCGACCACGCCTGTGCGTCATTCACAGTCGCCGGCCCGAAGGCTGCCAGGTAGCGGAGCACGACGTCGTCGATCGAGGGCGCCGCGTCGAGGGGACGCCCGACCCAGGAGTCCAGCAGGGCGAGCTGCGCCTGTCCCTGCGGCATCCCCCACAGCCCACGCGGCGTCGGCTGCACGGTCGGCAGAAGGTAGCTGACCGCGTACGCCATGGCATCGGCGTCGATCTCCGGCCAGCGCTCCCGGAACAGCCCCCGAAGCTCCACGCGGGTACGCGGCTGCTCGGCCAGCAGCTCGCGGCCCCACGCCGTCACCTCCGCTTCCTCCTGCGCTGTGATCAGACTGTGGAAACCGCCGCGGAAGCCTCGGACGATCGCCGGCTCCGTGAGTGGACGCAGTTGCAGCGCATCCTCTGCCGTCACCAGGTGGACGGTTCCGCGCATGAGCGTCGCCCGCACGAGCGTCCGATCCTCGATCGCCGTCGAGAGGTCGCCCGGCGCGAAGTCCCCGAGCCGGGACCACAGCCCGACGTACGGCGCCAGCGGCGCCTGGCCCTGCATGCCGACCAGGTGCCGCACGGTGTCGACGGGCGAGAGGGTCCCGCGCTCGAGGAGCAGCTGCCGTGCGAGCAGCGCCCTGTTCAGGGCGCGTGCGCCGAGGACCGGACCGGCCACGATCAGCGCCGCCCGTCGAAGAAGCGCCGGATATCTGCCACGAGAATCTCCGGGACCTCCATTGCGGGGAAGTGCCCGCCTGATTCATGCTCCGTCCAGGATTCGAACGCGGATGCCGGGTCCACCACGCTCCGCACCGAGAGGTCGGCGGCGAAGATCGACGCAGCGGCCGGAGGAGCGGGAGGTGCCTCCCACCCGCCGGAGGCTCCGGCGTCTGCATCTGCATCCGCATCCGCATCCGCACCGGCATCCGCCCAGCCACCGTCGTCCGCTCCCTCGGCGCCACCCGCCATCGCCGCGAACTGCCGGTACACCTGCATCCCCTCGTACAGGGCGTGAGCGGAGGACCATCCCGACTGCGTGAACCAGTAGATGCTCACGGTGGTCAGCAGCCGGTCGATGTCGACCGCATCCTCGGGCAGGTCGGTGGCCGGGTCGGTCCATTCGCGGAACTTCTCGACGATCCACGCGAGCTGAGCCACCGGGGAGTCGTTCAGACCGTACGACACGGTCTGCGGTCGCGTGGCCTGGATGTGCAGGTAGCCGGCGCCGTCATCGCGGAACGTGTTGAATCGAGCGGCACGCTCCTGCTCCCCCTCGGGCAGAGAGTCGACGGGGAGCGCCGGCCCCAGCGGGAAGGGACTCGGGCCGTTCACGTGCGTCGCGATGATCCGGCCGGGAGCCACCATCGGCAGCATCCCGACGATCCCCGAACCGACGTCGGTGCCCTGCGCAAGGAAGCGCTCGTAGCCGAGCCGGCCCATCACCTCGGCCATCGCACCGGCGATGCGGAACAGGTCGCCCCATCCGGCATCCGCCAGCGGGGAGAATCCGTAGCCGGGAAGGGACGGGATGACGACGTGCACGGCATCCTCTTCCCTTCCGCCGTGGGCGACCGGATCGGTGAGCGGTCCGATCACATCGAGGAACTCGACGAAGGAGCTCGGCCAGCCGTGTAGGAGGAGGAGAGGCCGGGCCCCTGACACCTCCGAGCGGACATGCACGAAGTGGATCTGCTGGCCGTCGACCTCGGTGACGTACTGCGGCAGCTCGTTGAGCCGCGCCTCCTGCTCACGCCAGTCGAAGCGATCGCGCCAGTACTCGGTGAGCGGGCGGAGGTAGCTGACCGGGATGCCGCGATCCCACCCCGTGCCGTCGAGGTCGCGCGGCCAGCGGGCCAGCGTGATCCGCTGGTGGAGATCGGCGAGATCCTGGTCGGACACGTCGATGCGGAAGGGGCGGATGCTGCTCGTGTTGTTCGTCATGATCTGACAGTAGAATCCATTGCGGAACGTTTGCTTCCGCAATCAGGAAGACACTGAAAACATGTTGAAGACGTCCGAGCGGCTGCTCCAGATCCTGTCCCTCCTACAGGTCCGTCCGTTCTGGCCGGGGCGCACTCTGGCGGAACGGCTCGAGGTCTCGACCCGCACGATCCGCGCGGATGTCGAGAGGCTCCGCGCGCTCGGCTACCCGATCCAGAGCACCCCCGGAGTCGCCGGCGGCTATCAACTCGGCGCCGGGGCTGCCCTCCCCCCACTCCTCCTCGAAGACGATGAGGCGATCGCCGTCGCCCTCGGGCTCAGCACGGCAGCAGCCGACGGGTCGATCGCCGACCTCGAAGAGGCCTCGCTCCGAGCGCTGGCCAAGATGTATCAGGTGCTGCCCTCGCACCTCCGGCATCGCATCACGACGCTGCAGTCGACGGTCGTCCCGGTCCCCGCCCACGGACCCGCCATCGACCCCGACGTGCTCCTCACGCTGGCCTCTGCCTGCCGCGACTCGGTGCAGCTGCGCTTCGACTACCGCACGCACTCCGACGCCGAGTCGCGGCGCATCGTCGAGCCGTACCGCCTGGCCCTGCGGGCAGGCCGCTGGTACCTGCTCGCCTTCGACCTCGACCGCGACGACTGGCGCACCTTCCGCGTCGACCGGCTCACCCCGCGCATCCCGATGGGACGACGCTTCACCCCTCGCGACCTGCCGGCAGAAGGCGCAGCCGACCACGTCGATCGCGGCGTGGCGTCCGCGCCTTGGGAGTTCCGAGCCACGGTCGTGATCCACGCGCCGGCGGACGTCGTCGCCGAGCGGCTGCCGAAAGCGGCGGGGGCGGTCACCGCGCGGGATGAGGAGTCGTGCGTGCTCGAGAGCGGGTCCGACGACCCGGCCGCGCTGCTGCGCTACCTCAGCATGCTCGACCTGGACTTCTCAGTCGCCGACACCCCCGCCCTGGCCGCCGAAGCCCGACGGCTGTCCGAGCGCTTCGCGCGTGCAGCCGGGGCGTGACCGCCTCCGCCCGGAGATGCAGAACGCCCCCTGTCCCGAAGGACAGGGGGCGCACTTCGACGGGCTCAGCGCCCCATCGGGGCGTTACTTGGCGGCGACAACCTGCAGCGTGATGACTGCGGTCACGTCGTCGTGCAGACGAACGGTGGCCTCGTGGTCACCGGTCGACTTGATCGGCGTCGTGATCTGCACCTTGCGCTTGTCGATCGAACCGAGGCCGGCGGCTGCGACAGCATCCGCGACGTGGTCGGTCTTGACCGAGCCGAAGAGACGACCGGCGGCGCCTGCCTTGACGGCGAGACGGACCTTGGTGCCCTCGAGAGCGTTCTTCAGTGCGACAGCGTCGTCACGGTCGTGGATCGCGCGTGCCTGACGCGCGGCCTGGATCGAAGCGACCTGCTTTTCGCCACCGCGGGTCCACGCCGTAGCGAAGCCCTGCGGGATGAGGAAGTTACGGGCGTACCCGTTCTTGACCTCGACAACATCACCGGCGCTACCCAGCCCGGCGACCTCGTTCGTGAGAATCAGCTTTGCCATCTCGATACCCCTTACCGGCCGGCGCCAGCGTAGGGCAGGAGCGCCATTTCGCGCGCGTTCTTGATCGCGGTGGCGATCAGACGCTGCTCCTGCACCGAGACACCGGTGATACGACGGGCACGGATCTTGCCGCGCTCCGAGACGAACTTGCGGAGGGTGGCGACATCCTTGTAATCGATGACACCAACCCGGATGGACTTCGCGGGAGCGGTGGGCTTGCCACCCTTCCGCGGCTTGCGGCGGTCGCCGCTCGACTTTCCAGCCATTGGTTTTCCTTAATGATGAGCGGCCCTTCGACAAGCTCAGGGACCGAAGGTCCCCGGGCTCAGACCGCGAGAGATGAGTTTAGAAGGGAGTGTCGTCGCCGAAGCTGCCGGGAGTGCTCCAGGCATCCGCGCTGGTCGACGAGCCGGGCGTGGACCACGGCTCTTCCGACACCTGCTGCTGCGCGGGACGGGACTGTCCACCACCGGCACCGCCGGCACCACCGGCACCGCCGGTCGACGCCGCACGGGTGACCTGCGCGGTCGCGTACCGGAGCGAGGGGCCGATCTCGTCGACCTCCAGCTCGATCGCGGTGCGCTGGTTGCCCTCGCGGTCCTGGTAGGAGCGCTGACGCAGACGGCCCTGCGCGATGACGCGCATGCCCTTCGTCAGCGAACCTGCCACGTGCTCGGCGAACTCGCGCCAGACGGACGCGCGGAGGAACAGCGCATCGCCGTCCTTCCACTCGTTCGCGGCACGGTCGAAGTTCCGAGGCGTCGACGCGATGGTGAAGTTCGCCACCGGCAGCCCGTTCTGCGTGTAGCGCAGCTCGGGGTCGGCCGTGAGGTTTCCCACCACGGTGATGACGGTTTCGCCGGCCATGGCGCTTAGGCCTTCGCAGCCTTGGCGGCCTTGCGGGCAGCCTTCTCTTCGGTGCGCTTGGCCTCGAATGCGACCATCGCCTGAGCCTCTTCCGAGCGGAGGACCTTGGTGCGCATGATCTGCTCGTTCAGCTTCAGCTGACGGTCGAGCTCCTGCGTGGCCTCGCTGGTAGCGGTGAAGTTGACGACGGCGTAGATGCCCTCGTTCTTCTTCTGGATCTCGTAAGCCAGACGGCGCTTACCCCAGATGTCGACCTTGTCAATCGAGCCACCATCGTTGGTGATGACCTTCAGGAACTTGTCGAGCGTAGGGGCTACCTGGCGCTCGTCGATCTCGGGGGTCAGAATGACCATGAGTTCGTACTGGTGCGTCACTTACCCACCTCCTTCGGACTAGAACGGTTTCCGCGTATCTCGCGGAAACAGGAGGGTGTGTGAACGTGCCTGCCAGAAGGCAGACAACCTGCACAGTCTAGCGGAAGCGCTGGCCGGTCGCGAACGCGGCCTCAGAACCGCCGCCGCGCGGAACGCACGACCAGGAAGATCAGATAGATCCCGCCGAGCACCAGCGTCACGACGCCGACGGGCAGCGCGTGCCCGGGGATGCCGTTCTGCCCGATGATGTCGGCGAGCGAGAGCAGGATGGCGCCCATCAGCCCGGTCGCGACGAGGTGCGCGGGACCGTTCTTGACGATGAGTCGCGCGAGGTGCGGCGCGGCGAGCGCGACGAAGGCGATCGGTCCGATCGCGGCCGTGACGACGCCGCAGAGTCCGACGGCGATCGCGACGAGTCCCGCCTTGGTGAGGTTCATCCGTCCACCGAGGCTCGTGCCGATGTCGTCGCCGAGTTCGATCAGCCACAGGCCGCGGCGAGCGCCGACCAGGACGACGATCAGCACGGACACCACCACGATCGGCAGCAGTGCCTGCTCCCACCCCACGCCGTTCAGCGATCCGGCACCCCAGATGGCGGCGGAGATCGCCACCTCCAGTCGCGCGCGCAGCAGCATCCACGCGTTCACAGCCGCGAGGATCGCGCTCACGCCGATGCCGACGATGACGATGCGGTAGCCGAGAGCACCGCGCCCGGCGACGAGAGCCGCGACCAGCGCGGCCGTCGCGAATCCACCGAGCACCGCAGCGATCGCGACGCCGACCCCGGACGAGCCGCCCGTCGTCATCACGATCAGCGCCCCGGTGTACGCGCCGGTCGTGAGGCCGATCACGTCGGGGCTGCCGAGCGGGTTGCGGGTGATCGTCTGGAACACCGTGCCGGACAGGGCGAGCGCCGCACCGAAGAACACCGCGGCGAGCGCTCTCGGCAGTCGCCAGTCGATGACGACCATCCGCACGCCGCCCTGGGTCTCGAACAGCGCCTGCACCACGCGCACCGGCGCGATCACGGTGTCGCCGATCGACAGGCTGGCGAGGAACGTCGCGAACACCGCGACGACGAGCATCCCCATCGCCCAGCGGCCGCGCCGGTCGAGCGTGCGTCGAGCGCGGCGCAGGTCGATGCGCGACGAGGCGCTCACAGCTGCACCGGATTCTTGCGGCGGCCGATCCAGATCAGGAACGGGGCCGCGACGAATGCCATCACGATCCCCACCGGGACCTCCTGCGGTGCGATGATCACGCGGCCGACCACGTCACCGAGCACCACGACGATCGCTCCGATCACCGCCGACAGCGGCACGATCGCCTTCTGCGAGGACCCGACGATCCCTCGCGCGATATGCGGGGCGGCAAGGCCGAGGAACGCGACGGGACCGGCGACCGCGGTCGCTGTGCCGGCCAGCAGCGTCACCGAGGCGACGGCGCCGGTGCGCAGAGGACCGATCCGCACGCCGAGAGCGGCCGCCGTGTCGTCGCCCAGGGCGAGCACGTCGAGGCCACGCGTGATCAGGAGAGCCAGCACGAGTCCGACCGCGATCGTGGGGCCGGCGACCGTGAGGATCGACAGGTCACGCCCGGCGAGGGCACCCGACTCCCAGCTGCGCATCTGCAGGAAGGCATGGGAGTTGAGCAGCACGAGCGCGGTCGTGATGCCGCCCAGCACCGCGGCGAGCGCGACCCCGGCCAGGACGAGCGTGACGGGACTGCCGCCGCCGGCCGCGCCGAGCAGCACGACGCCGATGGTCGCGATGAGTGCACCGGCGAGCGCGAACGCCATGAGCTGAGGGAAATCGCGGATGCCGAGCGCAGCGACCGCGACCGCCACGGCGACCGAGGCTCCCGCGTTCACACCGAGCATGCCGGGGTCGGCCAGCGCGTTGCGGGTGAGGCCCTGCATCACCGCGCCCGCGGCGCCGAGTGCGAGCCCGACGACGAGGCCGAACACCGTGCGGGGAATGCGGGACTCGCGCACCACGAGCTGCAGGTCGCTGCCGTCGAAGTCGGTGATCGCGTCGAAGACCGTGCCGAGGCCGAGGAGCTTCGTGCCCACGGTCAGCCCGATCCCCGTGGCCACGACCAGTGCGACGAGGGCGAGCACGACGACGAGCGCGATCCGTCCGGCAGAGTACCGGGACGGATCGCGTCGCGTGCGTGCGGCGGAGGTCACTCCGCGGTGCGAGCGGGCCCGTTCCCGCCGAGGGCGTCCGCGAGCGCGGGCACCAGCGAGTCGAGCACGTACGGCAGGCTCAGCGGGGAGGTGAAGTAGATCGCGCCGGCGGTGACGCCGTCGGTGTAGACGACCGACTTGTCCTTCATCGCGTCGATCGCGGTCACGAAGGGCTCGGCCTCGAGGGCGGTGATGTCGTCGTCCGACTCGGTTCCCCAGATGAGGACGTCGGCCGCGTTCAGCACGTCGAGGTTCTCGACGGGGATGTACGCCTGTCCGCCCGATTCGTCTTCCGGCGCGTAGGCGTCGATGTCGGCGGGGATCGAGAAACCGAGATCGGTGAGGAAGTCGGTGCTGAGGCCGTCCTGGTAGGCGATCGCCGAGCCGTCGTAGATCGCGTTCTGCAGGAAGACGATCGACGTGTTGGCGAACTCCGGGTGGTCCTTCGCGGCCGCGGCGAACTCCGCGTCGATGTCATCGACGAGCTTCTGCGCCTCGTCCTTCAGCCCCACCGCCTCGCCGATCTGCAGCGTCTGCACGTCCCACGGCTCGAAGTACATCGTGTAGTCGCCGGAGTGGGCGACGGTGGGGGCGATGTCGGACAGACGGTCGTAGTCCTCTTCCGTCATCCCCGCGTTGGTGCCGATGATCAGGTCGGGGTCGAGCAGGGCGATCGCCTCGAAGTCCAGGCCGTCGCTCGTGGTCAGCACCTCCGGCTCGGAATCGCCGCGCGCCTCGTCGGCCCAGGGCCATGAGGCGAAGTCGTGCTCGCCGTACCACTCGGTCACGCCGACGGGCTTCACGCCCAGCGCCCAGAGGGTGTCCTGCTCGGTGTAGCCGACCGAGACGACGCGCTGGGGCTGTTCGGAGATCTTGGTCTCGCCGTAAGCGTGCTCGATCGTGACGGGGAAGGCGTCCGAGTCGACGGCGGGCGCCCCGTCGCCGGTGTTGCCGTCTGCGGGCGCGCACGCGGTGAGGGCCGCCGCGGCGACGGTCAGGGCGAAGAAGGCGGTGAGCGCCTTCGATCGGGTGAAGGGCATGGAGAACCTGTTCTTCGAAGTAAGGGTTGGCTTAGCTTATCCAGTGCCTCGCCTCTCCTGCATCCTTTCGGTCACGATGGGGAGCTGTACCCCGACTCCGTGTCGGAAAGACGGTCCCCTCTTTGGCATGCTTGAACTGTGCCCGGTGATCGTCATCGGGCACGCGACCGAAGGGGGGACGCCATGCGCGTCAACAAATGGGGAGTCGGCGTCATTCTCGCCGCCTCAGTTCTGCTCACCGGATGCGCCGGAGGCGCCTCGGACAAGCCCACCGAGTCGAAGCCCAGCGGCGCTGCGTCGCAGGAGGCCGAAGCTCCGACCTCTGACTGCCCTGAGCTCAAGGACGGCGCGACCGTCGACGGCGCAGCCCTCGGTACCTGCATCGCCGACGCCATGGAGGGCGTCGCCGGCTACGCGGCCAAGACCAGCGTGATGGGCATGGAGTCCACCGCGAAGTTCAACCCGTCGGAGAAGGCCATCGAGTCGATCTCGCCCGCCGGATCGCTGATCGCGATCGGCGACGAGGCCTGGGTGAAGTCCGGTTCGGGCGACTGGCAGGTCGCCGACACGTCGTCCAGTGACCCGATCATCGCGGGCCTCAGCACCACCGCCGCCAACGTCGCGACTCTCGACCCGGCGGCTGCTGCGGCAGCGCTCAGCGGCGAGTTCACGGTCACCGGCACCGGTGAGCGTCTCGGCCAGGAGGTCTTCCTCGTCTCCGGCTCGGTCGAGCAGTCGGGCACCGCGGTCGACGTGGTCTTCGAGGTCACCAAGGACTACGTCAGCCTGGCATCGTCCAGCACCGCCTCTGTCGAGGGCCAGTCGGTCGAGGTCACGATGGAGATCACCGAGTGGGACGTCAAGCAGGAGATCGTCGCACCGCTCTGATCCAGAGATGACGGATGCTGCGGGCCGGGGCGATGCCTCGGCCCGCAGTGCTTTGCGGCCAACAGGCTCACCGATGGCGAATCAGTCGCTCTGTTCTCGACGTCTCAGGCGTCAGTTCGCTCATGAGAACAGTGTGTCGCCTCGCAGCCACCGCGGATGTAGGCCGTTCGGGGGACAACGCGTCGCGACCGATTGCCGTGCCGCGTCAGTTCAGGACAGCCGGAACCTCGGCCCACACGGCGCGATCATCCACCGATGGCGCGACCGGGATGCGCCCTGCTCCGTCCGGCTCCGGGATCGCGGCGAGCAGGGCACGGGTGTACGGATGCTGCGGCGCAGCCCACACCCGATCGGTCGGGCCCGACTCCAAAACGCGCCCGGCGAACATCACGAAGGTGCGGTCGGCGATGCGGCGGACCACGGCCAGGTCGTGCGAGATGAACAGCATCCCCGCTCCCGACTCCGCCACGAGGTCGCGCATGAGCGCCGCCACACTCGTCTGGGTCGAGGCATCGAGCGCCGAGATCGGCTCGTCCGCCACCAGCAGCGACGGTCGTGCGGCCAGAGCCCGCGCGATCGCGATGCGCTGCTTCTGCCCGCCGGAGAACTGGTGCGGGAACCGCGTCGCCACGTTCGTGGGCAGGCCGACGCGCTCGAGCCACTCCTCCACGGTCGATCCCTCGGCACCGCGCGCGCGGGCGGTGGCGATGCCATCGGCGATCTGGTCGCCGACCCGACGACGCGGGTTCAGCGACGTCGACGGATCCTGGAACACCATCTGGATGCCGGTCAGCGCGGTCGCGCGACGACGGATGCCGAGCGGCGAGACCGGTGCGCCGCGGAGCAGCACCGCGCCGGCCACGGTCTTCTCGATGCCGACGACCGCGCGGGCGAGGCTCGACTTGCCGCTGCCGGACTCGCCGACGAGCGCGACGGTCTCACCGGGCGCGACGCTGAGGGACACCCCGTCGACGGCGATCACGGGCGGGTTGCCGGGGTAGCGCACGACCACGTCGTGCGCGTCGAGGACGGCGACCTCACTCATCAGCATCCCCTTCGTCGGCGATCTTCGATCCGGGGAGCGCGGCGAGCAGCGTCCGCGTGTACTCGTGCTGCGGGTCGCGGAACAGCGTCTCGCGGTCGGCGAGCTCCACGATGCGTCCGTCTTTCATCACGGCGACCTCGTCGGCGATCGCGCTCATGACGCCGAGGTCGTGCGTGACGAGCAGCACCGCGAGGTTCCGTTCGATCGCGAGGTCGCGCAGCAGCTGCAGGATGCCGGCCTGCACGGTCACGTCGAGTGCCGTGGTCGGTTCGTCTGCCAGCAACACCTCGGGGTCGCACGCCAGGGCGCAGGCGATCGCGATGCGCTGACGCTGACCGCCGGAGAACTGGTGCGGGTAGCGCCCCAGCGCCTCCGCCGGATTCGGCACCTGCACGGTCTCGAGCAGTTCGACGGCCCGCGCACGAGCAGCCGCGCCCTTGAGACCGAGGTGCACGCGCATGTGGTCGGTGAGTTGACGGCCGACGGGCAGCTGCGGATGCAGCGACGCCGACGGATCCTGGAACACCATCGCGATGCGCTTGCCGCGCACGCGGTTCAGCGCCCGGCGGCCGAGGCCGATGAGCTCCTCCCCCGCCAGCGAGATCGATCCGCCGGTGCGCGCCTGGCGTGGCAGCAGCCCGAGCACGGCGAGCGAGGTGAGCGTCTTGCCCGATCCCGACTCGCCGGCGAGGCCGTGGATGCGACCCGGCAGCAACTCGAGGGAGACACCCTGCACGAGCGGACGGCCGATGTCGATCGTGAGATCCCGGATGCTGAGCGTCGCGTTCCGCGTCGCCGTCGCACGGGCGCTCATGCGAGCACCCCCGCGGCGGCCTTGTTGTCGGCCTGCTTCTCGTGCGCCACTTCGGCGGTCGGGTCGAGCACGTCGCGCATCGCGTCACCGAGGAAGTTGAACGCGAGCACGACGGTGAGGATCGCGAGACCGGGGAAGACGCCGAGCCACCAGGCGTCGAAGTTCTGCATCGCGCCGGAGATCATCGATCCCCACTCCGCGGTCGGCGGCTGGGCGCCGAGGCCGAGGAAAGAGAGTCCGGAGAGCAGCAGGATCGCGGCGCCGATGTCGAGCGTCGCCAGCACGAGCACGGGGCCCGCGATGTTCGGAAGGATGTCGACGAAGAGCGTGCGCAGCGGCGAGTGGCCGAGCAGGCGTCCGGCGATCACGTAGTTCTGCCCGCGCAGGCCGAGCACGATGCTGCGGGTGACGCGGGAGTACTGCGGCCACGACACCACGATCGCCGCGATCACCGCGTTGAAGAGGGACGGGCCGAGGGATGCCGCCACCACCATCGCGAGGATCACGGTCGGGAACGCCATGAAGAGGTCCGTGATGCGCATGAGCGCTTCGTCGAGCCATCCGCCGAAGTATCCGGCGAGCGCGCCGATCACGGTGCCGATGATCATGGCCGCGATCACGAGCATGAGGGCGAGGGGCAGGCTGACGGTCGCCCCGGTCATCAGCCGCGAGAAGATGTCGCGGCCGTTGCCGTCGGTGCCGAGGAGCGTGTCGATGCCCGGCGGCTGCAGGCGCGGCAGCACCTGCGCGTTGGGGCCGAACGGCACCCACCACTGCGCGGTGAACGCGACGACGATCCAGGCGCCCGCGATGACGGTGCCGATGATGCCGAGGGGTGTGCGCCAGGCACGCGGCCAGCGGAAGCGGAAGCGGCCGGCAGGGGTGGCGGCGGCGATGCGGCTCATGCGATCCTCACTCTCGGGTCGAGGACGCCGTAGAGCAGATCGACGACGAAGTTGATGAGGAGGTAGATGACGCCGACGACGAGACCGACGCCCATGATGCCGGGGAGGTCGAGGTTGGCGGCCGAGTTGTAGGCGTAGGTGCCGAGACCGGGCCAGGCGAACACCGACTCCACGAGCACCGTGCCGGAGAGCAGCGATCCGAACGCGACACCGACGATCGTGAGGATCGGCAGCGAGGCACCGCGGAGCACGTAGTCGAGGATGACGCGCATCGCCGGGAGCCCCTTGGAGCGCGCGGCGCGCACGTAGTCGCTGCCGAGCACCTCGAGCACCGAGGTGCGGATGAAGCGGGTGAGGAGTCCGATCGTCACGAGCGAGAGCACCAGCACCGGCAGGGCGAGGTGCGCGAGCGCGTCGAAGAAACCGACGCCGTCGCCGTTGAGCAGGTAGTCGACGGTATAGAGGCCGGTGATCCGCGGCGGCGGGGTGATCGAGGGCGAGATGCGTCCGGAGCCGGGCGCGATGCGCAGCTCGAGGAAGAAGACGTAGAAGCTGACCAGCGCCAGCCAGAACGTCGGCACGCTCAGGCCGACGAGTGTCACGACGCGGATCACCTGGTCGGTGACGAGACCGCGACGGTAGGCGGCAAGGGTGCCGAGCACGATGCTGACCGCGAGGCTCAGGATGATCGCGCCGATCGCGATCTCGATGGTCGCGGGCACCGCGGTGGCGAGGTCGCTGGTGACCGGGCGACCGGTCACCAGCGACGTGCCGAGGTCCCCTCGGAGCAGGTTCCCCATATAGATGAAGTACTGCACGAACAGTGGCTGATCGAGTCCCTGCGCCTTGATGAACGCCGCGCGGGTCTCGGGGTTCTGCGATGCGCCCTCACCGAGCGCGGCCGAGACCGGGTCTCCCGGCACCAGGTTGGTGAGCGCGAACGTGACGATCGTCACGCCCACCAACAGGAGCAGGGAGGTGCCGGCCCGCCGGAGCAGGTACCCGATCAGAGGAGACCTGCGCCGTTGCGCCTGTCTCTGCACCGCCACCGTCGTCATGGGAGTTCCGTTCAGCCGGCCGGGGTGATCTCGGCGATGTCCATCTCCCAGACGGAGTTGTACACGGCGCCTTCGACGTCACCCGCCGTGGCGATGTTGCGGCCCGGAACGATCAGCGGCACGAACGGACCCTCGGCCTGCATGGCCTCGGCGAACGCGGTGAAGGCGTCGGTACGGGCGGCCTCGTCCGTCGCACTGGCGGCGTCTGCGGCGATCCCGGCGATCTCCGGGTTCGCCTCGGCTGCCCAGCCGGCGCGGAGTCCGACCTTCAGGCCGGGTCCGAACGGCAGGAAGTTCGCAGAGTCGGCGTAGTCCGGTCCCCAGAACCACAGGCCGAAGCCCTCGGTGCCGTTGACGTAGGCGTCGAGCTCGGTCGCGAACGGCGCCGGAGCGAGTTCGACGGTGATGCCGGCATCCTCGAGCTGGGCCTGGATGCGCTCGGCGAGCGGGGTGAACTCCACGCCGCCGACCGGGTAGTCGTTCGGGAACTGCAGCTTGAGGGTCTGGCCCGTGTAGCCGGCCTCCTCGAGTGCGGCCTTGGCCTTGTCGAGGTCCTGCTTCACGCCGCCGTCGAGGGCGCCCTCGAATCCGGGCGGGATGACTCCGGTCGCCTGCACGGCACCGGCACCCGCGAGCTCGAGCAGGGCGTCGTAGTCGAGGGAGTAGCGGATCGCCTCGGCGATCTTCACGTTCGCGAGTTCGCCGGCGACGGCATCCGACTGGTTGAGCAGCAGGAAGATCGTCTGGCCCGACGGGACGGACTCGACCGTGAGGTCATCGCCGAGACCGGCGACCTGGTCGCCGTTCAGGTCCATCGCGACCATCGAGTCGCCACCCTTGAGGTTGGCGAGCTGCGTGGCACTCTCCGAGACGTTGCGCACGACGACGCGCTTGTAGTCGGATGCCTCGTCGCCGTTGTACTCGTCGTTCTTCGTCAGCACGACCTGCGAGCTGAGGTCGAGGGTGTCGAGCACGAACGGGCCGGATCCGGCCGACTCGCCGTCGAGGAACTTCTGCGCCGAGTCGGTGCCGTCGGTCGTGCCGCCGTTCTCGATCACGACGTCGGAGTTCACGATCCCGAGCGCCGGGTTCGCGAGAATGGCCGGCAGCTGCAGCAGCGGGGTCTCGGACGTGAACGAGATCGTCTTGTCGTCGACCTCGGCGATGGTGAGGCCGCCGAGAAGGAAGTTCGGCTTGGCCTCGGTCATGCCCTGGATGCGCTGCAGGGTGAAGACGACGTCCTTCGCCTCGATCGGCGATCCGTCGGAGAAGACGCGGTCGCCCTCGAGCGTGAAGGTGAACTCGGTCGCGGCGTCGTTCTGCTCCCAGGACGCGAGGCCGGGGATCGGGGTCGAGACGTCGGAGCCTTCGAAGTCGACGAGGGTCTCGTAGAGCGCCTTCGCGATCATGTTTCCGGTCGGGTCGTACGTGTGACCCGGGTCGGTCGTCTCGATCGAGAACGCGGTGTCGATGACGAGCGAGTCGGTACCGGAGGACTCTCCGCCGTTGCCGGCCGAGTTCCCTCCCGAGCAGCCTGCGAGCGCGAGGAGCGCGACGGCTCCGAACGCGATGACCGGCGCGATGCGGCGTGACGACATGAGGGCCTCCAGGGGCGAGGAGTACATCGGGTACGGTCAGTTCGGAAGTGGACGACCGGTGATCAGATTCGCATCATATGCGACGATGTGTCCAGCGACAGTGCGCCCCTTCAGCACGGTCTGTCCAGAACCTCAGATGTCAGGAGCAATATGTCCAGCAAGGATGCGGAACAGTCGCGGCATACTGGACGAAGTGCCGCTCCTCTGGACGAGACGGCGTACAGAATCCTCGATGTGCTGCGTGATAACGGTCGCGTCTCGATCGCCGCGCTCGCCGACAAGGTGGGCATCTCGAGGGCGAACGCGTACACGCGCGTCGAGTCGCTTGTGCACGACGGGGTCATCACCGGGTTCAGCGCGCGGGTCGATCAGGCGAAGGCCGGACTCTCGATCGGCGCCCTGGTGTTCGTCACCGTACTCCCGCAGGCGTGGGCCTCATTCCGCGAGCGCGTGCTGGAGATGCCGGATGTCGAGTGGTGCGCCATCACGACCGGAGAGCACGACGCGATGCTGCTGATCCGCGCCGTCGACGTGAGCGGGGTGCACGAGTTCTCGACCGGTGTCATCGCGCAGCTGCCCGAGGTGCGCACGGTCGTCAGCGTCGTCGTGCTCGACGAGGTCATCCGTCGCCCGTACCTGCTGCCGGGCGATCTGCCGGAGCGCAGCCTCGAAGTGCCGCTCGGCATGACCCGCTGGACCCCGGCATCGCCGGGTCGGGATGCGCTCCCGCCCCGCTGACGGGTCAGACGCCCGCGATCTCCTCGCACACGCTGAGCTGCGGAAGACCATGCATCTCGTAGTGCTCGACGAGGCGGATGCGTCCGTCGTCGGTGAGTTCCAGTTCGCTCTCGCCGTCGCCGGTCACGACCGATCCGGAGGCGGCGAGCACGTGCACGAACGACACCCAGATCGTGTCGCCGGTGCGAGTGCCGACGAACTTGCCGAAGGTCACGGTGTCGCCCTCGTATCCACCCCAGATTGCGCCGTCGCGCTCGAAATACTCGAACACGCTCGGCGATGTGGGGTCGACCGCGGAGGTCGTCGACGACACCATCCGGAATCGGCGGCCGTCGAGGGAGGGGAGCGTCGCAGTGGCAGTCACCCCTCGATTATGGGGGATGCCGTCAGTTGCTCCGAGTTCACCAGTTCGCATGGCGTCCGCAGTTGCGGCCAAAACTCTGGCTATCCTTTGGCCTTAAGTCTGGCTAGAATGAACGCATGCAAACAGTCTCACTCAGCGAAGCGAAGGACAAGCTGTCCGGGCTTGTGGATCGCGTCGAACGCGAGCACGAGACCATCGAGATCACCCGCCATGGGCACGCGGCCGCCGTGCTGATGAGTAAAGACGCGCTGGAATCGCTGTACGAGACGCTGTTCTGGCTGTCGCAGCCCGGCATCCACGAAGACGTCGAAGAAGCGCGCCGCCAGTTCGCAGCCGGCGATACGCACGGTGCCGATGAGGTTCGCGCTCGATACGGACTCCGACCTTCGTGACCTGGGACGTCCAGTTCTCCGATGCCGCGTTACGGGGCCTCGACCGACTGCCGCTGAAGATCGCGCAGGCCGTCGTCGAGTTCATCACCTTCACTCTGCCCGAGAACCCTCTCCGGATGAGTAGACCGTTGCAACGTGATTTCGAGGGACTCCAGTCCGCACGTCGGGGCGACTACCGAGTGCTCTTCATCGTCGACGAACCGACCGAGGCGCTGATCGTGGTCAGAGTCTCCCATCGTCGAGACGCTTACCGGCCACCAGCTCCTACGGCGTGACCGCGCCGCTTCTCCCCCGCCACTCGTCTTCGAGCAGTGCGAACACGAGCGTCGTGCTCCACTCGCCCTTGAACCACTCGCTCTCGACGAGCCGCGCCTCGCGCCGGAAACCGAGCCGTTCGGCGACCCGCGCCGACGATACGTTGCGCTCGTCGAGCCGCGCCGTGATCCGGTGCAGACCGAGTCCGTCGAAGCCGAGAGCGAGCAGCGCGCGGACCGCCTCGGTCGCGTAACCCCGTCCGGCGGATCGCGGATCGAGGATGTACCCGACCTCGCCCGCCCGGTCGCTCTCGCTGCGCCAGAACAGCACGACATCGCCGACCAGTACCCCGGTCTCGCGCTCCTCCACGGCCAGGCACACGGCGTCGCCCTCCTCGACGAAGCTCGAACGCGACCAGGTCGTCGCGATGCGCTGCTCGACCTCGGCGAGCGTCAACGGCGGGTAGGGCACGTAGCGCACGGCATCCGGATCCGACTTGTAGACGTGCATCGCCTCGGCGTCGTCAGGACGGATCGGGCGCAGGATCAGCCGATCGGTGTGCAGCGGATAGGCCGGAGCCAGCACTGCCGGCGAAGCCGCCGTCACTCGAGGTCCAGCGAGAGCAGGCCAGGAAGATGTGCGGTCTGCGCGCGCACCGCGAGCAGCAGGTCTCCGTACTCCGGTGTGATCGTGACGCGGGCAGACTCCAGCAGGAATGTGGTGCGCTTGCCGCCGGCGCGCTCGAACCGGATCCGCTTGGCGGGATAGGCCGGCGGGGTCATCCAGATGCGGGTGAGCTGCGCGTACGGGTGGTCGGCCTCGTCGACACGGATGCTGTGCGCGCTCACCGTCACCTGCGTGGGGATCGTCCGCACGACTCGACGACGCTGCACCGCGCCGATCGCGAACCCGATCGCACCGAGCGCGGCCATCGGCGCGATCAGGATCAGGGCCGAGAGTTCGCTGTCGAGGAAGCCCGGAATGGCGGCGAGGAGCGCGGCGCCCAGGGTCACGATGAAGAACCCGACCGCGGTGCCGGTGAGCCGCCCGGCCAGGCGCCGTTCGGCAGTGGCGTCGACCTGGAACGACGACGGCAGGTGCGCTCGCGCACGGGCCGCCTCGACCGGGTCGGCTGCCGGCGGCTGCGCGATGGGGTTGAGCTCCGCGACGAGCTCGCTGAACATCGTCCGCGTGTATCCGGGCAGCTCGACGGTGATCTCGCGGTCGCCGCTGTAGACCACCAGAGCGCGCGTGGTCCCGCTGGGGAGGCCGTTCGTCCGGTGTTCGGTGACCTTCGAGCGGAACGCGGTCGACGCGCGCGGGAACGTCTCCCGATTGCCGGCCCGGCCGATCTCGACGGTGTCAGGGCGCACCACGACCCGGATGTTGCGGAACCAGAAGAACCCGGCGAACACCGCGACGGTCAGCGCGATGGCCACGATGAGCACGATCAGCCCGCGGGTCGACCGTGGCATCAGCTGCGGAAGGAACGGCGGCAGGATGAACAGCGCCGCGGCGGAGAGCACCGCTGACAGCACGATCGCCCCCACGGCGGAACGGAGCGGCTGCCGGCGGAAGACCCGCTCTGTGGGTGCGATCTGGGCGTGATTCACCATGCCGGTGCTCCTCTGAAACCGTGGACTCTCAGCAGTCCGCCTCTTACCGTAATACTGGTCGGTGGTCGCGTCACGCGTGATTTCCTCGGGGGCGGATGCCGCGATGGTCCCGCCGGGTACCGTGGTCGCATGGAGTGGATCGCAGACCCCGACGTCGGTGCATGGCTGCGCGAGCGTCTCGATACGGAGCACTCGACCATGCACGGGGTGGTTCCGCGCGGCTTCGCCGCCTACGCGCGGGTGTTCCATCCGGCGATCGTGCGCTCGCTGCCCGGCCGGCCCGTACCGCCGCCGGACGAGTGGGAACGGATGCCGGAGGCCGAGCGCGCGCGTCTCGTCGAGGACTTCGTCGACGCCCCGGCCACCTGGACCGAGACCGCATCCGCGTTCGGCACGACGCTGCATCCGCAGGCACAGTGGCAGAGCATCGTCCGCACTCCGGTCGACGGCGACTGGCGCACCCGCATCGCACCCGACGGGCGCGAGTTCACCGCGCCGACGGAGGGCGAGCTCGACACTGACCTGCTCGCCCGGATCGCCACACATCTCGTGGCGGGGACGAGCACTCCGGATGCCGGATTCGCGGCCGTCTGGGAGGGCTTCGGGGGTCTGCTCGGCTTCTTCGGGCACACGCCGTCTCGCGCTTTCCTGACGTTCTCGGACGACCCGAACCACCAGGCGATGCTGGACCGCAGCACGCATGACCCGTTCAACAACGTCTTCCGCAAGCCGACCTGGCAGGAGGGAATCCTCTCCCGCGAGATCTCCGAGGGGCCAAAGCTCTCGCTCCCCGACCGCGACTACGTGCTGTTCTCGACACCGCCTCGGGCGTTCGCCGATCCGGAGTGGGTGCTGCAGGTGCCGTGGCGCGACCTTCCGGCAGAGGAGCACGGCTTCGCACCCCAGGCGCAGAGCCCGAACCTGCTCTGGCCGGAGGACCGCGCCTGGGTCATGGTCTCCGAGATCGACTTCGACTCGACGATCGTGGCGGGTTCGGTCGAGCTCGTCCGGGCGATCTGCGCCGACGACCGCCTCGAAGCGGTGCCGCTCCCGGAGGGCACCACGCTGACCTGGGATGCCGATGGGGTGAACCCATGACCTCGCCGCAGCCGACGACCTTCGACGCCCGGCCGCTCACCGATCCCGTGGACCCGGCGGCCGTCCGTGCGTTCTCGGCCGAGCTGCGCGCTCGGCAGACGGTCGGCGCGTCCGCATCGACGATCATCGGCATCGTGGCGGTCGTCATCGCGGGGGTCGTGATGCTTCCGATCTTCGTCACCCTGGTGCTCAGCCTGGCCTCGACCACCGGTTCGCCCGTCTCGGCGGCGATCCCGCTGGTGCTCGTCGGCGTGGTGCTCGTCGGCATCGTGGTGATGATCTGGTTCGGCGTGCGCAACGCGCAGGCCACGCGTTACCGGTTGAGCCGGTTCGCGCAGGCCAACGGAATGTCCTACGAGGCGAAGATCGCCGATCCGCCTCTCCCCGGCATGATCTTCAGCCTGGGGCGCTCGCGGCAGGCCACCGACCTGATCCGCGGGACCCGCCCTCGCTTCGTGGAGTTCGGCAACTACCAGTACACGGTGCAGTCGGGGAAGAGCTCGACGACCTACCGCTGGGGCTACGTCGCGGTGAAGCTCGATGTGCCACTGCCGAACATCGTGCTCGACGCGACCGGCAACAACGGTTTCGGGTCGAACCTGCCCGCGTCGTTCGAGAAGGAACAGCGACTCTCGCTCGAGGGCGACTTCGACCAGCACTTCACCCTGTACTGCCCCGAGGGATACGAGCGCGATGCGCTCTACCTGTTCACGCCCGACATCATGGCCCGCTTCATCGACAACGCGGCGCAGCTCGACGTCGAGATCGTCGACGACTGGCTGTTCCTCTACACCCAGCGCAAGGTGTCGACTCTCGACCCCGCCACCTGGGCGTGGCTGTTCGGCGCGGTGGGCGCGTTGCTGACGAAGTTCGATCAGTGGGCGCGCTGGCGTGACGAGCGGTTGCTCGCCGAGAACGCGGATGCCGTGGCGTCAGCATCCGCTCCTGGTCTTCCGGCGGCCGCGCAGCTGCCGTTCGCTCCGCCGGTGGGGCTGCTCACGCCTCCCCCGGGCGTGGCGCCCCAGGGCCGGCGCCTGAAGCGCAGCGGCACGTGGCTGCCGATCGTGATCGTGATCGGCTTCGTCGTCTTCTGGTTCTGGAGCCGGCTGAACTGAGCCGCCTGAACGGAGTCTGCCGAAGCAAGGAGAAGCGGAGGCCGAGTGTGGGGGTGGGTGTCGGCTGGGGACCGAACTCCCACCCCATCCCCCCTCGGGATCGAAAGAAGATCGACTCTCCCTCCGCATGACGGCATTGCCGTCCGCGCCCGCGGTCAGCTGGGGACTGACGCTGCTTGACGCATATGTGAATGGTATACCGGCAAGGGTTGCAACCGGTTGCGTACATGCAACGGAATGCGCTTTCGCGGGAGCGATCCCCGCGGAACTCCCGCCGCGATCTCTCACCCAGATCGGCCCCGGATGGCCGCGAGCTCGCGACCGGAACAGAGTGAGGTCAGCCGGCCTCGAGGCGCTCGATCCGCGTCACCAGGGCGGCCCGCTTCGGCGAGCGCGCCGGCAGCATCTCCAGCGCGAGGCGGAGCACCTCGGCATCCGCCTGCCCCTCGGGGATGTCGGCGTACGCCAGCAGCACGTCGACGCTCGCCTCGGAGATCATGACCTCGCGGAGCGCCGCCCGCACCGACTCGCGGAAGTCCTCGACCCCCGGGGAGGTCGACTCGGGCAGTACCGGACCCCGGTAGGCGGTCAGTGCCACGCGGTGCGCGCCGCGGTCGAGCAGCGACAGCACGTCGTGGGCATCGGTCTCGAGGATCACGGGCAGCCGGTACGGGCGCGACTCGGGCACCAGATCGGGGGCAGTCCGCTCGAGCACTTTGCGCAGCCGCACCATCTCGGGGCGGAGGGTGTCGGTCGACACTCCGCGTCCGTACACGAGCTCGCAGAGCCGCTCGGCGGAGAGGCCCTGGCGGTGCACGGAGAGCATCAGCAGGATGGCGGCGTGCCGGGCGCTGAGCTCGATCATCGACTCTTCGTGTGAGGACTCGGTCTCCAGCCGTGCCCGATCGCGGCCCAGCACGTGCAGTGTCGCGCGAGCCGTCTTCGGCGAGCGGGCCTTGACGGGCGCCGGCCGCGGCTTCGGGGTCTCGCTGCGCTCACGTAGCCGGGCGACCATCAACTCGGCCTCGACGGCCCGGGCGGTCGCATCGACCAGGAGCCGTGCCTGGGTGGTCACGACCTCCGGCCCTCCGGTGATGTCGATCACCCCGAGCAGCCGTCCCGTCTCCCGGTCGCGCACCGGGGCGGCCGTGCATGACCACGGGTGCACGAGTCGGTTGTAGTGCTCGGCGCCGCGGATCTGCACCGACTGCCCGAGAGCGAGTGCGGTCCCCGGGGCGGTCGTGCCCACGGCGCCCTCCGACCAGTTCGCCCCCGCCACGAACCCCATGTCGCCGGCGAGCGAGCGCAGCTGCCGGTCGCCCTCGATCCACAGCAGTCGCCCGGCCTTGTCGCCGACCGCGATGATGACGCCGGAGTCTTCTTGGATGTCGGGGAGCAGCAGCGCACGGATCACGTCCATCGCGGGCGCGAGCGGGTGCGCGAGACGATATTCCTCGAGTTCTTCGCTCATCAGATCGAGCGGCGGAGCGCTTTCCGGTCCGACGCTCCCCCGCCTGGACCGCTCCCACGACTCGCGGACGAGCGGACGGACCTCTCGCAGACGCCGGTCGTCGAGGTTGCCGGCGAGCATCTCCTCGTGCGCGCGCTCGATGAGCGGTCGCGACACCGGGTGAAGCAGGTCGCGGGTACCCTGCCACGGTGCAGACACAGCGTTCTCCGATCTTCGAAGATGATGCGTGGTCTCAGTGTAGGAGCCGGATGCCAGCGGCGAAACCGGTATATCGGTTCGAGATATACCGCGAAAACGCTGCTCTGGCAATGCCGTTCCCGATATTCGGATGCCCTCGTAGCGTGGGGTCAACACCGAGTCAGGAGGTCTCATGTCTGTCAGCACCCCCGTCCCCACTGGCTCCGAGACGCGCACCGAGGAGACCACACCGTCCGCTGGACGCAACCCGGCCAGCTGGGAACTGCACGACTTCGACCGTTACGTCGTGAGTCAGGACGGCCCGGTCGGATACATCGAGGTCGTCTCCTCCCTCTTCGTCTGTTACCTGGGGCACCCCTACGCCCTGGCGGAGGAGATCGCCCAGGTGCTCGACTTCGAGCGGGCAGTGCAGATCGTCGCTGAGCGGGCCGCGTCATCGCGTCGGCCTAAGCTCGCCCCATGAGTCTTGAGATCTGGCCAGGATCGGCATACCCCCTCGGAGCGACCTTCGATGGGCAGGGAACCAACTTCGCGCTGTTCAGCGAAGGCGCGGAGCAGGTCGAGTTGTGCCTGTTCGACGACGACGGCAGCGAGCAGCGGGTAGCGCTCACCGAGGTCGACGCGTTCGTGTGGCACGGGTACCTTCCCGCCGTTCAGCCGGGGCAGCTCTACGGCTATCGCGTGCACGGGCCGTTCGAGCCGGCAGAGGGCAAGCGCTTCAACGCGAACAAGCTGCTGCTCGACCCCTACGCAAAGGCGGTCGCCGGAGAGATCGAATGGGGACAGGCTCCGTTCGGCTACGACTTCGGCGAGCCCGACTCCCGCAACGACGACGACTCCGCCGCGTCGATGGTGAAGGGCGTCGTCATCAACCCGTTCTTCGAATGGGCGGGCGATCGGCTGCCGAAGACCCCGTACGCGCAGACCGTGATCTACGAGGCGCACGTGAAGGGCCTCACGGTGCAGCATCCCGAGGTCCCCGAAGAGCTGCGCGGCACGTACGCCGGCATCGCGCACCCCGCGATCATCGAGCACCTCACCCGCCTCGGCATCACGGCGCTCGAACTGATGCCCGTGCACCAGTTCGTCGACGACTCGGTGCTGCAGGAGAAGGGCCTCTCCAACTACTGGGGCTACAACACGCTCGGATTCTTCGCGCCGCACAGCGGCTACTCCTCGAGCGGCGAGCACGGGCAGCAGGTGCAGGAGTTCCGCGCCATGGTGCGCGCACTGCACGCGGCCGGCATCGAGGTCATCCTCGACGTGGTCTACAACCACACCGCCGAGGGCAATCACCTGGGGCCGACGATCTCCATGCGCGGCATCGACAACGAAGCGTACTACCGCCTCGAAGAGGACAAGCGCTACTACACCGACTACACCGGCACAGGGAACAGCCTCAACGCCGGCAGCCCGCACGCGCTGCAGCTGCTGATGGACTCGCTGCGCTACTGGGTGACCGAGATGCACGTCGACGGATTCCGCTTCGACCTCGCATCGACCCTGGCCCGCGAGTTCTACGACGTGGACCGGCTGTCGACGTTCTTCGAGCTCGTGCAGCAGGATCCGATCGTGTCGCAGGTCAAGCTCATCGCCGAGCCGTGGGATGTCGGGCCCGGCGGCTACCAGGTCGGCAACTTCCCGCCGCAGTGGACGGAGTGGAACGGCAAGTACCGCGACACGGTCCGCGACTTCTGGCGCGGCGAACCGCAGGCGCTCGGCGAGTTCGCCTCCCGCCTCACCGGGTCGGCCGACCTGTACGAGCACTCCGGCCGCCGCCCGGTCGCGTCGATCAACTTCGTCACCGCGCACGACGGTTTCACGCTCCGCGACCTGGTCTCGTACAACGAGAAGCGCAACGACGCCAACGGCGAGAACAACAACGACGGCGAATCGCACAACCGCTCCGACAACATGGGCGCCGAGGGGCCGACCGACGACGAAGCCGTGAACCGGCGGCGGGCCCGCCAGCAGCGCAACTTCCTCGCGACCCTGCTGCTCTCGCAGGGCGTGCCGATGATCTCGCACGGCGATGAACTGGGGCGCACCCAGGGCGGCAACAACAACGGCTACGCGCAGGACAACGAGACGACCTGGATCGACTGGGAGGCCGCCGACCTGCCGCTCGTCGAGTTCACGTCGGCCGTGGCGCGGCTGCGCCGCCGGCATCCGACTTTCCGGCGCAGCCGATTCTTCAACGGCCGCCCCGTCGACGTCGACGACGAGCGCATCGCCGATGTCGTGTGGCTCCGGCCCGACGGCAGCCCGATGAAGCCGGCCGACTGGGACTCGGGATTCGGACTCCTGGTGGGCATGTTCCTGAACGGGCAGGGCATCCGCGAGAAGGACATCCGCGGGCGAGCCGTCACCGACGTGAACTTCATCGTGTACTTCAACAGCGGCGATCAGCCCGTCGACGTGACGCTTCCGGATGCCCGGCACGGCGAGCACTGGCACGTCGCGGTCGACACCGCGGGCGAGATGGCGGACGGATCGGATCACGCCGCGGGCACGCAGCTCACGATCGAGGCGAAGTCGCTGCTCGTGCTGCAGGAAGTCGCCGGACCCGAACCGTCGACGGACGACTCGGTCGACGCCTCACTTCGGATGCAGAACGACCAGGCAGACGGCGTGGCCCCCGCGCCGAGAGCGGAGCAGGCGACCTCATGACACGACGGCCGATCTCGACGTATCGACTCCAGATCAGCGACCGGTTCACGCTTGATGAAGCGGCGGCGGTCACGCAGTATCTGACGGATCTCGGGGCCGGCTGGGCGTATCTGTCGCCGCTGCTGGCGGCCGTGCCCGGATCGAATCACGGCTACGACGTGGTGGATCACACGCGGGTCGACCCGGATCGGGGCGGCGAGGCAGGGCTCGAGCGGTTCGCCGCCGCCGCGCGCGCTGCGGGCCTCGGCGTCCTCGTCGACACCGTGCCGAATCACGTCGGCGTGGCCGTGCCCCGCCGGAACGCCTGGTGGTGGGACGTGCTGCGGCTCGGCCGCGCGTCTCGGCACGCGGTCGCGTTCGACATCGACTGGCGCGCCGGGGGCGACCGGGTGCTGCTGCCGATCCTCGGCTCGACCCCGGACGAGGCTCTGGCGAACGGCGAGCTCGTGGTCGACGCGACGCCCGCCGACGACGCTCCCGACGGCGTGCTCAACTACTTCGACCATGTGCTGCCGCTGGCGCCGGGGTCCGCCGCGCACGCGGACGACCTTCCCGCGCTCCTCGCCGCACAGCACTACGAGTTGCGGTTCTGGGAAGACCAGAACACCGACCTCAACTACCGTCGCTTCTTCGCGGTCGTCGAGCTCGCCGGCATCCGAGTCGAACTGCCCGATGTGTTCGCCGATTCCCACCGCGAGATCGTGCGCTGGGTGCGCGACGGCCTGGCCGACGGCATCCGCGTGGATCATCCGGACGGACTCGCCGATCCGGCCGGCTACCTGGAGCAGCTGGCGGATGCCACGGGCCGCACCTACACGCTGGTCGAGAAGATCCTCGAGCCGGGCGAGGCGCTGCCCGCCTACTGGCGCACCGACGGGACCACCGGCTACGACGCCCTCGCCGAGCTCGACCGGCTCTTCGTCGACCGCGACGGCGTGGATGCGCTGACGGCGCTCGACGCGCGGCTGCGCACCGCCTCGGGGCTGCCGGTCGCGCAGGAGTGGCCCGACCTCATCCACGACACCAAGCGGATGATCGCCGACGATCTGCTCGGCTCGGAAGTCCGCCGGCTCGTGCGCACGCTGCCGCACGGGATCGTGCATGCGGAAGACGCGCTGGCCGAGTTGCTGGCCTGCTTCCCGGTGTATCGCTCGTATCTGCCCGAGGGCATCGTGCACCTCCGGCACGCTTTCGCCGAAGCCCGGCACCGCCGACCCGATCTCGCGTCCGTCTTCACCGAGCTCGAGCCGCTGCTCGCCGACGCGCGTCTGGAAGTCGCCCAGCGGTTCCAGCAGACGAGTGGCGCTGTCATGGCGAAGGGCGTGGAGGACACGGCGTTCTATCGGTACTCCCGTCTCGGCTCGCTGACCGAGGTCGGTGCGGATCCGTCGATCGCGGCCCTGTCGGTCGCGGAGTTCCACGACGCGCAGCGCGCCCGGCTCGCCGGCTGGCCGTACTCGATGACGACGCTGTCGACGCACGACACGAAGCGGTCGGAAGACGTGCGGGCGCGGATCGCCGTGCTGTCGGAGATGCCCGAACGGTGGGCCGAGGTGCTGGACGAGCTCCGCGCCGTGGCGAGCACCGGACACGGTCCGCTCGACGCGCTGATCTGGCAGGCCGCGGTGGGCGCGTGGCCGATCCCGTCCGATCGTCTGCTCGCGTATGCGACGAAGGCTGCGCGCGAAGCGTCGGAGTCCACGACGTGGCAGCATCCGGATGCCGAGTTCGAGCAGGGACTCGACGCGATCGCACGATCGGTCGAGGGTGAGGCGCGACCCATCATCGAGCGCTTCGTCGCCGAGATCGTGGATGCCGGTCGCTCCAACTCGCTGTCGGCGAAGCTGCTGCAGCTCACCGGCCCCGGAGTGCCCGACGTCTACCAGGGCTCGGAACTGTGGGACCTGTCACTCGTCGACCCCGACAACCGCCGCCCCGTGGACTTCGGTGCGCGTGCACGCCTGCTGCGCGAACTCGACGCGGATGCCGGCCGCGGCATCCTCCCTCCGATCGACGATTCCGGACGAGCCAAACTGCTCGTCACGTCGCGCGCGCTGCGGCTGCGCCGCGACAACCCCGAGCTGTTCCGCTATTACCGGCCGGCCGTCGTCGAGGGTGAAGCGGCGGATCACGCCGTGGCCGTCCATCGTGGCGGGGCGACGGTGGTCGCGACGCGGTTGCCGGTGGGCCTCGCGCGCCGCGGCGGGTGGGGCGACACCGTCCTGATGCGGCCCGACATCCCCGGTACCGATGTGCTCACCGATCGGCGCATCGCAGCCGGGCCCGTGCGGCTGGCCGAGCTCTTCGCGACCTACCCGGTCGCGCTGATCGAGATCGCCCGGTGAGAGGGGTCGCGCAGTGATCGAGGTGTGGGCTCCGCGTGCCCGACGGATGCGGGTGCGACTGCTCGGCGAGGACGGATCCACGACGGATGAGCGGGAGATGGATGCCGGCGGCTCGGGGTGGTGGCACGCCGACCTCGCTCTCGCCGATGGACAGCGCTACGGCTTCCTGATCGATGACAGCGCGGACCTGCGTCCGGACCCGCGATCGCGGCGGCAACCGGATGGCGTGCATGCGGCATCCGCAGCCTTCGAACCGGGCGCATTCGACTGGGCCGACGGCTCATGGAACGGGCGACCACTCCCCGGAGGACTGATCTACGAGCTGCACCTCGGCACCTTCACACCCGAGGGCACGCTCGACGCGGCGATCGAGCGCCTGGGTCATCTGGTCGACCTGGGCGTCACCCACGTCGAGCTTCTGCCGGTCAACGCGTTCAACGGACCCTGGAACTGGGGCTACGACGGCGTGCTCTGGTACGCCGTGCACGAGGGCTACGGAGGCCCGCGCGCCTATCAGCGGTTCGTCGACGCGGCGCACGCGCGCGGGCTCGCGGTGGTCCAGGACGTCGTCTACAACCACCTGGGCCCGAGCGGCAACTATCTGCCGGAGTTCGGTCCGTACCTGCGCGAGGGCGAGAACACCGGCTGGGGTGACTCGGTGAACCTCGACGAGCCGGCCGTCCGCTCCTTCATCATCGAGAACGCGCTGATGTGGCTGCGGGACCTCCACGTCGACGGTCTGCGGCTCGACGCCGTGCACGCCCTGCAGGACGCCCAGCCCGTGCACATCCTGCAGGAGCTCGCCGAGCGGGTCGACGCTCTGTCGCTGCAGCTCGGTCACCCTCTCAGCCTCATCGCCGAGTCGGACCTCAACGACCCGACGCTCATCCTGCCGCGGGATTCCGGGGGCTACGGCCTCACGGCCCAGTGGTCGGACGACTGGCACCACGCCGTGCACGTGGCGCTCACCGGCGAGACGGCCGGGTACTACGCCGACTTCGCCGCGGAGGATGCCGTCGCCAAGGTGTCCGAGGGCGGGTTCTTCCACGACGGAACATTCTCGTCGTTCCGTGGTCGCCCGCATGGTTCGCCGATCCCGCCGGAGGTTCCGGCCTGGCGGCTGGTGACGTTCGCGCAGGACCACGATCAGATCGGCAACAGGGCCGCCGGCGACCGCCTCTCGGCATCGCTGTCGGTCGATCGGCTCGCCGTCGCCGCGGTGCTCACCCTGACCGCGCCGGGAACGCCGATGCTGTTCATGGGCGAGGAGTGGGGCGCCTCGACGCCGTGGCAGTTCTTCACCTCGCACCCGGAGCCGGAACTGGGTCGTGCTGTCTCCGAGGGTCGCAAGGCCGAGTTCGCGAAGATGGACTGGGACACGGATGCCGTGCCCGACCCGCAGGATCCCGCGACGTTCGAGCGCTCGCACCTCGACTGGAGCGAACTCGAGAATCCCGAGCATGTCCGGCTGCTGGAGCTGTATCGGGATCTCGCCGCGCTACGGCGGGAGCTCCCCGAGCTGACGGATCCGTCGCTGGACGCCACGACGGTGACGACGTGGGAGTCGGGCGGAACCCCCGACCACCGGGTGTACCGGATCGATCGCGGAGACCTGAAAGTTCTGGTCAATCTCTCTGCGAACGCCGCAGAGTTCGACCTCGGGGCGGACGCCGTGGTGCTCTTGTCGACGGTTCCCATCGAGGTGATCGAGGGTTCCCCGGTGCTGCCGCCGGACTCCGCGGCCGTCGTCACCGTTCGCAGCACCCGCATCACCGATGGAAAGGACTGACCATGGGCAAGGTCGCCTGGGGATTCACAAGCTCGATCGACGGTTTCATCGCCGGGCCGGGGCACGACATGGGATGGTTGTCGGCCGCGGAACCGATGGCCGACGGAGCCACGGAGAAGATGGCAGGCGAGGTGGCCGTGATCATCTCCGGCCGCCGCGGGTACGACGCCGCGAAGGCTCAGCAGGGCGAGCGCGACGAGATGACATCCGAGGCGTACGGCGGAGCGTGGTCGGGCACCGAGTTCATCCTCACGCACCGCCCCGAGGAGCTGGCCGATGACGAGAGCGTCGTCGCGATGGACTGCGACATCGTCGAGGCGATCCGGCGTGCGCAGGAGATCGCCGGCGACAGGGACATCCAGATCATCAGCGCCGACATCGCGCGCCAGGCACTGGAGCACGACCTCGTGGACGAGCTGCAGGTGTTCGTCGCGCCGGTGTTCCTCGGCGACGGCATCCGCATCTTCGATGTTCCCGGCGGACGCCGGTACGACTGGGAGCTCGGGGAGATCTATGGGGGCGCGGAGCGCAGCTTCGGACGCACCTACCGCCCGAGACGGTCTCGCCCGGAGTGACCTCCCAGGCTCCCCGGCAGGTCGCCCGGTTACCCTCGGAGCATGCGTCGACTCATCGTTGTTCCGCTCGTGCTCGCCGCCGGCCTTCTGGCGGGGTGCTCGCAGGTGTCCGGGTTCGCCGGCGACGTCCTCGGCGTCCCGGTGGAGGAGACGTGCACGGCGTTCGACGACGCCTGCGCGCAGTACGAGTCGCTGCTCGCGCAGGGCGACGTGACCGCCGAGCAGGCCGACGCGGCGCGCGACGAGCTCGTCGGGACGCTCGAGACCCTCGCGGACGACGTCGACGGGCAGGTCGGCGACCTCATCCGCTCCGGCGCGCAGCAGCTCGGCGACATGACCGACCTCCAGGCACCCGAGACGATCGAGGCGATCACGCAGCTGAAGGACTCTGTCGCGGCGTTCTGCCCCTGAGGCGCTCCCCCAGGACGGTGAGGCCCCCGGTCAGACGGGCAGGATGCGCCCGGTGATCACGCCTTCGACGGCGCGGATGTAGGCCGTCGCGACCTCGACGTCGGTGACCGGACGGTGTCCGGGGAACGACGAGTGATATCCCGGGGAGTTCTCCAGCACGTCGGGTGAGACGGCGTTGATGCGGATGCCGCGCGGAGCCTCGGCGGCGGCCGTGATGACGAACGACTCGAGGGCTCCGTTGGCCATCGCCGCGGCAGCGCCGGTGGCGATGGGCTCACGGGCCAGCACCCCGCTGGTGAGCGTGATGGACCCGCCGTCGCGCACGCGGTTGAGCGCCTGAGAGAGCACCTCGATCTGCGCGAGCGTCTTCTTCGTGAAGGCGGCGACGTAATCGTCGCGACCGAGCTCGGTCAGCGGCTTGAACCCGACCGAACCGACGGCGACCACCACTGCGTCGAGCTCGCCGACCGCAGCGAAGAGGTCGCGGATCGATACGGGGTCGTAGACGTCGACGGAGGGAATGGAGCTTCGCGAAGCGCGGATGACCTCGTGCCCACGCTGCTCGAGCGCGGCCGCGACGACGCCGCCGATGCTTCCCGTCGCACCGATCACCAGTGTCTTCATGCCGTGTTCCCCTCGTCGAGCGTCTTCCCGCACACGCGCGCGGAGACTTTCCAACCTATCGCTCGTGCGTCAGGTCGGGGCCGATGTCGGCGTGAGCGCGATGAGCCAGGAGCGACCCGTCGGCCAGCGCGTCGAAGTGCATCGGGTCCACCACGCCCAAATCCTATGGGCGTCCGGAACACCGGAATACGATTCCGTCGATTCGACGGCTGGCCTTCTGCTCGTCGCCGCCGGTTGCTAGCATTCTGCTGTCAGGAGGTGCGACATGGCGACGGTGACGATCCGGAACCTGAGCGATGAGGTGGTCGCGGCGTTGAAAGAACGCGCGCGGCGAAACTCTCGCTCCATGGAGGCAGAGGCGCGCGAAGCGCTGATGAGGCTGGTCGAGAGCGGAGAGTTCACCAGCGGAGTGCAGGCGAGCCTGGCGGAGCGAATCCGTCCCCGCTGGTCTCTGCCCGCGAGCGTGCTCATGGACCGGATAGCACAGAGCCCTCCACCAGCTGCCGATACTGCGGCATGGCTGGCTGACATCCGCGCGGATGGCGACATCGAAGACTTCCGCGACCCCTGGGAGCCTCATGCTGCTTCTTGACACCTCCGTGCTCATCGACGTGGAGAAGTTGCGGATTCCCGAAGGGCCCCTCGCATTCAGCACGCTGACATACGCCGAGCTGGTGTTCGGAATCGAAGCAGCAGCGACGACCGCGTTTCGACGTGAGCGAACGACCCGTCTCGCCTGGCTTCGCGACACTCTCGACACCGAGTGGCTGGCCTTCGACACCTTCGCCGCGGAAAGCTACGCGACCCTCGCGGCGCGCGTTGCTCCTCATCGCCCGCAGCATGCCCGGAGTAAGGACATCATGCTCGCGGGGCACGCGCTCGCGATCGGCGCGCGCTTGGCCACGCTCAACCCGAAGGATTTCGAACTCGTCGCCGACCAGGTCGAGATCGTCGTTCCCGAACTGCGCTGACCCGGCTGGAACCGGATCAGCCCCGCGCGGCCCACCATTCGCGCAACCGCTGCTCCGCAGCATCCGCGCCGAGCACGCCCTCGTCGAGCCGAAGGTCGAGCAGGAAGCGGTACGCCTCCCCGACCTCGCGGCCCGGCTTGATGCCCAGCACCTCCTGGATGCGGTTGCCGTCGACCTCCGGGCGGATGGAGTCGAGCTCCTCCTGCTCGCGGAGCGCCGCGATGCGCGACTCGATGTCGTCGTAGGCGCCGGCGAGACGACCAGCCTTGCGCTTGTTGCGGGTGGTGACGTCGGCGCGGGTGAGGATGTGCAGCCGTTCGAGCAGGTCACCCGCATCGCGCACGTAGCGGCGCACCGCGGCATCCGTCCACGCTCCCTCCGCGTAGCCGAAGAAGCGCAGGTGCAGCTCGACGAGGGTGGCGACGGCATCCGTCGTGGCGGTGTCGAAGCGCAGCGCCTGCAGGCGCTTGCGCGCCATGCGCGAGCCGACGATGTCGTGATGGTGGAACGTGACCACTCCGCCGTCTTCGAGCTTGCGGGTGCGGGGCTTGCCGATGTCGTGCAGCAGTGCGGCGATGCGCAGCGGCACGTCGGGCGCGGCACCGGGGTGACGGGAGTGCTCGAGCTCGATGGCCTGGCTGAGCACCGTGAGCGAGTGCTCATAGACGTCTTTGTGGTGGTGGTGCTCGTCGACCTCGAGGCGCAGCGCGCTGACCTCGGGCAGGAATTCGTCGACGAGTCCTGATTCGACGAGCACCCGGATGCCGCGCACCGGGTCATCGGTCTGCATGAGGCGCACGAGTTCGGATTGGATGCGCTCCGGGCTGACGATGCCGAGGGTTCCGCGCAGCTGCTCGATCGCCGCGAAGGTGTCATCGTCGACGCGGAAGCCGAGCTGGGCGCTGAAGCGCGCCGCGCGCAGCATCCGCAACGGGTCGTCTCCGAAGGAGATGGCCGGATCCGCGGGGGTGCGCAGCACTCCGGCGACGAGGTCTTCCACGCCACCGGTCGGGTCGACGAGCTTCGTGCTCAGTGCTGATTCCGGCCGCTCCGCTGGTGTCGACACCTGCAGCGCCATCGCGTTGACGGTGAAGTCCCGGCGCACGAGGTCGCCCTCGATCGAGTCGCCGAACTCGACCGTCGGCTTGCGGGTGACGCCGTCGTAGCTGTCGGCGCGGTAGGTCGTGATCTCGACCTGCTCGCCCTGCACGCGCGCACCGATAGTGCCGAACGCGCGGCCGATGTCCCAGTGGGCCGTCGCGATCGGCTTGACGATCGTGAGGATCTCGTCGGGCGAAGCGTTCGTCGTGAAGTCGAGGTCGTGCGTCGCGCGCCCGAGCAGCGCATCGCGCACGGGGCCGCCCACGACGGCGAGGTCGAAGCCGGCATCGGCGAAGGCCGTGGCGAGGGTGCGGACGACCGGATCCTCGGCGAGCGCGCCGAGACGGACGAGGCCGTCGGCCATATTGAGCATGGTTTCCAGCGTACCGGGGCGGATGCCGCAGGCGTCTCCGGCCCTTCCCCCCGAGTCGCCCTCGCCTTAGATTCGATCCTGTGCCCGAGATCATCCGAATCACGCGAGTTCTACTACTTCTCTCACGCATAGGGGCAAATGCTCACCACGACCGATTCGGCTTAGACTTTCGCGAATATATTGGCCATATCGGCTGGAACGAACGCGGCCGGCTGAGCGTGTCAGCGCAATGAGAGCGCTGTGTCCGTCTGATTAACTTCAGTGTCTCGGGTTCCTGGCAACGGCGAGCGCGTCAGCTGTCCCCCATTTGGCGGACAGCGAGAATCATGGTTCTTCGCTAGCTTCGAGTGGGCGCAACAGATGTACCAATCACTCGGGGGAAAAAGTGAAGAGAAGAAGATCTGTTCTGGGGCTGGCTTCGCTGTCCGCGGCAGCAGCGTTGGCATTATCAGGCGGCTTGACTGCGTCAGCGACGACCAGTCTCTCCGATGGAGAGCCGGCGGACGCTTTGGATGCGTTGGAACTGCTGACGGCGGTATCTAGTTGTAGTGCCCAGTCAGGTTGTTTGAGATCCGGCTGATGGGCGGGAGCTTCCCGATGGCTGTGTGGGGCCTGTGGTGATTGTAGAAGTGCAACCAGGCTGGCAGGGCGGCTCGGCGCGCTGATTCCGAGTTGTAGTGCTTCGAGTAGGCCCAGCCATCGGCGAGGGTGCGATGGAACCTTTCGATCTTGCCGTTGGTCTGCGGCCGGTAGGGGCGGGTTCGCTTGTGTCGAATACTGAGCTCAGCGCATGCCGCTCGCCAGGCGTGGGACTTGTAGGCAGGGCCGTTGTCAGAGAGCACCCGCTCAACGGTGACGCCGCGATCGGCGAACCAAGAGGCTGCACGACGCAGGACACCGATCGCGGTCTCGGCCTTCTCATCGTCGTGGATCTCCGCGTAGGCGACCCGGGAGTGATCATCGATGACGGTGTGGATGTAGGCGTGACCGAGCAGCGGGTCGCGCTGTTTACCCCTGCGGCGGTGCTGATCGGTCGCGGCTCGGTTCTTGCCGCCTTGCTGCCGACCAACGAACCGCCAGCCTCCGCCGAGCGGGATGTTGCCCAGCTTCTTCACATCGACATGGATCAGGGAACCGGGACGGTCGTGTTCGTAGCGGCGAGCCGGCTCGCCGGTCTTCACATCGACATGCGAGAGACGATTCAGGCGGCAGCGGACCAGCACCGCGTGGACCGTCGAGGCCTGCATCCCCAGCCGTCCGGCGATCTGGACCGGCCCCAAGCGCTTCTTGATCCGCAAATGCACGATCCGCTTCACGACAGGCTGCGGGGTCTTGTTCGGATGCCGGTGCGGTCTGCTTGACCGGTCTGCCATCCCCGCCTCGCCAAGCTCGACGTAACGCCTCGCCCATTTCGCCGCGGTCGGATACGACACCCGGAAGTACCTCGCAGCTCCCGCCACCGGCCATCCCTCGTCGACGACCTGCCGAGCCAGCCGGAGTCGTTGGCGCGGCGTCAAGGCCGCATTAGCGTGGGACACGAGAACCTCCTCGGTTCAGAGCGGAAGCGGTAGCAGCTCCACTCTGCCTTGGAGGTTCTCGTCACATCAGGGCATCCAGATCAAACAACGTCCCTGGGCACTACATCTAGTGAGGAGGCGACTTCAATCCTCGATGATGTTGCGAGGACCCATGTCGTGGGTGAAGAGAATGCCGTGATCCGCACGACGGTGAACGAGATTGATGTGGTGGTGCCGAACAGTGCTGCTGACCCGATTACGCTCGCCTCGTCGACGGGCAACTACCTGGCGGTCACCTTGCCGGAGCCGGAGGCATCTCAGACTGCCGAGATCTTGGAGCCTGGCGTTGTGGCTTTCGATGCCGGATCCTTCACAACGATTCCGGTTGTCAAGGATGATGGTTCTGTTCAGATCGCTACTGTCATTAACGGTTCAGAGTCGCCTATCGACTATGGGTACGAAATTCTTGCAGCCGGTGCCGGTTCGCTCGTCGCAACGGCGGACGGCGCCATCCTCGCGCTGAACCCGGACGGGTCGTTCGCTGGCGCGGTCGCTCCGGCCTGGGCACGGGATGCGGATGGGCGAGATGTACAGACTCACTACGAAGTTTCGGGGAACACGTTGACGCAGATCGTCGACCACGCCGGCGGAGAATTCTCCTATCCGATCGTCGCCGACCCCTGGCTCGGTAGCAACCTCTTCAGCAGGCTGGGTAAAGGTTCAGACGGTGGTAAGCCCCGTCATCTCCTTTACCGGAGCACTTGGGGTGCGGTGGTCAGCGGATACGCAACAGCGTCGCCGATCTTCCTCTCCGCAGGATGGGATGAAGCATATTCACGCTGGGCGATATTGCGAGGCAAGCCGACGATCCACCAGCAGTACGATTGCCACGCGATCTATGCTGTTCTCAAGCCGGACTCTTGGAACCTCGAAGAGAAGCGTTCAAGCAAACCCAACTGGGCTGCCTCTGTGGCATCTCATCTATGCAACTGGTAAAGGAGCTCATGATGAAGACGTTTGCATGGTGCATTCTTTCTGCCGGCCTTGCCCTGGTGGTCGCATTCGCGGCGGTGAGGTTCGAGGCCGGGATTATCGTCGACGCTGCAGGTGGCGTGGGGACGTTGCCCCCGGTACAGGCGGCAGTCGGAATCAGCGGCGTCATCTTGGTTGTCACGGGGATCGTTGCAATAGCTCTCACGGCCCGCCGCTCCCACGCGCGCGCCAGCGCCCGGACTGCACCTATCGGGGGTTAGCCATGGCCAGGCTCGTCCATCCCTGGGTGGGGCACTTCACGATTGATCGCCCAGCGTGGACGCCGGCTGGGCGATCTTCTGTGTCTTCGGACCGGCGGCAGTTTCAGAACAGCGGGTTGTCGCCCTTCGCTTGAGCGATGGCGCGGGTGCGTGCCTGCATCATCTGTCCCGGTGGGCGGTCGCGATCGGCTTGACGATGGTGAGGATCTCGTCGGGCGACGCGTTCGTCGTGAAGTCGAGGTCGTGCGTCGCGCGCCCGAGCAGCGCGTCGCGCACGGGGCCGCCCACGACGGCGAGGTCGAAGCCGGCATCGGCGAAGGCCGTGGCGAGGGTGCGGACGACCGGGTCCTCGGCGAGCGCGCCGAGACGGACGAGGCCGTCGGCCATATTGAGCGTGGTTTCCAGCGTACCGGGGCGGATGCCGCGGGCGTCTTCGTCCCTTCCCCCCGAGTCGCCCTCGCCTTAGATTCGATCCTGTGCCCGAGATCATGCAACTGAACAACTTCACACCACCCGCCACGCCCGCGGCCCGTGCGGCGCAGTCGCTGGCGGGGCGGTATCACTCCGAGTCGATGCAGAACCACGTGTTGCGTTCGTGGCTGTGGGCCGAAGCCTTCGCGGCCGTCGAGGAGCGGAACGAAATCGACCACGAACTGCTGTACGTATCGGCGCTGCTGCACGACATCGGCATCGTGCCCGCGTTCGACAACGTGCACCTGTCTTACGAGGAGGCCGGCGGGCACGTCGCGGTCGCCCTCACGACCGGCGCAGACTGGGATGCTGGGCGGAGTCAGCGTGCGCTCGAAGTCATCGTGCGCCACAACTGGCCATCGGTCGATCCCGCGATGGACGTCGAGGGCTACCTGCTCGAGACAGCCACCGCGCTCGACATCTCCGGCGCCAGGGCTGACGCGCTGCCTGCAGCGTTCATCCAGGAAGTGCTGGTTGCGTATCCGCGCCTCCAGCTGGCTCGTGAGTTCGGCGACGGTGTCGTGGATCAGGCGGCGCGCAAGCCGCACACGTCCGCGCTTCGGCTCGTCGACGGCGGCGTCGTCGGCAAGCTGGCGAATCACCCGCTGGAGCGGTCGCCCGGTTCGTCGAACTGATCCACCCGACGCAGGCGAGGTCAGAACAGCGGGTTCTCGCCCTTCGCCTGAGCGATGGCGCGTGTGCGGGCCTGGATCATCCGCACCAGCGCCATGCTCAGCAGGAATCCACCGATCGCCGCGACAGCCACGATGTACCAGATGCCGATCTCGGGCTCGATCAGCTCGAAGCCGTAGATGACGATGGCCAAGACCGCCAACACCACACCCTCGATCAGCGCGAAGGTGAGGAAGAGCCGCGTCTGGCGGCGGCCGTAGTCCGCGACGACCTCTCGCACGCGAGCATCGATCGAGGAGTCACCGGCATAGGTCATGAGCCCACGGTAGCGGTCGGATTATGGATGCCCCGAAGCAGACCGCTGGTTTCCCGCGTTCCGGTGGGCGGTCTGCGCTTCGTAGAGTCCTAGACGCGCGGTTCCGCGCGTCCGTCCCCGACTCGAACCGAGGTCACCATGACTGCGTCTCCGCCACGCATCCGCAATGCGCGATCAATCACGTCCGACGTCACGTGGTTCTTCACGATCGCCATCCTGCTGTGCTTCGCACTGTCGGTTCCTATGGTGTTCCGCCTCGTCCCGACCGACGTCAACAACCTGATCACGCCGCTCCTGCAGCTGACCCCCATGGTCGCGGCGATCATCATGTGGCTCGTCCGGCGGCCCGCGAGCTTCCGCCAGACCTTCGCCACCGGATGGCGCGGAGCCACGAAGTGGATCGGCATCGGCATCGGCATCATCGCCGCGATCGCCGCGATCCAGACCGGCATCGCCCTGGCGACCGGGATCTGGCAGCTCAACCCGCTCGAACAGATCGCCGCGGCGACGATCTGGGTCATCCCCGTGCTGCTCATGCAGTCGATCTTCGCCATCGGCGAGGAGTTCGGTTGGCGCGGCTGGTTGGCGACGCGCGCGGCATCCTGGGGTTTCTGGCCGTTGGCCATCGTCAGCGGCCTGGTCTGGATCGTCTGGCATCTGCCGGTGCTCGCCGTCATCGGCGATCTGCCGTTCTGGGGCATCGTCGTCTACTTCGCCGGGATGCTGCCGTGGGCGCCGCTGCTGCTGGCGCTGCGCTGGCGTTCCGGAAGCGTCTGGCCCGCCGTCCTCACGCACGGAGCCATCAACAGCATCCGCGTGTACCTGCTGCAGTCCGTGCCGAACGCGTCGGATCATCTGCTCATCGAGGTGATCGGCTGGGTGCTCACCCTCGCCGCCGCTGCGTGGCTGATGCGTCCGAGCAAGGCGCAGTTCGTGCACGCGAGCTAGAGGAGGGCGCCTGACGAGTCCTGAACGATCAGGCAATGAGCCGAGGCAGTCCTGATCCGCAGTGCTGTACGCGTCCGTTGCGACACCCTAGACTCGCGGCATGACGAGCCAGACCGAAACTCGACCCGCACCCGGAACTCGTCTGCGCGGTTTCTCGTCCGGGTTCATCCTCGTGATCGGCGTCGTGTTGATTCCCATGGGTCTCGGCCTCGCGTTCAACAGCTGGTCTGCGCCGGACGCCGACGCGTATGTTCGCATGGCGTTCGCGCAGGTCGCCGGGGCCACGGTCGCCATCGTCACCGTCGTGGGGCTCGTCGTGCAACGCATCGTCCGTCGCAGCAGCGTGGGGGATATCGCATGGTTCGCACTCATCGCCGTCGTCATCACAACATGGCAGGTCACCGGTCTTTCCCGGACAGCCGACTTCCTCCTGAACGGATTGGGCCTCGGTAGCTGAGCCCGGTCGCTCTGTTCATCTTCCCGTCGCCTCGACGTCAGGCCGGCGTCATCCGGCTTCGATGGTCTGTGAGGGCCCCGTGCGGCTGAGCACGAAACCCCACCCCACAAAGGACTCACATGACCTCCCCCACCCCTGCGGTGCGGTGGCGGCGTCGCGGACTGACGTCTGTCGCGCTGCTCGCCCTGCTCGGCGGCGCCGTCGTCGCCCCCGCGGCATTCGCCGCACCGGATGCTGCGCCCGAGGTGCCGACCGGCTCGCTGATCACCGGCGACACCGCCTGGCACTACCTCGATGACGGTTCCGACCCGTCGCCGAAGCCCGCGGCCCTCCGCGACTGGACTCTGCCCGCGTACGACGACAGCGCCTGGAAGACGGCGCCCGGATCCTTCGGTGCCAAGAACGGCAAGCTCGGCGCGGTCGGCCCCGTCACGCCGAAGACGCTCCTGAACCACTACGTCGACGGCGCCAAGGCCCCGACGGTGCCGACGTACTTCTTCCGCACGACTTTCGAGCTCGGCGCGGGCGTGGCCGAGCAGGTCGCATCGCTGGCGAGCACGGTCACCTACGACGACGCGCTCGTGGTGTGGATCAACGGCACGGAGGTCGCGCGCTACGTCGACGGCCGCATCACCGACACTCAGAACGTCGAGTACGCCGGCGACTCGAACGGCGACCCGCTGACGAGCACCATCTCGGCCGAGGGCGACGTGCTCAAGGACGGCACCAACACCATCGCGGTCGCGCTCTACCAGGACCGCGAGAGCAGCTCGGACATCTACTTCGACATGTCGTCGCTGACCCTGGTCAAGGCGTCCGACCCGGGCACCCCGGTGGTCGCCCCGCCGACGCGCGTGATCCTGACGCCGACGGAGAAGCCCGAGATCTCGCAGTCGTTCTCGTGGCTCGCCGGTGACGCCTCGCACACGATCGGCCAGGTCGAGATCGCTCCGGCGGCCGGTGGCGAGACCCGCACCGTCGACGCGTACGACGCGGGCGTCGTGAACGGCAACCCCAACCACCACTTCTCCGCCACCGTGACCGGCCTCACCGCCGCGACCGACTACCGCTACCGCGTCGGCCTGCCCGGCAGCTGGAGCGACTGGTTCGAGTTCACCACGGCCGACCCGAAGGCCACGGACTTCCAGTTCGTGTACTACGGCGACGCGCAGATCGGCCTCGACACCACCTGGCCGAGCGTGGTCAAGCAGGCCGAGGCCAACGCTCCCCGCTCGATCGGGTCCGTGCACGCGGGCGACCTGATCAACACGTCGAGCAACGAGAACGAGTGGCTCAACTGGTTCAAGGGCATGGAGGAATCCGCCACGAGCACCAACGTGATGGCCGCCCCCGGCAACCACGAGTACTCCGGCGACAAGCTGCTCACCGCCTGGAAGGCCGCGTTCGAGTACCCGCGCAACAACCCGTCGACGTCGTCGATCGGCGAGCTCGCCGACCTCGCGAAGGGTGACACCGAGGTCGCGGCGCAGTACCGCTCGCTCTTCGACCACTGGAGCAAGTTCGCCGCCGAGACCGCGTACTACACCGACTACCAGGACGTGCGTTTCATCACGTTGAACGCGACGCGCGACGCGACCTTCCTCACGCCGCCGGCACTCCCCTCCTGCACGGGCGACGCCTGCCCGATCAAGAAGGGCGAGGAGCTGTGGATCCGCTTCCAGGGTGCCTGGCTCGACCTTCTCCTGCAGAACAGCCCGTCGAAGTGGAACGTCGTCACGTTCCACCAGCCGGTCTTCTCGGCATCCGAGGGTCGCGACGAGCCGAAGCTGCGCGCCGACTGGGTTCCGGTCTTCCAGCGCAACGACATCGACCTGGTGCTCATGGGCCACGACCACACGTACGCCCGCGGCTACGTGAACACCGACGCCACCGAGACCCCCGGTCTCACCACCGGCCCGGTGTACGTCGTCTCGAACTCGGGGGCGAAGCACTACGAGCTCGAGACGCCCGAGAAGAACGTCTGGACCAACAACGGCGCCACCCAGGTGCTGCGCGGCCAGGGCGTGACCACCTACCAGGTGATCGATGTCTCGCACGGCAAGCTCGTCTACCGCTCGTACCTCGCGGAGAAGCAGCCGGATGCCACGACCGACCTTCCCGTCGGCGCGGTCTACGACACCTTCACCATCACCAAGTCGGATGCCGGTGAGAAGTGGGTCACCGAGGCCGGCGTCACGCCTCCGGTCACCGAGCCCGAGGTTCCGGCCGAGGTCGAGCTGAGCGCGGCATCCGTCAAGGCGGGCGGCAAGGTCACGGTCTCGGGCAGCGGCTTCGAGGCGAACACCGAAGCACGCCTCGAGCTGCGCTCCGACCCGGTGCAGCTGGGCACGGTCACCGCGGGGGCGGACGGCGCGTTCTCGCGCAGCGTCACGATTCCTGCGGCCACCCCCGCCGGAAAGCACACGCTCGCGGTGATCCTCGCGGACGGCACCGAGGTCACGACCTCGCTGACCGTCTCGGCGGCATCGTCGGGTGGCGGGGCGGTCACGCCCGGTGACGGCACCGGCGGCGCGACCGACGGCGATCTCGCGACGACGGGTGCCGACAGCACCCCGTACGTGATCGCGGCCGTGGTGCTGCTCGCGCTGGGCCTCGGCCTGGTCGTGCTGCGCCGTCGTCGGCAGCACGCGGAGTAGTCCGCAGAATCCATCAGGAAGACGCCGTCGGGGCTTCGGCTCCGGCGGCGTCTTGCTGTCACGAAGTCACCGCGTCACAGCGTCGCGAGCGCAGATATGTATAGATCAATGGCGGATGCCGCAGCATCCGCCCGCCGCTCAACTCAGAGCGTGTACCCCTGCACGGGGCCTTCGGTGTTCGGCTTCCACCCGAGCGCCGGCGCGACATGCGTCGCGAACGACTCCAGCACGTGCAGGTTGTATGCGGGTCCGAGCTGGTTCGGGATCGTCAGGAGCAGGGTGTCGGCCGACATGACGGCCTCATCCTGCTTCAGCTGCTCGATGAGCACGTCGGGCTCGGCGGCGTAGGTCTTGCCGAACGTGGAACGGAACCCGTCGATGATGCCGATCTGGTCGCCGTTCTCCTCGCTGCGCAGCCCGAAGTAGGCGCGATCCATGTCGGAGATCAGCGGGAAGACGCTGCGACTCACCGAGACGCGCGGGCTCCCGGTGTGACCTGCCTCCTTGTAGGCGGAGCGGAACAGATCGATCTGCTCACGCTGCAGCTCGTGGAACGGCTGGCCGGTCGCCTCGGTCACGAGGGTCGAGCTCATCATGTGGAGCCCCTTGCGTCCGGTCTCCTCTGCGGTGGCGCGGGAACCGGAGCCCCACCAGATGTGGTCACGGAGCGTCGGCGAGTGCGGCTCGATCGCGAGGTATCGTCCTTCGCCGACCATCCGGGGGTCACCGGCTGCCAGACGCTCGCCCTCGATCGCGCGCAGGAAGATGTCGAACTTCTCGCGCGCCAGCACACTTCCGCGCTCAGGATCCTCGTCGTCGACGTAGCCGAAGGTCTCGTAGCCGCGCAGCGCCGTCCCGGGTGAACCGCGGCTCACGCCGAGCGCGATGCGTCCGTCGGCGATGAAGTCGAGCGCGGCCGCCTCCTCGGCGAACTGCAGCGGGTTCTCGTAGCGCATGTCGATCACGCCGGTGCCCACTTCGATGCGCTTCGTGCGTGCGGCCATCGCTGACAGCAGCGGCATCGGCGACGCGGCCTGGCGCGCCCAGTGGTGCACGCGCACCGAGGCGCCGTTGACGCCGATCTCGTCGGCACCCTCGGCGATCTCGATCGTCTGCTTCAGCATGTCGCCCGCCGTGCGGGTCGCCGAGCCGGGCACGTCTGCATAGTGCCCGAAGGAGAGGAATCCGAAAGCCTTCATGATCTATTCCAACGCATGGATGCTGCACCTATTCCCCGGGCAGGAGGATGCCGTCGAACACGAGGGAGCGGATGCGCGGCTCGAGCTCCGCCCACAGGTCGCGCAACGGCACCTCGAACAGGTCGGCGAGCGCGGCGGCGATCTGGCCGACCGTGAGTTCGCCGTCGCACGCCCCGACGAATGCGGCGAGCGCGGGATCGACATTGATCGTGCGCACGAAACCGCCGCCCTGACGAAGCTCGATCACGCTCGGATCGTCGTTGCCCGGCAACAGGTGCCGGGCCTCGGTGACATCGGCCGCCGTGATCAAGGTCGTGGGCACACCCTGAGCGAGGAGGTCGTGTGCGGCCAGCCCGGTCGCCAGTGCTGCGCCGACGTTCGACACCGGCTGCCGCAGCTTCTCCGTGCGCCGCAGCGGAGTCGCGTCACTGTGGACGTCACCCTCGGTCTCTGAGCCCGTCGAAGGGCGGCGCAGGAGCACATAGCCGAAGCCGACCGACGTGACCCCGCGCGCGGCGAAATCGTCGAGCCAGGCTGTGAGCAGCGGCGTGAACCCCGCGTCGCGAGGGGTCGTCCCGCCGTCGCGGATCCACAGCTCCGCGTAGCCGAGCGGGGTGAGCTCCTCGCGCTCGATCACCCAGAGGTCGAGGTCGGCCGGCACCCAGGCCTGCAGACGTGCGAGCCCGGTGACTCCGGTGCGCGACTCCCAGTTCCCGAGCAGCTGCGCGATGCCGCCGACCGTGAGGTAGGCCGGGGCCGTGCGGACGAACTGCTCGACCAGCGCGTCACCCACCAATCCGCCGTCGCGGTACTCGTAGGCGGGCACGCCCTCCACTCGCGGCGTGATGACGAAGGGCGGGTTGGAGACGATCAGGTCGAACGCCTCCCCCTCCACCGGTTCGAACATGCTGCCCAGGCGGAACTCGATGTTCCCCACCCCGTTGACGCGCGCATTCAGCTCGGCGAAGGCCAGTGCGCGGGCGGAGATGTCGGTCGCGACCACGGTCCCGGCCCGGCGCGCCACGAGGAGGGCCTGGATGCCGCACCCGGTACCGAGGTCGAGCGCACGTCCGACCTCGAGCGGCACGATCGTCTCGGCGAGTGTGCGCGATGCGCCGCCGACGCCGAGCACGTGGTCGGCGGGCAGCGCACCGTCGAGCGCCACCTCGTCGAGGTCGCTGGCGATCCACCACTCCCCGACGCCGTCGGCGTCGACGAACGACTGCGGGCGCAGCAGCGCCGTGGGGGTGACTGTCGAGGAATCCTCTGACGCGAGCCCCAGCGCCACGAGGCCCTCGACGCCGAGGCGCGGAAGCGCGTCGGAAACGGCGGCCCGTGGCTGCGGCATCCCGAGCACGAGCAGACGGCCGAGAGTGGCGAGAACACCGGCGTCACCGGCGATCGCGCGGAGGATCGGTTCGCGCATCCCGCGGGCGAGCGCGTCGTCGGCTTCCTCTCCCCACAGCCGGCGCAGCGGCTCCGACCGGAAGTCGGCGGCATCGAGATCGGCAGCGAGCGCTGCGCAGTTCCGAGGGTCGGGGACGGGTGCGGGGGTGACGGACACGGCCGTCACTCTACGCGTCTTCAGGGTTCTCCTTCCCCGAGCCTCCTAGAATCACAAGGTCAGTACTCACGAGCAGCCTCCGTCCCGAGGCGTTCGAGGAAGACCCAAATGTCCGTGAACACCCCCGAAACCGGCTTCCGTGCGCGCCTGCAGCGCCTCGCACGAGGAACCGCCGTTTTCGCGATCGTGCTGAGCATCGCCGGCTTCGCCGCTCCGAGCGGTGCTGCCGCGGCAGAGACCCCATCCCCGGGTGGCGACAAGCAGATCGTCACGCTGCACGTGTCCGCGGGACTCCGCGGCACGATCGCCCCAGGTGCGTCGACCTCGGCGAGCCTCACCGTGCAGAACACCAGCGACTCCCTCCTCTCAGCGGGACGCGTTCGCGTCGAGCTGAGTCGCACCCCGCTCGCCGATGAGGCAGCCATCGCGAGCTGGCTCGACGATGAGAAGGCACCGGGGAGCTTCACCGCTCTCGGCTCCGAGAGCACCGAGCCGATCGAGGGCGGCGAATCGGACACCACGTCGATCTTCGTGCCGGAGGCGACCATCGGCACCCTGGCCCCCGGCGTCTACCCGCTGCGTGCAGAGTTGAACGGCGCCACGACCGGCGGCCCCTCGTCCGACGACACCGTCGCCCGAGACGCCACCGCGACGAGCGTCCTGGTCGTCACGACCACGCAGACCGCGCAGGTCGGCGTGCTCGTCCCGATCACGGCGACGCCGGCGGACGGCGCACTGCTCACGGCCGATGAGCTCACGGCGCTCACCGCCCCGGAGGGTGGGCTGACCGCCCAGCTCGACGGCGTGGCCGGCACGACCGCCGTGCTCGCCATCGATCCGTCGATCCCCGCGGCGATCCGCGCGCTCGGTTCGTCCGCCCCCGCGCAGGCGACGCAGTGGCTCGAGCGGCTCGATGATCTGCCGAACTCCCGGTTCGCCCTGCAGTTCGGTGATGCGGATGCCGCGGTGCAGGCACAGGCGAAGCTGCCCGAGCTGCTCCAGCCGACGACCCTCGCGCCGTTCCTCGAGCCGACGAACTTCCCGCTGACGCGCGTCCCCACCGAGCCGACCGATACGCCGAACGGCACCGCCGATCCCACACCCGCCCCCACGGAGACTCCTGCGCTCCCCGATGACGAAGAGCTCACCGAGGTCGACGGGGCGCTCCCACGCATCCTGTGGCCACGCACGGATGTCACCGCCGAGAACCTCGCGGCCTTCGCCGGCTACCTCGGTGACGGCACCACCACCATCGTGTCGTCGACCGCCGTCGGGGGTCAGAACGCCGCGCACGCGACGGTCGCGGGCCAGGACCTGCTGGTGACCGATGCCGCGTCATCCGCTGCGCTGTCGGATGCCGCATCCGAGGCCGACCCGGCCACCCGCCAGCGCCTGCTCGCAGAGGCGGCAGCGCATCTGTACCTCGCTTCGAGCAAGGCACCGGGTACTCCGCTGCTCATCGGGCTCGACCGCGACGAGACGAGATCGCCGGATGCACTGCGCGAGGCGATCTCCGCAGCAGACTCCATCGGGTTCGAACTGTCGGCGGTGCGAGGGACGAAGCCTGTTGCCGCCAAGCTCTCCACGGAGACGGACCCCGCAGGCGCCGCAGAGCTGACGAACCTCCTGGCCGACGAGCGCACGCTCGGGGCCTTCGCGAGCATCCTCACCGACCCTCAGGAGCTGTTGAGCCCCGAGCGCATCGAGATCATGCGCGTCCTCGCGGTCGGCACGCCGGCAGAAGACTTCACCGAGAAGGTGCAGACGCACCGGGCGCAGACGCGTGAGACGCTCGGCGCGGTGAGCGTGCCGCCGTCCAGCACGATCCAGCTGATCTCTGCGAACACCGATCTGCCGATCCGGGTGCGCAACGATCTGCCGTGGCCGGTGAACGTGCAGCTCACCGTGCGCCCCTCCGACCCCCGGCTCGACGTGAAGCCGCTGGTCGAGACCGTGGTGCAGGCGAACACCACTCTGATCGTCAAGGTGCCGGTGTCGGCTCGCGTCGGCAGTGGCGAGGTCGACCTGCGACTCGGCCTGCACAGCCCGACCGGTGTGGTGATCCAGGACGGCCAGATCCTCCGCGTGGCGGTGCGCGCCGACTGGGAAGCCATCGGACTCGGCATCCTCGGCACCCTCATCGTGCTGCTCATCGGTCTCGGCGTCGTCCGCACGGTTCTGCGCCGGCGGCGTGAAGCCGCCGAGGCCGCGGCGGCGGCCGCAGCCGGATCAGACATCGACCCCACGGAAGCGGAAGCAGTGAGAGCAGCGCTCGACCCGGAGGCCATGGAACCGAAGGACGGACGAGGTGAGTAGCCTCGGGCGCGCGAGCGCCGTCATCGGCGCCGGGACGCTGGTATCGCGCGTCACGGGGCTCCTGCGGAGCATCGTGCTCGTGGCCGTCATCGGCTCCTTGAACTCCGACGCCGCAGACGCCTTCTCCTATGCGAATCAGCTGCCGAACAGTGTCTTCTCCCTCATCTCGGTGGGCATCCTCACCGCGGTGATCGTGCCGCAGATCGTGAAGGCGACGGCGGATGCCGATGGCGGGAACGCCTTCATCTCGAAGCTGTTCACTCTGGGCACCGTGGTGCTGGTCGTGCTCACCGCCATCGCCACGGCCTGCGCGCCATGGCTGGTCCAGCTGGTGGCGGGGCAAGCGGAGCCTGAGCTCCTCGCGCTCGCGACCGCCCTGGCGTACTGGTGCCTTCCTCAGATCCTGCTCTACGGTCTGTACGCGCTGCTCGGGGAGGCCCTCAACGCCCGGCGGATCTTCGGTCCGTTCACCTGGGCGCCCGTCGTCAACAACATCATCTCCATCGCCGGGTTCCTCGCCCTCGGAGCCCTCTTCGGTCCGGTGCCCACGAACGCGGCCGAATGGACGCCCACGATGATCGCGCTCCTGGGCGGCACCGCGACGCTGGGCATCGCGCTCCAGGCGATCGTGCTGCTGGTCTTCTGGCGGCGTACGGGGTTGGCACTGAAGCCCGACTTCCGGTGGCGCGGCGTCGGGCTCGGCAACGTGGGCCGCCTCGCCGGCTGGACGTTCCTGATGGCGTTCGCGAGTCTCGCCGCCGGCATCCTGCAGGGTTTCGTCATCAGTGCGGCCGCTGGCAACGAAGCGTCCGCGACCGTGACGGCCAATGCCTGGCTGATCTTCATGCTCCCGTACTCGGTGATCGTCCTGTCGATCGGCACCCCGTACTTCACGCAGATCAGCGAGCATGCCGCAGCTGGTCGGCACGACGAGGTGCGCGCCGACATCGCGCGCAGCATCCGCACCCTCCTCTTCTTCATCGCGGCAGCTGTTGCGGCTGTCGCGGCTGCTGCCGTTCCCGCCTCCCGCGTATTCTCCAAGGCCACCGAGTTGGTCACTGCCGAGGCGGCCGCGCAGTCCGCTGCGCTCGTCCTGCTCTGCTATCTCGTCGGCCTCATCCCCCTGACGATCCTCTTCATCGTGCAGCGAACGTTCTACGCGTACGACGACACCCGCACGCCGTTCTGGTTCACGATGTTCCAGTGCGCGCTGATCGTGACGACGGCGCTGGCCGCTTGGGCGCTGTTCGAGGCAGGAATCCTCCCTCTGAGTTCCCTGGCCGCAGCGGTCGCGCTCGGCCAGTCCTGCGCCAGCATCCTGCAGACGATCGTCGCCGCCTGGCTCCTGCACCGGAAGATCGGCGGGCTCCAGATCCGCTCCTGGATGACGGCGATCGCACGCTTCGCCCTCGCAGCCGTCCCCGCAGGGCTCGCCGGCTGGGGCGTGTACCTGCTCAGCGGCGGGATCGACGGGTGGATGCTGGACGGTCAGTTCCTGGGCGCCATCGGCACCGCGATCATCGGCCTCGTCGTGGTCGTCGTCTACCTCGTGATCCTCGCGCTGCTGCGCGCTCCGGAGCTCAAGGTCGCCGGTTCCCTGGCGCGGCGATTCCTGCCGGGTCGCTGAGCGCGCCGCCCAGACACCGCTGAGGGAATGCCCCGCGGTTACCATGGGTTGAATCACTCGGAACGTCTTTCGACGGCACCCATTTTCTACGACGGAGAGCACATGCGTCAGGTCATCATCATCGGTTCCGGCCCCGCCGGATTCACGGCCGCCATCTACGCTGCACGCGCGAACCTCAAGCCGCTGCTCATCGCGAGCTCCGTCGAGGTCGGCGGAGAGCTGATGAACACCACCGAGGTCGAGAACTACCCGGGGTTCCCCGAGGGCATCCAGGGTCCTGAGCTCATGGCGAAGTTCCAGGAGCAGGCCGAGAAGTTCGGCACCGAGGTGCTGTACGACGACGTCACCGAGCTCCAGCTCGACGGCCCCGTCAAAACGGTCACCCTCGGCAGCGGCGCGGTACACGAGACGCAGACGCTCATCTACGCGACCGGCTCCGCCTACCGCAAGCTCGGCATCGAGGGCGAAGAGCGCCTCTCCGGCTACGGCGTCTCGTGGTGCGCCACCTGCGACGGCTTCTTCTTCCGCCAGAAGACGATCGCGGTCGTCGGCGGCGGCGACTCGGCCATGGAAGAGGCGACGTTCCTCACCCGCTTCGCCGACAAGGTCTACGTGATCCACCGCAAGGAGACGCTGCGCGCCTCGAAGATCATGCAGGAGCGCGCCTTCGCGAACGAGAAGATCGAGTTCGTGTGGAACAGCGAGGTCGCCCAGGTTCTCGGCGGCGACGCCGTGAGCGGTGTGCAGCTGCGCAACACCGTCGACGGCACTCTCAGCGAGCTCCCCCTCGACGGACTCTTCATCGCGATCGGCAACGACCCGCGCACGCACCTCGTGCACGACAAGCTGAAGCTCACCGCCGAAGGCACCATCTGGGTCGACGGCCGCTCCTCGGTCACGTCGGTCCCCGGTGTCTTCGCCGCCGGCGACGTGATCGACCCGACCTACCGCCAGGCCATCACGGCCGCCGGTACGGGCACGGTCGCCGCCCTCGACGCGGAGCACTTCCTCGCGGATTTTGAAGACGCCTCCGTCGAGTTCCCGGCTGCGGAGGCCGCCGAGATCCTCACCGCGTAACCGCGCGGGAACAGTTTCACCTCGTCAGCTGTTGTAGCTGACGAACCTCGAATCAAGGAGAACTCTGATGAGTGCAAAGGCTACGAGCCAGGCGACCTGGGAACAGGACGTTCTGCAGGCCGACGGTCCCGTGCTGGTGGACTTCTGGGCCGAGTGGTGTGGTCCCTGTCGCATGGTCGCCCCGGTTCTGGACGAGATCCAGTCCGAGAACCCCGACAAGATCACCATCCTCAAGCTCAACGTGGACGAAAACCCCGAGCTGGCGATGAAGTACCAGATCACGTCGATCCCGGCGATGAAGGTGTTCGACGGCGGTGAGGTCAAGACGACCATCATCGGCGCCAAGCCGAAGTTCGCCCTCGAGAAGGACCTCGCCGCATTCATCGGCTGATCCTCTGAGACCCAGCAGGGCCGTCACCTTTTCGGAGGTGGCGGCCTTTTCTGCGTCCGGCCTCGGGGAAGGCGACACGTGGGTTCTCGTGGTTCCGGGCTCCGGGATGTTCCCCTCTCTCGCAAAGCGGGTTCCCTCCCGCTGCGCGGGCCCCTCCCGATGCTCGTTCGAGGAACACCCTGCGCCCTACGGTGCTGCGCACGGGGGCAGTCGCCGCGGAGGGTGCGTGCGCGGGTTCTGTTGGGGGCACGATCTGCGGATCGGGACACCGTCCCGCAGATCGGGACCAGGCGGATGCTGCGACGCTGGCTACTTGGCGGAGACGGGGACGGACGGGAGGCCCTGGGACGCACGAGCGTGGTCGACGAGGTCCTGGATGACGGGGGTCTTGGCGGCGTTGTAGGTCGATGTGCCGCGGGCGGCGGCGGCGACGGCATCGCACTTGGCGTGGGAGTAGCGGTCGGCATCCCCGGGGTGGGCGCGCAGCCAGTCGCGCAGGATGCGCTGGTTGACGGAGTCCCACTCGGATGCGCTGAAGAAGTGGGGGAAGCGAGTGCCCCGACGCAATCTTCGCGCGACGTGACACCCCGAGGTACATGCAAGACCAAGAGCCTGGCCCGACTGGAACTGCCGCGTGACCGAGGGAGTCGGGATGCTCCCGGAGCGAGCATCGGGAGGGGACCCGCGTAGCGGGGAGGGCGCCCGTTCTGCGAGCGAAGGGAGCGTCTCGACTCCCGGCCCATCGACCAGACCTCAGGAGGCGTCGGCGACCGTCGGGTCCCAGCGGCGGTGACGCTGCTTCTCGTCGAGCAGGCCCCAGACCGCGGGCGTGAGCTCCGGGTACTCCAGGGCGATCTGACGCAGCACGCGGTAGTGACGCGCGGCGTTGGGACGCACACCGTCGTTGGCGTTGATATTGTCGGCCCGCAGCAGGTAGACGACGAGTTCATCGACGCTCGGCAGCTCCTCCATGAAGTCCCACGGGTCTTCTCCGCCGAGGAGGCGCTCCTGGATCAGCACTGCGAGTTCGTCGGCGGCTTCCGCACGCAGCACTTCGAGGCTGGCGCGGCGCTGTACGGACTCGGACATGCTTCCAGCCTACGTCCGACTGGGACGCCTCCGGCGCTCGACCTTCGTGTCTTCGCGCATGTCCTCGAGCTCTTTGCCCTTGGTCTCGGCGACCTTGAAGTACACGAAGAAGAACGACAGCAGCGCGAAGAACGCGTAGAAACCGTAGGCGAATGGGAGCCCGATCTCGGCGAAAGCAGGGAACGTCGTCGAGATAAAGAAGTTGGCGCCCCACTGCGCGGCTGCAGCGACCGCGAGAGCACTGGCACGGATCGAGTTCGGGAACATCTCACCGAGAAGAACCCAGACCAGCGGCCCCCAGGTGGCTCCGAAGAACACGACGAACCCGTTGGCGCAGATGAGCGCGACCGTCGCCCAGGGATCGGGGAGCGTCACGGCACCCTCGGCATCGAGCGTTCCGAACGAGAAGGCGAGGGCCATGAGTCCGAGGGTCAGCGTCATGCCGACCGATCCGACGAGCAGCATGATGCGCCGGCCGATCTTGTCGACGAGGAGAATCGCGACGATCGTGACGACGATGTTCGTGACGGACGTGATGACGGTGATCAGAAGCGCCTGGGACTCCCCGAATCCGACGGACTGCCACAGCGTCGTGGAGTAGTAGAAGATCACGTTGATTCCGACGAACTGCTGGAACACCGACAACAGGATGCCGACCCAGACGATCGGCTTCAGCCCCAGGCGATGACCACGCAGGTCACGCAACGACTCGGTGCGCTCGGTGTTGAGAGTGCCGGTGATCTCGGCGATCTTCGCCTTGACGTCGACGGCGCCCGTGACGGTCGTCAGGACCTCGGATGCCTTGTCGATCTCGCCCTTACCCACGAGATAGCGGGGCGATTCCGGGAGTCGCAGCGACATCACGCCGTAGACGATGGCGGGAATCGCCTCCGCGATGAACATCCAGCGCCACGCATCCAGGCCCCAGAGCGGCTCCGCTGCGCCTCCGGCCACGTTGGCCAGCATGGCGTCCGAGAGCAGTGCGACGAAGATACCGGTAACGATCGCCAGCTGCTGGAGTGAACCGAGTCTCCCGCGCATATGCGCCGGTGACACCTCCGCGATGTACGCAGGGGCGATGACCGATGCCGCGCCGACGCCCAACCCGCCGACCACGCGCCAGATGATGAGGTCCACTACTCCGAACGCCAGCCCCGACCCGAGCGACGAGAGCAGGAAGAGCACGGCGGCGGCGACCATGATCGGGATGCGGCCGTAACGGTTCGCCAGCGGGCCAGCGAACCACGCACCGACCGCGCAGCCGATCAGTGCCGATGAGACCGCGAAACCCTTGAGCCCCACGCCGAGGTCGAAGCCCGACTGGCTGCCCGCCAGCGCATCGACCGCGCCGTTGATGACCGCGGTGTCGAAACCGAACAGGAAGCCACCCAGGGCGGCGGCGATGCTGACCGCGATGACGCGGCCTCGAATGGCTGATCCGGGTTGTGTGCGCGACATTGTGCCCTCCTCGACGTCATCTGACGCGAGTCTAGGCCTCCCCGCGGACCTCGGGGCTGATCTCAGCTGCGGCCGTATCCCTGCTCGCCGAGCTCCTCGAGAATCCGGTTCAGATCCTGGATCGAAGCGAAATCAATCGTAACCTGGCCTTTTCGCGCACCGAGAGCGATCTTCACGCGCGTGTTCAGCCGGTCGCCGAGCTTGCCGGCGACCTCGTCGAGGTAGGCGCGTCGCGCCCCCGGCGTCGCCTTCGAGGTCTTCCCCGCAGCCGGTTGCGACTTCGCGACCTCTTCCGTGGCCCGCACGGAGAGGTCTTCGTTGACGACCTTGTCGGCCAGCTTCTGCATCGCCTCGGGCGTCTCGAGGCTGAGGATGGCTCGGGCATGACCAGCCGTCAGGACCCCGGCGGCAACACGCTGCTGCACGGGAACCGGCAGCTTGAGCAGGCGGATCGTGTTGCTGATCTGGGGCCGCGAGCGACCGATGCGCGTCGCGAGCTCTTCCTGCGTGATGCCGAAATCCTCGAGAAGCTGCTGGTAGGCCGATGCCTCTTCCAGCGGGTTCAGCTCGGAGCGGTGAAGGTTCTCCAGCAGGGCGTCGCGGAGCAGGTCCTCATCTGCGGTCTCGCGAACGATCACCGGGATCGTCTCGAGACCTGCCTCGCGTGCGGCCCGCGTGCGCCGCTCCCCCATGATCAGCTCGTAGTCGCCATCGGAGTTCTGCCGGACGACGACCGGCTGCAGCACGCCGAACTCGCGGACGCTGTGCACCAGCTCGGCGAGATCCTCCGGGTTGAAGTGGGTACGCGGCTGCCGCGGGTTCGGAACGATCTTGTGCGGGTCGACCTGCACCAGGTGGATGCCAGGGACGACCGCGAGGTCGTTCTCCTGCGCCACGGTGCTCACCTGAGCCTCGCTCGGGCGGAGGTTCGCCCCGGGGAAGAACACGTCCACCGGACGCTCCGCCTGGTCAGCCGTCGGGATCAGGGCGCCGATGCCCCTACCCAGTCCAGTGCGCTTCGCCATCATTTCTCCTTGCTCTGCGTCGCTGTACGCGACGCGATCTCGACAGCAGCCTCGCGGTACGCGATCGCGCCGGCGGACTGCCCATCGTAAGCGATCACGGTCTGCCCGAAACTCGGTGCCTCTGACACGCGCACCGACCGTGGAATCACGGTCTCGAGCACCTGATCGGGGAAGTGCGTCCGCACCTCGTCCGCCACCTGCTGCGCGAGACGCGTGCGCCCATCGAACATCGTGAGCAGGATGGTGGAGAGGTGCAGCGAAGGATTCAGGTGCTTCTGGATCATCTGGATGCTGCCGAGCAGCTGGCTCAGACCCTCCAGCGCGTAGTACTCGCACTGGATGGGGATGAAGACCTCGGAAGCTGCGGTGAAGGCGTTGATCGTGAGCAGACCCAGCGACGGCGGGCAGTCGATGATGACGAAGTCCATCGGGCTGTCGACGAGATACTCCTCCAGCGCGCGACGCAGCCGGTGCTCCCTCGCGACCTGCGCGACGAGCTCGATTTCGGCACCCGCGAGGTGGATCGTACTCGGCGCGCAGAAGAGATTCGGATCCTCCGGGCTCTGCTGCACGATGTCGGCGAGCGGGAACTCCTCGATCAGCACGTCGTAGACACTGGGGACTTCCGCGCTATGCGGCACTCCCAGCGCGGTGGACGCGTTGCCCTGCGGGTCGAGATCGATCACGAGGACCTTCGCGCCGAGGCCAGCGAGCGCAGAAGCGACGTTGACGGCAGACGTGGTCTTGCCCACGCCACCCTTCTGATTCGACACTGTCAGCACACGCGTCTCGCCGGTGAACTCGACCTTCGCAGCCTCGAGCGCACGGCGCCGGGCGGAGAGGTCGGCGAGCTCCCGCGCGAGCGGGGTATCCATCCCGAACGATTCGTTCGGTGATGCCTTTTCGGATTGTTTCACGTGAAACATCCACTCCTTTCGGGGCCGCGTTCCACTCTAATCGCTGGGGAGGACGTTGGATGCCGGGGTTGCGGGCGGTGAGTGGTCTGGTGAGTGTTGCGGGGCTGTGCAGAGGAGGTTGTACCGGATGGGTTCGGGGGTGAGGGGTTTACGGGGTTTACGGGGGTGAGGGTGGGATGCTCCCCCTCGTTCGCAGAGCGGGCGCCCTCCCCGCAAGCGGGGGCCCCTCCCGATGCTCACTCACGGAAGCATCCCACCCTCACGGGTGCCGCGCGCCTTCGGCATCCGCGGGGTATACGTCGGTGGAAAGCCACGTATCGGTAGGGGTTGTGTGTAGGCGGAGGCTTCCGTGATCGTCGCTCACGATTCGATCTAGGGAAGCAGGCCTGTCGTCGTGGGACGGGGTGGGTCATGGGGCCGGCTTAGTGGCGAGCTCTGAGTGCACGCGCGCTCAGGCGTGGTGGATTGGTGAGCGCGATGTTTCACGTGAAACGGTGCTGTCTGCGCGCTGGGGATCGGCACGGGCTCCGGCATCCGGGCACGAGGCCTGAAGCCTTAAGGCGGGAAGGGATCCTCGGCGTCTAGGAAAGAGGTTCACTCTCGCTGCCACCGACGCGTCAAGCTCATCGGGAGGCGCGGTGTTTCACGTGAAACACCGCGAAGCAAAGTCCGTTGAGAACAGAGGATGACGTCGAGGCAGCTCACGCGCGTTCTTGCGGAGCGAGTGGTCTGCGTCCGGCGCGCGCCCATCCGACAGGATCTGCTGATCGCGAAGCATGTGCCTGGGCTCTCCACCGGGGATGAGCCGCAGGCATTCAGGGGCGCGCGCTGAAAGCGAGCTATCCGCGTGAGGGATGTTTCACGTGAAACGCCGACTACGCAGTAGTCGTGGTCGGCTGCACTGGAGTCCGGCTCGAAGCGCCTCGGACTTGGCATTCGACGGAGCCTCTCCCCCAACAGCCCCTAAACCGGTGGTTGGACCCAGGCAGAGCTCCCGGCTTCACCGCGCCTGAACCTGAGGGCAACGTCGGGATGTTTCACGTGAAACATCGCTCTAACCTCTCAACCACGCCCGAGCGGGCGTGGCACTCAGAGCTCGCCACTAAGCGGGGACCCATGAGTCACCCGTCCCTCGACGGCAACCCGCTTCCCTGGATCGACGATCACGGAAGCCTCCCACAGCCCCTAACCCGGCGGTTAGACCCCGTTAGTGCAGTGCTCCCCGGCTTCACCGCCTGAGCCCGAGGGCAACGTCATGATGTTTCACGTGAAACGACGCTCCACCCAGCAGGGTGAGCACCTGAGGCGAGCGCTCCTCTCAGGTGTGCATACCCACGTTGATCACACTGCCCTCGGCATCGCGGTAGAAGAAGCGGGTCACGCCCCAGGGCTCGGCTGTGAGCGGGTGCACGATCTCCACCCCGGCGGCGACAGCCCGCCCGAACGCCACGTCCACGTCGTCCACGAAGATCGAGACATCGGGGTTGCACGTTGCTGTCGCGTCGCGATCCATGATGCTCAGCTGATGTCCCTGTTCATCCGCGAGCGTGACTATCCACCCGTGATCCATCACCACCGACCATCCGAGCACCTCTTGATGCGTCCGCACCGCACTCCGGATGTCGGCGACGGTCAGGTTCGGTACGACTCGCTCCACGCGCATGCTCTCATTACAGCAGGCTGCTCGCACGTGCGCTCGCGCAACAAGACCAACCGTCCGCCGAAGAACCAACGTCCACCACATGATGTTTCACGTGAAACATCATGTGCGGGGAACTACCGTACGGTCGCTCGAACCACTCGCGTCGTCTCCGACAGAACGCCCTCGCCCAGCACCTCGACCCGGACGTTCGTCAATCGGAACTTCTTGATCTGCTTCTGCGCCGCATCGATCTCATTGGCCACGTTCATGCCCTTGAGCAGAGTGAGCTCGCCCCCGTCACGAACCAACGGCGCCGTGAGAGGAATGAGCGTCCGCAATGCACTGACCGCACGAGCCGTCACTACGTCGAAACCCTCGGGTGGCCGCACATCCTCTGCGCGCGCCCGCACCATATTCACGTTCGTCAGCCCGAGAGCGGATACCTGCTCATTGAGCCAGGTGACCCGGCGCTCCATCGGCTCGATCAGCGTCCACTGCACGTCCGGGCGGGCGATGGCCAGCACCAGGCCGGGCAAACCTGCGCCGGAACCGATATCTGCCACCGATCCATCGAACAATGGAGCAGCGATCACACTGTTGAGAATGTGGCGCGTCCACAGCCGGGGAAGTTCGAGTGGACCGATGAGCCCACGCTCCTCCCCTTCCCGGGCGAGAGCCTCGGTGAACGAGCGAGCGACATCGATCCGATCGCCGAAGAGCTCAGCGGCGACTGCCGGCTCGACTTCGAGATCAGTCAACGCGGCGCCACCCGATGTCGACAAGGCGGCAATGTTTCACGTGAAACATCAACGACGGCGAAGCACAGTGTGGCGGTCAGCGCCCTCGCCGTATGACTCCGAAACGAGGCCGCGGTCCGCAGCGATGTCGTGCACCAGCTTGCGCTCGTAGCTCGACATCGACGGCAGCGACGCCTGCGAGGATCCCTCGTCGAGCTTCGCGGCCGCAGCATCCACCAGCGTCTCTAGCTGACGGCGACGGGTGTCGCGCGATCCGCCGATATCCAGGATCAGACGCGAGAAGGACCCCGTGCGGTTCTGCACCGCGAGACGAGTGAGCTCCTGCAGGGCCTGCACCGTGTCCGGCGCTGAGAGCAGAGCGAGTCCGTCGCCCTCCGCCTCGACCGAGACGTACGCGCGACCCTGACGAACATCCAGGTTCAGGTCACCATCGATGTCGGCGATGTCGAGGAGCTCCTCGAGGTAGTCCGCGGCGACATCGCCTTCATTCTCCAGCTGAGCCACCGTCGGTTCGGTGGTCTCGGTCACGACCTCGCTCATGAACCGGTCCCCTTCTTCTTCGCACGCTTCTTACCGACAGGCTGCTGACGCTTCGGTGCCTCAGCCTTCGCCTTCTCGGCCTGCTCGAGCAGGCGCTGCTGCTCCGCCTCGTAGGCAGCCATCGGGACGACCTTGCCCGAGGAGTCGATCGCCTTGCCCTTGCGGGCCAGACGCTCCTCCCGAGCCTTTGCCGCTTCGGATCCCGGGGTCGGCATCTCACGGATGACGAGGAACTGCTGACCCATGGTCCAGATGTTCGAGATGAACCAGTAGACGACCACGCCGAGCGGGAAGAAGATACCCGAAAAGATGAAGCCGAGCGGCAGCACGTAGAGCATGATCTTCTGCATCTGGTACGCCTGGCCGGTCTTGGCCTCAGGCGACAGGTTCTTCGAGATGATCTGCAGCTGGGTGAAGAACTGCGAGCCGATCATCAGGACGACGAGCGTGACCAGAATGATGATCGCCGTGGTGTTGCCGGCGTCGACGGCATCGCCGAGCGTTCCGTGCAGCGACGCGACGTCGAAGAGCTTCGCGTCGTAGAACTCCTTCGTCAGATCAGCGCTCAGCAGGCCCACACCGCCGATCCCCTCGACGGCATGCTTCTTGACGTCGCTCAGCACGCTGAAGAGCGAGAAGAAGATCGGCATCTGCACCAGCAGCGGAAGACAGCTCGACATCGGCGTCGTGCCGTGCTTCTTATACAGGCCCATGGTCTCGCGGCTCATCGCCTCGCGAGACAGCTGGTCCTTCTTGCCGCGGTACTTCTCCTGAACTTTTCGCAGCTCAGGAGCGATTTCCATCATCTTTCGCTGGCTCTTGATCTGCTTGACGAACAGCGGGATCAGAGCAGCACGAACGACGATGACGAGACCGACGATCGACAGCACCCAGGTGAGACCGGATGCCGCCGGCAGACCGACCGCGGTGAGAAGCCAGTGCCAGGCGACGAGGATCATCTCGACGACCCACTTCAGCGGCCACAGGATAGTGCCGATCAGATCGAAGCCACCCGCCGCGGGCGCATCGCTGGGGGTGGTACTGGCGAGCAGAAGGTCAAGACCCACCGTTCAGTCCTTTCGGGCAGGGACGACGAAACCGTGAGAAGTCAGGTCGTAGCGGAAGTGTTCGTGCGGACGGACGTCATCGACGCCTCCGCGAGTCCAGGGATTGCAGCGGAGGATGCGCCACGCGGAGAACAGGGTTCCCCGCACGGCACCGTGCTGCTGCACCGCACCTACAGCGTAAGCGGAACAGCTGGGGTAGTACGCACAGACATCTCCATAGAGAGGAGAGATCGTCTTGCGATACGCGGTGAGGAATCCGAGCACCAGATTGCGAGGAATCAGCGGGATGCTGCGGATGAGATCGCCGGCCTGCATGTGCGCTGAGCCGATCGAGGACGCCGGCAGGGCAGTCACGCGGTGCTCGCAGTCGCCGCTGTCGCCGGAGTGAGCCTCGCGAGACAGCGCTCCACGTCTGCCCGGAGCTCGGAGAACGATGCGGTGGCAGACGCAGGAAGGGCACGGATGACGACATCCGTGCCCTCGGGAACTCGCGGGAGCGCCTCCGCACAGACGGCTTTGAGTCGCCGACGGACGGTGTTGCGCACCACTGCGGTGCCCACCTGCTTGCTGATGATGAAACCGAACCGCACGGTTCCGCTCTCACCCGTCGACAACATCGACGTGATGAGGCGCGACCCGCCACAACGGGATCCACGGCGAACGACCATTCGATAGTCGCTGCCGCGGGTCAGCCGATAGGGGCGGGCGAGCACAGCGGACTACGCGGAGAGCTCGGTGCGGCCCTTCGCGCGGCGGGCAGCGAGGATGCCGCGGCCGGCGCGCGTGCGCATGCGGGCTCGGAAGCCGTGCTTCTTGGCGCGACGACGGTTGTTGGGCTGGAAGGTGCGCTTGCTCATGGAATCACTCCGGGAATACTGCCACCGGGTTCACTGCGACCGGAGACATGGGGAACTGCCAAAAATGGCATAAGTCAACCGACTTAGGGTACGTCTTTGCGGCGCGCAGAGCAAATCTGCGCGCTCAGGGGGACCGCACCCGGCACGAACCGCACAGCCATTATCCACAACCCTGGGCGATCCGCGATGCACAACACGCGCGTGTGTTTCCAAGGGCAGGTTGCCGTTCCCAGCCGCGATGACTACCGTGGCAACCGAAGTTATCCACAGGGGGCACGGCACGTTTACCCCTACCCGAGCCCCGTCCGGAGCGTCATGTCATCACCTGCCCAGCCCGACGTTCCGATCTGGACCACGGTGCAGGAGCTCCTGGTCGACGACGATCGCGTCACCCCGCAGCTCCAAGGCTTCCTGAGCCTGGCGGTTCCCGCGGGGGTGATGTCGGCGACCCTCTACCTCGAGGTGCCGAACGATCTCACAGCCGCGCAGATCAACAAGCGCCTGCGGCTGCCGATCATGGAGGCCCTCTCGCACATCGGCGACGAAGTCACGTCGTATCGCGTCGTGGTGAACCACGAACTCGCCGATCAGCCCAACGAGCAGATGGCTGTCGCCGACTTCGGCCGGCACGAGCCCGCCCGAGTCGAGTCGCCGATGGAGCAGCCGACACAGCTGCGACACGAGTCGCGCCTCAATCCGAAGTACACCTTCGACAACTTCGTCATCGGTCAGTCCAACCGTTTCGCGCATGCGGCCGCGGTCGCTGTGGCCGAAGCACCGGCCAAGGCCTACAACCCGCTCTTCATCTACGGAGACTCCGGTCTCGGCAAGACCCACCTCCTGCACGCGATCGGCGACTACGCCCAGTCGCTCTACGCCGGCGTGAAGGTGCGCTACGTCTCGAGCGAGGAATTCACGAACGACTTCATCAACTCGATCGCGAACAATCGCGGCGCCGCGTTCCAGGCGCGCTACCGCGACGTCGACATCCTCCTGATCGACGACATCCAGTTCCTGCAGGGTCGGGCCGAGACCCAGGAGGCGTTCTTCCACACGTTCAACACGCTGCACGATCACAACAAGCAGGTCGTGATCACGAGCGATGTGGCGCCCAAGCATCTGACCGGCTTCGAGGACCGGATGCGGAGCCGTTTCGAGTGGGGCCTCATCACAGACGTGCAGGCGCCCGACCTGGAGACCCGCATCGCGATCCTCCGCAAGAAGGCGCAGAGCGAGGCGCTGCACATCCCCGACGAAGTACTCGAGTACATCGCGACCGTCGTCTCGTCGAACATCCGTGAACTCGAGGGCGCCCTCATCCGGGTGTCGGCGTTCGCGAGCCTGAATCGCTCATCGCTCGACATCTCTCTCGCCCAGACAGTGCTCCGCGACATCATCGACACGGCCGAGGACAACATCATCTCGCCGACCGACATCATCACCGCGACGGCCGGGTACTTCAAGCTCACGGTCGACGACCTCTACGGCTCGAGCCGCTCGCAGCAGATCGCCACGGCACGACAGATCGCCATGTACCTGTGTCGCGAGCGCACGAGCCTGTCGCTGCCGAAGATCGGGCAGCTCTTCGGCAACCGCGACCACACCACGGTCATGTACGCCTATAAGAAGATCAGCGAACTCATGAAGGAGCGCCGCTCGATCTACAACCAGGTCACCGAGATCACCACGCAGCTCGGTCGACGCTGACTCTTCCCTGCCTGTCGAGGGCGCTGACGCACCTGTTCCCGGTGCGTCAGCGCCCTCTTCTGCTGTCTGGCGGCCCGGCGCGGCGGCCGATAGATGCCTCTATGCACATGTGGATAACTTGTGGATGATCGTCGATCGGATCGGGACGAATGTGGGCTGGAAGCCCAAACCTGTGGATAAGTAGGGAAGGGCTCGAAAGCGGCCGATGGCTCCCAGCCCGCGGATTCCTCAGGGTTTCCACAAGTGACAGCCGTGTAGTTCCTTACTCGCGACTACTATCCACCGAGTTATCCACAGAATCCACAGCGGTTAACACCGTTAAGGAGTTAAGTCTTTCAATGCGCGATCCCATCACCAGACGGTGGGGAGAACGGTCTCGGGATCACAAAAGATCCGGGCGTAGGGATCGGCGTGGCTGTGGGGCTAGCATGGGAAGCCCTGCACCGGCAGGAACGACGACGACATGTCACAGAACGACGACAAGGGAGCACCCGTGAGGTTTCAGGTCAACCGCGATGTCTTCAGCGAGGCAGTGTCGTTCGTCGTCAAGCTGCTTCCGCAGCGCAATCCCCAGCCGATCCTGGCCGGAGTGCTGATCGAAGCAGACGGTTCCGGTCTCACGCTCTCGGCGTTCGACTACGAGGCCTCCGCCCGGACGACCATCGAAGCAACGGTCGACACCCCGGGCACGATCCTCGTCCACGGTCGTCTGCTCTCCGACATCGCGAGCCGCCTCCCGAATGCTCCGATCGAGATCGCCGTCGAAGACGACGGTGGCATCACGGTCACCTGTGGCTCCGCGCGATTCACGCTCGCCGCGATGCCTGTCGAGGAATACCCGTCGATCCCCGAGGTGTCCGGATCATCCGGCGTCGTTCCGGCCGACGACTTCGGCACGGCGATCGCTCAGGTCGGCTTCGCCGCCTCCCGCGATGACGTCACCCCGGTTCTCACCGGTGTGCAGCTCGCGGTCTCGGGTCAGAGCCTCAGCCTCGTCGCCACCGACCGCTACCGGGTTTCCATCCGCGATGTGCCGTGGGACGGCGAGGCCGTCGAGGCCACCGCCCTCGTTCCTGCCCGCACCCTCGTCGAGGTCGGGAAGACGTTCGGTCACGCCGGCACCATCCAGATCGCCTTCTCCGGCGCGGGCGAGCGCGAGATCATCGCTTTCACGGCCGGCAACAAGACGGTCACCTCGCTGCTCATCAAGGGCAACTTCCCGCCGGTTCGTCGCCTCTTCCCCGAGCAGACCGAGCACTATGCGGTCGTGAACACCGCAGATCTCGTCGAGGCAGTGCGCCGTGTCTCGCTCGTGTTGGATCGTGCCGCTCCCCTGCGTTTCACATTCACCAGCGACAGCGTCACGATGGATGCTTCGGGCAGCGAGCACGCTCGCGCATCCGAGTCGGTCGATGCGATCCTCAACGGTGGCGAAGACGTGACGCTCGGCCTGAACCCGCAGTACCTCATCGAGGCCCTCGGTGCGGTCAAGAGCGAGTTCGTGCGTGTGACGTTCACCTCGAGCGACAACGCGAACAAGCTGAGCCCGGTCCTGATCACGAGCCAGACGTCGGTCGACCAGGCCGGCCTCGACTCGTTCAAGTACCTCCTCCAGCCCAACCTCCTCCTCCGCTGAAACCGCGACTCGCGGACCTTTCGACAGCCCCAGCGACCCAGCCCACTCCCTTATCGCACGCAGTCGGCGAGCGAAGCGAGCCGCTGCCTCCCCTACTCCCAACTCTCCGCAGCAGAGCCGGGATGATGCGTACGGCTGGAGGAGAGCGGTGAGCTCTCGGATTGAGCATCGGGAAGGGCCCGCGAAGCGGGAGGGAACCCGCTCTGCGAAAGAAGAGAGCTCACCGCTCTCCGGACCCACAAGATCCAAGTACCAAAACCCAAGCACCAAGAACCAAGACAACAAGAGACTGTCCGACCCCGAAGCTAGGCTGACTCCGTGATCGTGGAACATCTGAGCCTGGCTGATTTCCGCAATTACGCGACCGCCGAACTCTCCCTCCACCGCGGTCCGAATGTGCTGGTCGGCCGTAACGGTCAGGGCAAGACGAATCTGGCGGAGGCGGTGGTGTTCCTCGCGACGCTGGGGTCGCATCGGGTGTCGTCGGATGCGCCGATGGTGCGTGATGGTCAGGAGTTCGCGATCATCCGTGCTCGACTTTCGCACGGCGAGCGCAAGGTGCTGGTCGAGGTTCAGGTGAATCGGCAGGGGTCGAACAAGGCGCGCATCAATGGGTCTCCGTCGAAGGCGAACGAGCTGCCGCGCTACGCGCACGTGGTGCTTTTCGCCCCGGAGGATCTGCAGATCGTGCGCGGCGATCCGTCGGCCCGGCGTCGTTTCGCGGATCAGCTCCTCATCCAGCGCACTCCTCGGTTGGCGGCGGTGCTCGCCGACTACGACCGGGTGCTGAAGCAGCGCAACGCCCTGCTGAAGTCGGCGCGGGCCCGCGGAATCCGCGGTGAGGGTCTGAGCACGCTCGACGTGTGGGACGACAAGCTCGTCTCGCTCGGGTCGGAGATCATCGTGGCTCGGCAGCGGCTGGCTGCCGATCTGCAGCAGCCGGTCGCCGACGCATACGAGGCGATCGCCGGCGAGGATCATCGTCCGCAGCTCGAGTGGGCGCTGTCGGTGAGCGGCGCCGACCCGGAAGACGACGAGGCCGACGCAACGGATGCCGAAGAGGCGCAGCCCCGCGACAAGGTGAGTGAGACCCGCATCATCGCCGAGTTGTTCCGGGCGTCCCTCGCGGCGAAGCGGTCCAACGAACTCGACCGCGGACTCACGTTGACCGGACCGCATCGTGACGACCTCGTGCTGCGGGTGCGCGATCTTCCGGTGAAGGGCTACGCGTCGCACGGGGAGTCCTGGTCGATCGCCCTCGCACTGCGGCTCGCCTCGGCCGAGCTGCTGCGCAGCGAGTCGCCGGCGGGTGATCCGGTGCTGATCCTCGACGATGTCTTCGCAGAATTGGATTCCGACCGTCGCCAGCGATTGGCCGCACTGACCGCGGGCTACGAGCAGGTGGTGGTCACGGCGGCGGTGGAGGAGGATATTCCTGAGGTGCTGCACGCCCACGTGGTGCGGATCAGCGCGGGAACCATCAGCGACGAGCGCGAAGTTCAGGATGCCGGCGGAGAGGGAGATGATGACTGACGTCACACCCACGCCCGCGGCATCCGAGGCTCCGGAGACGGTGGCGACATACCTGCGTCTACGGGGACTGAAGCCGAGCTCGACGTCATGGAAGCGCAAGCGCCGGATCGTCGACGACGACGAGAATGCACCGTTCACTCCCGGGCGCGACCCTGGATCGCTCGGGGCGGTGCTCGATCGGCTGAGTCGTGATTCCGGCTGGCAGACGACCCTGGCGCGGGAGGATCTGGTGCGGCAGTGGGCGGATCTCGCCGGCGCCGACACCGCGAAGCACTCCGAGCCGGTGTCTCTCGAACGCGGACTGCTCACGGTGAAGTGCGATTCGACGGCCTGGGCGAAGAACCTCCAGTTCATGCGCGCGACCATCATCACGGAGATCACCCGACGCTATCCGGATGCCGGTGTCGACAACCTGCGCTTCATCGGACCGGACGTCCCCTCCTGGAAATGGGGTCCCAGAGCCGTTCCAGGACGGGGCCCGCGCGATACCTACGGGTAGGACACCATGCGAGGGGTCTGAAACGCTCAGAGGCCCACACGCGGCCTCTGAGCCGCATATCGTGACGAAATCCCGCTAGAATGGGAGTTCGTGATATCGATGTGGAGAATGCCCTCTGATGACGCCTGAATCCCCCGCAGACGAGACGGAATCGACCAACGGAGGGACCCCCGCGAACGGCTCCGACAACCTGCATCAGCCCCTGTCACCCAAGGTGAAGCAGCCGGGCGAGTACGGTGCCGATGAGATCCAGATCCTCGAAGGTCTCGAAGCCGTCCGCAAGCGCCCCGGTATGTACATCGGGTCGACGGGTCCGCGTGGTCTGCACCACCTGGTCTACGAGATCGTCGACAACTCCGTCGATGAGGCTCTCGCCGGCTACTGCGACACGATCGGTGTGACGCTGCTCGACGACGGCGGCGTCCGCGTGGTCGACAACGGCCGCGGCATCCCGGTCGATCCGCACTCGTCCGATCCGAACAAGTCGACCGTCGAGGTCGTGCTCACGATCCTGCACGCCGGTGGAAAGTTCGGTGGCGGCGGGTACGCGGTGTCCGGCGGTCTGCACGGTGTCGGCTCCTCGGTCGTAAACGCGCTGTCCACGCGGTTCGAGATCGACATCAAGCGTCAGGGCTACACCTGGCACCACAGCTTCGCGAACGGCGGTCACCCGCAGCAGGCCCTCGAGCGCGGTGCGGAGACCGACGAGACCGGAACCGACATCACGTTCTGGCCGGACCCCACGATCTTCACCGAGGGCATCGACTTCGACTACGAGACCCTGCGCACCCGTTTCCAGCAGATGGCGTTCCTGAACAAGGGACTGCGGATCGAGCTGCACGATGAGCGTTCGGGTCACACCGAGATCATCGAAGAAGAGGGCACGGGCGTCGAGAAGCAGCGCAGCGATGTCTTCCTCTACGAGCGCGGACTCGTCGACTACGTCGAGTACCTGAACAAGGTGCGTCACGCCGAGGTCGTCAACGACGAGATCATCGCGTTCGAGTCGGAAGACACCGAGCGCAAGATCTCGCTCGAGGTCGCGATGCAGTGGACGACGTCGTACACAGAGAACGTCTTCACCTACGCGAACACGATCAACACGCACGAGGGCGGTACGCACGAAGAGGGCTTCCGTGCGGCGCTCACGACGCTGGTCAACAAGTACGCTCGCGCGAACAACCTGCTCAAGGAGAAGGACGACAACCTCTCCGGAGATGACGTCCGCGAGGGACTGACCGCCGTGATCTCGATCAAGCTCGGCGAGCCGCAGTTCGAGGGTCAGACGAAGACCAAGCTCGGCAACACCGAGGCCAAGGCGTTCGTGCAGAAGATCGTCGGCGATCAGCTCGGCGACTGGTTCGAGCGCAACCCGAACCAGGCGAAGAACGTGATCCGCAAGGCGATCGATGCGGCCACCGCTCGTATGGCCGCCCGCAAGGCGCGCGAGACGGCCCGTCGCAAGAGCGTGTTCGAGTCGGCAGCGATGCCCGACAAGCTCAAGGACTGCACGAGCAAGGACCCGTCGATCAGTGAGATCTTCCTCGTGGAGGGTGACTCGGCCGGCGGCTCCGCGGTGCAGGGCCGCGACCCGCACACGCAGGCGATCCTGGCGCTCCGCGGCAAGATCCTCAACGTCGAGCGCGCGCGTCTCGACAAGGCTCTGGGCAACAAAGAGGTCCAGGCCATGATCCAGGCCTTCGGCACCGGCATCGGCGAGGACTTCGACATCGAGAAGGCGCGGTATCACAAGATCGTGCTGATGGCGGATGCCGACGTCGATGGTCAGCACATCACCACGCTGCTGCTCACGCTGCTGTTCCGCTACATGCGCGGGCTCATCGAGGCCGGATTCGTCTACCTCGCGATGCCGCCGCTGTACCGCCTGAAGTGGTCGAACTCGGCCCACGAGTACGTCTTCAGCGACGCCGAGCGCGACGCTCTGCTGAAGTACGGGCTCGACAACGGCAAGCGGATCCCGAAGGATGCCGGCATCCAGCGCTACAAGGGTCTCGGTGAGATGAACCCGAAGGAGCTGTGGGAGACCACGATGGATCACAGCACCAGGACGCTCCAGCAGATCACCATCGAGGATGCCGCCGCTGCGGACGAGATCTTCAGCGTGCTGATGGGTGAGGACGTCGAGTCCCGACGCAGCTTCATCCAGCGCAACGCCAAGGACGTCCGCTTCCTCGACATCTAGTGGAGACCGGGGTCCCTGCGCTCGTCGAGGGGACCCGGATGCTTCGTCAAGCTCAGCAACCAGGAAATGACTCATGACTGAAGAAGAACGCCCCGAGCCGGCGCACGATCACGGCAAGATCGACCAGGTCGACCTGCAGTCGGAGATGCAGCGCAGCTATCTCGACTACGCCATGGCCGTCATCGTCGGTCGTGCCCTCCCCGACGTCCGCGATGGCCTGAAGCCCGTGCACCGCCGTGTGATCTACGGCATGTACGACGGCGGTTTCCGTCCCGACAAGTCGTTCTCGAAGTGCGCCCGTGTGGTCGGCGAGGTCATGGGTCAGTACCACCCGCACGGCGACTCGGCGATCTACGACGCCCTCGTCCGTCTCGTTCAGCCGTGGTCGCTGCGCTACCCGCTGGCTCTCGGCCAGGGCAACTTCGGCTCACCAGGCAACATGGGCGCCGCGGCGCCGCGGTACACCGAGACCAAGATGGCCCCGCTCGCGCTCGAGATGGTGCGAGACATCGAAGAAGACACCGTCGACTTCCAGGACAACTACGACGGTCAGACCCAGGAGCCCACGGTCCTGCCGGCGCGTTTCCCGAACCTGCTCGTCAACGGCTCGGTCGGCATCGCGGTCGGCATGGCCACCAACATCCCGCCGCACAACCTGCGCGAGGTGTCCGAAGCCGCGCTCTGGGCGCTCGACAACGCGAACATCTCGCGCGAAGAGCTGCTCGAGGGGCTGATGCAGCGCATCCCTGGTCCGGACTTCCCGACCGGCGCGCAGATCCTCGGCACCAAGGGCATCCACGAGGCGTACCGCACGGGTCGCGGCTCGATCACGATGCGCGCTGTCGTCGGCGTCGAGGAGATCCAGGGTCGTACCTGCCTCGTGATCACCGAGCTGCCGTACCAGGTGAACCCTGACAACGTGGCGGTGAAGATCGGCGATCTCGCCCGTGACGGCAAGATCACCGGCATCGCCGACATCCGCGACGAGTCCTCCGACCGCACGGGTCAGCGTCTCGTCGTCGTCCTGAAGCGGGATGCCGTCGCGAAGGTCGTGCTGAACAACCTGTACAAGCACACGCAGCTGCAGGAGAACTTCGGCGCGAACATGCTCGCGATCGTCGACGGCGTGCCGCGCACCCTGGCGATCGACGGCTTCGTGACCCACTGGATCGCTCACCAGATCGAGGTGATCGTCCGGCGCACGCAGTACCGCCTCAACGAGGCCGAGAAGCGCATGCACATCCTGCGCGGATACCTCAAGGCGCTCGATGCGCTCGACGAGGTCATCGCGCTGATCCGCCGGTCGCAGACGACGCAGGAAGCCAACGAGGGTCTGCAGAAGCTCCTCGACATCGACGAGATCCAGGCCGATGCGATCCTGCAGATGCAGCTGCGCCGACTGGCCGCTCTCGAGCGTCAGAAGATCATCGATCAGGCGACCGAGCTCGAGGCGCAGATCACCGACTTCAAGGCGATCCTCGCCGACGAGGGCCGTCAGCGCACGATCATCCGTGAGGAGCTCACCGCGATCGTCGATCGCTTCGGCGACGAGCGCCGCACGCACATCCTGCACGGCTTCGACGGCGACGTCTCGATGGAAGACCTGATCGCCGAGGAGGAGATGGTCGTCACCGTCACGCGCGACGGATACATCAAGCGCACGCGCAGCGACAACTACCGTTCGCAGCACCGCGGCGGCAAGGGCATCAAGGGCGCGCAGCTGCGGGCGGATGACATCGTCGAGCACTTCTTCGTCACGACGACGCACCACTGGCTGCTCTTCTTCACCGACAAGGGTCGCGTCTACCGCGCGAAGACCTATGAGGTGCCGGAGGCCGGACGCGATGCGAAGGGTACGCACGTCGCGAACCTGCTCGCGCTGCAGCCGGACGAGAGCATCGCGCAGGTTCTCGACATCCGTGACTACGCGGTCGCCGAGTACCTGGTTCTCGCGACCCGTGAGGGCCTGGTGAAGAAGACGCGTCTCGATGCGTACGACACCAACCGTCAGGGCGGCGTCATCGCGATCCGTCTGAACGAAGAGGACGAGCTGGTCAGCGCGCTGCTGGTCGACGCGTCCGACGACATCCTCCTCATCAGCCGCCGCGGCATGTCGGTGCGGTTCGAGGCGACCGACGAGGCGCTGCGTCCGATGGGTCGCGCGACGGCCGGCGTGCGGGGTATGAAGTTCAAGATCGAAGGCGACAGCCTGCTCTCGGCATCCTTCGCCGCACCGGGCAAGTTCGTGTTCATCGTCACCGACGCCGGGTACGCGAAGCGCACCGCGGTGGAGGAGTATCGCGTGCAGGGCCGCGGCGGAACGGGCATCAAGGTCGCCAAACTGAACGACGATCGGGGCACCCTCGCGGGCGGTCTGATCGTCTCGGAGGACGACGAGGTCTTGGTGGTTCTGTCCAGCGGCAAGGTGGTACGCTCTGCCGTGGCCGAGGTGCCCGCCAAGGGCCGAGACACCATGGGAGTGGTGTTCGCACGGACGACGGAAGCCGACCGGATCCTCGCCATCGCCCGCAACGGCGAACGGGGCCTCACCGAGGAAGACGAATCGGCGGAGGCGGATGCGGAATCCGCGACCGAAGCCCCCGAGACGACACAGACCCCTGAGGAAAGCACGGACGAATGAGCACGGTAGCCGACAAGCTGGCGAAGAAGTCCACACGCAAGACCGGTGGCAAGCAGGTCCGCCTGCGCCTGGTGTACGTGGACTTCTGGTCGGCGGTGAAGCTCTCGTTCCTCGGATCGGTCGCGCTCGCGGTCGTCACCATGGTCTCGTTCTTCCTCATCTTCCTGGTGCTGCAGGCGACGATCATGGCGTCCGCCAGCGAATTCGTGTCCAAGTTCACGGATGGCACCATCGTGCTCACCGAAGTCGTCGGCCTGCCGCAGGTGATGGCGTTCGCCGCCGTCGTCGCGATCCTCAACCTGATCGTTTTCACGGTTCTCGGTGCCGTGATCGCCGGTATCTACAACCTCGCCGTGAAGGTGACCGGCGGACTGCTCGTCGGCTTCATGTCGAACTGACCCTGTTCTCTGAAGGGGCGGGTGCTACGGCATCCGCCCCTTCTGCGTATCCGTAGTACTACGGAAAACCCGAAGCCACGTGTCCGGATGCCTCGGTGTCGGCGCCAGCGGCGCGCCCGTACCTTGGAACCATGACGACACACACAGCGCCCCCACCACAGGCGACGGCCGCGAAGCCGCCGCGGCGCATCTTCCTCACGATCCTGCATCTCGCGGGCGTCGGCGTCATCGGCGGCGTCATCTTCACCACGCTCGGCGGCCTTCTCGGCACCGGCCTCGGACTCCTCTTCGCCGCCGGCGTGGGTGTCGTCCTCCTGGTCGGCCTCGTGTACGCACTGTTCGGCGTCGGCTGGTTCGAGATCGCCCGAGTCGGCGCGCTGTACCGCACGCCGCTCGCGCCGCTCCGCCTTCGCCCCCGTGACCGCCCCGGGTTCGGCGGCTGGCTGCGATCGCTCGGCCGACAGGCGATCGATGGTCGTATGTGGCGTGCGGTCGCGAACTTCGCCATCGCGGCGATCCTCGGATGGATCGTCCTCCGTCTCGCCTGGAGCCTCGTCTGGTCGGTCATCATCTGCTTCGCGCCGCTCACCGACGCCGACGGGGTCATGGGACCGTTCGGCGGCATGGGAATCGGCGTGGAGTGGGCGCCGCTGGTCGGCATCCTCGGCATCGCCGCATCCATCGTCGGGATCATCGGCCTCGCGCTGCTGCACCGAACCCTCTCTCTCGCGATCGTCATCCGCAGCCGCGAAGCCGAGCTGACCGAGCGCGTCCGCACGACGACCGCTCAGCGCGAAGGCGCCGTGCGGGCAGCGGATGTCGAGCGCACTCGCATCGAACGCGACCTCCATGACGGCGTCCAGCCTCGCCTGGTCTCGGTCGGGATGACGCTCGGGCTCGCCCAGCAGAAGATCGACAACGACCCGGATGCCGCGAAGGAACTCATCGCGGAGGCGCACACCTCGACCAAGGCGGCCATCACCGAACTGCGACAGCTCGCCCGCGGCATCCACGCCTCCGTGCTCGACGACCGCGGTCTGGATGCGGCGCTCTCGGCGCTCGCCGGGCGCTCGCACATTCCCGTGCACCTGGATGTCCGGATGGACGGGCGGTGCAGTCGAGAGGCCGAAGCCGCCGTGTACTTCGCCATCGCCGAGTCGCTCACCAACGCGGCGAAGCATTCCCGGGCGAGTGAGGCACGGGTGATCGTGCGGCTGCGAGAGGGCGGCACCCTCTGGGCGCGCGTCGAGGACAACGGCATGGGCGGCGCGCAGGTGCAGCCCGGTGGCGGCCTCGACGGCATCGCGAACCGGATCCTCGCTGCCGGTGGCACGTTCCGCCTCGACAGCCCGGCCGGCGGACCGACGTCTCTGGAGGTGAACGTGCCATGCGCATCCTGATCTGCGAGGACTCGGTCCTCCTGCGCGAAGGACTCGTCCGTCTCCTCGAGGACGCCGGCCACCAGGTGGTCGCCGCGCTTCCCGACACGACGGGGCTGGACGACGCGGTCACCGAAAACGACCCCGAGCTCTGCATCCTCGATGTGCGGCTTCCCCCGACCTTCACGGACGAGGGGATCCGGGCAGCACTGGGCCTCCGGTCGACGAATCCGTCGCTCGCGATCCTCGTGCTCTCGCAGTACGTCGAGGAGCGCTACGCATCGGACCTGATCGCGGCGCAGGGCGGGCCCCTCGGCTACCTGCTCAAGGATCGCGTGGCGGATGTCGCCGAGTTCCTCGGCTCGGTGCAGCGGATCTCCGAGGGTGCGACCGTGCTCGATCCCGAGGTCGTCGCCCAGCTGCTCACCCGGCGGAACCGTGACGATCGGATGCTGCGGCTCACCGAGCGCGAGCGCACGGTTCTGGCTCTGATCGCCGAGGGCAAGTCCAACCAGGCGATCGCCGGGCTGCTCTTCCTCTCCGAGGCGAGTGTGGAGAAGCACATCACCTCCATCTTCCAGAAGCTGGGGTTCGAGCAGGGCGAGTCGGGCAACCGTCGCGTGCTGGCGGCCCTCGCCCACATCGAGAACACCGGCGGGCCCGCCCCGTCGGCCGGCCCGACAGGAGCGGCACGATGACGAACGAACAGAACGACCTTCAGGGCGGGCACACTCCGCTCACTCCCCCGCCGGCTGCGTCCGGAACGGCACCGGCCGCGCCGGATGCCGACCCCTGGGTGGCGGAGCCTGCCGCAGCGGCCCAGGCTGGTGGCCCGGCTGCACCAGAGTCATCCTCGGGAGTCGGCGCGATCATGATCGTCACGGCGGTGGTCGGGGGCATCGCCCTCCTCGGCTCCGGCGGCACGGCTGCCCTGGCAGCGACCGGTGACCTGATGAGCTCGAGCCGCCCCGATTCGACGCAGACCGTCGATGTCGAGGGGATCGACGGCATCGATCTGGATGTCGATGGGAGCAATGTGCGCATCGAGTTCGGCGACGTCGACGAGGCCGAGCTCGCGATCACGAACGGGCGCGGTCGGGCGTGGACGTTCGAGCGCGACGGCGACGAACTGATCGTCCACAGCCCGGAGTCGTCCTGGGGGTGGTGGTTCGGCAACTGGTTCGGCAACGAGGAGATCGTCGTCCTCACCCTGCCCGAGAGTCTGAGTGGCGAGGGACTCGACGGAGATCTCAGCCTCGACGCCGGCAACCTCGAGGTCGCGGGCGACTATGGTCACCTGGGCGTCGAAGTCAATGCGGGCTCCCTCGGCATGGACGCGTCCGCCGACAGCATCGACATGCAGATGAGCGCAGGTCGTGCCGACATCGTGCTCGACGGGGTCGACGACGCAGTGCTCGGCGTCTCGGCCGGCTCGCTCGATGTCGAACTCACCGGCACGCCGCCGTCGCAGACGACGATCGATGTGAGTGCCGGATCGTTGGATCTGACGGTGCCGGATGTCGGCTATGTCATCACTCAGGACATCAGCGCCGGTTCTCTCGATGCGAAGGTCAAGCAGTCCAGCACCGGTGGTCGAACCATCGATGTGAACCTGTCTGCGGGAAGCGTGGACATCCGGCCGGGGAACTGATCGCCGTCGAGCGCGGGGGCTCTCTGTGAGCCCCCGCGCTCGATTCGGATTTTCCGCCGTTCTCCGGTAAAGTCTTGGAGGTTGACGGGGCTATAGCTCAGGCGGTTAGAGCGCTTCACTGATAATGAAGAGGTCCCAGGTTCAAGTCCTGGTAGCCCCACCCTTTCAACTCAAGAAAAACCCTCACGGGGCCTTAGCTCAGTTGGTAGAGCGCCTGCTTTGCAAGCAGGATGTCAGGAGTTCGAATCTCCTAGGCTCCACAGACGGACGAAGGCCCCCGAGCGAATGCACGGGGGCCTTCGTCCGTCTATCCGGCTGAGAGATTCGGGGAGCCGCCGCAGCGAAGCGAGGACGGCGGAGTCTCCTAGGCTCCACTCAAGAAAATCCCAGGTCGACCGCTCCGCGGACCTGGGGTTCTTTGCATCCGGGGGACGCCACCTCCGTCATGCCCCGCTCGCCTTCTGCCGCCGCGAGTCCAGGTGCCGCGCGATGCCCGCGCGCGAGCGGATTCCGGTCTTCTGCAGGATCCGCGCGACATGGCTCTCGACCGTGCGGGGGCTGAGGAACAGCAGCTCGGCGATCGTCCGGTTCGTGTGGCCCTCGGCCACCAGCTCGGCGACATCGAGTTCGCGGCGGGTGAGCGTCTCGAGGTGCACCTGCTCGGCGGCGGTGGCGATGAGCTGCGCCACCGTCGCCTCGGCGAACCGCCGATACAACACGGATCCGGAGGACTCGAACAGCTCGATGGCCCGACGGGCGTCGGCGACCGCCTCGTCGGTGCGTCCCTCGGCCAGACGCACCCGCGCGCGGAACAGGGTGCCGTGCCCGGCCTGAGACGCATGTGACGAGTCCTCACCCCAGGCGATCGCCGCATCGGCGTGCCCCAGTGCCGCAGCGAGGTCTCCTTGCGCGAGGGCGAGTTCACCGAGGCCGATGTGCTTCTGCGACGCGAAGATGTCATTGCGGTCCACCGCGAGGTCGGCCGGGTCGACCGCGACCCCGACCGCGATGGACGCACGGGCGACGAAGAGTCGGACGATGCGCCGCCACCACCCGATCTGCGGGAGTCCGGCCGCGACCAGGCGGTGGTATCTGGCCATGAACTCCTCCGCCGGGACTCGGCCGGGCGCCGCGACGACCTTCGCCGTGAGCGCCAGAGGTATCGCGTCGGGCCAGTTGTACTTCTCGGCGGCCGCGATGGCCAGTTCGCTGTACTCCTCGGCCTCGTCGCAACGATCGATCGGAATGCACAGGAAGGAGAGGATGAGGTAGAGGTGCGGAAGTACGTGGAAGCGCCCGCGAGACTCGGCCAGGCGGATCGCACGCTCGACGAGTCGCGCGCCGTCGGCGAAGTCGGCGAGGAAGTGCGCGCACCATCCCATCGCCGTGACGGCGTCGATCACCGGCAGCAGCTCCGAGGCGGTGAGTGTCTCGAACCCGGCCTTCGCCACCAGGTATGCCTGACGACCTCTCTCGAGATCTCCGACCCGGAGATGAGACAGGGCGCGCAGGCCGGCGAGGGCGGTTGCATGGCCGGGGCGGGCGTCGTCGTCGTCCAACCAGGTGCGCGAGTCGAGTTCGGCGTCACCGTCGTGCATCACGGCGAGCGTGGCCAGCTCGACGATCACTTCGGGCTCCAAGCGCGCAGCGCCGGCGTCGCGGACGATCTCGAACGCCTCATCGGGTCTGCTCTGGATGCGCAGCGACTGCAGCAGCAGCGCCAGCCCCTCGCCCGTCGGTGTTCCTTCGGCGTGCATGTCGCGCAGCAGTTCCTCGGCCTCGACCGGCCGGCCGTCGAGGAGCAGCGCCCGGGCCAGCAGCAGGTCGCGTTCTCGGTGCGGGATCCGGCGGGTGCGGGTCAGCAGCGCGATGCTGCTGCGCGGCGAGGTGGCCGAGACGATCACCGCGGCGCGGATGACGGTATCGACCTCGTCCGTGGTGAGGTGCGATCCGACATGCTGCAGATGGGCGGCGCGCTCGAGGACGTCGGTGGAGTGCTGCGCCGCGACCCGGTGGGCGCGGTGACGATCGCGCGCGGTCATGCTGCGGTAGGCGGCCGCCCTGATGAACGGATGCACGATGGTCAGCGCATCCGCATCGACGAATCCGCGCCGCGCCAGTCGCTCGGCGGCAGCCGACAGAGCCGCGGCATCCGTCCCGGCGATCTCGCGCAGAGTACGAGGGGCGATCGCGGGGGTGAGTGCGAGCGCGTGCAGCACGGCGAGGGCTTCCGGGTCGAGCGCGCTCAGCTCGCCGCGCAGTGCGTCGCCGATCTCGACGGGTGGGGCGGTCTCCGCATCCGTGAAGTCCGCTCCGTCGAGCCGTGCTTCGGCGAGCAGGCGGAGGAACAGCGGATTACCGCCGGCGAGTGCGATGAGGGTGCCGTCTGCCGGGTGCTCGCCACCGAGGAGGGCGGCGGCATCGCCCGGCTCGAGGGGACCGAGCTGGATCCGCTGCAGCACACCCCCTCCGCGCTCGGCCGCGTGCAGCAGGGAATCGGGGACCGTGCCGCTGCGGAAGCACAGGAGCACGGAGAGGCCTGACACGGCGGGGGCTGCGATCAGACGCTCGAGCACCTCGAGCGCGGCGGCATCGAGCCAGTGCGCGTCGTCGACCACGAGCATACTCGGTTCGGTCGCCAAGGCATCGCGGATGCTGCGCTGCAGCATCCGCGGTGTGTTCTCCTCCAGCAGGATCGGAAGATCGACGTCAAGCAGCTCCTCGATCACCGGACGGATGCCGGCGAGCGGGATGTTCGTGGCCAGCTCATCCGGTCGCGCGAAGAGGACGCGCGCACCGAGGTCGGCGCGGAGGAATTCGCTCACCAGCGCCGTCTTGCCGATGCCGATGGGCCCCTCGACGAGCACCACGTGGGGGACGGCGTCTCGGTGGGTATCCAACTGCGCGCGCAACCGTCCGAGCTCATCGCGCCGACCGATGAACATGTGTCCCCCTCCGTCCCCAACAGATCGAGAGTAGTCGGAAGTCCCGCTCATCGGGGAGTTATCTCGAGTCATTGGACGAACCCCGGTGTTTCTACGGATGTGCCGGTGCGGCTTCGCTTCATAGCCTGTGCCTGAATGTGTCCGCACACCACGTACAGGAATCTCTTGATGACATCGCAGCTACGAACACGCATCACGCGCCTCCTCGGCGCAGTGACCGGCGTCGCGCTCACCGTCGGCCTCAGCGTCGTCGGCATCGCCGCTCCGGCTCACGCAGCCACGCAGGACGGCGTCTACGTCGGGGAGAACAGCCACGGCTACGACATCTCGATCACCGTCTCGGGCGGCAAGGTGACCGATGTCGTCACCTCGTCGACGGCCTTCTGCGGTGTGAACCCGCCGTTCCCGTTCCAGGTCCCGTTCAACGAGATCCCCGCCACCACGATCGGGGCAGACGGGACTTTCCAGGCGAACTGGACGTACGACATCGACGCGGACACGCAGGCCGAGTACTGGCTGGGCGGAACGTTCCACGCCGACGGCTCGGTCACCAGCTCGGGGTCCAACGCGGCGGACATGGTCGGCGCTGGTCTCCTGTGCACCGGCACGCAGTTCACGTATGAAGCGGCGATCGACGGCATCGCGCCGCAGATCAGCGTGTCCCCGAACCCGGCCACACTCTCGCAGATCACCGATCCGAACGGCGTCGTCCGCTTCACCGGGACCGGCTTCGTGCCCGGCAGCACCGTCGGTCTCTTCATCGACGGTCAGCAGGCCACCACCCGCACGGCCGACGCTGACGGCGGCGTCGAGGTGATCCTGTACTGGCAGAACGCCACGGTCGGAGAGCACTCCGCGCGGTTCACGAGCGGTGCCCGCACGGCCGAGACGACCCTGACGATCATCGACGACCCGACATACAACCCGACGGCCTCGGTCGATCCCACGAGCGCGACCGTTTCGCGTCTCGCCGGAGCAGGCGTCGCCGTGGCAGGGGCCGGATTCCCGGCATCCGTTCCGGTGGAGATCACGTTCGACGGCACCAGCGTCGCGACGGTCACGAGCGGCGCGGACGGATCGGTCGCATACGCGCTGACGCGGGCCGGCGTCGCACCGGGCGCGCACACGATCGCACTGACCAACGGACAGTGGTCGGCATCGGCCGCTCTCACGGTGGAAGCGGATCCGGTGGTCTACGACCCCGAGGTCACGGTCACCCCGGAGTCGATCGCGCAGGCTGCGCTCGCCGGCACCGGTGTGCAGGTCGCGGGTACCGGATTCCCGGAGAACGCGCCGGTCGAGATCACGTTCGACGGCACCAGCGTCGCGACGGTCACCAGTGGCGCCGATGGTTCCATCGCCTACTCGCTCACCCGGGCCGGTGTGACGCCGGGCGCTCACACGATCGCGCTGACCAGCGGACAGTGGTCGGCATCGGCCTCTCTCGCGGTGACGGCCGATCCGGTGGTCTACGACCCGGAGGTCACGGTCACTCCGGACTCGATCTCGCAGTCCGATCTCGCCGGCACCGGTGTGCAGGTGGCGGGTACCGGGTTCCCGGAGAACGCTCCGGTCGAGGTGCTCTTCGACGGGGCCGTCGTGACGACGGTCACCAGTTCGGCATCGGGTGCGGTGGCGACGACCGTGGCCCGCGCGGGAATTGCCGCCGGCACCTCCACCGTGCTGCTGCGTAGCGGCCAGTGGGAGGCATCCGACACGGTGACGGTCACCGCTGATCCCGTCGACCCGGCCGAGGTCACCCTCAGCCCGACCGAGATCGCGACCGGAGAACTCGCGACCGACGGAGTGTCGTTGACGGCCGAAGGCCTCGAGGCGGACACCCCCGTCCGCGTGCTGTTCAACGGCGCGCAGGTCGCGGAGTTCACGGCATCCGCCGGTGGGACGGGCGGAGCATCCTTCACCGTCGCCGACGTCGCCCCCGGCACGTACACCGTGCAGCTCGTCGAGGGACCCGGCTTCGCACCGCGCTCCGGCGGCGTCATCGGCGCGCTCGCCGCAGGAGACGTCCTCGGTGAAGCGACGCTGACGGTGACGGAGGACCCGACACCCGGGAACCCGCAGGTGGCTCTGGGCGTCTCGCGCATCGCGACCGACGCGCTCGCCAAGACGGGCGTGCAGCTCACCGGATCCGGATTCACCCCGAACCAGCCCGTGACGGTCACCTTCGACGGCGATCGCGTCGGTGAGGTCGTGGCCGATGCGCAGGGTGCGATCGCCTACACCCTCCGCGTGTCAGGCGTCGCCCCCGGTGCCTATCCGGTGGCTCTCACGCAGGGCGCACTCAGCGCGGACGTGACACTGACCGTCACCGCCGCCTCACAACCGGGCACCCCAGGCCCCGGAACCGGACCAGGTCAGACCGATGGTGGCGGACTCGCCACGACCGGAACGGATGCGATGCTCTGGACCGGTATCGCGGCCGTCGCCCTCGCGCTCATCGCCGCGGGCGGGTTCCTGCTGGTCCGTCGACGCCGCGCATAACCCCTGCCGGCGGTCCCCAGCCGCGGAGCCGTATCCGTCGTCTCGCTCCTCGTGAGCGGGTCGACGGGTGCGGCTCCGTGGTGTTGTGCGCGACACGGCTCGACCGCGAGGGGTCGTCAATGACCCGGGCGTTGGCGTCGCGCGCGTGCACCGAAATCGTCGAGTGCGTTCAGTACCTCGGTCGCTTGGAAGTGACGGTTCCTTCGGCCGATGCTCGATTGCGACAGGACGCCTGCATCGACCAGCTTCTGCACAGACGACGCGGCGGCGGGGAAGCTCACCCCCAACTCACCCGCGACGATCGTGCTCGTCACGATTGGTTGACGAAGCAGCAGCTGCTTGAGCGCATGGGCGGATGAGTCGCTTCGTGCCCGCACCACTTCATCCCACCGAGCGGCGATCCGGGTGATCTCCCTCTCCAAGGAACGACCGTTGGCGATCGCCGAAAACGCGGCTTCCGCCATCGTCTCGATGATCGGGCCCGCGTCGCCCGCACGGAAGGCGGTGAGTGCACGGAAGTAGGCTTCGGTGTCCCCGAGCAGGCCGGCAGAGACAGGGACGGTGACATTCGTCGTGACGTCGGCGGCGCGCAGCATTCCCTGCACGAGGGCACGACCTGTGCGACCGTTGCCGTCCGGGAATGGATGGATCGTCTCGAATTGCGCGTGTGCGATCGCCACCTGTGCAATGACGGGTACATCGGAGCGTCGCGCGAATTCCATCACGTCGTCCATGAGAGCCGGAACACGATCTTGGTGCGGCGGAATGAAATCCGCGGAGTGCGGCGAGATACTGCCTCCCCCGATCCACACCTGGGCGTCTCGCCATCGCCCGACGATCTCGGGATTCGACTTCTGCAAGAGGACACGATGCATGGTGAGAATCGCGTCGGTGTTCAGGTTGTCGGAGAGGGCGACGGCGGCTTCCATCGCCGCAACGTTTCCCACGATCAGTCTGGCATTCACCGATTTCGAGGCTCCGATCTCCGCGAGTGCAACCTGCTTCGCGCTCGCTGTGAGATGCTCCACCTCAGAGCTCGAGGCACTCTCGGTGCGCAGCAGGATTGAGGCAAACGGCGCGGCCAGGGTACCCACCTCGGCGTCGAATCGAGCCAACTCGCGACCGGCGTCGTCGCTCAGGGCGGCGAGGTTCGCAGGGAGTGCGACGTTGAGACCAGCGATGAACGGCGGTACCGCCGCGGCATAGGGGCCCGCGGCAGTGCGTAGGCGGCGTCGCGACGCGACCTCGTCACCTGTGCGTCGCCAGGGTCGTGATTCGATGCCTGTCTCCGGCCAGGGCGCGATCACCCGCTGCCGGTCTCCCTCATCCTTGGACATGAGGTGATCTTATTAAAGTTTAAGCGAAAAGACTTGAATACAGCTTACGACGAGACAGCTCTGGACGCTTTTGCTTCGCGTAAATCAGCCGACAGTCGTCGAGCGACGTTGGATCAGCCGCATCGGCAGGGCCCGCGGATGAGCCCGCGCGCGCGGTATTCAGCCCGCGACAGTCAGATCATGCGGTGCGACGTTCAGCCGTTCGCAGCCCTCGGCCGTCACCACGACGATGTCCTCGATGCGCGCGCCCCACTCGCCGGCGAAGTAGATCCCCGGCTCGATGCTGAAAGCCATGCCCTCCCGCAGCACCAGATCGTTGCCCGGCGCGATGTACGGCTCCTCGTGCACCGAGACGCCGATGCCATGGCCGGTGCGGTGCAGGAAGGCCTCACCCAGACCTGCGTCGGCGAGCACCGTACGCGCCGCAGCATCCACTGCGGAGGCCGTCACGCCGGGGCGCACCGCGTCGACGGCCGCCTGCTGCGCTCGCACGAGCACCGCGATCCGCTCGGCCGCCACCGGGTCGGGCGTGCCGACGACATAGGTGCGGGTGCTGTCCGAGTTGTAGCCGGTCGGGACGGCTCCCCCGATGTCGACCACGACCACGTCGCCGTCTTCGATGACCCGATCGGACACCTCGTGGTGCGGATCGGCGCCGTTCGGACCGGAGCCGACGATCACGAACTCGACCGTGCGGTGGCCCTCGGCGACGATCGCCTCGGCGATGTCCGCAGCAACCTCTCGCTCGGTGCGCCCGGCGCGGAGCCAGCCCGGTACGCGACGGTGCACGCGGTCGATGGCCTCCCCCGCGCGACGCAGCTCGGCGATCTCGTCGGCATCCTTGATCATCCGCCCTTCGCGGAGCACCGGGGTGGCGAGTTCGACGGCGACGCCGAGGCGTTCTGCGAGGGGGATCACATGCAGTGCCGGCAGAGCGTCCGAGACGCCGACGCGCGCCACCGTGCCGACCGCGGCCACGATGAGCGCGTAGGGGTCGTCCCCGTCGACCCAGTCGCTCACGGCCAGACCGAGTTCGCCGACGGCGGTCGATCGCACCTTCGCGAGCTCCATCCGCGGGACGATGACCGCCGGCGCGAACCCCGGGCCGATCACCAGCGCGGTGAGACGCTCGATCGTGTCACCCTCGACGCCGACGAGGTACTGCAGGTCGGGACCGGGACCGACGACGATCGCGTCGAGATCGGCATCCGCGGCGAGGGCGGCGGCACGGTCGAGGCGGGCGGAGTACACGGAGGCGGGGAAGGGCAGGGTGTTCACGGCGTCCACGCTACTGCGCGGTCTCGCCGTTGTCTCCGCCCTTCCAGCCGGACCCGTCCTCGTCAGCTGATCGCGAGACGAATCCGCTCCGAGAGGAGCTTCTTGTTCGCAGATGTCAGCTCCAGGACCGCGTATGCGGTCGGCCACATCGTGCCGTCGTCGAGGTTCGAGATCGGCTCGAAGCCGAAGGTGCCGTAGCGCACCTTGAACTTGCTCGCCGGTTGGAAGAAGCACACGACCTTGCCGTCTTTGCCCCACGCGGGCATCCCGTAGTACGTGCGGGGCATGAGGTCGGGGGCGACCTCGGTGACGAGTTCGTGCAGGTCGGTGGCGAGCTTCTTGTCGGCCGCATCCGACAGCTTGGCGATCGCCTCCTTGAGGTCGGCCTCGCCCTCGGCGCGCTGTTCTTCCGGAGTCTTCTTCGCGCGGGACCGCTTCGCCTTGGCTTCCTTCGCCGCGGCCTGCATGGCCTCGCGCTCCTCAGCGGTGAAGTTCTTCGTGTCCTCGGCCATGACCGATCCTCTCGTTCGTTCTCGGATGCTTTCCTTCAGCGTAGGGAGACGCGTCGGCGCCGTCTTCTCGATTCCTGACCGATCATCCGGATGCCGCCAGAAGGAAGGCCAACTCCGTTGTCCAGGCGGGCCGTCAGCGACCTCGGAGACCATCTGCCCATGATCCCGCTACGGGCAGGCGCCGTCCAGCGCCTGCGTCGCGCTGTTCTGCCTCGCGGTCGGGCCGTGTCCGCTCCGGCGGCTAGGGTGAAGCCCATGGACCTGCGTGTCGCTGCATACGCGGTCGTCACCGATGACGACGGCCGGCTGCTGCTCGCGCGCTGGACCGAGGGGCGACGTGTCGCCTGGACCATGCCGGGTGGCGGCCTCGAGGCCGGTGAGTCCCCGGAGGATGCGGTGCGGCGCGAGCTCCGCGAAGAGACCGGCTACACGGTCAAGGTGGGCGAGCTCCTCGGCATCCACTCCCGCGTGATCCCCGCAGGGCGGCGCGTGCACAAGTCGGCCGAGCCGCTGCACACCCTGCGCATCGTCTACCGCGCCGAGGTCACCGGCGGCAAGCTGCAGTTCGAGACCGACGGCTCCACCGACATGGCGGAGTGGTTCTCGCTGAAGTCGGTGTCCGAACTGCAGCGAGTCAAGCTGGTCGATATCGCGCTGCGGATGGCCGGCATCCTCTGACGCGTCGTGATGCCCAGCGACGGTTCAGCCGCGTGGCTGCTCCGGCACGGAGATGTCGGCGACGATGGCGCCGTATGCGGCGATCAGATCATCGGCCTCGACGAACAGGCTGAAGCCGTGCGCACCCGCACCCATCGCGATGCGCTGGCCCACGATCGACTCGTCGGCATAGATCGGCCAGTCGGTGGTGCTGCCGATCGGCACGATGGTGCCGCGCTCGTATCCGGTGGCGGCGAGAGCCAGCTCCGGCTCCGGCAGCCGCAGTTTGTTGACGCCCACGAGGGCACGGAGCTTCGGCCACGAGATCGAACGGCCACCCGGGATCAGCGCGAACAGGTAGCTGTCGTCGGACCGCTTCACCACGAGGGTCTTCACGATGCTCGACGACGGGATGCCGAGCAGTTCGGCCGCCTCGAACAGGCTGTTCGCGGCGGGACGCTGCTGGATGTCTATCGTCAGGCCGCGTGCTGCCGCAGCCTCCCGCACCCGGACATGCTGATCCCCTCCGGCGCCGGAGGCGACAGAGGGGAGATCAGATGCGGTCACGCGTCGGGAGCAGAGAGCGGGTCGTCGGCAACCCAGAGCTCGTCATCCGCACGCAGAGCCTGCCACGCGGCGTAGAGAACGCCGAGCGCTGCGGCGGCGCCGAGAATGATCGCGACGACGGAACCGAGGCCGGGGCCCGACTTCTGCTTCTTGCCGAAGGCACCGCGAGGTGCCGGGACAGCAGTGCCGTGACGCTTGGCGTTCGCGAAGTCCCAGGCGGTGAGGGCGCTGCCCACGACTCCGCCGACGATCGGAACGACCTTGTCATCGACGACGTGACGACCGATCTTCACACCGCGGTCGACGACCGGGGCGACGCGACGGTTGTACGTGTCCTGAACGACAGGGAGCACCTGCTCGCGTCCGAGATCACCGAGCTGACGGCTGGCCTCGCGAGCGATGTCGGCGGCGTGGCCGACGACCTCCTGCTGCGACTCCCAGAGCTGGGTGGCGTCCTTCTGCAGACGACGCAGTTGCTTCTTCCGCTTGCGGCTGAGGCTCACGATGTTCTCCTGTCCATTGCAGTGCGGGTTCCCCATCTTGCCAGAAGAGGCTGGGTGGGAGTCGGGAAATTGCACACCCTTGCCAACTCGGGGACGGCGTTGTACGGTACGTGCCGCCCGCGGGGGCGGCACGGCGGGCGAACTCACCGGAAGCTCTGCGAGAATAGGGGCATGGCTCACGCTTCCCACGTCGCAACCCTGCACACCAACCACGGTGACATCGTCATCAACCTCTTCGGCGACCACGCCCCGAAGACGGTCAAGAACTTCGTCGGCCTCGCCGACGGCACCCAGGAGTGGACCCACCCCGCCACCGGCAAGCCGGGCGAGGGTGCGCTGTACAAGGACGTCATCTTCCACCGCATCATCCCGAACTTCATGATCCAGGGCGGCGACCCGCTCGGTCAGGGCGTGGGTGGCCCCGGCTACAACTTCGACGACGAGATCAACATGGAGCTCGACTTCAACAAGCCGTACATCCTCGCGATGGCGAACGCCGGCCTCCGCCGGAACGCGATCACCGGCAAGCCCGAGGGCACCAACGGTTCGCAGTTCTTCATCACCACCGACCCGACGCCGTGGCTGCAGGGCAAGCACACGATCTTCGGCGAGGTCGCCGACGATGCCTCCCGCGCCGTGGTCGACGCGATCGCCGCCGTCCCGACCGCTGCCGGCGACCGTCCGGTCGAGCCGGTCGTGCTGCAGTCGATCGACATCGTCGCGGCCTGACGACAACTGCGGCCGATCCGGATGACGACGCCTGAGTTCGCGGACAACCGCGACAACTTCTGCTACCGGCATCCGGATCGGCAGAGCTTCGTGCTCTGTCAGCGGTGTCTGCGCACGATCTGCGGAGAGTGCCAGACGCCCGCGCCCGTCGGCGTCGTCTGCCCCGAGTGCATGAAGGCGGAGCGCAAGAACCGCACGCCCGCGCAGAAGCGCGCTGAGCGCCGCTGGGGCGGCCGCAGCTCAGGCGGTGCGATGGCGATGACGCGCGGCGGCAAGCCGATCGTCACGTATGCCCTGCTGGCAGTGACCTCTTTCATCGGTCTGGTGCAGCTCATTCCCGGGCTCGACGGGCCCATCAGCCAGGCGCTCGCCTTCTACGCGCCCTATCTCTATCCGAGCCTGTCACTCCTCCCGTTCGAGCCTTGGCGGCTCCTCACGGCCATGTTCGTGCACGGCGGCTTCATCCACCTGGCCCTGAACATGCTCGCCCTGTGGATGCTCGGGCAGAACCTCGAGCCCCTGCTGGGACGCGCCCGCTTCCTCTCGCTCTACCTGATCAGCGGGCTCGGCGGTTCTGTCGCCGTGGCGGTCATCGCTCCGGACACCGCGACGGTCGGCGCATCCGGCGCGATCTTCGGCCTCATGGCCGCATTGCTCATCATCGGTCGGCACCTCGGCGCCAACGTCACCGGTCTGCTCCTGATCCTCGGTGTGAACCTCGTCTACGGGTTCCTGTTCGCGCAGAACATCGCGTGGCAGGCGCACCTCGGCGGGCTCGTCGTCGGCGCGCTGATCGCCTTCATCTTGACTCGCACGAAGCGCCGCGAGCAGCGGATCTGGCAGATCGTCCTGCTCGCCGCCGTCGTGGTGGCGCTGCTCGTCGTCGTCGCATTCGTGCCGCCGCTCATCCTTTTGTCCTGATCCACGGTTGTTAACAGGGTTATCAACCCCTGTGAATAACACCGGTGTAATTCTCCCCAGGCTGTGCACAAGGTTGTGGATAACTCCGTGGGGTTGCTCGGGGGACGGTCGCAGTGACGTTCCCTTCGCTCGCAGAGCGGGTTCCCTCCGCGCTTCGCGGGCCCCTCCCGATGCTCACTCCGGGAACGTCCCTGCGACCTTCGGTCGGACGGGCCGTGATGCACGCCCTTGCGACAGGACTGAGTCAGGATAAAGCAAAAGGCCCCTCACGGAGCGAGGGGCCTTTCGGAAGCGAAGGGGCGGGTCAGCGCCAGCGGGTGGTCATCAGGAAACCGATCAGGGCGATGCCGAGGCCGATGGCCAGGTTCCAGTTGTCGAGCCCCGGGATCGGGAACTGCATGCCGGAGATGTAGAAGACCAGGATCCACACGAGCCCGAGCAGCATGAAGCCGATCATCACCGGCTTGAACCACACGGCGTTGGGAGCGGCGTCGCCTTCGGCGCGCTCGACGACGGGTTCTTCGGTTTTACGCTCACGTGCCATTCCGACATTCTACCCATGCGCCCTCCGCCAACCCATACCTTCGTCTACTGTTCAGCGCCGAGCGGTAAGATCGCGCCATGACTGCATCCGTCGCGCCTGGGGGGCGTCGCCCGCGACGAACGCGTCCGCGGTCCCGTGCGACTTTCGCGAGCGTCCTCGGAGAGCTCCTCCTCACCGCAGGAGTCCTCGTGCTCCTCTTCGTGGCGTGGCAGATGTGGATCGGCGACATCATCATCAGCGCGCAGAAGAACGACGAGGGTGCGGCGATCTCGCAGGAGTGGGCACAGAATCCGCCGCCGAAGCCTCCGCCGCTGGTGAAGGCAGACGACGGCGCCACCTACTACGAGCCCGTCATCCCGAAGGCTCCTGCCGACGCGGAACAGCTCGGCCAGATGCACATCCCGCGCTTCGGCGCCGACTACAACTACGGCATCTACGGCGGCACGAGCCGCGCCCGCACGCTCGATCAGAAGGGCATCGGCGTCTACAAGGACTCGAAGATGCCGGGTGAAGTCGGGAACTTCTCGATGGCCGGCCACCGCACGACCTGGGGCAAGCCGTTCAACCAACTCGACAAGCTCCAGCTGAACGACGCGATCGTCGTGGAAACGCCCGACGGCTGGTACACGTACCGCTTCCGCACCTTGGAATACGTCAAGCCCACGCAGACCGACGTGCTCGCCGACGTGCCGCAGATGCCGGAGCAGCAGACCGGCGAGCAGTACATCACGCTCACCGCCTGCTCGCCGCTGTACTCGCTCGCCGAGCGCATCGTCGCCTACGGGGTGTTCGAGAGTTTCCAGCCGCGCGCAGAAGGACCGCCCGCTGCACTGACCGATCCGCCGCCGCCTCCGGCCGCGCCATCCGTGTAGTCATGCGCACCGACGAGGAAGAGGTCTGATGTACGCCGCAATCTGGCGCCTGCTGCCCGGCCCGTGGTGGCTGCGGCTGCTCATCGTGCTGGTGGTCATCGCCGCCGTGCTCTACGGACTGTTCTGGTACGTCTTCCCCTGGGTGAGCCCCATCATCACGCCGGGCGAGGTCGACGTCGAATGACGCGAGTGCTCGTGGTCGACAACCACGACAGCTTCGTGCACACCCTGGTCGGCTACCTGCGAGAGCTCGGCGCCGACACCACGATGATCGAGTCGGATGCGACGGATGCCGCCGAGCTGGAGCACCTTCTCCCCGCCTACGACGCCGTCCTGCTCTCCCCCGGACCCGGGACGCCCGCCGACGCCGGTGCGTCACTCGACACGGTCCGGGTCGCCGCCCGCCTGCGGATGCCGCTGCTCGGAGTGTGCCTCGGACACCAGGCGATCGGCGAGGTGTTCGGCACCCCGGTCGGTGAGGCTCCTGAGCTCATGCACGGCATGGTCTCCGCGGTGACGCACGACGGCTCGGCGCTCTTCGCCGGCATCCCGTCGCCCTTCGACGCGGGCCGGTACCACTCCCTGTCGCTGCCGGCATCCGCCCTCCCCGCTGCCGTCACGGTGACCGCCTGGACCGACACCGGCACGGTGATGGCGCTCGCGCACCGGGATCTGCCGATCCTCGGGGTGCAGTTCCACCCCGAGAGCGTGCTCACCGAAGGCGGCTACCGGCTGCTCGCGAACTGGCTCGAGCTCTGCGGTGACGCGGATGCCGTGGCGCGCTCTGCGCGGCTGCATCCGCTCGCCCACTGAAGCGTCGACAGACTCGTCGAGGCGAGAGAGCTACTCGCCGGTGCAGAACCTCAGCTCGACCGGGGACCCGATCGGCACATCGCCCGGAGCGACCGACATCGAGTCGACCGTCGCCGGATCGGTGGCCCGGCAGTCGGCCAGTTCCACCGGGGTCGCCGTGAGGCCGAGGTCGGTCAGGTTGGCGGTCGCGGCATCCACGGTCCACCCGGCGAGGTCGGTCAGCGTGACCTTGCCGCTGGCCACGACGAGATTGATGACCGTCTTCGGTGCGACCTCGTCTTCGGCCTTCTCGCTCGCCGAGATCACGGTGTCGGCCGCGAGAGACTTGTCGTTGCGTTGGATGACCGTGCCGAGTTCGAGCCCGGCATCCGTGATCGCCTTCTTCGCGTTGGCGAGCGACATACCCTCCAGTGAGGGAACGACCACCTGCTCCTCGCCAGAGGAGACGTAGACGGTCACGGTGTCGCCTTCTTCGACCGCGACACCCGGCTCGGGATCGGTGCGGATCACGTTGCCGTCGGCGATGTCGGAGTTTGCTTCGACGACCAGGGTGGCGCTCAGATCGAGTTCGGCCAGCTCGTCCTGGGCGCGCTCCGCGGAGACGTTCACCAGGTCGGGGACCGTCCGCGACGAGCTGGGCACGTCAGATGGCTGCATGCTGATCGTGTAGACCCAGAACAGCACCGAGGCGAGCAGCACAGCCAGGAGCGCCACTCCCGCCCAGATCCACGCGACCGGCGGGCCGGACTGCGTGCGGGTCATCGTGGTGTCGGTGCTGAGCTGACGCAGCGAACGCGCCGTCTCCTGTGCCTGACGAGGGCTCGGTCCGTACAACTCGCTGGTGAGCGCGCCGACCTGCTTGCGAGTGGGAGCGGCGCCGGTGAGCGCCGAGTCGAGAGCGGCCCGGAAGTGCGCGGCATCCGGATACCGCTGGTACGGGTCCTTCGCGAGAGCGCGCAACACGATCGGGTCGAGGGCGCCGGGTGCGTCTTCGTTCACCTCGGTGGGCGGCACCGGGGTCTCGCTGACGTGCTGGTACGCGACGGCGACCGGCGACTCCCCACGGAACGGCTGGCGACCCGTGAGCAACTCGTAGAGCACGACGCCCGTGGAGTACAGGTCGGCGCGAGCGTCGACCGGCTCGCCCTTGGCCTGTTCCGGCGAGAAGTAGGCCGCCGTGCCGATGATCTGCGTGGTCTCGGCGACGGTCGAGGAGGAGTCGGACACCGCGCGGGCGATGCCGAAGTCCATCACCTTGACCTGGCCCTTTTCGGTGACCATCACGTTGCCCGGCTTGATGTCGCGGTGCACGACGCCGGCGCGATGCGAGTAGTCCAGCGCCTCGAGGATGCCGTCGACGTAGCGCACGGCGTCTTCCACCGGCACCGGGCCCTGGGCGATGATGTCCTTCAGGAGGGTGCCGCTGATGAGCTCCATCACGATGTACGGCGGTTCCGTGTCGGATGCCGCGGCTCCACCCGACGGGGCGGACGGGTCGCCGGCGTCGAAGACGCGCACGATCGAGGGGTGCGACATGCGCGAGGCGGCCTGCGCCTCGAGGCGGAATCGCGTGCGGAACGCCGTGTCGCGAGCCAGGTCGGGGTCGAGGATCTTGATGGCGACCTGTCGCCCGAGGGTCAGGTCCTGCCCGCGGTACACCTTCGCCATGCCGCCGTGCCCGATGAGCTCGTCGACGCGGTAACGACCCGCGAGAACGCGTGGCTCTGTGGACACGGACTACCCCCTTGCAACGACAACGACTGAGCTGAAATAAGGCTACCCGTCGCTCTGGCCTCCACCGTCACCCTCGCCGGGGTCGACCGGCGCGGTGATCGCGACCGAGAGCGGGGGAGACGCATTCGACGTGCGCTGGTCGCCGCCCGAGCATGTGCCCTGGTACGTGACGATGAGCTGCTGGCCCTCGGCATCCGCCACCTGCACCTGCGTGTTGCGCTGCGTCGGCTGGAAGTTCGGCCCGCCCGAAACGAACGTGCCGTTCTGGAGCGACACCACGTAGGCAGACAGCGTCGTGCCACTGGGGCACGTGAATCCGGCGCCCCAGGCGATCGTGACCGTGCCACCGGCGACGGGGTCGCCGGTGATCGTCGGAGTGTCGGTGGGAGTCGGCAGCCCTGTGCGAGCCGCGTACACCGTCAACTGGATCGGCGTGGTCGTCTCGACGTTGCCGTCGGGCGTGAACCGGTAAACCTTGCCCACATCAGCGTCGGTGGGGGCCGGATCGCCGTCCGCACAGGTGATGTCGGCGTCTGCGAAGCCGGCCTCCGTCAGCGTGCCGGTCGCCGTGGCGCAGTCCATGCCCTTGAGGTTGAGCGCGGTCACGTTGACCCGGGTCTCCTCAGGTGTGTCCGACGGCGTCGGCGTCTTGCTCGGCGCGGCGGACGTCTTGGTGGGAGTCTTCGAGGGGTCGGGGTCCTTGCCGTCGCCCTGGTTGGTCAACGCCCAGACCGTCGGGACGAGCACGATGATCAGGAGCGCGATCAGGGCGACCAGCGGCCAAGTCCACGGGCTGCGCTTCTTCTTCTGCTTCTCGTCCGCGGCGTCCTCGGTGGGGAGCTGGGCGGTGGTCGGCAGGATGCGCGTCGCGCCATCGTCACCGGTGGCCGTCAGCATCCGCGTCGCGTCGTCGTCGCCGGCGATTCCGCCGGTGGCGATGGCAGGAACGGCGATCGCGGCCGAGTTCAGGTCACCTCGGCGCAGGGCCTGTGCGGCGCGGGCGACGGTCGCCGAGGATGACGGACGATCCGACGGCTTCTTGGCGATCATCGCCATGACGAGGTTCTGCACCGGGATCGGCACCGTGGGCGGCAGCGGTGGAGGCTGCTCGTTGATCTGCGCCATCGCGATCGCGACCTGCGATTCGCCGGTGAAAGGGCGCCTGCCCGCGAGGCACTCGTACGCGACGATGCCGAGTGAGTACGTGTCGGTCGCGGGGGAGGCCGGGTGACCTGACGCCTGCTCCGGCGACAGGTACTGCACGGTGCCCATCACCTGACCGGTCGCGGTCAGCGGCACCTGGTCGGCGATGCGGGCGATGCCGAAGTCGGTGATCTTGACGCGGCCATCGGGGGTGATCAGCAGGTTTCCCGGCTTGATGTCGCGGTGCACCAGGCCTGCCGCGTGCGCGGCCTGCAGAGCGGATGCCGTCTGCGCGACGATGTCGAGCGTCTTGTCGGCGCTCAGCGCGCCGTCGCGCTCGAGCACGGTCGAGAGGGCCTCGCCCGGGACGAGCTCCATGACGAGGTAGGCGCTGCCGTTCTCCTCGCCGTAGTCGAAGACACTGGCGATGCCCTCATGGTTGACGAGCGCGGCGTGCCGAGCCTCAGCACGGAACCGCTCGAGGAACCCGGGGTCCCCCATGTACTCGTCTTTGAGGATCTTGATCGCGACGGTACGTCCGATGACGTGATCCGTCGCTTCCCACACCTCGCCCATGCCGCCGATCGCGATTCGCGACAACAGCTCGTAGCGACCACCGAACGACACACCCTGCGTCGGTCTCATCTGCCCAGCACCGCCTCTATGACTTTCTTCGCAATCGGAGAGGCGATGGTGTCGCCGCTTCCGGACTGCCCCTGTCCGCCGCCGTCTTCGACGACGACCGCTACTGCGACCGCGGGGTCGTTCGCCGGTGCGAAACCGGTGAACCACAACGTGTGCGGCCTGTTTCCGTTCTCTGCCGTCCCGGTCTTACCCGCCACGTCGATCCCGTCTATTCTTGCACCCTGCGCTGCGCCGGATGAGACGCTGGCGACCATGGCTGCGGTGACCTCATCGGCCACGTCCGGTTCCATCGCTCGGCCGAACTCACTGTTCTCGAATGCGCGGACCACCGACAGGTCGTTGCCGATCACGGCATCCACCATCTGCGGGTTCATCACGACCCCGTCGTTGGCGATGCCGGCCGCGACCATCGCCATCTGCAGCGGGGTCGCGGTGACCTGTCCCTGGCCGAAACCGGAGAGGGCGGTCTGCGCGTCGTCGAGTGCCCGGGGGTAGCTCGAAGGCGTCGACTCCAGCGGGGTGGTGAAGCTCTTGTTGAAGCCCAGCTTCTCCGCCATCTCGCGGATCGCGTCATCTCCCAGCGCGACGGCGAGCTCGGCCATCGGAATGTTGCAGCTGAGGCGGACCGCGTCGGCGATCGTCACGGTGGACCCGGACCCGCAGGTCGTGCCCGAGGCATTGGAGACCAGGTTCTCCGAGCCGGGGAGCTTGTAGCGCGCCGGGTTCGGCAGCGTCGACTGCGGAGTCCACTCACCGCTCGCGAAGGCGGCGGCTGCGACGACGATCTTGAACGTGGATCCCGGAGGATTCAGATCGCCCGCGATCGCGCGGTTCGACAGCGGCTTGTTCGGGTCGGCGATGAGCTGGTCGTAGACGGAGTTCGCGGCATCCGCGTCGTGGGTGGCGAGCAGGTTCGTGTCGAATCCGGGGGTCGAGACCATCGCGAGGATCCGCCCCGTCTTCGGGTCGATCGCGACGACGGCGCCCTTGAGGTCGCCGAGCGCCTCATAGGCCGCCTTCTGCGCGGCGGTGTTCAGCGACAGCTCGACGCTGAATCCGCGCTGCGGCTGTCCCGAGAGGATGCGCTCGATCTCGGCGAGGAAGGCGTTGGAGCCCGTGCCGGACAGGTCGGCGTTCATCGCCTGCTCGATGCCGGTCTGCGAGTTCAGCGCCGCGTTGAAGTACCCGGTCACCGGCTCCCACATCGGCGCATCCGAATAGACGCGCTGGAACTTGTACGTGTCGTCGCTCGGGACGGAGGTCGCGATCGCGGCGCCGTCGACGATGATCGAGCCGCGCTGGATCTCGTAGCTGTCCAGGCGCGTGCGCTTGTTGTGGCTGTTCTGTGCCAGGCTGTCGGCCTCGACCACTTGGATCCAGCTGGTCGCGGCGAACAGCGCGATGAACATGAACAGCATCACGATGCTGAGGCGGCGGAGTTCTTTTGTCATCCGATCACCACCCTCGGTTGGCGGCGGACGCCGTCGGAGATGCGCAGCAGCAACGCGACGATGAGCCAGTTGGCGACGAGCGACGAGCCGCCGGCCGCGAGGAACGGGGTGGTGAGGCCGGTCAGCGGGATGATGCGCGTGACACCGCCGACCATGATGAACACCTGCAGGGCGATCGTGAACGACAGGCCGGTCGCGAGCAGCTTGCCGAAGTCGTCCTGACCGGCGAGACCGATGCGCATGCCGCGGCTGACGAACACCATGTAGAGGCACAGGATGGCGAAGAGTCCGATCAGACCGAGTTCTTCGCCGAGGCTGGTGATGATGTAGTCGCTGTGCGCGAGCGGCGTGATCTCCGGGCGGCCCTGACCCCAGCCGGTGCCGATGAGGCCGCCGCGGGCGAGTCCGAACAGGCCCTGCATGGGCTGGTAGCCGGCGACGTCGGGGTCGACCTGGTTCGCGTCGAACAGGAACAGCCAGTTGATGAAACGGCCGCGCACATAGCTGAGGATCTGCGTGGCGAGCGCGACGCCCGCGACCACGAGGGTGAGTCCGATCAGCACCCAGCTCGTCTTGCCGGTGGCGACGTAGAGCATCGCGACGAACATGCCGAAGATGAGGGTTCCCGTGCCGAGGTCGCGCTGGAACACGATGATGCCGAGCGAGATGACCCAGACGACCATCACCGGTCCGAGTTCGCGCATGCGCGGCCAGGTCATCCCGAGCACCCGCTTGCCGACCGAGGTGAGGCTCTCGCGGGTGCGCACCAGGTAGCCGGCGAAGAAGATCGCCAGGCAGATCTTGGCGATCTCACCGGGCTGGAAGGCGAAGACGCCGCCGAGGGACACCCAGACCGCAGCGTTCGCGTCGTCGATGCGGAGACCGGGCACGAAGGGGAGGAGGAGCAGCAGGATGCCGGCCAGGCCGAAGATGTACGTGTACCGGAACAGGATGCGGTAGTTGCGCAGCAGGATGACCACGGCGATCGCGCCGGCGAGCGAGATCGCCGTCCACGCGAGCTGCTTGGTGGAGTAGGCGTCCCAGCCGGTGTTGGCATTGGCGATGTCGATGCGGTAGATCATCGCGATGCCGACGCCGGTGAGCAGCGTGGCGATCGGCAGGACGAAGGGGTCGGCATCCGACGCGACCGCGCGCAGCACGAAGTGCACGGCGAACGCGAGGACCGCCAGGCCGCCGCCGATGGCGAGGACCACCGGGTCGATCACGCCGAGTGCGCCGAGCTGGACGAGCGTGAGGGAGGCGCCACTGATCGCGCAGGCGAAGAGCAGCAGCCAGAACTCGCGGTTGCGCTGCGTCTGCGGCATCCGGATGCGCTTGAGCGCCTTGATGACGCTGGTGTCGGCGGTGACGTCGGTACTCATCCGCCACCTCCGGCCGGGGTCTCGCTGGGCGTCGGCGCCGGGGTGGGGAGCGGCGTCTGCTCGATCACGTTCGCTTCGGCGCCGGCGCGGAGGCGGTCGACGATCGCCATCGCATCGGCGAGGGAACGAGCCGAGATGGTGCGCTCGACGGAGGCCCGTTGGTAGGGCGGGAGGTCTGCCAGGAGGATGTCGGTGTCTTCGAGGGGCGACGAGAGCACGACCGGTCCGATGTTCTGCTGCACGCCCTGGAAGATCACGATGCTGTCGTCGTCGGCGCCGATGAAGTAGCGCGTCTGTGTCCAGCTGTACGCGGCGAATGCGGCGAAGACCAGCATCGCGATCACGACGAGAACTCCGGCGATCCAGCCGAGGCGGCGACGCTTGGCGCGCCGACGATCCTCTTCGATGAGCTCCTCGAGGTACTCGGGGGCGGGCTCGAAGTGGCTCGGCTCGTTGGCCGCCTGACGCACCGGGTGCAGCCAGTTGCCGCGGGGCGGACGCACCGGGGGCACGTAGACGCCGGAAGGGTTCGATGCGGAGCCCACGACGGTCGGCGTGCCCGAGTGCACCGGATGCTGACCGCCGACGTCGACCAGCACGATGGTGACGTTGTCGGGGGCGCCGCCGTCGAGGGCGCGCTTGAGCAGGATGTCGGCGGTGCGGCCGGGAGCGAGGCCGAGCTGCATCGCCTTGAGGATCTGCGTCTCGTCGACCACACCGGAGAGGCCGTCGGAGCAGAGCAGCCATCGGTCGCCGGGCTGCGTGTGCATGACGAACATGTCGAGCTCGGGGTCGGAGTCCATGTCGCTGAGCACGCGCATGAGCACCGAACGGCGGGGGTGGTACCGCGCCTCTTCGGGGGTGATGCGGCCGGAGTCGACGAGCCGCTGCACGAACGTGTGGTCGGCGGTGATCTGGGTGACCGCATCGTCGCGGTAGAGATAGATGCGCGAGTCGCCGATGTGGCCGATGACGGCGTACTCGTCGACCATGATGATCGCGCTGAGCGTGGTGCCGAGGCCGGCGAGCTCCGGGCGGTCCTTCGCGGCGCGGATGAGGTCTCCGGCGGCCGTCGTCGCGGCGGCCTGCAGTGATGCCTGCGCGTCTTCGGTCGAGGCGTAGGGCTGGTCGAGGGGTTCGAGGCGGTGGATCGCAATGCTCGAGGCGACGTCGCCGCCGGCGTGGCCGCCCATGCCGTCGGCGACGACGAACAGGTTCGCTCCGGAGTATCCGGAGTCCTGGTTGTTGGAGCGGACCTTCCCGGTGTGGGAGATCGCGACGCTCGAGCCTTCGAAGACCATGCCGGGGTCAGGCTCGCAGCTCGAAGGTCGTGGCGCCCACCTTGATCGGGGTACCGAGCGAGAGGTTGACCGGTGCACCAGTGACCCGCTGGCCGGCGACGAAGGTGCCGTTCGTGGAGTCGAGGTCTTGGATGGCCCAGCTGTCGCCGCGCAGCATCAGGCGGGCGTGGTGGCTGGAGGTGTAGTCATCGCGGATCACGAGGGCCGACTCGCTGGAGCGGCCGATGGTGAGCGAGTCCGCGCCGAGCGGGAGCTCGAGGCCCGCCTTCGGGCCCGACGTGATCACGAGGCGCTTCGCCGTCGCGACGGTGGCCGGTCCCGTGGACGGCTTGGAGGATGCCGGACGTGATGCGGCGGCCGGTTTCGCGGGCGCGGCCGGGGCGGATGCTGCGCCGGCTGTCGCCTCGGCGGGGAGCTTGCGCACCTTCACGCCGAAGAGGTCGGCGCGCAGCGAGTAGACGACCCCGAAGACGAAGAACCACAGCACGATCAGGAAGCCGACGCGCAGCAGCAGGAGGATCAGTTCACTGGGAGTGCTCATCCGAAGCCTCCGAACGCGCGGGTGGAGTCGTCGGTCGGCCGCGACGGGGCGGCGGCGACCGGGACGATCCGGAACACGAGGTCGGTGCGGCCGATCGTGATCGTGGTGTCGGTGGGGAGTGCGGCTTCGCGGAGCTTCTGGCCGTTGACCTTGGTGCCGTTGGTGGAGCCGAGGTCGCGCATCATGGCGCGCTCGCCGTCCCACAGGACCTCGGCGTGCTTGCGGCTCGATCCGGCGTCGGCGATGGTGATGTCGGCATCCGTTCCCCGACCGATCACCGTGCGCGCACGGGAGAGGGAGTGGCGCCGGCCGTCGACGTCGATCACGGCCTGCCAGCTGACGCGGCCCTCGACGGTGCCGGAGTTCACACGCACCGTGCCGGTCGGAACCTTCTCGTCGGCCTCGAGCGTGATCGAGAGCGGGCCGGAGAAGCTGTAGCCCTGCGACTTCGCGTGCTTCGTGAGGAGGGCGTGCAGCTCGTCGGTGAGTGCGCTGCCGAGGCCGCGCATCCGCTCCGCATCGTCGGCGCTGAGACGCACCACATAGCTGTTGGGCGTGATGATGCGATCGCGGCTGACGACCGCCGCTTTCGTGTCGGCTTCACGACGGACCGCCGAAGCGATCTCCACCGGCTGGATGCCGCTGCGGAAGGTCTTCGCGAACGCGCTGCTCACAGCGCGCTCGAGACCCTTCTCAAAGCTGTCAAGTAGTCCCACTGGGCTCCTCTGGCATGCCGACCGGTACGGACATCGTAGCCAGGTGACCTGGGGGAACGCCGCCGAAGACGAGTTTCGCATGTGCGAGACGCCCGAAATCGCGTGATATCCTCGGGAAGTTGAGTTCTTCGGAGCGAGACACTCGCGCGAGTGGCGGAATGGTAGACGCGCTGGCTTCAGGTGCCAGTATTCGCAAGGATGTGGGGGTTCGAGTCCCCCCTCGCGCACAGGATGAAAGAGAGCCGGGCCCTGAGGGTCCGGCTCCTTCTGTATCCGGGCACGATGAGGCGGCGGGCGCGGTGAAGATCCAAGGGGGGCGATGGCGCGCACACGCGGCACAATCGCGAAGACCGACGAGGGCGCCGTGGCGCCTCGAGGGCCGGCGAGCGCTTGGCTTGCCGGGGTGATCGTAGGTGTCGTGGTCGTGGGCGGCTCGGTGTGGGTTCCGTTGTCGATCTGGGTCGATGGGGAAGACCCCGATGCCTGGTTCCGCCGCGTGCTCGAACAGGTCGCGCTGAACTTCGCCGTTGATGGCTGGCCGATGATCGCGGTGTCCATGGGAGCGCTGGCGCTGGTCGTCACCATCGTCGCGTTCGTCGGGACCGCGACGTGGACGGTCATGTCGGAAACCAAGCGCAAGACGCTCGCCGATACCGCGTGGTCGCTCACTCTGCTCGCCACCGGTATCGCCACATTCGTGACCACGGCCATCCTGCTCACTCTGGTCCCGTTGGTGGCTGTGATCGAATCAGCCCCCTTCATCGACTCCGATGAAGACGCACTGGATCGCGTACTCACAGGACTGCGGACTCAGGCCCGTCTACTGCTCCTCGGCATGGTGGGGCTAGGGGTTCTGGTGTCGTGCAAATACGCCGACGGGGCGCTGGCTGCGTGGATCAGACTCGATAGGGATGACGCGGTCAAGGAACTCCAATCGCTGGAGAGGCGACTCCAGCGCGTCCTCTTAGCCCTCGCCGTTCCTGCGTGGGTCATGGTTCGCCATCGCGGACCGCACTCCTGGGATGCGGTCGCAGCGCGTATCGCCATCGCGGAACTCACGGCGGGGATCGCGGCGGATCGCCAACGAGTCGCAAATCTAACGTATTCCGGGTAGCCGATCGTCTGGCCAGAATCGCGCACGTGGGCTGACCTTCAACTCCGTACCCCGCACGTAGTACCGCAGTACCACGCCCCCTCCAACCCGGCACTTCGGGCCGACGCGGCACCTCTGCCCTCGCTCATACCGTCTGTATATGCCCACCACGCAGACGCCCCTCGTCCCCGCTTCTTCCCCCGCTCGTGCCGTCGCCGGCATCGTGGGGAGCATCCTCGTGGCGGCGGCTCTCACGATCATCTGGATCGCGCGGCTGAGCGTCGATCGGGTGCTCTACGTGAGCGGGCTGGGCGCTGACGGCGAGCCGACGGCCCGCTGGTTCGAGGCCGCGCTGCTCCTGCTCGTCGCCGGGGGCTTCAGCGTCGCCTGGGCGGCGCGGGGGATGCGCTCGACCGCACGACTGCTCGCGATGTGGACCCCGGCGCTGTCGGTCGCGATCGCGTCGTCGCTGTTCCTCGTCGCCTCGCAGGTGCCGTGCACGACCGGTTGCCCGCTGCCGGTGGGCGACACCTTCACCTGGCAGGACCTCATCCACACGACCGTCGCTGTGCTCGCCTTCGCGCTCGCCGCCATCGCCATGCTGCAGACCTCCTTCGTCAAGGACCGCACGGCGCTGCGGACGCTCTCGATGATCGCCGGCATCTCGACAGCCGTGATCGCCGCGGCCGGCGGCATCCTGTCTCTCCTGCAGTTCCGCACCGACATCGGCAGCATCCTCGAGCTGGTCGCCACCACGGTGGGGATGGGGTGGCTCGCGATCCTCGGCGTGGCGACGGCCCACCAGCAGCGAGTCATCTCCTCTGCGAACGACGCCGTCGAGTCGACGCGCACGGCCATCTCCCGCCCTGCCGCCCGTGAGCGCGCGCTGACCGGATCGCTCGTCACCATCGGGGGCTGAGCCTGTGGAGCGGGCCGAACCGGTGCGTAGAGTCGTGACATGCCAGAGCCCACCGAAGCCGACGAGGTGAGAGGCCGCACTGCCGACCTGCCCCGCCCGCCGGGCGCCGTGCGCCGGTTCTGGGGAAGCCATCCCTGGCTCGTCGACGCGCTGCTGGCCGCCGGATACCTCCTCTTCGCCGCGTTCTGGGCCGTCGTCACCCCGCTGTCGTCCGGCGTCTGGTCACCGGCCGCGCCGATCGTCGTCCCCCTCGTTGGTGCGGTCGTCAGTGCAGTCGCCCTGCTGTTCCGCCGGCATCAGCCGTGGGTCGTGTTCGGCGTCGTGGGACTCGTCGCGCTCGTCACCTCTGCGATCGACGCCCCGACCGAACCGTTCGGCGTCGGCCTCGCGCTCTACGCCCTCTTCGTCTACGGGTCGAACCGCCGCGGCTGGATCGCTTTCGGCCTGACCGTATTCGGGAGCATGTTCTTCCTCCCCGCGAGCGTGCTGTTCGTGGCGTTCATGCTGGTCGCCTCGCTTCTCGGCGTGAGCGTCGGCGACCGCCGACGCTACATCGGCGCGATCGTCGAGCGGGCCAACCAGCTCGCCAGGGAGCGCGACCAGGAGGCGCGGCTCGCGACCCTCGCCGAGCGCGCCCGCATCACCCGCGAGATCCACGACGTCGTCGCGCACAGCGTCTCGGTCATGGTGTCGCTGGCGGACGGCGCGGGAGCCCTCGCCGAGAAGGACCCGCAGCGCTCACGCGACGCGATCCAGGAGATCGGCGACGTCGGGCGGCAGTCGCTCGTCGAGATGCGCCAGCTCATGGGCGCTCTCGGCGATGAGACGACGGATGCCGAGGGGCAGAGTCCCCTCCGCCCGAACCCCGGTCTCGGCGAGCTGCCGGCGCTGCTCGACTCGTTCCGCGCCGCCGGGCTGCCGGTGACCACACGGATGGAAGGCGCGCCGCCCGAGCAGGCGGGACTGCAGAACGCGATCTACCGGATCGTGCAGGAGTCTCTGACCAACGCCCTGCGCTACGCCCGCGAGCCGCGCCTCGTGCTCGTCGCCCTCGACTTCCGCAGCGACACCCTGACGATCGAGGTCACGGACGACGGCCGGGCAGGACCGCCCGCCGAGTCCGTCGGCTCGGGAAGCGGGCTGCTCGGCATCCGTGAGCGGGCGCGCCTTTACGGTGGGACGGTGGATGCCGGGCCGGCAGCCGACGGAGGATGGCGTGTGAGAGTCGAGATTCCGAACCGGGGGAGAACCGATGGATGACGCACGCATTCGCATCCTCATCGTCGACGACCACGAGCTCATCCGTCGCGGGATGCGGATGGTGCTCGACGCCGAGGACGACATCCAGGTCGTCGGCGAGGCGGTGACCGGAGCCGAGGCCGTGCACGTGGCGGGTCAGCTCACGCCCGATGTGATCCTGATGGATATCCGGATGCCGGAGATGGACGGCATCGAGGCGACGCGGCGCATCGTCAGGGAGACGCCGGCCAGCCGGGTGCTGGTGCTCACGACCTTCGACCTCGATGAGTACGCGTTCGGGAGCCTCCGCGCCGGAGCCAGCGGATTCCTGCTGAAGAACACTCCACCCGCGCAGCTGATGGACGCGATCCGCTCCATCGCCGCCGGCGACGCGCTCGTCTCGCCCCGGGTCACCCGGTCGATGCTCGACCTCTTCGCCTCGCGGCTGCCGCGACAGGCGGCATCCGATGAATCCCGGCTGGGCGCGCTCACCGAGCGCGAGCGCGACGTGTTCCTCGCCATCGCCAAGGGCCTCAACAACGCGGAGATCGGCGAGAAGCTCTTCGTCTCGGAGTCGACGGTGAAGACCCATGTGGGGCGTGTGCTGGCGAAGCTCGACCTGCGGGACCGGGTGCAGGCAGTGATCCTCGCCTACGAGGCGGGGCTGGTCTGACGCCGGCCCGCTTCCGCAGCGCTCGCCGTAGTCTCGATGGAACACCAAAAGACAGGACACGGAACCATGACCGACGACGCATGGCTGGCCCGCCTCGAGGCCGAGCACTTCGCCCTCGACCTGCTCAGGTTCGATCGCGGTGACGCCTGGCGACTCGGCAGCTCGATCGCGGAGCGCGCACTGGAAGAGGGGTACCCGGTCGCGGTCGATGTGCGTACGGCATCCGGCATCCTGTTCCACGCCTCCCTCCCGGGCGCGACGGCCGACAACGACGACTGGGCGCGGCGGAAGGCCGCGACCGCGTTCCGCTTCGAGACGAGCACGGCGCTGTTGGAAGCCCGCGTCGCCGCAGGCGGGCGCGACATGTTCGAACCCGGATGGCTGGACCCGGCCGAGTACGCGGTCGCCGGGGGAGCGGTGCCCGTGCGCGTCACGGGTGTGGGGGTCGTCGCCGTGGCCACGGTGTCGGGTCTGCCGTCGGAACACGATCACGACCTCGTCGTGCAGGCGCTCAAAGAGCTGCAGAAGCGCTGAAGGCGGCCCGCACCCGTCATCCAGGACGGCAGACTGGGGAGGACCCCCAGACGCCGATGAATCCGGAGAAGCGATGACGCAAGCACAGCCGCGCAAGGCCGCCGAGCAGGCGGTCCTCACCGTGCAGCACGTGGAGCAGGTGAGCCCCGACCTGATCCGGATCACCGCCGGAGGAGACGGGTACGACGCATTCCGCGACAACGCCTTCACCGACAAGTACGTGAAGATCCTGTTCGCCGACCCCCGCCACGGGCTCACCCCGCCCTACGACCTGGCGCGAATCCGTGAGGAGACCCCGGAGCAGCTCCCGACTCCCCGCACCTACACGATCCGCTCTGCTGACCCCGAGCAGCGGCGCCTCGTGATCGACTTCGTCGTGCACGGAGCCGAAGGCATCGCCGGGCCGTGGGCTCGCGGCGCGCAGCCGGGGGACACCATCGTCGTCAGCGGCGCCGGCGGCGGCTACCGCCCGGACCCCGCAGCATCCTGGCACCTGCTCATCGGCGACCACACAGCGCTGCCGGCCATCTCCTCCGCCATCGAGCAGATGGATGCCGCGGCCGTCGGCCACGTGCAGCTCTCGGTCGCCGATCATGCCGACCGCATCCTGCCGGAGCCGCCGCCGGGGCTCAAGATCCACTGGACGGACACCGACGACGAGCTCCTCGCCGCGCTCGCCGACCTGCCCTGGGGCGACGAGTCCCCGCACGTCTTCGCCCACGGAGAGCGCGGCACCGTGAAGGCCGTACGCGCCCTGCTCAAACAGCGCGAGGTGCCGCGGGAGTCCCTGTCGATCTCGGCCTACTGGGCGCGCGGACGTGCCGAGGATCAGTTCCAGGCCGAGAAGCGGGAACCGATCGGACAGATCGAGTAGCGGCGAGAGCGGGGGCGCCGCAACTGTCAATATCCGCCGTACCCATAGAGGGTGCCTGGATTGAGGAATTGCCTTCCCCAGAGCAACGACTTGTCGGCGATCGAGAGCCTGGCAAAATCGGCGGCGTCGTCCCAGTGCGCACGGATAGTGCCCTCTATCCGCCGGATGATCTCATTCGCCTGGACGGCGGTGAGGTCGTAGAGGCTGGCCGTGGCGACGAGTTCGGCGAAGTTGTTGATCTTCGTGCCGCGCCGATCGATGGCGATCGCCTGGGATGCGGTCTCGCCGCTGCGTCTCATCGGCGAAAGGTCGTAGGCGGGGCTCAAGGTCGCTGTTCTGCCGTTCCACAATGCGGCGTGATTGCGCAAATGGTCGTCGGAGTTGGAGATCGCCATGTTGAAGGCGATGCGCGCGAAGATCTCGGCGGCTGTGCCCTCCGGTGCGCCGTGCCGACGCAGAGCGTCGAGGATGTCGACGTAGCTGCCACTGCGAGCTTGCATTTCGTCGAGGCCAGTGAGCGTCAGCCCGCTTACGGCGAGGATTCGACCTCCGGTGGATGTGCGGTCGAATCGCTCGACGAGCAGAACCGTCCGCCCCAGGACCTCTTCCACCCGGGTCGTTGCGACGTTCAGCCCCGCCTTCGACGCCAGGAACATACTTGACGCCTCGGCTCCGACGACGGGGAAATGGTCGTTGGATGCGGAGAATTTTGCGATGTACTCCCGCGAGCCGTCGTGCACGACCGCCTTGGGACGGGCGCCACCCATCGCCGTTCCGCTGAGCAGCGCCCGCTCGAGTTCGTACGGCAGGCTCCCGCCGGCCTCGACCGTGTCCGCAGCGCTGAGGAGTTCTTCGAGTGGCGCTGGCACTGAATCGCGGGGAACATACTCCTCGGACGATTCCTGGAAGTCGATGGCACCGAATCGATTGGATCCGGAGCGCATCAGGTAGGTCCGTTCGCTCAGGTCGCCGGTATCCGCGCTGTCCCCCCGGGCCCCGGTGAGCTGATACTGGATGACTCGGCGGCCCCACGCGTCAGGTGAGGCGTCACGAAGCGCGCCCGGGAGTCCCATCGAACCGGTGGGCCCGAACGTCTCCTCGCCGAGCGGGAGTGTCGGCGCGAGGGCCACGGCATTGGGGCGTCGAAGGTACCGCCGGCCGTAGTCGAAGAAGAACTGAGTCGGTACGTCTTCTCGGAGTCGGCCCGCAGGCACCGGCGCTGTCTCTCCGGGGAGCCATACCCAGACGAAGATGTCAGAAGTCGAGACCACGTTCGCGGTCCCCTCGCGGTTGATCCACCCGGCTGGGCAAAAGGGCGAGCCTCTCTTCTCCTCGACGGCGGAGTGCGATGAGCTCGCTGGGATCGTCCACACCGAACAAGGGGACGCCGACGATCGTGGCGACATTGAACACGTTCCCGATGCTCGTGGCGCCCTTGCCGTTCTCGATGGCGCTGAGGGTCGTCGGCGAGATTCCCGCCGACCCAGCGAGTTGCTCTGCGGTCAGGCCGCGTGATGCTCGCGCCAGTCTGATCTGTTGACCGAGCACCGCCAATGCGTCTTCGGCGTTGCGCGTCAATCCGATCTTCCGTCGACCCATTCCACAATAGTCTCAGGTTACCGGGTATATAGCAACAGACTATTGATACTCGCGACCTCACGGCAATACGAAGAAAGCCGAGCCCCGACGGGCCCGGCCTTCACTCGTTCCACAGGAACTCAGCGCTGCACTTCGGCCCACGTCCGGGTGCGGAGCGACTCGGCGATCGCGTCGAGCACCCGCGCGGCCGAGACGGCCTCATCGATGCCGATGCGGCTCGGCTGGTCGAACTCGATCATCTGCAGGAAGTAGTCGAACTGCTGGGGGACCACTCCCTCGAGACGGCCGTCCAGCTCCGGGTCCAGCATTGTGTTCGGCAGACGGAACTCGTCGAGCGTGTCGAGCGAGATGCCCTCGGCCGTGACATCGACCTTCACGTTGCCCTCGGTGCCGTACAGCTCGAACTGCGAGGCGAGACCGCTCGGCGTGGACCCGGGGAGCACCCAGGAGATCTCGATCGTGCCTACGGATCCGTTCTCCAGCTCGGCCAGGATCAGCGCGACATCCACTCCCTCCTTGCCGGCCGCGGGAAGGACCTTGGCTGCCGTGGTGGCGGAGACCCGCACGATCGGGTTGCCGGCGATCCACTGCACCAGGTCGATGTCGTGAATCCCCTGATACATGTAGATCGGCGAGGCACCGTTGTTCGCGAAACCGACGCTCCGCGGCACGATCCTCGACGCGCGGAAATGCACCGGGTCGCCGACCTGACCGGCCGCGACGATCTTCGCGGCGGAGCGGAAGCGGGGATCGTGCCGCAGCACGTGCCCCACGAGCACCTTCGAACCGGACGCGCTCGCCGCCGCATCCGCGATCTGTCGCGCGCCCTCGAGCGTGTCGGCGAGCGGCTTCTCGACCAGCACGTGGAGTCCCGCCTCGAGCGCCTCGACCGTCACGCCGACGTGCAGCCGATCGGGTACGGCGATGATCACGCCGTCGAGGTCGACCGCTTCGCGGGCGGCACTGAGCGTCGGGAACCAAGGCGCGCCGAACTGCTCGGCGACCCGGCGGCCGCTCTCCTCGAACGGGTCGACGACGGCGGCGAGCTGGGCCCTCGGGTTCTCGGCCACGATTCGACAGTGCACCTGACCCATTCGGCCGGCGCCGACGACGGCGATGCGGGTGGTTGTGCCAGTCATGCTGATGCTCCCTTCGTGAGCGTGGGTACTGCTGCGAGATAGCGCCTGGTCAGCGCCATCGGCTCGGTGATGGATGTTCCGACGACGACGGCGAATGCGCCCGCGTCGAATGCGGCGCGCAGTTCGTCGGGGGACTTGATGCGACCCTCTGCGATCACCGGGGTCGGCAGGGCCGCGAGCCGACGCACGAGCTCGATGTCGGGATCGCCGCCGCGGTTCTGCGGCACGCTCGTGTAGCCCGACAGCGTCGTGCCGACGAGCTCGGCGCCGAGCTCGCCCGCGTGCCGGCCGGCGTCGAAGTCATCGATGTCGGCCATGACGGGCACTCCCAGGGCGCGTAGCGCCGGGAGGAGCTCGTCGACGCCGGGGGTGCCGGAGCGCTGCCGCAGCGTGCCGTCGAACGCGACGATGTCGGCCCCGGCGTCGACGAGCGCGCGGGCGAGGTCGACCGAGGGCGTGATCCACTGCTCGCCGTCGGTGATCACCTTCTCGAGGCCGATGATCGGAACGTTCACACGCGATCGCACGGCGGCGACATGTTCGGCGCTGTTGATGCGCACCGCGGCAGCACCCGCCAGCACGGCGGCCTCGGCGATGGCGGCGATGATGCCAGGGTCGCGCAACGGCGATCCGTCCGGCGCCTGACAGGACACGATCAGGCGTCCTCGAAGCGTCTCGAGGTCGAGCATTCTTACTCCTTCACTGCGATGAGACCGGCGAAAGCCGAACGGATGGGGGCGTCTTCCGCGACGCTGCGTGCGCCGGCGAGAGCCGCATCGGGCTCGACCAGGAACTCGTCGAGCTCGACTCCCCGTCGGTCGAGCGCCGCGCGGACAGCGGTCACGAACGAACGCGCGCGTGTCAGGCCGCCGGTGAGTCCGACAGGGCCGGCGTCGATTCGAGCCGCACGGATCGTCACGGCGAGCTGGTCGGCGGCATCGGTGAGGATGCCGAGGGCCACGGCATCCCCGTGGTCGGCGGCGCGGATCACGTCGGGTGCGAAGGCCGCGATGTACTGCGGCGCCGGGATCGAGCTCATCGCGCCGTGGTAGATGTCTGCGGGGGACCCGAGGCGGGCGCTCGCCGCAGCGAGGGAGGTCGCCTCGCCGCGCCCCTCGAGCGCGTCGAGCGCTGCCTGCAGCCCGCGCTGGCCGATCCAGGATCCGCCCCCGAAGTCGCCCAGCAGGTACCCACGGGCGTCGATGCGGCGGTGCTCCTGAGTGGCGCTCACGCCGAGGGCGGCGACCCCGGTGCCGCAGATCACGACGGTCCCTGCGCGCGGCCCGACCGTGCCGAGGTACGCGGTGACCGCGTCAGCCGCGACCACTGCCCTCCGCACCCCGAGGTGCGCGTGCAGAAGCTCGGCGAGCTGCCCGGGCGCAGGCGACCCGTCCACGAAACCGGAGAGCCCGACTCCGACGGAGTCCGGCTGCGCGCCATCCGGCACCAGGTCGACGATCGTGCGCGCCAGCGACTGCACGTGCTGATCGGAGGTGAGCGCGGTCACGCCCAGCGGAGCCTCGACGATGTCTCCGTCACCGAGCCGCAGGCGGCATCCGGTCTGTCCCACATCGACAGCGAGCGTGCGCATCACTTCACCCCTCCGAACGACAGTCCTCGTGCCATGTGCTTGCGGACGAGGATCGCGAAGATCACGATCGGCAGCGCGCCGATCACGCCGGCCGCGGTGAGACGGGCCCAGTTCGTGCCGAAGAAGCTGAGGAAGCCGGCGATGGTGACGGGCACCGTCTGGCTGTCGCCGCTGGTGAGCACGAGGGCGTAGAGGAACTCGTTCCACGACTGGATGAGTGCGAGCACGAACGTCGCGAAGGCTGCTCCCCACACGTTGGGCAGCACGCACTGGAAGAGCGTCCGCCACTCGCCGAGGCCGTCGATCATGGCCGCTTCCCGGATCTCCCGTGGGAATCCGACCAGGAACGAGCGGAAGATCAGCACCGAGAGCAGGATCGCGTAGAACGTGTGGACGATCGTGAGTCCGACCGGGTTGCCGGTGAGCCCGACGCCGAAGAACGCCCGATAGAACGGGGTCAGGGTGAGCACGGGCGGAACCGTCGTGAGCAGCAGGATCGCGAGCGTGACCCGGGCAGACGGCGCCGATTCGGGCGGCCACACCTGCGTGGTGAGGTACGCCAGCGGGAGCCCGACGACGATGCCGACGACGCTGCTGATGACCGCGACCGCGGCGCTCACGAGCATCGCCTGGCCCATTCCTCCGTCGACCCAGGCGCTGACGTAGCTGCCGAACTGCGGCACGAAGAACCAGACCGGCTCGCGGCTGAAGGCGTCGACATCGCTCTTGAGCGAGGTGCTCACGAGCCACGCGACGGGCAGGATGCACCAGAGGACGAAGACGTAGACCGCGATGACGCGGAGGGAGTGCAGGATGCTGCGACGAGCTCTCATCGGCGGGCCTTCCAGATGCGCAGGCCCATGAGCCGCGTGGCGGTCGGGAACAGGATCACGAGGACGACGAGCGAGACGAGGGCGCCGACCGTGGTCGCGTATCCGATGTCGAAGGTCTCGAACCCCAGTCGGTAGACGTAGTTGCTGATGGCGAGCGTCGAGGTGCCGGGCCCGCCCTTCGTCATGGTGTTGACGATCGCGAAGGTCTTCACGGCGTCGATCACCCGCAGCAGCACGACGATCGAGAGCACCGGAGCGAGCATCGGGAGCGTCACGTTCCACAGCATCCGGAATCCGCCGGCTCCGTCGAGCTGGGCGGCCTCGAAGGGGGAGGGGTCGAGCGATTCGAGCCCGGCGAGCACGATGATCACCACGAACGGGGTGTTCTGCCAGACCTCCACGAGGATGACGGCGCCGAGCGCCGTCGCGGGATCGGCGAGGAAGGCGTGCCCGCCGATGCCGACCGTGTCGAGGAACCAGTTGATGAAGCCGGATGTCGGATCCATCAGCAGCCGCCACATCAGGCCGGCGACGACGGGGGTCAGCACCATCGGGATGAGGATGAGCGCCCGGAGGACACCCTTGCCGGGGATGCGCCCGCGGAGCGCCAAGGCGATGGAGACGCCCAGCACCAGCTCGATCCCCACGCCCGCGATCACGTAGACGAGGGTGACCCGGATCGAGCCGAGGAGCGTCGGGTCGCTGAGAGCGCGAGTGAAGTTGTCCCAGCCGACGAAGATGTTCTCGCTGCCCGGGCGAAGGAGGTTCTCGGCGTGTGTGACGAGGCTCGCCCCCTGCATGACGATGATCACCAGCAAGGGCACGATCACGATCAGGGCAGGGAGCGCGAGGCTCGCTCTCGCGAGGCCCGGCTTCAGGGGGCGGCGGGTGGAACGCCGGAACGGAGGATCGTTGACGGCGCCTTCGGCATCGGGACGTGGTGGCGTCGTGAGCTGAGTCATCGTCTTGTCCTTCCGTTCCGGCGTTCGGGGTCAGCCCAGCTGGGTCTTGAGCGCTTCCTGGGCGGCGGTCAGCGCGTCTTTCGCGCTCGCCTCCCCGGCGAGCGTGCGGGAGAGCGCCTGTCCGACCTCGGTGATGATCGCGTTCGCGTCGGTCCCGGCGGGCAGGTAGTCGACGTTGCCCGTCGCGAGCTGTGCCAGCAGCGCCTCCTTGAAGGGGCCGTACTTCTCGGCGTACTCCGGGCTCTCGAGCACCGCGTTCAGCGTGACGCCGACCGCCTCGGTGGTGTCGACCGCGTTGCTCTGCACGTCCTGACCGGTCGCCCACGCCATGAATTTGTAGGCGGCCTCCTTCTTCTGCGAGAAGGAGCTCAGGTACAGCGCGTGCACGTTGAGCGAGTTGTCGGTGTTGCCGCTCTCGGGCGGGTCGGAGATCGCGTACGGGATCGGCGCGTAGCCGACCTTGCCGGCGATGACGCTGGCGGCGGTGTCCTCGTTGAACGGACCGTTCGCCGTGGCGTCGATCGTCATGGCGGCGGTGCCCTGCGTGAACGCGATGCGGTTCTGCTCCCAGTCGAAGTTGCCGACGCCGGAGGGGCCGTATTCGGTGAGCAGGTCGGCCCAGAACTGCGTGGCCTCCACGGCCTCGGCCGAGTCGACGGCCAGCTCGTCGCCGTCGTAGAAGTCGCCGCCGAAGGCACGGAGGAACCCGGCCCACGGGTAGACGCTCTGGATGCCGGGCGCTCCGCGCAGCGTGATGCCGGCGACCTCGCCGCCCGAACCCTCGCTGATCGTCTTCGCCGCCGCTTCGAGCTCGTCCATCGTGGTGGGCGGACCGTCGATGCCGTATTCCTCGAACAGGTCGGTGCGGTACATCAGCCAGGTGCTCTCGCCGTACACCGGGAGGCCGAAGGTCGCGCCGTCCTTCTGCATGGGCGCGATGTACGGCTGGTAGAAGTCGTCGAGTGCGACGAAGTCGGATCCGTCCTTCTCGTACTTCGTGAGGTCGTCGACGTAGCCGGACTCGAAGTATCCGGTGCCGTAGGTGTTGTCGGTGAACACGACGTCGTAGTCGCTGGACTTCTGGCTGAAGTTGAGCAGGATCTTCGCGGCCTGGTCGCTGTACGGCACGGTCTCGATGTTGACCTTGATGCCGGTCTCCTCCTCGAACTGGGGAAGGAGCTCCTTCCAGTTGTCTGTGTAGGAGATGTCCTCGGCGAGCACGTTGATCGTCTGACCGCTGCCGCCTCCTTCTCCGTTCGAGTCGGCCGGGGCGCACGCGGTCATGCCGGCGGCTGCGGTCGAGAGGCCGACGAGTCCGGCGCCGATGCGGACGGCGAGCCGCGGTGCACGCGAGCGGGCGGGTGTTGCAGCGCTCATGGAAATCCTCCGTTGGAACATGGTGCATTCGGAAAGGGTCTTGATTACCATAGGGTAGATGTAGCACCCTAGGGTTACAAGGAAGTTACACCGTCCGCCGACGAACCGCAATCATCGTTTCGAGCGGCTGGGCGGCGGATGCGTGATAGTCATGAACCTGACGATTCACGCGGAGGGAGGGGAACGTGGCTGCCAAATACGAGGTGGTGCTGAAGGAGCTGTCTGCCGAGATCGCCGAGATGCGCGCGGGGGACCAGCTGCCGACGGAACAGCAGCTCGCCGCACGCTTCAGCGTGTCGTCGATGACGGTCCGGCGCGCGCTCGAAGCTCTCATCAACGCGAAGCGCATCGTCGGCATCCGCGGCAAGGGCACGTTCGTCGCCGAACCGTCCCTGACCAAGCGGATGACGCTCGCGTCGTTCACTGATTCGATGCGGGCCGCCGGCCGAACCGCCCGCGCCGAAGTGCTCTCCGCGGGCGTCGCCGCCGCGGGGGCGGACGTGGCCGCAGACTTCGGCATCGAGTCATCCGCATCCGTCTACACCGTGGAGCGACTGCGCTTCGGCGACGACACCCCGCTCAGCATCGACAGCTCCCGCCTGCCGGCCGAACTCTTCCCCAACATGCTCGGAAACGATCTAACCGGGTCGCTGTACGAGATCCTCCGCCGCCGCTACGACGTGCACCTCACTCGCGCGTCATCCCGGGTGGCCGCCGTGCTGCCGACTCCTCGCGAGGCGGAGCTGCTGGGCATCACCGTGGATCAACCGTGCCTGCAGGTCATCGCGCGAGGGAGCCTGGCCGACGGGCGCGTTGCCGAGATCACGCGATCCATCTATCGCGGCGATCTGTACGAACTGCTGATCGAACCGGAGGATCAGGGAGCCTCGTAGCCTTCGAGGATTCTAGCGGCGGGGACTCGCCCTCTACGGCGCTGGGGCTTCGAGCGCGACGTCGACGTGGCGGCGGATGCTGTCGCGAAGAGTGCGTGCTTGCCCCTCGTCGAGCGAGTCCCAGGCGGTCTCGTTGTGTTCGCCCACCCGCCGCGCGACATCGGACACCAGTGAGAGCATCTCGTCTTCATCGATCTCGATGGTGCGGGCCAGCTTTCGCCACAGGTTCGGTCGTGCCGCTGCCGGATGCCGGGCCCCTCCGATCTTCATCGCGAGCTTCTGGTCGAACGAGGGATACAGTCCGACCGGCACCGCATCGTAGAGAGGCGCGAGCGTGACGGCATCCGGGCGCAGCATCAACGAGTAGTTCTTGGCGTGCGCGTCGGCGTTGCCGATCAACACGTTGAACGCGACCTGCCGGAGCAGCTCTCGAGTGAGGCGATCGCCGCCGTCGACGGACCGCAGAAGGGAGGCGATGGTTTTCATCTGCACCGTGTACTTGCGGTCTGGCCCCTCGCCCAAGGCCTGAGCGAGGTCTTCCGAGTGGAGCCGACGATGGGTGCTTCCGTCGAGCACGCGATCGAAGCGCTCGGTGACGAAGACCGTCTGGTCGATGAACGTCCGCACCTCTGCGTTCACGGCGTCGATACCTACGCGTCGGGCCAATGCCAGCGCGGACGTCTCGGCGCTCTCGACGTTGCGCAGATCGTCGCGCCCTGGCTTGAGGATGTGGCTGGATGGCACGCCCGAATTCGACCAATACCAGTCGCTGTCGATCTTGGCGAGCGAGAACTTTCCCTGCGTGCCCGCGAGTGAGAACCGGGTCAGAGTGCCGCGGGGGACCCAATCGTCCTGATCGCGCTTGATGGCCGCGATGCGCGTCGCGATGTCTTCTACGTCCGCCGGACTCAATGCGCGCGAGGTCGTCGGCGGGTGATCGCTGTCAGCACTGAAGACCACGCCTCCGGCCACATCGCCTCCCGCGGCGAGGAGCAGATCGAACGTCCGTGGGCTGGGCGCTCCGTACGCTGCGGCCATGCGGTCTCGCGTGCGGGCATGGTCGGGCAACAGGTTCTCGAGGAAGTTGCCTGCTGCTCGCGCCGTTGCCGGACGATCGCGCGGAAGAGACAGCGAAATCGGCGTCGGGGGAGCGCTGTGGTCGTAGATGAACGTGACGGGCTCGCCCGGGTGAAACTCGAATGTCCCGGCGTGGGCACCTTCGAACCACGCCTCGAGGCGCTCGGTCACGAGGCGACTCCCAGCGGAGGAAGTGCGCTGGGAGTGACATCCAGGGTGCGCAGGACCCGGCGAACGGGACCAGGAGTCGGCGTCGCGCTGCCCCGTTCGATCTGGCGCACGATCGCGACCGGCACCCCTGCTTCTCGTGCGAGCCGTTCTCGTGTGAAACGGTGCACGGCGCGCTCGGTGGCGACGCGGTCGGCCAATCGGGCTGTCGTCGCGAGGTACGCGGGCTGACGTCGGCGAAGCGAATCCCGCACCCCGAGGGAGTCACCGGCGAGTGCGCGCTCCAACAGGTTCTGCACGTACGCGTCGTTCTCGTCGGCAAGCCCGCCCCACCAGTCGAGCAGGACGACGGCGGGATCGCTGCTCGTTCTCAGGAGGTGCAGCCGCTCGGCGACGCGGGCGCGCTCCTGCCCGGTCAGTCCTTGCAGGGAGCGCGAATGGATGGCTTTCGCCAATTGGTCGCGCGATCGGTGCGACAGCGGTCGACGCGTGCGAAGCGAAGGCACGTCATCGATCTCCCACTCGCGGCCGACGCGCCGCGCGGGGATGCGACCCTCGGTGATGAGCGCACGAACTCGGCGCGGGCTGACGCCGAGGTGCGTTGCCGCCTCGATGACGTTCATCACACAAGGGTACCGCAGGGAATCACACAAGGGTACCGTTGGGAGCGGTCCGTCGATCGGGCGCTGATCGCGCACGCGTCGCGGGAAAGGTGCGAGGCTGGACCTGACGCGCGCTGCGCACACGGACCGGCGAGGGAGCATCACGATGATCGAGACGACCGACAACGTACGGCTGGGGAAATCCGGCCTCCGGATCTCGCCCGTGGTCCTCGGCTGCATGAGCTTCGGCGCCCCGGATCGTGGCACGCATGGTTGGTCGCTCGACGAGGAGAGCAGCAGGCCGCTCATCCGGCAGGCGCTCGAGGCCGGCGTCACGACGTTCGACACCGCCGACGTGTACTCCGACGGCACCAGCGAGGAGTTCGTGGGGCGCGCGCTCGCCGACTTCGCGCAGCGCGACGAGGTCGTCATCGCCACGAAGGTGCATGGACGCATGGGTTCGGGTGCGAATCAGGCCGGGCTCAGCCGTGCACACATCCTCTCCGGCATCGACGCGAGCCTTCGTCGCCTCGGCACCGACTACGTCGACCTCTACCAGATCCACCGCTGGGATCCGGAGACGCCGATCGAGGAGACGATGGAGGCGCTGCACGACGTCGTCCGCTCGGGGAAGGCCCGCTACATCGGGGCGTCGTCGATGTGGACGTGGCAGTTCGCGAAGGCGCAGCATGCGGCTGTGCAGAACCGATGGACACCGTTCGTCTCGATGCAGGACCAGTACAACCTGCTGCAGCGGGAGGAAGAGCGCGAGATGCATCCGTTCTGCCTCGACTCCGGGGTCGGCGTGCTGCCGTGGTCGCCGCTCGCGCGCGGACGCGTGACCCGCGACTGGGACGAGACGACCGCGAGGACGGCGACCGACGAGTTCGGCGCGACGCTCTACCGCCGCGAAGAGGACTCCAACCGGGCCATCGTCGAGGCCGTCGCCCGCGTCGCCGCGGAACGTGGCGTCTCCCGCGCGCAGATCGCGCTCGCCTGGGTCGCCCAGCAGGCGGCCGTCACCGCGCCGATCGTCGGCGCCACGAAGGCGCAGCACATCGACGATGCGGTCGCCGCCGTCGGCATCCGTCTCGACGATGTGGAGCGGAAGCAGCTCGAGAGCGCCTACACGCCCCGGGAGGCGGAGGGGTTCTGAGCCGCGGGCCGATGCCGGCGTCGGTCCCCGGGGCTACCGTGAGGGGATGCCTGCCGAGACCCTGACCGAACGCCTGATCCTCGAGCCGCTCGACGATGCCTCGCCCGAGTTGGTCGAGGCGCTGTTCCGGATTCAATCCGACCCGGCGACCTGGGAGCACCTTCCCGGCGCGATCGATGCGGATCTCGCGGAGACGCAGAGCCTGGTCGACGGCTACGCGCGATCGTGGCGGGACCGTGGACTCGGGTGGTGGGCTGTGCGGCTGAGGTCGCCGCTCGACGCACTGCCCGCTGGTGCGGTCATCGGGCTCGGCGGCGTCGCGATCCGGAACCCGGCGGTGCCGGCGTGGAATCTCGGATTCCGGCTGACTCCGGCGTCGTGGGGGCACGGATTCGCGGCGGAACTCGGCAGGGTCGCCCTCGCTGCGGCGCTCGTCGCGCACCCGGATGTTCCGGTCACCGGGCGCACACTCACCCGCAACTCCGCCTCCTGGCGCACTCTCGAGCGCTCAGGTCTGTCGCTCGTGTGGGAGGGCGATGCGCCTGCCGACGATCCACAGACCTCGGGTCTCGTGCGACGCGTCTACAGCGACCGGCCGCTGGATCCCGAGCTGCTCGCGCGACTGATCGCCCTGGGATAGCCCGGGGGTGAATCGGCATCCGCCCTGGCTTTCTTGTTCTTTATATATAGAATAAGCCGCATGACCAAGCTCACCCGCGTCACCGAGCCGACCCTCGACGTGCTGCAGGTCCTCGTCGGATCCGCTGCCCCGGTCTGGGGGCTCGCGCTCGCCAAGGGTGCGGAGCGCGCTCCCGGCACGGTCTATCCGATCCTGTCGCGACTCGAGGACCTCGGGTGGATCATCGGCGAGTGGGAGGGGGAGTCCGACCACTCGGGCCCGCGCCGTCGCTACTACCGGCTGACCGACGAGGGACGCATCGAAGCCGCCGCACTGCTCGCCGCCCGGGCGCGACGCCCGATCGGCGTACCGACACCACGCCTCGCGTACGGGATCTCCGGATGAACGGGTCTGAGACCCTCGTCCGGCTCGCTGCCGGTCTGCTGCCCCGTGCGCGCCGTGCAGAGCGACGCGAAGAATGGCTCGCCGACCTCGCGGGCGCGGAAGAGCTCGGCATCCCGCGCTCGCAGGTGGCGCTCGGCGCCCTGCGCGCGGCGCTGTCCGAGGGGGCGCGGGTGCGGCGTGCCGCGTTCACCCCGCGCCGTGCGCTGGCCGTCGTCGCGATCGGGGTCGGAGTCGTCGTGGTGGCAGCTCCGGCGGCGGCCTACGCCGTGATGCTCGTCTCCAACGCGCGAGGAGTGGTCACCGTCGAGTCCGGCGAGAACGGGGACCGCGAGGTGTTCTGGCGCGACTACCCCGGCATCCCCGAACTCGAGCCCGAAGACGTGCTCGCCGGTCCGACGCTCGAAGAGGGCGAAGAGACGGGACGCGCGCTCCTGGAGGAGATCGAAGCCGCACTCGCAGCCGAGTTCGGCCTGGAGTGGGCACCCGCGCCAGCGGTGAACGAGGGGCAGGTCTCGTTCCCCGCACAGAACTACTACGGCGGTGCCTCCATGCTCCGCGTCCTCAACGTGCAGAGCCGGCTGTCCACCTCGGTGCCCGCGACCTGGGATGAGAAAGAGCGGATGCTGGCGGTCATCGCCGACGTCGCAGCGAACCACGGCTACGCCGACCTGTCGTTCGACTACGAAGCCGGCTACATGACCGAGGCCGACATCGTCGAGAGCTACGGGGGCGCCACTCCCGAAGAGATGGTGCTCGTGTCGGGGATGCTGCAGGGGCCGACCGGTCAGTGGATCATGTTCTCGATGCAGGACCTCTCACTCGACCACGATGGCCGCTTCGCCGAGCAGTTCGAGAGCTCCGAGGAGCACGGCTGGCTGGGCAACTCGATCTCGTTCACCTACGGGGCCAACGGACTGCTGCCCGCCGCCGACCGCGCCGAGTTCGAGCGCCGGCTCGAACCGTACGCCGGCCTTGAGCGCCCCGAGCCGCTGGAAAGCTGAGTCCGCGCGTCGGGAGCGCCAGCGGAACGGAGCACGTACCGTGGGACGCATGCGAATCGGAAGGTCGATGACGGTCGGCGCGCTCCTGGTGTCGGGTGTGATTCTCACCGCGTGCACAGAGGCCCGGACAGATCCCGAGGTTGCCTCGACCCCGTCGCCGACGTCGAGCGTCGAGCCGTCGGTCTCGCCCGATCCGGATGCGGCCTCTCGGGCGGATGAGGCGCTGCTGCCTCTTGCTGTCGATGAGATCCCGGCCTGGGCCGGGACGGCGGTGCCTGACTCTGGTGCCTCTGGCTACGTCGGCGGACTGTCCGGCTGGTTGGGAGAGAACTCCGGCCATCAGATGTCGACGTTCCAGTCGCTCGAACCGGGTCTCTTCCAAGCGCACCTGGCCTGTCGAGGGGACGGAGAGATCACCGTCACCGCGGGCGAGCTGGACGGCGAGGGAGCAGCAGATCCACTCGAGTGCACGAACGGAGGCGTCGTCTTCGACGTGACGACCACCCGCACGGGGCTGCGAGTGCAGCTCGACCTCGAGGGTGCACCGAGCATCTTCGCGGTCTCGCTCGTCCGAATCGGCTGACCGCCCTTCAGGCCTCGAGGTCGACGTCTCGGACGAACCGCCGTTGCCAGGGCGTCTCGACCGCTCCTGCGCGATAGTGCGCCCGCGTCCACGCCACGGCGTCGGATGCCGGGACGCCCGCGAACCGGGCGAGAAGCGCGATCGCGGTGCCGGTGCGCCCGCGACCTCCGCCGCACGCGATCTCGACCCGCTCGTCGGCCGAGCGCTCGTGGATCATCCGGAGGGCGGCTATCGCGTCGGTGGGCGCCGTGGGGAGACGGAAGTCGGGCCAACGCACCCAGTGCGACTCCCAGCCCGCTTCGTGGTGCGGCTTCGTGGTCAGGTAGAGCCCGAGCGTCGGCGCCGGGCCGTCGGCGACCGGGCCGTTCCGCAGCGCGCGCCCGCGCACGAGCCGACCGCCCGGGAGGGCGACGACGCCGGGAAGATCAGTCGTCCAGGTCACCCGACAATTGTGCCCGCCCGAGAGCCGCGAGCGCCCGGTCGACCAGCACATAGATGAAACCCACGACGATCAGCGCGACCGTCAGCGCGACGAGCCACAGAGCCACCCCGCCGATCCCGAGGGCGTCTACATTCATGAACGGGTAGGGATACTTCTGGCCCGGTGTGAACTCTCCGCCCACAGCCCCGAATGCGAATGCGAACGCCAGATACGCGTAGGGGATGAGCGTCCACCGCAGCGGATCGGCCCACCGGAATGCGCCCTTCGGCACGAAGAGGAGCCAGTCGAGGATGAGCAGGCACGGGGTGACGACGTGGATGAGGGTGTCGGTGAGGGAGAAGATGTCGCCGTCGCCGTCTGCGACCCTCGTCGGCACCAGGACGACCAGATAGATCAGCATCGTCACGGTGATCGCCATCATCACCGCCCCGCTCCAGCGCGGACTCGGCGTCGACGTGCCGGAGGCGCCTCGGTGACGGAGGTCGACGATGGTGCGGACCACGAGCATCAGCATCCACGCCAGGCAGAGCAGGTTGCTGAGCATCGTGTAGAACAGCAGCGTCGACCAGTCCGGCACCCCGGACAGCACCTCGGAGTAGCGGATGATTCCGGTGAGGATGACGGCGAGCGCGATGAGCCGAAAGGCCAACGCGACGGGGCGAGTGTTCACCGCAGCGCGCGCGAACGGGGGATTTCGCGGGGATTCAGGCATCGATCGAGTTTAGGCCGAGCGGCTATCAGTCCGCCGGTGAACGATCAGCGCCGTACCGGGTCCGCATCCCCGTCGGCGAACCGCGCGAGCTCGCGCAACGTCGGCGCTGCCTCCCAGTCGCCGGGCACGAGGCACGCCATCGCGCCGCAGGCGTTCGCGCGTCGCAGAGTCGCGTCGACGTCGAGGCCGTCGAGCAGCGCGCTCAGATAGCCCGCGACGAACGCGTCGCCCGCACCGACGGTGTCGACGGGGTCGATCGAGAATCCGGATGCGGAGATCACGGCGTCTCCGAGGAACACCGAGGCCCCCTCGGGTCCGCGTTTGAGAACCGTGGTGGCGCAGCCCGCGTCACGCAGGCGGCTCGCGGTCTCAGCAGGCGCGGCATCCGGATACAGGATCGCGAACTCGTCCTCGCCGCCGAACACGATGTCGGCGCGCTCGGCGATCTCGCGCAGCACGGGGCCGGCGACGGCCGCCGGCGCGAGCGCGGACCGGTAGTTGATGTCGAAGCTCACGGTCACGCCGGCATCCTTCGCCCGGTAGATCGCGGCGTGCACGGCCGCTCGCGCCGACTCGGACAGCAGCGGTGTGATCCCGGTGACGTGCAGAAGCGCCGCACGCTCGACCCAGCCGTCGGGGACGTCGTCCGCGCGGACGCGCGATCCCGCCGAACCGGCGCGGTAGTAGTGCACAGCGGTCGACGACGCGGACGGCCGTTCCTTCACCATGAGGCCGGTCGCGGCATCCGCATCCGTCACCGCACGCACGTCCACGCCCTCGGCGCGGACCTCGCGCACCACACGCTCGCCCATCGAATCGTCACCCACCCGACCGAGCCAGGAGACGGGCACCCCGAGGCGGGCGAGACCGATAGCGACGTTGCTCTCTGCGCCGCCGATGCCCATGACCAGACCGTGCGCATGACGGAGTGATCCGATCTCGGTCGTGCGCACGAGCGCCATGGTCTCACCGAGAGTGACGACAGAAGGTGCGGTCACCGCGCGCAGACCTCGACGAATGCCTGCGCGCGGTCGCGGAGCGCCGCGAGGTCGCCGCCGCGGAAGGCGTCACCGAGCAGAGGACCTCCCACGCTGACGGCAGCAGCACCGGCCGCCAGCCACTCTGCAGCTCCCGCCAGGTCGACGCCGCCGGAGGGGACGACCTCGATGTCGGGGAAGGGGCCCCGCAGATCCTTGAGGTAGCCCGGTCCGACCTGCCCGGCCGGGAAGATCTTGACCGCCGACGCACCCGCCGACCACGACGCGAACAGCTCGGTCGGCGTGAGGCCGCCCGGAACGATGGACACACCGGCATCCGTCGACTGCTCCACGAACGCCGCAGAGGTGACCGGCGTCACGACGTAGCGGGCACCCGCGTCGATGGCACGACCCAGATCGGTCGTGTTCGTCACCGTGCCCACGCCGAGGTCTGCGACCGCGTCGTACTGCGCGAGCAGATGCGGGAGGCGGTCGAAGGTCCCGGGAGTGGTGAGCGTGAGCTCGACACTGCGGATGCCGGCATCGAGAAGCACGTCGAGCACCGGGTCGTAGTCCTCGGCACGTTCGGCGCGGGCCACCACGATCAGACGCGAGGCGACCGTTCGCGAGGGCAGCGCGACCCGGCGGACCTCACCAGTCATGGATCGTTCCGTCTAGCAGACGGTTCACCGGCAGGTACGCCTTCGTGTATTCGTGGCCCGCCGCGGCTTCCTCGTCGAGTTCGACTCCGAGCCCGGGCTGCTCGCCCGGGTGCAGGAAGCCCTTGTCGAAAGTGAACGATGTCTGGAACACCTCGAGAGTCTGGGCATTGTGCGGCATGTACTCCTGGATGCCGAAGTTGTGGATCGCGAGGTCGAGATGCAGGGCAGCGGCCATCCCGACGGGCGAGATGTCGGTGGGCCCGTGGATGCCCGACTTGATGCCGTAGATCGCCGCGAAGTCGAGCAGCTTCTTCATGGCCGTGATGCCACCGGTGTGCGTGACGGCGGAACGCACGTAGTCGATCAGGCGCTCGGTGATGAGGGTCTGGTAATCGAAGACCGAGTTGAACACCTCGCCGATCGCGAGCGGCGTCGTGGAGTGCTGGCGCACGAGGCGCAGCGCGCTCTGGTCTTCGCCGGGAGTGCAGTCCTCGAGCCAGAACAGGTCGTAGGGCTCGATGTCCTTCGCGAATCGGGCCGCCTCGATCGGCGACATCCGGTGGTGTCCGTCGTGGAGGATGCGCAGGTCGGTGCCGAACTCCTCGCGGATCTGCGAGAAGATGCCCGGCATGTGGTTGAGGTAGTTGCGGGTGTCCCAGGTCTCCTCGGTGGGGCGATCGCCCGACCGCTTGGCGGGCTCGTAGTCGTAGCGCACACCGGGGCCGGCCGCCGAGACGCCGTAGATCTGGCCAAGGCCGGGCACGCCGGTCTGCACGCGCACGGCGGTGAAGCCGAGCTCCTCATATCCCTTGATCGCGTTGGACAGCGCGGCGTAGTCGGTGCCGGACGCGTGGGCATAGACCCGCACGCCCTCGCGGCTCGCGCCGCCGAGCAGCTGGTACAGCGGCATCCCGGCCTTCTTGGCCTTGATGTCCCACAGCGCCATGTCGACCGCGGCGATCGCGGCCATCGTGACCGGTCCGCGCCGCCAGTACGGCCCGCGGTACAGGTACTGCCAGGTGTCTTCGATCCGGTCCTCGTCGCGGCCGATCAGCGTCGATGCGACGTGGTCGGAGAGGTACGACGCGACCGCGAGCTCACGCCCGTTGAGCGTGGCGTCTCCCCAGCCGACGATCCCGTCGGAGGTGGTGATCTTGAGCGTGACGAAGTTGCGTCCGGGGCTGGTGATGATGACGTCGACGAGCTCGATGGCCATGATGAGTCCTCAAGAAAAAGGGGGGTGCGGCTGTTCGGGCAGCCGCACCCCGGGTCGGTTGTCAGATCGCGTCGCGCGGGTCGGTGAGATCGCGGCCGGCGACCTCCGGCATCCAGATCGACGCGATGAGTGCGCTCAGCGTGAAGATGAAGAGCATGATGATGATCGGGATGAACGAGCCGGTGACGGCCGAGACCCACGCGGCGGCGATGACCGGGCCGGCACCCGTCGCGACGATCGCGGCGATCTCGCGAGCCATGGCGGTGAACGTATACCGGTTGCGGGAGCCGAACAGCTCCGGGAGGGTCAGGTTCTCCAGCGACGCGAAGCTCATCACCGCGAGGTTGTGCAGCACGACGTAGCCGACGAAGACCTGCACGGTGTCCTTGCTGCTGATCATGAGCATCGTCGGGACGATGATGATGAGCGCGATGACCGACCAGATCAGGTACATCCGCTTGCGACCGAAGCGATCGCCGAGCCAGCCCGAGAGCGGCACCGTGATGAAGGCGACGAGCGAGGAGACGATCACGGCGTTGACGCCGATCGAGCGGTCCAGCAGCAGCACCACGGTGATGTAGCTGATGAGGTACGTCTGGATCATGCCGGAGTTGCCGGCCTGGCCGAAGCGCAGCATGAGGGCGATCGCGAACGCCTTGATGGGCTTGCGCTGCATCGCCTCGAGGGTGCGGACGTCGCCGGTCTCGGTGGCGAGCTCGAAGGCCTCCTGCTTGGAGAGCGCCTTGCCGTCGACGACATCGTCGCGCTCCTCGAAGACGGGGGTCTCCTTGAGGTTGAAGCGCACCCAGATCGCGAAGAGCATGATGACCGCGCTGCCGATGAAGGGGATGCGCCAGGCCCAGTCGATGACCTCCTGCTCGTTGTAGGCGACGAGGAGGATCGCCCAGATGCCGGAGGCGAGCAGCGTGCCGCAGTTCGTGCCGAGGGCGACGAGCGATGCGATGATGCCGCGGCGCTTCGCCGGTGCGTATTCGGCGAGCATGACGCCGGCGCCGGAGATCTCGGCACCGGCACCGAAGCCCTGTGCGATGCGGAGCAGGACGAGCAGGATCGGAGCGAGGATGCCGACCTGGTTGTAGGTCGGGAGGAAGCCGATGAGGGTGGTCGCGAGCCCCATCAGGAGGATCGTGTAGAACAGCACCTTCGTCCGGCCGGTCTTGTCACCGAGTCGGGCGAAGAAGAACGCGCCGACCGGGCGGGCGACGTAGCCGACGCCGTACGTTGCCATGGCAGCCACAACGGCGATGGCCGGGTCCTCATCGGAGAAGAACAGGTCGGCGAAGACGAGCGCGGCCGCCAGCGAGTACAGCTGGTAGTCCATGAACTCGAGGGCGGTGCCGAGCCATCCGGAGACGGCGGCGCGCACGAGGTCGCGGACCGACCTCTTCGCGGCGGGATCGTCGACGGTCGGAGCCGTCGTCTGGGATTCGGACATGGGAGGTACTCCTTCGGACCAGGAACAGCGGGTGGGGACTACAGAGCCAGCAGGACCTTCGCCGACGCAGATGAGTCGCGAGCGAGCTCGAAGGCGCGGGCGGCGTCGGATGCCGGGACGACATGGGAGACGACGGAGTCGAGAGCGTCGGATTCGGCCAGCATCCTGACGGCATCGTCGATCTCGGTGGAGAAGCGGAAGGCGCCGCGGATCGTCAGCTCCTTCGCGAGCATCGGAGCGAGGTTCACTCCGATGTCGGCGTTGGGGAGCATGCCGACCTGCACGATCGAGCCGGCGCGTCGGGCGGCGCGGACAGCCTGGGTGAGCGAGACCCCCACGCCGGAGCACTCGAACACGACGTCGTACGACTCGTCGTCGATCGCGTCCTCGCCGACGAGGAAGAGCTCGGTCGCGCCGAGTGCCCGTGCGCGGTCGAGGGGTTCGGGGCGCAGATCGCTCGCTCCGACGACGGATGCTCCGGCGTGCACGGCCGCGGCGACGACCAGCAGGCCGATGGGACCGGAACCGATCACGAGCACGCGCCTGCCGCTGATGTCGCCGGCGAGACCCACCGCGTGGATGGCGACGGCGAGAGGCTCCGCGAGCGCGGCCCGCTCGAGCGGAAGCGACTCCGGGAGCACCCGGATCATGCCCTCTTCGACGATCAGGAACTCGGATGCTCCGCCCTGACGGTGCGGGTCGGCCGCGGCGCTGCCGAAGTAGTCGCCGCCGGGACGCAGGTGCGGTCGGTCTTCCAGGCCGGGGATGCTCGGCCCATAGCGGGCGGGGTGCACGGTGACCGGCGTGCCCGGAGCCAGGCGGCCCGACGGGTCGAGGTCGACGACGCCGGACAGCTCGTGCCCGGGCGTCAGCGGCTCGCGGATCGTGTACTCGCCGTTCGCCCCGTGGAAGTAGTAGTGCAGGTCGGATCCGCAGATGCCGACGTAGTTCACCCGCAGGCGCACCTCGCCGTCGCCGGGAGCCGGGACCTCGCGATCTTCCCAGCGGATGTCTTCCTTGCCGTGGATGGCGAGAGCCTTCATGGCTGCAACTCCTCTGCGCTGGTGAATGACGTGCTGGTGGTCTGCGATGCGGCGACGGCATCGAGGATGGCTGAGCCGACGCCCTGCCGCTGGATCGTATCGATCAGCTCACCGACACGGTCGATGAACGCGTCCTGCCCGGCCAGTCCGTCGCCGAAGAGCTGCAGCTCGGCGACGACGCGTCGGGCGAGGTCGCGGCCGTGGCGTGCGGTCGCTGCGACGGGGGCGAGGCGCTCGCGTGCAGCATCCGTCATCGCCGCCGCATGCGCGCCGGGATCGAAGCCGGTGAGCGGCGCGATGCACGACAGGTAACCGGCGACGGTGAGTGCGATCAGGTGTGGCATCTCACCGCGTGCCAGCGCCTGCAGGGCGGGCTCGGGAATGCGCTGGCGCAGCTTGACCGAGCCGTCGGTGCCGACCTGGCTGGTGCGGTGACCGAGAGCGCTGTTACCCCAGCGCTCGAAGAGCTGGTTCTCGTACTCGCGGATGTCGACGCCGGAGGGGACGGTGATCGACGGCTCGTACTCCTCGCGGAGCACGGCGAGCGCGGCGCGTGCGATGTCATCGCGACCGATCGCTTCGGGGATGGTTCCGACGCCGTGGAGGGCGCCGAGGTAGGCGATCAGCGAGTGTGTGCCGTTGAGGAGCCGCACCTTCATCTGCTCGTAGCGACCGACCTCGTCGGTGAACACCGCGCCGCCCGCTTCCCACGCCGGACGCCCGCCGGCGAACCGGTCTTCGATGGCCCACATGGTGAACGGTTCGGCGGGTACCGGGATCTCGTCGTGTGTGCCGAGCAGTTCGCTGACGCGGGCCCGCAGCTCGGGCGTCGTGGCCGGCACGATGCGGTCGACCATGCTCGAGGGGAACGAGACGGCTCCGTCGAGGTACGTCAGCGCGTCGGCGCCTTCGCTGCCGGGGAGTGCCTGGAGGAACTCGCGGACGAGCTTCTCGGTGTGCGCGCCGTTGGCCGAGAGGTTGTCGCAGCTGAGGATCGAGATCGGCGCTCCGCCGGCGATCGCGCGGCTCTGTAGGCCGCGTGCGAGCTGGCCGATCGTCGAGCGCGGAGCGCCGCCGTCGAGGTCGGTGCGGACGACGGGATCGTCGAGGTCGAGATGCTGGGTGGCTGCGGAGTAGCTGTAGCCGTTCTCGGTGACGGTGAGTGTGACGATGCGGATGCCGGAATCGGCGATCTGTGCGACGACGCGCTCGGGCTGCTGCGCTCCGACGAAGGCGTCGGTGTGCACTCCGGGAACGCTGAGCGAGGTGCTGTCGGGAGCGATGGTGGCGACCGAGTAGAGGAGGTCTTGCGCGTGCATCGCGTCGACGATCGTGCGGGAGCGGGAGGCGACTCCGACGATTCCCCAGTCGCCACCGGATGCTGCGTGTGCAGCGGCGGTGTAGACGGCCTGGTGCGCCCGGTGGAAGCTGCCGAGACCGAGGTGCAGGATGCCCGCACGCTCGGGCCGGGAGTGATCGGCGGTGATCGTCATGTAAGAAGTGTGTATCAGTTGTACAAACTTGTCAACCCGTTTCACACCGAGGATGCACGATCATAGAGTGACGACGAATCGGAAGGCGAACGTGGCAGCGACATTGACCGACGTGGCACGGCGGGCCGGCGTGTCCATCGCGACCGCGTCGCGCGCCTTCGGTGAGCCGGATCGACTCGCGGGCGGAACACTCGACCGGGTGCTGCAGGCGGCCACCGATCTCGGCTACGCGACCCCGCTCTCGGCCACCGCCACGCGAACCCTCGGCGTCGTCGTGCCTGACGTCGCGAACCCCGTGTACGCGACTCTCCTGAAGGCCATCCAGGGCCAGGCATGGCACGGACGCCACCGCATCGTGCTGTTCGACGCGGATGAAGACCTCCGGCGCGAGCAGGAGCAGATCGAACAGGCCCGCAAACTCGACGGGATGCTGCTGTGCTCGCCCCGACTGCCGGACGCCGATGTGCTCGCCCTCGTCGGCGATACGCCGTACGTCGTCATCAACCGGCAGATCGACGAAGCATCCTGCGTGCTGATGGACACCGAGCACGGTCCGTCGCAGGCGATCGAGCACCTCGTCGCCCTCGGCCACAAGCACATCGCCTACGCGTCCGGTCCGCGGGGATCCTGGGCCGACGTACGCCGAGCCGACACGATCGCGCGGGCGTGCGAGCGGCACGGCATCCGCCTCACCCGCCTCAGCCACCATGCGGCATCGATCCAGGGCGGCCGCGCTGCGTCCGCGCTCGCCGCAGCGAGCGGCGCCACGGCCGTCGTCGCCTACAACGACCTCGTCGCCCTCGGCCTCGAGGCGGGGATGCTCGAGCTCGGGCGCCGATGCCCCGCCGACATCAGCATCGTCGGCATCGACGACATCGACCTCGCGGGCGCGGTCACCCCCGGCCTCACCACTGTGCGGATGCCGATCGCGCGCAGCGGCGAACTCGCCGTCGACCTCCTGCTCCAGGCGATGTCGAGTCGCGGAGAGAGCGAGGTCGTCACGCTCGGATCGCAGTTGATCGTGCGCGCGTCGACCGCCGCGCCGGCCGCCTGAGGAGAAGACGACCATGACGGATGCTGCGGTGCAGGCACGAGCGAGCGCTCTCGGTCGCCTCGAGACGCTCACCAGCTCCCGCGTGACCCTCGTACCGCTGGGGCCGGAGCACCTCGAGCCCATGTGGGGCGGGTTGCACGATGCCGAGTCGGCGAGGCTCACGGCCACGCGGGCCGAGTTCGACCGCGAGACCGTGCTCGCGCACCTCGAGCGCGTGCGGACAGCGTCGGACCGGGCGGACTGGGCGGTGACCGACACGCAGACGGGCGACTACATCGGCGAGGTCGTGCTGAACGACCTCGATGACGACAACGCCGCAATGAACTTCCGCATCGCCCTGCTCTCCGAGTACCTCGGCCAGGGTCTCGGGACGGAGGCGACCCGGCTCGTCCTCGACCACGCCTTCACTGCGCTCGGCCTGCACCGGGTGTCGCTCGAGGTGTACGCCTTCAACCCCCGTGCGCAGCGCTCCTACGAGAAGGCCGGGTTCGTGGTCGAGGGCCGGATGCGCGACGCGCTGCTCTGGGACGGCGAGTGGGTCGATGCGATTGTGATGTCGGTCCTCAGCACGGATCCGCGGCCGTCGGCGACGAAGTAGCCCGCACGGGAACGAACGCCTGGCGATCTGTCACAGTGGCAGGGGAGTGATGTTCTCGAGATCGCTCTTCCGTGGGATGCCGGAGACGGATCGCGAGAACAGCGCCACGACGATGACGACTCCGAGCAGTCCGACGGGGATCGCGAGCGCAGCGACGTAACCGCCGTACTTCAACAGCAGACCGGCGATGGCCGGAGCGACAGCTGCGGCGATCGAAGCGAGGAAGGTCTGGATGGACAGTACTCTCCCGCGCAGCGCGTCGGGAATCAGGAGCGCGAGATACGAACCCTGCATGGCGTTCAACGGGATGAGCGGAAGAGAGGCGGCGAGCGCGAGGAGTGCGATCATCCAGACGTCCTGGGTGAAGATCGCACCGAAGAATGCCATGCCGACCACGCAAATCGATACCCGGATGATCGCCCCGCCCGTCATGGATTTCGACACTCTCATCAGAGCAACCGCGCCGAGAAGGATCCCCACTCCTTGGAACGTCTGAATAGCGCCGATCTTCCACGGTTCGGTGGAAAGCTGCTGCTGGCTCAGGACGATCGCGGTGCCACAGCTCGCCAACGCGAAGTTGACACCCAACACGAGAAGGATCAGCACACGGGGTGCCGCCCACCGGCGGAGCCATCGGAAGCCAGCGGTGACGTCGGCCTCATCTGCCGAGGCGGCCTCTTCCGTCCGCGGGCGCAGGTCCGTGCGCAGAGCGATGCCCGCGCCCGCCTCTCCGAGTCGAGCGACAGCAGTCACCATGAGAGGGAGGGATGGATGTACTCCGAAGAGGAAGCCGGAGAAGGGAGACGCCCCCAGCTGTATCGCGGCGTCGCGCGCCTGATTCGCGGCAGAAGCGTCCGGGAGAAGCTGATTGCCGACGATGCGGGGAAGCACGACATCCGTGATGTTCGCGAACAGTCCGCCGGTGACGCCCCCCACCACGGCGAAGACGAGAAGGAGCACCGCGTCGAGCAGGCCGACCCAAGCCGTGAAGGCCAGCGCGCCGTAGATGACGAATGCGACCACTCCGGATCCGATCATCAACGCGCGGCGGTCGATGCGATCGAGCAGTAGGCCACCCGGGAGGATCGACAACGACTGTGCAAGGGCACTCACGCTGCCGATGAGACCTGCGACAGCGGTATCTCCCGTGACGTGGAACGCCAGGAGCGTGAAAGCGAACACCCCTACGAATAGCCCGACCTGAGAGAACGTGTCGCCGGTGAACCATACCTTGTAGTCCCGCACCTTCCACAAGGAGGGTGGGCGGTCTCCGCCTACCTCACCTGTTGCGCTGTGGCCTGCAGTCATCTGAATTCGTCCCCCTTGCCGATGCGGTGCGCCATCACGGAGCTCAGAGTGGTGCGACGTCAAAGACATGCGCGAATCGGGGGTCGGCCGTCCCGCACGTAGGGCACCCCTCGTGCCTGTCCCAGGTCATCACGGTCCCGAGCTGGCCGGTCAGATAGTCGATCTCTATCTGTCTGCCAACGGCGAACGGTGCCGCATAGCGAGTCGTCAATCGCACGATTTCGTCCACGCCGTAGGAGGCGAGCCGTTGTATGTGGGGAGCGATCGCCGCGGTAGAGCCTGAACGCTCAGGTGACATGAGTGCGCGATACTGCGGCAGAAAGTCGACAGCCCAACTGACCTTGATGTCGGTTGGTACGCGGTTGACGGTGAACGCCATGTCTTCACCTCCTCCCGGGGGTCGACGATGACACGTCTCTTCATGGGGCATTTATGACCCCAAATGGGTACGTTACGAATCTAAGACGCTCCTACGCGACCGGGCCAGCGGTTCGAGCCCGGCATATCGATATTCCGGAATGGGCGCTGACAGACTGGTTGGCTCCGGGGTACTGACGCCGCAAAAACGCTGGGCGGTACCCCGCACGAACCCTTCTGTCAACGGACGTGCCACCGCGCAGAATCCGATCGATCCTGTACTCCCGACCAGAGGAGCACACGATGTCGAATCCTGAACCACTCGCGAACAGCACCGCGCAGCCCGAGACGCAGGGCGACGAACCGCTCGACGCCGAGCTCGGTGAAGACGGCCAGGGCGACCTGGCGCCGGAAGACGAGGGCAGCGCCCACAGCGGCGACGCCCCGAGCGACCTGAGGACAGCCGAATGAGCGGCGGAGCGGAACGCGATTCCGGGTCCGCGAACGTCGGCTCGGCCGCCGAGTCCGACGCGCAGGCGCGCATCTCCGAGCACCTCGAAGCGCGTGAAGGCGAGGATTCGGGTGAACTCCTCTACGTCGGAGACACCCCGGCCGGCGGTGGCGGCGCCGACTCGGGTGCGGCTGCCGCGGTGAGCGTCGACGGCGCGACGGAGGAGGCGGCCGAGAAGGAAGCCCGGTCCTACAGCTCCGAACACAACGATGAACCGGGCGTCGGCAACCGCTCCGACGACGGAACCGACTGACTCGCCTGCCTGGCCGAAGCGGGCGCCGGCTGAAACCCGGCTACTCCCCGGCGCTGTCCTTGAACTGCCGCTCCCAGTCGCGCAGCTCCGAGCGGCCGATCAACGAATCCAGTGACACCTGGAACATCAGCCCCTTGCGGGCATTGACCTGTTTGATGTTGTCGACGATCTGCGTCGTGACGGCCGAGAGCGCCTCACGGACCTCGCCGATGCGCTCATCCGGCGCATCCCACAGGTCGGGTCGAGTGAGCAGGTCGAGCAGGTAGTCGCGTTCGAGTGCCGCCACGAGCCGCGCGAGCTTGTCGGAGTACTCTGCCTCGGCCATCGCGCCCTGATCTTCACCGGCCTTGGCATCCAATCGGACGAACAGCTGCTCGACGTGCGAGGCGAGCGCGTCGATGCCGGACGCCGTCTCCGCCGCGACCGGGTTGCCCGCGAGCGTCGCGTAGTCGACGCGCAGCTCGCGCAGTCGATCCACACGAAGACGGATGCCGGCCGGCACCGGATCTGCGCTCACCGCAGGTTGCTGCCGTCGCCGCCGTCGTGCGATCAGGCCGATCGCCGTGCCGGCCGCTGCCACGAGCACCACGCCGCCGAGCACGATCGGAAGGAGGAGATCGGCACCTCCGCCCCCGGTGCCACCGCCGGGTGACGACGGAGTCTCTGCGGCGATCTGCTTCACGGTCTCGATCAGCGCGGTCTGCGTGTTGCCGTTCGCCGCGGTCTCGTTCTCGTTGCCGATGCGCTGCGCCTCTGTCGGGTCGATCGCCGACGAGAAGACCTGCACATCCTCGCCGATCGCGAGCACGATGGTCTTCTGATTCGTCGCCTTCTCGATCTCGGCGAGCGCCTGTCCGGCGTACGCCTGATTGTTCTTGACCACCTCCGGCAGCACCACGACCGCGATAGACCCGTCATCGGGGACGTTCTGGAGAAGCTCGGCCTTGAGCGACGCCGCCCCCGAGGTGCTCGGGTCGACGTAGACGTTCTCGGAGCCGAGTCCGGCCACGGCAGGGTCGACCCACGGACTGTCCGAGGACGACGCGATGATCATTCCCACCTCAGAAGTTGTTGATCACGGAGGCGAACACGAGGTCGATGCGTTCGGCATCCGAGGCGTCGAACATCTGGCCGCCGGTGACGTCGGCGATCCGCTGCAGGGCCGTGGGGTCCGCGCCCTCGCCGTAGGCGATCGTGAAGATGCGCACCGGGGCGTCGTCGCCGCCCTCCTTCGTGCTCTTGCCGATCTTGGCGATGAGCGAGTCGAGCGAGGTCGCCGAATCGGTGTCCTCTCCATCGGACAGCACGACGATCGCGTTGATGCGTCCGGGCTCCGCACGCTCCTTCATGGCCTCGTAAGCGGTGAGCACCGCGTCGTACAGCGGTGTGCCGTTGCGCTGCGCGTAACGCAGGTCGTCGAGCGAGGAGTCGAGGTTCTCGCCGTCGGCTCCGAGCGCCGTGACGTCACGCACCACCTGGATGCCTTCGCCCTCTTCTGACTCGATGCCCGTCGTGAACGCCCACACCCCGACCTCATCGGAGGACCGGAAGTGGCCGAGCGTGGTCTGCGCACCCTCGATCGCGCCATCGAGACGCGAGCGGCCGTCGCCGATCGGGTCGTCCATCGATCCGGAGATGTCGATGAGCTCCAGGACGGAGGAGGGCTTGCGCACCTGGGTCCACTGGTCGATCGCGGTGGAGATGACGTCGACCTCGGGCTTCGGCAGCGTGACGGCCGGCTGCGCGGGGTCGACGCCGAACTTCGCCGTGAAGAGGTCGCCGAGGGCGACGGACTCGTCGAGCGGACGGAACCCGTATTCGGGGAGCACCTGCTGCGCCGGCTTCGTCTGCAGGAACTCCGCGAACGCCTCACCGGCCGCACGCTGCTCGGCCGTCACCCAGTCGGCCCCGAGGACCGTGACCGGGTTGTCCGACCACATCGAGCCGCCGGCCGGGTACACCGCGACGAGCTTGGTCTTCGGCGGGGTGAGCGTCTCGCCCGGCTGCACGGTGTGCGAGTCGGGGTTGCCCTTGTTGTAGTTGAGCAGGGAGGTCTCCTCCAGCGCGACCGCCGACACGTAGGCCGAGCCGTTGGCACCGTTCTGCGTCTCGTCGTACAGGGTCGAGAGCACGTTGCCGGTGGTGTCGCCGTAGTGGATCACGCACTCCTCGAACACGCGGGAGAAGTCCGCGGAAGCATCGACGTCTTCCGAGGTGAGGCCCTCCGCCTTCCCGGAGGCCTCATACGACTGCATCAGGATCGTCGAGAGCCCGGTCGTCGAGGTGTTCGGGTTGGTCTTCGAGATCTTGAAGGCGCCCCAGATGTCCTTGCCCACGCTGCCCCACCCGTCGGGGTTCTGGCAGAGGCCCTCGAGGTCGGTGATGCTGATGGGCTTCGCCGGCCAGCCGAGCGCCTTCGCCATCGGCTCGGGCATGCCGAACACGACCGGCGTGCGAGTGAACGACGCGGGGGCGCCGACCAGGCTCGGCGAGGCGGCTGCGGCGACCCGGTCGGTCCAGACGGTGGATGCCGGAGACCACAGTGTCGGCCACAGCGACCGGTCGTCGCTCGGCCAGTCGTCGCCGGCTGTCAGGTAGCGCGCGGCGTTGCCGGAGGAGACGTTGGTCGGTCGCACGGTCGCACAGGTGTCGAGCCCGTCGTGCTCCGGGGAGTCCTTGAATGCGGTCGCGAGCTCATCGAGCATGTTGACCTTCTCCGACGAGGTCGCGATGGTGATGTGCGTGCAGCCGTCGTCCGGGAAGCCCTGGCTCTCCTCGGACGAGCCGTCCTCGCCTCCGCCCGTGCAGGCGGCGAGCACCAGCGCTGCGATCGCAGCGGTGGCGAGGGCGGTGGTCGTCCGCCGGGCGATGGACCGTCGTGCGTTGCGAGGCTCGCTCATGCGCCTAGGCTACCCAGGTATCGGGCTCCCGATCACGCACTTTCCGCATCGTCGCCCGTCGGCTCTCACGGTGCAGAGCGCATGAACTCCTCGGCAGCACGCACCTGATCGGCTGACGGGCGGAGGCCGGTGTACAGCACGAACTGCTCGAGGGCCTGCAGCGTCGCCACCTCGGCACCCGTGATCACGGTCTTCCCGGCCGTGCGACCCGCGGTCACGAGAGGCGTCTCGGCCGGCAGGGCCACGACGTCGAACACGACGGATGCCGCGGCGATCGCCTCCGGCGAGAACGACACCGCGTGCTCCTCGGGGCCGCCGGCCATGCCGATCGGGGTGACGTTGACGAGGATGTCGGCGGTGGCGTCACCGGCATCCGGCATCCAGTCGAATCCGTAGAGTCCGGCCAGCGCTGTGCCGTTCGCCTCGTTGCGGGCGACGATCGTCACGTCAGAGAACCCCGCATCGCGGAACGCGGCTGCGGTCGCCTTGGCCATGCCGCCTGATCCGCGCAGGAGTACGGACGATTCCGCGTCGAGACCGTGGCGTTCGATCAGCTGTGCGATCGCGGAGTAGTCGGTGTTGTAGGCGGTGAGCACGCCGTCGTCGTTCACGATCGTGTTGACGGAGTCGATGGCCGTGGCGGAGGGATCCATCCGGTCGACCAGCGCGATGACGTCTTCTTTGAAGGGCATCGAGATCGCGCACCCCCGGATGCCGAGTCCGCGCACGCCGGCGATCGCCAGGGCGAGATCGGTGGGCGCGAAAGCCTTGTAGATCCAGTTGAGCTCGAGCGCCTCGTAGAGGAAGTTGTGGAACCGCGTCCCGTTGTTACTGGGCCTCGCCGACAGCGAGATGCACAGGGTCATGTCTTTATCGAGCATCGTCACCGCCTCAGGCTACTGCCTGCAGGTGCGCGAATCCGGGGCGAGGGACCGCGGCAGACGTGCCGTCCGGCTCTTTTCGGAACCCCCGGACGTCCGTGGCGAAGATCGCGCATCCTCCCCTATGGTGAAAGTGCATGCACAAGGGGATCGATCGTCTCCGTCCTTCCCCAGAGGACGGGCTGCCTTCCCCAGAGGCAAGGCGATCCGTGCATGCGATTGGGCCCTCTCGAGTAGTTCAGTCCCCAATGGACTACTCGAGGGGGCCGCTATCGACTTCGCCCGGATTTTCGTCTTTGTCCCCCAAAAGGGGGACAAGAGCCCCGAAAAGGGGTTAGGCTGTCTCTGACGCACCCTCCGGTCGTCTTCGGCCCTCATCGCTCCCCCCGCGGTGAGGGCCACACCATTTTCCGGGCCGCGATCAAGGCCCGATGTCGGCGCTGTGGTCGACCTGTCACGTGTCGGGCGGATGCCGCTCGTGCAACATTTCGATTACCTTCTCGCACGAGCTATTCCGCTCAGCGCCTGCTCCGTTAGCGTTAGCGCTGTCGGGGCACCCCTGCGTCGGCTTCTTCATCAGCAGAACAGGCAGTACATGAGCACTCAGGGCACGGTCAAGTGGTTCAACTCGGAGAAGGGCTTCGGCTTCATCTCCCCCGACGACGGCGGCGCCGACGTTTTCGCGCACTACTCCGCCATCGAATCATCCGGCTACCGGTCTCTCGATGAGAACCAGCGAGTCGAGTTCGATGTCGCGCAGGGCCCCAAGGGCCTGCAGGCAGAGAACATCCGTCCGCTCTAACAGCGGACGACTTCGGAACTCCCCGGCGGGAGTCGCCTCGTGCGACCTCCGGCGGGGAGTTCTGTGCTTTTCGCGGGTCGCTCGGGCTCTGGACGGCCTCGGCGGCGGCGTCAGGCGAGGAGCAGGGAGCGCAGTTCGTCGACGGATGCGGCGCGGAACGCGGCCTCGTCGCCTTCGTGCGGCTCGCTGAAACCCCAGTCGACGAAGATCACCGGGACCCCGTTGGCATTGCCGCCCTCGACGTCATGGTGCCGGTCGCCGATCAGGACGGGTCGTGAGGTGTCGGCGCCGAGTTCGCGCAGCCGACGCAGTGCCTCGGCGACGATGTCGGTCTTGGAGGCCAGCGTCGACTCGTCGGGAGTCGCACCGACCGTGGTCGCGAAGGACGGGCGCAGCCCGAAGTGGTCGATCAGCGCATCGACCTGGTTCTCCGGCTTGGAGCTGGCTGTGGCCTGCGGTACTCCCGCGGCATGCAGGTCGCGGATGATCTCGGTCACGCCGGGGTACGTGGCGACGTCGGTGGTGTAGCCGTCCGCCTTGCCGAGCGTGCGGTAGAACGCGACAGCCTCGGTCGACTCGGCAGGAGTCATGCCGGCCTGGTCTTGGAAGGACTGGAACATCGGAGGTCCGATCCAGTGGATCAGCTCCTCGCGCGTCGGCGCCGGGCGGCCGAAGTGGGTGAGGGCGACGTTCAGTCGACGCAGGATGCCGACGGACGCGTCGACGATGGTGCCGTCGACGTCCCACAGCACGCAGGAGTAAGGAGAGGAGGCCATGCTTCCAGCCTATGGTGCGCTGGGCGGACGCCAGTTTTCCTGCACAGTTGTGCAGCGGATGCCGTTCTCCACCGTTCGTGCGAGGCTCACACTTCCCGCTCTAGGGTCGTGACAGCGGGAGATTCTCGGGTCAGAATGGGGGCATGTTCGTGTCGATGGAAGCCGTGACGACGATCGCCTCTGCGGTGTCGGTCGTCGTCGCACTCGCGAGCCTCGGCGGATGGTTCATCCGTCGGGTGGACGCGCGGTTCGACAAGATGGACGCCCGATTCGATCGGCTGGAGGACCGGGTCACAGGCGTCGAGCACGAGCTGACCGAGGTGAAGATTGCCGTCGCCCGTCTGGAAGGCCCGCCGCCACGACTCGTGACAGCGCGCTGACTCTCTAGAACAGCCGCGGGATCCCCGACTCGATGCCCTTCATGTCGTCGTAGTCGAGCACGAGGCAGCGGATGCCGCGGTCCTCGGCGAGCACGCGCGCCTGCGGCTTGATCTCCTGCGCGGCGAACACGCCCTGCACCGGGGAGAGGTGCGGATCGCGACCGAGAAGCTCGAGGTACCGGGTCAACTGCTCGACGCCGTCGATGTCTCCGCGGCGCTTGATCTCGACAGCGATCGCGGCGCCATCGGCATCCCGCACCAGCAGGTCGACCGGACCGATCGCGGTCGGGTACTCGCGACGCACGAGCGTCGCGCCCTCCGAGATGCGCTCCACCTGCTCGGCGAGCAGCCGCTGCAGGTCGGCCTCGACGCCGTCCTTCTGCAGGCCGGGGTCGATGCCGAGTTCGTGCGAGGTGTCGTGGATGATCTCGTAGATCTGCACGCGCAGCGCATCGCCGGTCTTCTTGTGCGTGACGCGCCAGACCTCGACGACGCCCGCGCTCGCCTCCTCCTCGCCGGGTTCCTCGCTCGAGAGCGAGCACGGCGGGCTCATCCAGTTCAGCGGCTTGTAGCTGCCGCCGTCGGAATGCACGAGCAGACTCCCGTCGCCCTTGTGCACGAGCAGACGCGTAGCGAGGGGGAGGTGGGCGTTGAGCCGACCGGTGTAGTCGACCGAGCAACGAGCAATGACGAGACGCACCCGTCGAGCCTAGCCGCCGGCGCGGTCTCCGAACCGCAGAAGCAGATCGAAAAGGCCGAGTTCGGTGGCGGCCGAACGCGCGATCAGGAACCCGATGATCCCGATGATCCAGGCGGTGTTCTCGGCACCCGTGCGCTCCATCCACGCCGCGAAGCGCTCCAGCGGCCGCTGCACCAGGTCGGCGGCGACGAGGCGGAGCACCAGCAGCACGACAGCCGGAGCGATCATCAGCGCGCAGTAGCCGACGAGCGAGAGGACACGCAGCGGTGTGCCCACGCCGGCATCCGCGAGCATCGTCATCGCGACGATGTAGGGGAGCATCGTGGCGACCTCCACGAGTCCGGCGGCGATCGCGACCGCCACGACCGCCGTGCCCCGCGTTCGCGGATCGAGCAGTCTGGTGCGCCAGCGGGTGATCCGACCGGGCTGTGCGGTGTCGGGGGCATCGGCTGTGACGCCGGGGGCGGCTTCAAGAGATGACGCTGCTGCCTCGGATGACCCCGCGTGCGCGCCGGTGCTCGACGTCGACGCGAGGGGTACCGGCGCCTTCTTCTTCTCGCCGGTCGGCATCGCGAAGGCGGTGATCAGCAGCGCGGCGCCGACGACGAGGCGGATGATGAGGCCCGCAGGCGAGGCGAGGAAGTCGGATGCCACGTCGACGAGGTTCACCAGACCCCAGAGGAACAGCAGCCCGACGACGAGGTAGAAGGCGGCGATCGTCGCGAGATAGAGGAGGATCCGTCCGGCTCGCACGCGCCCGGGGTTGAGGAGCAGGAAGACCGGGATGAGGAGCGTGCCGACGCTCAACCCGTCGATCAACGCCAACAGGGCGAGGGAGAGAGGGAGCGGCAGTCCACCGAAGAGTTCCATGCCTCCACGTTCGCCGACACGGAATCGGGGCGGATCGGGCGAAAGTACGGTTCCTCCGAGCCCGCTCATCCCTTCGACGGATGCGGCGTGACGCACGCCGTGATTGCATGAGGTCATGCAGGAGCAGGGTGACGCGGGACTCAGCGCCTGGTACCGACGGCATCGCTGGGTGGTGGATCCGATCGCGATGGCGCTGCTCGCCATCGTGATGGCGGCTCTCGGGTTCCGCAGCATCTGGGCGTCCTTCTCGGTCATCCCCGACGGCGTCTCGCCGTGGTGGGCGCTGACTCTCGCGCTGCCCGCCTGTGCGCTGGCGCTGATCAAGCGCCGTGCCCCCGTCACCGTGCTCACTGTGGTGACGATCCTGTTCGTCATCGACCTGCTGACGGTCGGCGGCATCGGCACCCTCGTCGTGCTTCTGGATGTGCTGTGGACCGCGGCCTTCGTTGCCGGACCTCGCGGACGCCGGGTGCTGCTCATCCTGCTGGGCGGCGCGACGCTCGCCCTCTTCGTCGCGGCTCTGGCCTTCGCGAGGGTGGACTTCGCGGTGGCGTTCCTCATCGCGGTCCAGTTCGGGGCGATCTTCGGCACGGACTACTGGTGGGCGGTCGCGGTCTCGCAGGCGAACGAGCTCACCGAGCTCCACCGGCAGCGGGCCGATGAGGCCGCCGCCGTCGCCGAGCGTGACCAGGCCGAAGCGGTGCGGAAGGAGCGCGAGACCATGGCGCGTGAACTCCATGACGTCGTCGCCGGGCACGTGATGGCGATGGCGATCCGCGCCGAGGCCGCCCTGTCGACCGCACCGGATCAGGCCAAGGATCGAGATGCGCTGCAGGCCGTGCGAGACGCGGGCCTCGACGCGCACGGCGCGCTGCGGTCGATGATCACGGTGCTCCGTCGCGGCGACGGCAGGCTCTCGCCAACGCCGCGCTGGTCTGACCTCGAGAGGATCCTCGGTGATGCGCGGCGCGCGGGTCTCAGCATCCGCTTCTCCTCCGACGATCTCGACGAGCTCGGCGGCGCGGCCGAGCAGGCTGTCGTCCGCGTCGTGCGAGAGGCCCTGACCAACTGCACCCGGCATGCCAGCGGAGCGGACGTCGACGTGGTGATCGCGATGAAGGAGGAGGACCTGCGAGTCGTCGTACGGTCGCGCGGCGGCGAAGCGGCTCCGTCGGTCGCGCGCGGTGACCAGGGGTGGGGACTGCAGATGCTGCGCGAGCGGGTGGTCGCGCTGGGCGGCGCGTTCACCGCAGGACCCGACTCGGACGGCTGGGCGGTCGAGGCGCGCATCCCGACGGGAGTGCGAGCATGAGCGCGCCGACCGTGCTGGTGGCCGACGATCACGCGGCGATCAGGACCGGCCTGCGGATCATGCTCGAAGCGCACGGCGCCGTTGTGGTCGGCGAAGCCGCCGACGGCGACGCAGCCGTGCAGAATGCGACGGCTCTGCGCCCGGATGTGGTGCTGATGGATCTTCGGATGCCGGGTCGAGACGGAATCTCTGCGACGCGGGAGATCGTCGAGCGCGGCGTGAGCGACGTGCTGGTGCTGACGAGCTTCGACGAAGACGAGCTCGTCTTCGGGGCGATCAGGGCGGGGGCCGCCGGGTTCCTTCTGAAGACGGTCGATGCGCCCGCGCTCGCCGCTGCCGTGCGTTCGGTGGCGGCCGGAGAGGGCGCCCTGGACCCGCGCGTGACGCGGCGGGCGCTCGCCGCCGTCGCGCAGAGCTCGCCGGAGCCGGCATCCGACCCCACCGAACTCCCCCGGCAACCCGACCTGACCGCCCGCGAACAGGAGGTGCTCGACGGCATCCTGCAGGGGTGGTCGAATGCCCAGCTCGCGCAGCGGCTGCACATCTCGGTGCCGACGGTGAAGACGCATGTCTCGAACGTGCTCACCAAGCTGGGCGCCCGCAGCCGCTCGCACGCGGCCGCGCTGGTCAGGCGTCGAGGCGTGTGACGCTCAGTCGTCCGTCGGGCCCGCCACCGTCTTCTCGTCTTCGCGGAGCGGTCGCGCTGCTCCCGAGAACAGCCCGGACGCCACGACCAGCCCGACCAGGATGAACAGGGTGTTCAGCAGGCCGATGTGCTCGCTGATGATGCCGAGCACCGGAGGGCCGCCGAGGAAGGCCACGTAGCCGATGGTCGCCGCCGCGCTCACGCGTGCTGCGGCCTTCGCGGGGTCGTCGGCCGCGGCCGACATACCCAGCGGGAACCCGAGCGACGCGCCGATGCCCCAGAGCGCCGCACCGACGAGGACGAGCGGCAGGTTGGGTGCGAGGACGAAGAGCAGGATGCCGGATGCTGCCGTCACGGCGAGGATGCGCAGCACCGTCACCCGGCCGAACCGATCGACGAGCGGACCGCCGAACAGACGCACCAGCGTCATTCCGATGGAGAACACCGCCAGCGACACGGCGCCGGTGCCCTCGGCGAAGCCGTGACCCTGTTCCGTGCCGAGCGCGATCCAGTCGTTTGCGCCACCCTCCGCGAAGGACATGCCGAGCATCACCATGCCCAGCAGATAGGTGCGCGGCTCGCGCCATGCTTCGAGCGCCGTGTGCATCCGCTGACGGAACGCGGGCTTCTGGTGGGCTTCCGGGTCGAGGGTCGCTGCGCGCGCGGGGACCTGGAAGAAGCAGACGACCGCCAGGACGACGATCACGGCGCCCACGACCGAGGCGTGCGTGGCGACGTTGATCGAGAGGTGGGCCGCGAGGGCGCCGATGCCCGCGCCGATCACGGTGCCGAAGCTGAAGAAGGCGTGGAACACGGGCAGGATCGTCTTGCCCATCTGCTGTTCGATGGCGGTGGCCTCGACGTTCATGATCACGTCGACGCATCCGTTGCCGAATCCGAACAGGACCATTCCAGCGAGGACGATCGGCACCGACCCGAAGACGTTCGCGCCCAGCCCCACGAGGGCGATGCCGAGGGCGAACGTGAGCATGGCCAGGAGCATGCCGCGCCGTGCTCCGGTGCGCGCCATCACCGCGGGGCTCGTCGAGATGCCGATGATCGATGCGACGCCCATGCCGAGCAGGATCAGGCCGACCTGAGCGTTGTCGAGCTCGAGCGCCTGTTTGATCCCCGGTACGCGCGATGCCCAGGTCGCGATCGACAGTCCGCTGGCGAAGAAGACGGCGAAGATCGCGGCGCGCCAGCGCACGAACTGCGAACGAGTGAGGGCGGTATCCATGCGGGCCAGCATATCGAATCGATTCGACCCTTGTGAACAGAAGGGAGCTATCCTCGAAGTATGAGCAGCAGGGAGACGCCGCGCCGGGCCACGATCGCCGACGTCGCACGCGAAGCGGGGGTGGCCACATCCACGGCCTCCGTCGTGTTCAGCGGTAAGGCCAAGGTCGCCGCGGCGACACGGGAACGCGTGCTCGCCGCCGCCGCCGAGCTCGGCTATGCCGGGCCCGACCCGCGAGCGGCATCCTTGCGCCGCGGGCGCAGCGGCATCGTCGCCGTAGTCCTCGAAGGGCACCTGCGCGCCGCGTTCCTCGACCCCGTGACGACCGCCATGATGGACGGCCTCACCGACGGCCTCGCCGACCTCAGCGCCGGCATCCTGCTGATGCGCGACGAACCGGGGGAGGACGGATCGGCACTCGCGAACGCCCCCGTCGACGCGTTCGTCCTCATCGGATGCTCGGGACGCACGCGCGCATCACTGGAGGTCGTGCGTGGTCGCGGGCTCCCGGTCGTCGTGATCGAAGGTGACGCGGGGGAGGACATCCCACGGATCACCCTCGACAACGCCGCGGCATCGGCTGACGTGGCGAGGCACCTGTACGACCTCGGGCATCGGGACGTCGCCCTGGTGACGCTGCCGGTCGACAGCGAACGTGAGCGCGCCATCGTGACCGAGAAGCGGATCGCGACGGCCACCGTCGACGTCACGGTCGATCGCCTCGCAGGGCTCCGTGAGGTGTTCCCCGATGCCCCGGCGATCTCGGCCTCGGGCAGCCTCATCGACGAGGGCGTGATCGTCGGACGGATGCTGCTCGAAGACGCTGCCGCGCGACCGACGGCGGTCATCGCGCAGAGCGACCTGCTCGCCGTCGGAGTGATCCGCGCCGCTGAAGAGCTGGGCCTGCGGGTGCCGGAAGACCTGTCGGTCGCGGGTTTCGACGGAATCGCCGTCGACGGCCTCGCCGATGTGACTCTCACCACCAGCGTGCAGCCCGCGGTCGAGAAGGGGCGAGCGGCAGGAGAGCAGGTCGCCCGGATGCTGCGCGGCGAGCCCGCTATCACCCAGCACCTCACGTGCGTGCTGCGGATCGGGACCACGACGGCCGAGCCCGCGCGGCGCTGAGGTCACGAGCTCCGCCTACTCAGGAGTGCTGCGGACCGAGCGGAAGTCTCGCATCGCCGAAGTCGAGGATGCGGTAGCGGCCGCAGACGACGACCTCGTCGGGGATGGCCTGCACCGGCAGCTGCCACTGCACCGTCTGCGCGTCTTCGACGAGGAACGACACTTCGCCGGGGTCGAAGTCGCGGCGGTCGACCAGCCACGCGTAGCCGTTCAGCTGATGGTCGACCTGCACGAGATGCGCGGGGTTCTCGATGTGGAGCTTGGGCAGCCGCACCGTCCAGAACTGCCCTGCCCCCGTGCGGCCCGACGCATCGACCCACTCGGTCACGCAGTCGAGGTCCGGATCGGCGGTCTGGGCGGTGGCGGACAGGCGCGGCACGCTCAGTGCCCCGCCGATCAGGAGGAGCACCGCGGCGACCGCGACCAGCTGGCGCGACACCTGCCGCGGCAGCCGAGCGGCGCGGGGTAGGGCGACGAGTGCGAGCACCGGTGCGAAGGCGGCGGGCTGCAGGTAGCGCGCCGCGTGCGTGCCGAGCGCCACCGCGCCGATCACCACCAGCAGGGGCATGACCCATGCGATGGTCGCGACGAGTCGCGAACCGGCATCCTCCGCGCGAACGGTGCGGTGCACGGCCCACGCGACCAGCGCGAGCGAGAGCAGGCATCCGACCACGCCGAGCGGCGTCGACAGACGGTCGGCGAGCAGACCGCCGTAGTACGCGACGGACTCCATCCACAGGTGGGGCTGCGCATATCCGGCTCCGGTGTTGGCGATCCATGCCGCGAACGGAATGCGACCGAAGAAGCCGAAGGCAGTGCCGACGGCGAGAACAGCGAGGAGGGCCAGCATCCGCCGTCGATCGGGCCTTCTCAGGGCGGAGACGGCCAGGACGAGGGCGAGCGGGACCGTCGCCCACACGGCGAAGAGCGGGTTGGAGAGTGTCGAGATCGCGGCGACGGCGCCGAGGCCGGTCAGCAGCCCGACCCCACCCCGACCTCGGTCGATCGTGCGCCGGACCAGCCCGACGGAGAGCACGACGCCCACCACCGTCGCCGAGTAGTACGTCGTGGTGAGCTGCAGCGAGGCGAGCTCGAGAGCGTCACGTGATGCGGAGGTGTCGGTCGCGGCGAGGAGACCGAACGCGACGAGAGCCAGCAGCGACCAGGCGACCGGCGCACGCCCTTCCCGCCGACGACCCGCGACCACCCGCAGCGCTCCGTACAGGGCGAGAAGGTTCACGACCGCGGCCGTTGCGAGCAACCCGTCGACGTCGAAAGGGAGCACGGCATCGAGTCCCGCGAACACCGTGGACTCGGGGAGGAAGAGCACGCTCGACATCGCCCAGTCCTGCGGGCCGCCGGCGAGCGTCGATCGCGCGAACATCGCGACGATGAGCGAGTCGCCGTCGCGGTACAGCAGCTCGGAACGAGCGGATGCCGCGACCTGAGCGGCCACGATGAGGGCGACGCAGAGGGCGCCCAGCCACCCCGCCGATTCTCGCACCCACACCCGCCGCATGACCGCTACTCTCCCACGACGCGGACGCCGGCGCGTGCGACCGCCCGTCTCCTCGATCTATCGCTGCAGAAGGCGGTCTCGCGAGCGTTCGATGTGCGTGCGCATCGCGACGGAGGCCTGCTGCGCTTCGCCCGCCACGATCGCAGCCACGACGGCCGAGTGCTCGGCGACGGTGTCGGCGACATACGATCCGGTATAGGCGAGACGGAACGTGTGCAGGTGGCAATGCGTTCGCGCATACGCCTGGCGGACCGTTTCGTTGTGCGCCGCACGGAACACGAGGTCGTGCAGGCGGACGTCGTGCTGCGACAGCTGGCGGTAGGCGTCTTCTTCCGCGATCGCGCTGGTCCCCGCCCGGATCTCCTTCTCGAGACCGGTGACGTCGGCGGCCGTACGCCGGGCGGCGGCCTTGCCCGCTGTGTCGGGTTCGAGCAGCAGGCGGAGTTCGAAGAGCTCTCCGAGCTGACGACTGTCGAGCAGATCGGTGGTCCGGTATCCGCGCAGCGGGAGCTTCTCGACGAGTCCGTCCGATTCGAGCCGCGCAAGCGCTTCGCGTACCGGTGTCGGCGAGACATCGAAACGGCGGGCGAGCTCTCCCGCGTTGATGCGAGCGTCGGGCGGGACCGTGCCGTCGAGGATGGACTGCTGGAGGGCGCCGTAGACCTCGTCGGCGAGCATCGTCCGAGCGCCGACGGAGAAGGCGGGCAGCTGATCCAGGGCAGACATCCGACCTCTCCTTGACAAAGTGTTGATGTGCAGAGCATCCTATCCTTTGAAAGATCAAATACGATCTTTCAAATTTTATCTCTCCCTGGAGGCTCGAAGATGCGCACCACCCAGCACCTGCGGCTCGGCGCCGTCATCGCGGCGGCAGCCGCTCTCACACTCACGCTCGGAGCATGCACTCCGCAGCAGAACGGCTCGACCCCTGAGGGCGCAGAAGGCAGCGGCGATCTCGCCGATGTCCGTGTCGCCCTGGTCCCCGGTGGCGCGCACCCGTACTTCCAGCCATGGATCGACGCGGGCGAGAAGGCCGCGAAGGACTTCGGCCTGGGCGAAGTCACCTTCAACGAGACCGCGGAGTGGGATCAGACGAAGCAGAACGACGTCATCAACTCGCTCGTCGCCAACGGCTACAACGCCTTCGGCATCTTCGGCGTCTCCCCGACCGACATCAACTCCACCTTCAAGAAGCTTGCCGACGCGGGCATCGCCGTCGGATCGATCGCCTCCTGCCCTTCCGGTGACGAGAACCTCGCCGCATTCTGCCTCTCGACGGACACCGAAGAGGCTGCGTACCAGGCAGCGGTTGCCGCGATCGAGGCGATCGGCGGCTCGGGAGTCATCGTGCACATGACCGGGAACAACGTCGACTCCAACACCCAACGACGCATCGCCGGTGTCGAACGCGCCGTCGAGGAGACCGACGGCGCCGTGACGCTGCTCCAGAACATCACCGACGTCGACACCGACCTCGCGACCGCGCAGAAGGCGGCATCCGACCTCCTCGCCGCGAGCGGCTCGGAGATCGACGCGATCGTGACGACCGCGTACAACCCGGCCGTGGCGAGCGCGGAAGCGATCGCGGAGTCCGGACTCGACATCCAGCTCGTCGCCATCGACGACGACGCGACCGTCCTCGACGGAATCCGCGACGGCTCGATCTACGGAACGGTCGCGCAGAACCCGACCGGTCAGGCCTACGTCGGCAGTTGGGTGCTCGCACAGCTCGCGAGCGGCGCCTGCGAGATGGCCGAGCCCGGTGTCGTCGTCGACTCGGGGTCGTTCGTCGTCACGAAGGACAACGTGGAGACCTACGGCGACGAGCAGGCGGCGTTCGCCGACAAGGTGAAGACGCAGTTCGAAGACGACCTGCTCACCTGCAAGTGACCCGCTGACGCTCACCCGGAGACAACCGATGGCCAGTATCATCACCGACGCTCGGGCGTTCCTCGTCGACGTCGCCGTCGAGACCGAACGCACGGATGCCGTGCAGAGCTTCGTGTCGCAGGAGACGATCTTCGTCGAACTCGGCACGAGCGACGGCCTGCACGGCCTCGGCTACTCCTACACGATCGGAACAGGTGGTCGCGCAGTGCTGTCGATGCTGCGCGACCATCTGCTGCCGATCCTGGTCGGCCAGGAGGCAGATCGCATCGAGGCCGTCTGGTACCGCCTCTTCGCCTCCACCCGCGCCACCACGACCGGAGCGATCACCTCCCTCGCGCTCGCCGCCGTCGACACGGCGCTGTGGGACATCGCGTCGCGCCGGGCCGCACTCCCGCTGTGGCGCCTCGCCGGCGGCTTCCGCCGCGACATCCCGCTGTACGACACCGAGGGCGGGTGGCTGCATCTCGATGTCGACGAACTGATCGACGGGGCACTCGCCTCGCAGCGCGCCGGGCTCCAGGGCGTCAAGGTGAAGATCGGCAAGCCGAACGGGCAGGAGGACCGCGAACGCCTCACGGCCGTTCGCGAGGCCGTCGGGTCGCACTTCGACATCATGGTCGACGCCAACCAGTCGATGACCAGCGCCGAGGCGATCCGTCGGGCCCGCCTCTTCGACGGGCTCGACCTCGGCTGGATCGAGGAGCCGCTGCCGGCCGATGACATCGAGGGTCACGCCCGCCTCGTGGCCGCGACCTCGACGCCGATCGCCGTGGGCGAGTCGATGTACTCGATCGCGCAGTTCCGTGAGTACCTCGACAGGGGGGCCGCCGGCATCGTCCAGGTCGATGTGGCCCGCATCGGCGGCATCACCCCCTGGCTCAAGGTGGCGCACCTGGCGGAGTCGTTCAACGTGCACGTGTGCCCGCACTTCCTCATGGAGCTGCACGTGAGCCTGGTGGCCGCGATCCCCAACGGCCGCTACGTCGAGCACATCCCGCAGCTGCGCGCCATCACCAAGACCGGCATGACCATCCACGACGGTCGTGCGCTCGCGCCGGAGACCCTCGGCCTCGGGATCGACTGGGACCGTGACGCGATGGACGACAGGACCGTGCTCTGATGTCGCGTCTCCGTGACGCTGTCCGCGCCGAGGTGCGCTCGCCGCGCGCGCTGCTGCTGGTGCTCATCGTGGTGCTCTTCGTCACCTTCGCCGCGCTCAAACCTGCGTTCCTCAACGGCCCCTTCGTCATCGCTCCGCTGCTCACCTCGATCGCGATCTTCACCGTCGTCGGACTCGCGCAGATGGTCGTGCTCTCCGTCGGGCACATGAATCTGGCCGTGGGCCAGCTCGCCGGAATCGGCGCCCTGGTCGCCGGGGCCTGCCTCGAGAACCTCGGGATGCCGCTGCTTGCCGGTCTCGCCATCGGTGCGCTTGCGAGCACAGTGCTCGGAGGGCTCGCCGGATGGATCATCGCCAAGACGGGCGTGAACTCGTTCATCGTGACGCTCGCGATGAGCTTCACGCTGCTCGGGCTGATCCCGTCGCTGTACGAGCGATGGAGCACCGGACAGGCGTTCACCACACTCCCCGCGGAGTTCCAGGCGATCGGTCGTGGCACCTTCGCCGACGTCTGCCTGCTGGGCTATTGCGGACCCGATGCGACCCCTCTCATGATCCTTCCCGCTCTCGTCTGCATGGCGGGGATCTGGTACTTCTACACCTGCACTCGCGGTGGTCGCGAGGTGCTGATGACGGGAAGCAGCCTGCGCGCGGCGGAGCTCTCGGGTGTGCCGACAGCGCGTCGCTCGATCCTGGTCCACGCACTCTCCGGCCTCCTGGCCGCGATCGCCGGCATCCTGCTCGCCGCCAGCACCGGCTCCTTCACGCCCGCGATCGGCGGCGAATTCATGCTGTCGTCGTTCCTCGGTCCGATCCTGGGCGGAACCCTTCTCGCCGGCGGGGTTGTCTCGATCGTCGGCACGGCCCTCGGCATCACGCTCACTTCCGTCATCCGCAAGGGCCTCGAGCTCTACGGCGTCGGTCTCGAGACATTGAACGTGCTCCTCGGCTGCATCCTGCTGGCGGCGCTCGCGACCGATCGACTGCGCCTGGTGTTCGCCCGACGCCGTCCGACCACGAAGAACGAATCGGTCGCCACACTGGCCGTCGAACTGGACGAGGCAGAGGCCATCCGATGAAACGCGTCATCAGTGCGAACAACCTGCTGCTGGTCGGCATCGTGATCATCGGGGCCGCGATCCTGGGCTTCGCCACCTCCGGGCAGTTCTTCGGTCCGGTGTCGATGACGAGCTTCTTCCGCTTCGTCAGCGTCCCCATCCTGATCGGGCTGGCGCAGATGATCACCCTCTGCGTCGGTCAGCTCAACCTCGCGGTCGGAGCCATCGGCGGCGTCGCGGCCTGCTTCACCGGTGTCATCGTCACGTCGTGGGGCGTGCCCCCGTGGATCGGTGCGCTCGTCGCGGTGCTCGCGGGTGCGCTCCTCGGGCTGGCGAACGGCCTGATCGTCGTGGGGACCCGGATCAACGGCTTCATCGTCACCCTCGCGATGTCGCAGATCCTGATCGGGCTGCAGTACGCCCTCGTCGGCACCCGGACGATCGGTCGCGACGCCTGGCCGGAACTCGCCGCTTTCGGGCGCTCCGACATCCTCGGCATCCCGACGATCTTCTTGCTGACCCTCCTCGTCGCCGTCATCGTCGCGCTGTACTTCGCGCAGACGGTCTCGGGACGCACGCTGCTCGCGAGCGGCGGCAATGCCTCCGCGGCACAGCTCGCCGGCATCTCCCCCGATCGCGCGGTCGTCGTGGCGCACACCCTGTCCGGCCTCCTGTGCGGAGTCGCCGCGCTGGTGAGCATCTCGTTCCTGCCCGGCGTCAACACCACCGTCGGCGGCGACTGGCTGCTGCCGAGCTTCGCCGCTCCGATCATCGGTGGCGTCGCACTCGCAGGCGGAACGGTCGCCGTGCTCGGCACCGTCCTCGCGGCGATGGTGGTCCGCCTCGTGGATGCCGCGAGCCCGATCTTCCGCTTCGACGCCGAGGTCGTCAACTTCGTGGTCGGCGCAGTCGTGCTCGGCACCGTGGCACTCGGCAAGCTGCGCGAGGTGCAGGCCTCGCGGCACGCCAGCCGGATCAGATCATTGCGCGCCGAGGCGGCGCTGGCGGAGCAACCACTCGCGGAGGTGAAGCGATGAGCGTCGCGTTGGAGATCAGGAATCTACGGAAGACCTTCCCGGGCGTGACCGCTCTGGCGGACGCGAACCTCGTCGTCGAGGCGGGTTCCGTGCACGCCCTCATGGGAGAGAACGGCGCCGGGAAGTCGACGCTCATCAAGATCGTCACCGGCGTCCAGGGCGCAGACTCCGGGCAGCTCCTCCTCGGCGGCGAGCCCGTGTCCTTCGCCAACCCGCTCGAGGCGCTGTCCGCCGGCATCGGCGTGGTCCATCAGGAGCGCAACGTCGTCCGGGAGTTCACGGTCGGCGAGAACATCGCGCTCTCGTCGATGCCGCGCCGCGCCGGTCTCGTCGACTGGGCGCAGGTGTGGCGCGAGGCCAAGCGCTGCCTCGACATGCTCGACCTGGATATCGACCCCCGCACGCCGATGCGGGAGCTCTCCGCCGCGCAGATCCAGCTCGTCGAGATCGCCCGCGGGCTCTACCGCAGCGCGAAGGTGCTGCTGCTCGATGAACCGACCGCGTCGCTCAGCAACGACGAGGCCGAGCGGCTCTACCGCGTCGTCGGACAGCTCAGCTCGGAGGGCACCGCCATCGTGCTGGTCAGCCACAAGCTCGATGAGGTGTTCGCGCACTGCGATGCGATCACAGTGCTCCGCGACGGCGGCACGGTGATGCCGTCGCGGCCGATCGCCCAGACCTCGCACGATGATGTCGTCGCCAAGATGGTCGGACGCACCCTCGCGAACCTCGAAGTCGACGCGCGTCCGGTGGATCGGACGGTGACTCCCGCACTCGAACTCGTCGAGGTGAGCACGGGTGCCGGGCACCGGGAGATCTCGCTCGCCGTCCACCCGGGCGAGGTGCTCGGCATGTACGGGCTCGTGGGTGCCGGACGAACCGAGCTCGCCCGCGCGATCCTCGGCCTCGATCGGATCACCGGCGGCGAGGTGCGCATGGAGGGCACGCCCGTGCGCATCCGCTCCGTTCGCGATGCGCTCCGACGCTTCCGCATCGGCTACGTCACCGAGAACCGCAAGGAGGAAGGTGTCTTCCTCCTGCAGTCGATCACGCGCAACATCGCCGTCACGATCTGGTCCGACCTCTCCAAGGTCCTCGGATTCGTGTCCGGTCGTCGGGAGCGCGAGGCCGTGAGCACCTACGTGGATGCTCTCGACATCAAGATCTCCTCGCAGGAGCAGCTCGCCGGTCAGCTCTCCGGAGGCAACCAGCAGAAGGTGTCGCTCGCGAAGTGGCTCGCCGCCCGCACCCGCGTGCTCATCGTCGACGAGCCGACCGTCGGCATCGACGTGCGCACGAAGCGCGCGTTCTACGAACTGCTGTGGCGGCTGGCCGACGAGGGGATGGCGATCCTGCTGATCTCGAGCGACCTCGCCGAGATGGTCACGCTGGCCGACCGCATCGTCGTCATGGATCGCTTCATCGTCCGCGGTGCCGTCGAGAACACTCATGACTACCCGTCGATGAGCGCGGAGGTCATGGGGCACATCCACGGGTCCGTGGTCGCCCGGTGACCGTCGCACTCGATCGGCGGGGAGACAGTATGACCCTCGGCATGGGATGCGCGCAGATCGGCAATCTTTGGCGCGCGATCACCGACGAAGAGGCGGCCGAGACGGTCCGGGCGGCGTGGGATGCCGGCATCCGCTACTTCGATACCGCCCCGCACTACGGGCTGGGACTCTCCGAGCGCCGCCTCGGACGCGCTCTTGCCGCCTATCCGCGCGACGAGTACGCGGTGTCGACGAAGGTGGGGCGCCTGCTCGTCCCGAGCCCGGAGACCGCGCACGAGCGGGACGCCGCGAACTTCGACGTGGCTGCCGACCGGCGCCGCGTCTACGACCTGAGCCGCGACGGTGTGCTCCGCTCGCTCGAGGCGAGTCTGGAACGTCTCGGCATGGACCGCGTCGACGTCGTCTTCATGCATGACCCGGACGAGCACTGGGAGAGCGCGTCGACGACCGGCGCCCAGACCCTGTCGGGGTTGCGGAGCGAAGGGGTCATCGGTGGCTACGGCGTCGGAATGAATCAGGCGGAGATGATCGCGGACTTCATCGAGCGGACCGACGTCGACATCGTCATGTGCGCGGGTCGCCTCACGCTTCTCGAGCAGGAGAGCGCGGGCAGGATGCTGGAGCTCGCGCGCCGGCGCGGTGTCGCCGTGGTCGCCGCCGCGGTGTACAACTCCGGACTGCTCAGCCGTGAGAGCGTGCCCGACGGCGCGACGTACGACTATGCGGAGGCCTCGCCGGAGATCCTCCGCCGTGCTCGCGACATCGAGCGCATCTGTCGCGAGCACGGGGCGTCCCTGCCCGCAGCCGCGTTGCAGTTCGCGCTGCTCTGGCCGCAGGTCGTCTCCGTGGTGGTCGGGATGCGCGGAGCCCAGCAGGTGGTGGAGGCCGCGTCGCGAATGGCCGCGTCGCTCCCCGAGGAGCTGTGGAGCGCCCTGGAGAACGCTGGTCACATCAGGCTGTCGCCGGGATCACCGGATGAGTGATCACCGGACGAGTGATCACCGGACTGGGAGGAGCATCCCGGATGCATCAGATCGTGGCCCGGAGTCAGGGCCGGCGCGCCAACGGCAGCAGCCGTTCGCGGGACGCGAGCAGGTGCGCTCTCATCGCGTCGGCGGCGCCGTCGGCGTCGCGGCGTGCCACCGCCGCCGCGATGCGGACATGCTCGTCGAGAGTCGCCTGACCGGCTGACTCCTCATATCCGAGTCGGAACGCGTGCAGGTGGAAGTGCGTTCGCGCCAGCGAGCGAGCGATCGCGGTGTTTCCGGATGCCTGAGCGATCAGCGCGTGCAGCTGCCCGTCGTGGCGGCAGAAGGACGCGTAGTCGGCGGCGTCGTCCCCGGCGGGAGCGCGCGGGAACGCCCCTGCCTCCTCGACCAGCGTCTCCAGCGCCTCGCTGCTGCCGTTCTCGGCAGCCTTCTGCGCTGCGACCGGTTCGAGCAGCAGGCGCAGGTCGAACAGGTCGTCGAGTTCCTTCACGTCGAGAACCGGGGTCGTGCGGTAGCCCTTGAGTGGAGACTTGACGACCAGGCCGTCGTCGTCGAGCCGCGAGAGCGCCTCCCGCACGGGTGTGGGCGACACGTCGAGCTGACGGGCCACCTGGTACAGATTCACCCTCGAGTCCGGGGGCAGCTCGTTGCTCAGGATGAGCTCGATCAGGCGTTGGTAGACCGCATCGGGGAGCATGCCCGCCTGGCCCGTCGCGCGGTCAGCAGTCATGCCCGCAGTTTAGTGTCGCGCGGAGAAGGCGCGCTCGCTTCCGTCTTCGTGCGGTGCGTGACAACAAGAATCAAATACGATACGATTTCACCACGGTCCGACAAGGAAGTTGGTTCACCATGATGAAAGCGCGCCGAAGCGCCACTGTCTCCGCCTCTCTCGCCGCGGTCGCGGCGCTCACGCTCGGGTTGCTGGTGGCTTCCCCGGCGTCGGCGGCGCCCAAACCCCAGTACGCGGTCGGCCATCTGGCCGTCGGGAAGCCCGCCACGCAGAGTTCCACGCTGGGCGCGAGCGCCGCGCTGGCCGTCGACGGCAATCGCGATGGGGCATACGCGGCAGGCTCCGTCACGCACACGAACTCCGACGCACAGGCCTGGTGGCAGGTCGATCTGCAGGCCGAGACCGCGGTCGGCAACGTCGTCGTGTGGAACCGCAGCGACTGGGACATCCAGGGACTCGGGCAAGGATCTCCGGCGTGCTGCGGCGGACGCCTGCAGGACTACTGGGTCCTCGCTTCGAGCACTCCGTTCGCTTCGACCGATCTGAACGCCGCCCGCGCGCAGGCCGGAGTCACGGCAGTCCACGTCGCCGGCACGGGCACCAAGTCGACGGTGGCGATCGCCCGATCGGCGCGATACATCCGCGTACAGCTCGCCGGCACCGGATACCTGAGCCTGAGCGAGGTCGAGGTGCAGTCGCCCGGCGACTCTCCCGCGAAGCCTCTGCACCGGAATCTCGCTCTCGGTGCGGCGTCGAGTCAGTCGTCCACGTACTCCACCGGGGTCGCCACCAACGCGCAGGACGGCATCGTGACCGGCGACTGGGCGAAGGGATCGGTCAGCCACACGGGAACAGGGGCGAACGAGTGGTGGCAGGCGGACCTCCGCTCGGTGAAGCAGCTGACCACTGTGCGCGTGTGGGGACGCACCGGCTGCTGCACGGAGCGCACCTCGGACTTCTACGTCCTGGCGTCGGACGTGCCCTTCACCTCGACGAACCTCGCGCAGACGCTCGCACAGCCCGGCGTCACGGCGAAGCGGGTTCAGAACATGGGCCGTTCCGGCGAGGTGACTCTGAACCGCTCCGCACGCTACATCCGCGTTCAGTCGAACCGCACCGACTATCTCAACCTCGCCGAGGTCGAGATCTTCGACGCCGGCCCACCGGCCGCCCCGGCGAACGGTGCAGCCCAGGCACTGCAGCTCGACTTCGGCATGTTCATCCACTACAACATGAGCACGTACACCGGCCAGGAGTGGGCGACTCCGGGCACGCCGGCGTCGACCTTCAACCCGACATCGGTCGACACCGATCAATGGGCGGCCGCGGCCGCGAGCGCGGGCATGAAGTACGGCGTGCTCACCACGAAGCACCACGACGGTTTCGCTCTCTGGAACACGGCGAGCAACTCATACGACGTCGCGTCGAGCGGGTTCACGCAGGACATCGTGGCCAAGTACGCCACCTCCTTCCGTGGGGCCGGTCTGAAGGTCGGGCTGTACTACTCGATCTGCGACCGTACGAATGGAGAGACCCAGCAGTTGATCCACAACCAGCTCCGTGAGCTGCTGACCGGATACGGGGAGATCTCCCAGATCTGGTTCGACTGTCTCGGGTGGGAGAACAACAACGAACCGTGGGCGACCAGTTTCAGCGAGGTCGACAGTGAGCAGATCCTCGCCTTCATCCGCAACATCTCACCCGGAACGACGATCGTGAACAACGATCACTGGGACACCGTCGGTACGACGGATCTGTCGTCTTTCGAGTACACGGTGCCGGCGGCGGATCGCACCAAGCCGACGCAGCGCGCCGAGACGATCGGCGGGACCTGGTTCAACAACTCCGCCGCGACCCCTCGATCGACAGCCGACATCATGGGTCGCCTGACCTTCCTGCGGGGGGAGGGGTACCAGTACCTCCTCAACGTGGGTCCGGGACGCGACGGAAGGCTCAGCGCGGCGATCGTCTCGCGGCTCGCCGAGGTCGGTGCGGCGGGAGGGATTCGATGACAACTCGGATGGCGCGGCCGCGCGGACGGCGCGAAGCCGGCGTATAGCGGCGTCCGGGGCAGCAGAAGAGAGGTGCGCGGATCCGTTCCGCGCACCTCTCTTCTGCGCGGGAACCTCACGGTTCCCTCACGCCGGTAAACTGGAGGAACACCCGCCCGCCTGTGCCATTCGGCCGACGAGCCCCGAGGGAGCCGCGTATATGCTGACGCTCCTCGCCGTCTTCCTCCTCGGGTCGCTGCTGATGCCCGTGCTGGTGCGCTGGCTGGGGTCGCAGGCATTCATCATCGCCGCTCTCATTCCCGCCGCGGCATTCGTGCACGCGCTGGTCCGCACACCCGACGTCCTCGACGGCTCCGCTCCGTTCGTCTCGGCGTCCTGGATCCCGCAGCTCGGCTTGAACCTGTCGATGCACATGGACGTGCTGGGGTGGGTCCTCACGCTGATCGTCACGGGCGTCGGTGCCCTCGTGCTGCTGTACTGCCGCTGGTACTTCCTCGACGACACGGCAGGGATCGGCCAGTTCGCCGGCGTGCTGCTCGGATTCGCCGGCGCGATGTACGGACTCGTGCTCACGGATGACCTGGTCATGCTCGTGATGTTCTGGGAGGTGACGAGCATCCTCTCGTACCTCCTCATCGGTCACTACCGCCGCCGCGCGGTCAGCCGACGTGCCGCCCTGCAGGCGCTGCTGGTGACCACTCTCGGCGGTCTGGTGATGTTCGTGGGCGTGGTGCTCCTGGTGGTGGATGCCGGCACATCCAGCATCCGCGAGATCCTCGAGATCGCGCCCACCGGGCCGATCGTCGACGCGGCGATCGTGATGCTCCTGATCGGGGCGATCAGCAAGTCCGCGCTCTTCCCCTTCCACTTCTGGCTGCCGGGGGCGATGGCCGCCCCCACACCGGTGAGCGCGTACCTGCACGCCGCCGCGATGGTGAAGGCCGGTATCTACCTCATCGCGCGATTCGCGCCGATCTTCGCCTTCAGCGCTCCCTGGCGACCGATCGTCATCACGCTCGGCATCGTGACCATGCTGCTGGGCGGTATCCAGGCGCTGCGCGAGACCGACCTCAAGCGCGTGCTCGCCTTCGGCACCGTCAGCCAGCTCGGGTTCTTCGCCCTGGTCGTCGGCTACGGTACGCAGGCCACCGCCCTCGCCGGCCTCGCCCTCGTCCTCGGACACGCCCTGTTCAAGTCGGCGCTGTTCCTCATCGTGGGTGTGATCGACCGTCAGCTCTCCACGCGTGACATCACCGAGCTCTCGGGAGTGGGTCGACAGGCGCCGGTCATGGCGACCGCGGCATTCATCTCGGTGGCGTCGATGGCCGGGGTCGCTCCGACCATCGGTTTCGTCGCCAAGGAGTCCACTCTCACCGCGCTTCTCCACGACGCTCAGGGCGGCTCGGTGTGGGGCCTGATCGCGATCATCGGCGTCGGCCTCGGTTCCATGCTCACAGCGGCATATGGGGCGCGCTTCCTGTGGGGAGCCTTCTGGAAGAAGCGCGACGATCAGGGTCAGCGCCTCCCCGACACCGCCTGGCCGGACCCGCCCGTGGGGTTCCTCTCGGCTCCGATCATCCTCGCCGGTGTCACGCTCGCCGCCGGCATCGGGGCGCCCGCGCTCGACGTCGCGCTGCAGGGGTACGCCGTCACTGCCACCCCCGGGCTCGACGCGGCAGGCGAGGCCGTCGAGGGGCCGGGGCATCTGGCGCTCTGGCACGGGCTCGAGCCCGCGCTGGGCATCTCGATCCTGACGATCCTGCTCGGCCTCGGACTGTTCCTGCTCACCCGACGCAGCGGGTGGGACGGCAAGGCGCGAATGCTCCCGTTCACCGCTGCAGACGCCTACTACCTCGTCGTGCGCGGGATCGACCGCCTCTCCGTGCTCAGTACCACCCTCACTCAGCGTGGTTCGCTGCCCGTCTACGTCGGAACGATCTTCGTGGTGTTCGTCGCGGCCGAGGTGACCGCGCTCATCGCCAGCGACGTCGACCGGTACAACCTCTCGGCCTGGCACACCCCGGCACAGATCGCCGTCGCACCGATCATGGCCGTCGCCGGCGTCTTCGCCGTGCGGGCGCAGAAGCGATACACGGGCGTCGTGCTCGTCTCGGTCACCGGCCTCGGCATGGTCGCCCTCTTCGCGACGAGCGGCGCGCCCGACCTCGCGCTCACCCAGATCCTGGTCGAGACGGTCACGATGGTGACGTTCGCCCTCGTGCTGCGGAGGCTCCCCGCGCGCATGGGCCAGCACAACGCCTCGGTCAGTCGCATCCCGCGCGCCCTTCTCGCCATCGGCGTGGGCGTCACGATGGCGTTCGTCGCGGTCGTCGCCACACAATCCCGGATCGCCGAACCGATCTCGGAGGCGTTCCCGAAGCTCGCGTACGAGATCGGTCACGGCAAGAACGTGGTCAACGTCGCGCTCGTCGACCTGCGCGGCTGGGACACGATGGGCGAGCTGTCGGTGCTCGTGCTGGCCGCGACCGGGGTGGCCTCGCTCGTGTTCGTCACGCACCGCGCCGACCTGCTCGCGGCGACGAAGGTGCTCCCGAGGGCAACGCGCAAGGCGGCGCGCAGCCGCCCGCTCGTCGAGACCACCGAGGGCATCCGCTTCCAGACCTCCGAGAACGAGGACAGCCCCCGGGCCTGGCTCGTCGGCGGTCAGAAGATGAAACCGGAGAACCGGTCGATCCTGCTCGAGGTCATCGTCCGCATCCTCTTCCACACCATCATCGTGGTCTCGATCTTCCTGCTGTTCGCCGGACACAACCTCCCCGGCGGCGGCTTCGCCGGCGGCCTGGTCGCGGGCATGGCGCTGGTGATGCGCTACATCGCCGGCGGTCGCTGGGAACTCGGCGCCGCCACACCGACGGATGCCGGTCGCCTCCTCGGTGCCGGACTCATCCTCGCCGTCGGCACCGCCGTGGTGCCGCTGTTCTTCGGCCTCGCGCCGCTGACCAGCTCGTTCTGGGAGTGGGAGATCCCCGGCATCGGGCACATGGAGTTCGTCACCTCGACGATCTTCGACGTCGGCGTCTACCTCGTCGTGATCGGGCTGGTGCTGGACGTGCTGCGCAGCCTCGGCGCCGAGGTCGACCGGCAGGCCGCCTTCCGTCTTTCCGAGAGCCCGACCGAGAGCGGGGTGCGTGCCTGATGGACGTCTCGCTCACCCTGATCATCGTCATGGCGGTTCTCTTCGCCTGCGGCGTGTACGCGATGCTCGAGCGCAGCCTCACCCGCGTGCTCATCGGCTTCCTGCTGCTCGGCAACGCGACGAACCTGCTGCTGTTGATCGTGATGGGCGTGCCGGGCAACGCGCCGTTCTTCGGCACCGAGGGCGAGATGAGCGATCCGCTCCCGCAGGCGCTCACGCTCACCGCCATCGTGATCACCTTCGCGGTGTCGGCCTTCCTCCTCGCGCTCATCTACCGTTCCTGGCAGCTGGGCCAGGCCGACACGGTCGAGGACGACGAGGCCGACATCGCCCTGCGCGAGCGCACCGACGCCGACGAAGACGTCCTGGAAGACGACGCGAACCTCGAGGAGGAGGCGACCACCGACTTCGTCGGCGTGCAGACGGCGCCGATCACGGTGCTGCACATGCGCGACCATCCCTCGATCCACGACGACGCGCCCTTCGACGCCCCGGACGCACGTCCCGCGGGGCGTCCCGAGAAGCGTCCTGAGAACGGAGAGGAGACGCCATGACCGCACTCGTCCCCCTCCTCGTCGCGCTCCCGCTCCTCGGGGCCGCGGTCACCCTCGTCTTCGGCCGCAACGTCCGCCTGCAGGTGTTCGTCACCGTCGCCACGCTCGCCATCGTCTCCGTGATCGCGGCGGTGCTGCTGGTCGTCGTCGATGCCGGAGCCCCGCTCGCCGTCTCGGTCGGCGGATGGCCGGTGCCGTTCGGGATCGTGCTGTACGTCGATCGCCTCGCGGCGCTTCTCGTGCTGGTGTCCAGCATCGTGCTGCTCGCCGTCCTGCTCTTCTCGATCGGCCAGGGGGTCGCCGACGGCGCGGAAGAGACGCCGATCTCGATCTTCAACCCCTCGTACCTGATCCTCGCGGCGGGCATCTTCAACGCGTTCATCGCGGGCGATCTGTTCAACCTCTACGTCGGCTTCGAGATCCTGCTGGTCGCGTCGTACGTGCTCATCACGCTCGGCAGCACCGAGTCCCGCATCCGCACCGGCGCCGTCTACATCGTCGTCTCGCTGGTGTCGTCGATCCTGTTCCTCGCCTCGATCGCGATGATCTACGGGGCGCTCGGCACCGTGAACATGGCGCAGATCGCCGAGCGGATGTCGGAGCTGCCGCAGGAGACGCAGCTCGTGCTGCACCTCATGCTCGTGATCGCCTTCGGCATCAAGGCGGCCATCTTCCCGGTGTCGTTCTGGCTCCCCGACTCGTATCCGACCGCGCCGGCACCGGTCACGGCGGTGTTCGCCGGCTTGCTGACGAAGGTCGGCGTCTACGCACTGATCCGCACCGAGACGCAGCTCTTCGCGTCGAACAGCATCGACACAGTGCTGCTCATCATCGCGTTGGCGACCATGATCATCGGAGTGCTCGGCGCTGTCGCCCAGGCGGAGTTGAAACGAATCCTGTCGTTCACGCTCGTCAGCCACGTCGGGTACATGATCTTCGGACTGGCGATCGCCACTCCGGCTGCCATCGGCGCGACGGTGTACTACATCGTCCACCACATCGTCGTGCAGACGACCCTGTTCCTCGCGGTCGGACTCGTCGAACGTCGAGCTGGCAGCACCTCGATCCTGCGGGTGAAGGGACTGCTCAAGGTCGCACCCGTCATCGCCGTGCTCTACTTCGTCCCCGCGATCAACCTCGGCGGCCTGCCACCCTTCTCCGGATTCATCGGCAAATTCGCGCTGTTCGAGGCCGCGGCATCCGTCGGTACACCCCTGATGATCGTGCTGATCATCGGCGGCATCGTCACCTCGCTGCTCACCCTCTATGCGCTGATGCGCGCCTGGAACCTCGCGTTCTGGCGCGAGGAGGAGGACTCGACCGAGACCGAGGGCCGCATCTCCTATCTCGGCAACGCGCCCGCCGCCGACGACCAGCAGAAGAAGCGCCGCATCCCGAAGATCATGACGCTCGCGACCGGAGGGATGGTCGCGGTCACCGTCGCGCTGACGATCTTCGCCGGTCCTCTCTACGCCCTCTGCGACCGCATCGGCGCGGGACTCCTGCAGCCGGTGAACCTCGTGCAGCTGGAAGAGGAGGTGGGCTGATGGCGCGTGACACCCGACGTCACCTCTGGCGCGACATCCGCGTGCAGCTGCCGTTCCTCGCCTGGCTCGTCGTGCTGTGGATGCTGCTGTGGGCGCAGTTCACGGTGCTGTCCTTCCTGACCGGGCTGATCGTCGCGGTGTTCGTCACGCGCGTGTTCCGCCTGCCGACGGTCGCGTTGTCGGGCCGCATCAACCTCTGGTACGCGGCGCTGTTCGTGGTGCAGTTCCTGTTCGCCGTGCTGCGGGGCGCGCTGTCGGTCACGAGGCAGGTCTTCGACTTCCGCCGTCAGCCGGGAGCCGCGATCATCGCCGTGCAGCTGCGCTACGCCGACGATCTGGTCATGACGCACGTCGCGGTCACGTCGTCGCTCATCCCCGGTTCGCTCATCGTCGAGGCCGATCGCGACCGGCGGATCCTCTACCTCCACGTGATCGGCGTGCGCGACGCCGCCGACGTCGAGAAGCAGCGCGCCGGAGTGCTGCTGTGGGAGCGCCGGATCGTGCGTGCACTCGGAGACCCGGAGCAGTACCGTGCCCTCAAGGCCGACGAGCGAGCCGGCGTCGTCGGCGGACGTGTGAAGGGCGGTGCTCGATGAACGTGCTCATGCTGGCGATCATGGTGGTGTTCGGCCTCGCCGCGATCCTCACCGTGATCCGCATCGTGCGCGGACCGTCGATCCTCGACCGTGCCGTCGCATCCGACGTGCTGCTGACCGAGGTGATGTGCGTGCTCGGCGCCGAGATGGCCATCAACGGTCACACCCGCAGCATCCCCGTGCTGCTGATCATCGCCGCGATCGGTGTGTTCGGCTCGATCGCCGTCGCCCGCTTCGTCGCGAGAAGGGACAACACGACGCAATGAACGTGCTCGGTCTCATGATCCCGGATGCCGTGATCGACGTGGCGGTGCTGGTCCTCATCCTGCTCGGCGCTCTGCTGTGCCTGTCTGCCGCAGTCGGGCTGCTGCACTTCCGCGATGTGCCGTCCCGCCTGCACGCCGCCACCAAGCCGCAGGTGCTCGGACTCGTCCTCATCTGCGGCGCGATCGCGCTGTCGCAGCGGTCTGTCGGCGGCATCCTGATCGGGCTGGTGCTGGTCGTCCCGATCGTGCTGATGCAGTTCGCGACCGCCCCACTCTCGGCGCACATGGTCGGACGGCAGGCCTATCGCAACGGCACCACCGATCAGCGCGGCCTCGTCGTCGACGAGCTGGCCGAGTCGAAGCAGACCCCGCCCGCCGCGGGGTAGGTGCGGGTGGCCGGCCGGCCGCGCGCGGGTGTCGGGCGTTCACAATTCAGCCAGAATCTGGTTCAAGGCCCTTTCGAGCTCTAGAAGCCGGAAGCTGCGCATTTCTTGCTGAATTGTGAACCACCTCCAGCCGTGTGACTACTTCTGCACCGATCGCGACCGATCAGCCTCTCGTCCACAATCCGCGGATCCGCGCACTCGACAGAGCCGATGATTCGCAGACTTCTCGGATGACCCATGAGAAGCACACCGTCCCGCAACGCGCCGCCGCCGTCTACTCACGGATCGCTTTCACGCGGACCGACCTGATCCAGCAAGGGTTGTCCGGCCGGGCGATCGCATCTGCCGTGCGTCAGGGAAGCCTCCAGCATGTCCGTCGTGACCGGTATCTCCTCACAGCAGTGGATGCGGGCATCGTGGAGGCCGTTCGGATCGGCGGGCGGTTGACGTGCTTGTCCCTACTCGCCTTGATGGGCGTGTTCGTCCACCGACCCAAAGGTCTGCACGTGTTCGTCACGCGAGGAAGCGCCCGGCTGCGCAAGCCGAGGGTCCGAAACGTGACCTATCACTGGAACCACTCGTCGGGTGCGCCCGCCCTTCTCCACGTCGCGCCGTTGGTCGACGCCGTCCGTCACGCGGTGCGGTGCCAGGAGCCACGCGCCGCCGTCGCGACCCTGGACAGCCTCGTGCACCACGGGCTGACGGCTATTCCAGGACTCGACAGAGTCTTCGAGGGTCTGCCGGCCCGTTTCCAGATCTTGCGCCCGCTCGTCGACGGATCAGCGGAGTCGGGTCCGGAGACCTTCGTGCGCCTGATCCTGCGGACGATCGGCGTCTCCTACGAGACGCAGGTCTTCATCGTCGGCGTCGGTCGCGTCGACTTCGTGGTGGAAGGGTGGCTGATCATCGAATGCGACAGCAGGGAGTTCCACGAGGGCTGGCAGAAGCAGCAGGACGACCGAAGACGGGATCTGGCGGCCGCTCGCCGGGGGTACGTGACGATTCGGCCGTTGGCGGCGGACATCCTCGGCGACGAGTCGACAGTTCAGCAGGCGTTGCGGGAGATCATCGAGGTGCTTGGCCCGAGGTTTACCGGCGGTCGGCGTTCATAATTCAGCAAGAACACCGTGCGATGACTCAGAACGGAGCGAGCAGGGCAACTAGCGAGAATTCTGACTGAATTGTGAACAGCGAGGCACAGGCACGCACGCGACAGCACCGACGCTTAGCCCGAACAGCGCGGCACCGGCACCTTCCGCGCCCGGGTTCAGAGCTTGTCGGCGAAGCCCTGGATGTAGCGCGCGGCGGGTTCGGAGTCGCTGATCAGCGTGCCGTGGCCGTGGTCGGGGATGACCTTCAACTCGGCGCCCGGGATGGCGTCCAGGATCGCCCGGCACCAGCTCATCGGCGCGAGCGGGTCGTCCTCGCCGCGCAGCACGAGCACCGGACAGTCGATGCGGCGGAACGCGTCTTCCGGCTCGTGCACGATCGTGGCCCTGATCTTGCGGATCAGATGCGGTCCGCCGCGGAGGTACTCGCGGGCTCCGCGCCAGATCACCAGCGGGCGCTCTCCGACCAGATCGGTCAAGAGGTAGCGGGCCTGGGCCGCGACGTTGCGCGCCGCCTTGTCGACGGTCGGTCCGGCGAGCACCACGCCTTCGACGAGCGACGGATGCCGCGCCGCGAGTTCCGCAGCGATCTGACTCCCCATGGAGTGCCCGATCACCACGACCGGATCGGCATCGACGTGCCGCAGGTAGGCCGCGACCAGGTCGGCGTGCCGTTCCATCGTGAGGTTGCGGGTGGGTTCGGGTGCCTCGCCGAAGCCGGGCAGGTCGAGGGCGATGACGCGGCCTTTCAGCCGCTGCACGACATCGAGGTAGACGCTGCGGCCCATGCCGATCCCGTGCAGCAGCAGGAAGGTGTGGTCGCCCTCGCCGAACGTCTCGGCGATGAGGGTCGCTCCGCCGTACTCGTACTCGAGCAGGGTGACGGGGGTGCCCTTCGGGGCGAGATAGCTGTTCGGCACTCGTCAACGGTAGTCGACGAGGCTGAACGGGTCACGGGGCGGGCGTCAGGACCAGGGTGTCGGTCGTCGCCGCGTCGACCGCGTCGGCCGTGAACGCCCACGGTTTCTGGATGCCGGTCGCCCAGTCGCCGGTCTGGTCGATGTAGTGCTCATCGAAGGCGTGGCCGGAGGCGCCGGTGAGCTGGATCCACGTCGAGTCGTCGAAGTCGGACAGGTCGATCACCATGCGCATCGACGGCACCGTGGTCGTGGCATACGAGGTGCCGATGTCCCAGCCGGTGGCGTTCACGACCGAGGCGCCGCCGCCCACGGGGAAGGGCCCGCGGTTGAAGAGTGCTTCGATCGGCGCGATCCCCGAGGTGCCGAGGGTGTCGCTGGTGAGCGTGATGGCGTGCAGGTCACCCCAGTTCCAGCGGGCGACCGCCTCGCCCTGAAGGGCGGCCAGCTCCGTGTAGGCCTCTTCCGCCGACAGGGCGAGCATCTCGTCCATCCCGTCGACGTCGATCTCGGGGTTCGTCCACAGCGGGTCGAACGGGTCTTCCAGCATTGCCGAGACGACGGTGAACAGGCGGCCGTGGCCTTCGATGGGCAGGGGCTGCGCCCGCTCGGCGAAGATGTTCTGCACGAGGTTCGACCACAGGACGTTCGCGTACGCCGCCGCCGGAGAGGATGCCGTGTTCTGGGCGTCCCACGAACGGAGCAGCGCGACCGCTTCTCGAGGTCCGGCGCCCGACACCTCGACATCGCCCATGGCCGTTGCGAGATGCTTGCCGATCCACATCTCGCTGTCCATCTGGATCTCGCGCATGTCCTGCGCGGTCAGCGGCGCGGTGGCCGCTCGGCGTTCGATGAGGTGCGCGATGCGCGCGGCCCGATATCCGTAGTCCCAGTCGCGGGAGAGGAAGTACTCGTAGTCGTCGGTCACGATGGCGTTGTTCGCGGTGACGATGTACCCCGAGGTGGGGTTGTACGACACCGGCAGATCCTCGAACGGGATGAAGCCGGTCCAGTCGTAGCTGCTGTCCCATCCCGGCTGCGGCATCCATCCGTCGCCGGCTCCGCGGATCGGCAGCCGTCCTGGCGTCTGGTATCCGATGTTGCCCTCGGTGTCGGCGTAGATGAGGTTCTGCGCCGGGACGTCGAAGAGGGATGCCGCGGCCCGGAAGTCGTCGAAGTCCTGCGCAGTCGAGAGGGCGAAGATCGCGGTGGCGGCGGTGCCGGGGTCGAGCGCGGTCCAGCGCAGGCTGACCGCGTACTCCGCGTCGTCCGCCGCGTCGGCGGGGCCGCCCGTCGTCGAGGGCGCATCTCCGGCCGCGAGCCCCGGAACCGGGTCGTCGGCGATGGCCGTGAAGTCATCGGTGAGGCCGGAGATGATCGGGCCGTGCACGGTCGAGCGGATCGTCAGCTCGATGTCATCTCCGCCCGCGACCTTGATGGTCTCGGTGCTCTCCTCGAGCGGCACCAGCTCGCCGTCCCGCCAGTACTCGTCGCCCTGCACGCGCTCGACGTAGAGGTCGGTGACGTCGGTGGTCAGGTTCGTGAAGCCCCACGCGACCTTCTGGTTGTGTCCGATCACGATGCCGGGAAGGCCCGAGAACGAGAAGCCGCCGACGTCGAACGGGCATGCCTCGTTCACGGTCGAGCACTTCAGCTGCACCTGGTACCAGACCGAGGGGAGGGACGCGCCGAGGTGCGGATCGTTGGCGAGGAGCGGCATACCGGTTTCGGTGAGGTCGCCGGAGACGACCCAGGAGTTCGATCCGATGCCTTCCCCGACATTGCCCACGAGCAGGCTCGCTGCCTCGATCACGCTCGACGTCTGCTGCCACTCGACCGTCGTGACGGCCTGCTGCGCCTCGCCCTCTTGGTCGGAGGTGAACGCCGCCGGCTCCGCGTCGGTGCCCAGCGCCGGCACCGTCGAGATCTTCGGCACGATGACCGGGTTCTCGTCGAACGGGTAGTCGGGGTAGAGCTTGGCGAGCAGCGCGGATGTGTCAGCGGCAGCATCCGATCCGTCCGCCTCGAGCTCGGCGGCCAGCAGCGCGCGCTCCGTCTCGTCTTCGACGTTGCCGCGCAGATCCCAGGCCATCGCCTTGAGCCAGGCGACGGAGTCGGCGGGTTCCCACGGCTCCGGGGCGTAGTCCGCACTCTGCATGCCGATGACGGCATATTCGAGGGACAGCTCCGCACCGGAGCGTGATGCGAGGTAGGCGTTCACGCCGTCGGCGTACGACTCGTAGTAGCCGCGGGTGACTTCGTCCATCGCCTCGACCTCGGCTTCGGCGACCTTGCGCCATCCGAGCGTGCGCAGGAATGCGTCGGTCCCGGCCTGCGATTCGCCGAACATCTCGGCGACACGGCCGGAGGTGACGTGGCGACGGAAGTCCATCTCGAAGAACCGATCCTGCGCGTGCACGAATCCTTCGGCATAGAAGAGATCGTGGGTCGTGTCGGCGGTGATGGTGGGGATGCCGCGGGCGTCGCGCTGCACGGTGACTTCTGCCTCGAGGCCGTTCAGCGTCACGCTCCCCTCCGTCTGAGGGAAGGAACGCTGGATGGTCCAGGTGACGAAGAAGGCGGCGGCGACCGCGACGACGACGATCCCTGCGATGACGAGGAACGCGATGCGCCCGATCCGGACGCCCAAGGCGGGGCGCGAAGGGACGGCAATCGCCTGCGAATCGGTCGTCATCGTCGAGAACACCTTCGGGTAGCCAGGTGGAACTCAGTCCCACCGAGCCCCAGTGCGCGTTTCAGGTGCGCGCTCTCGCATCCTATCCGTCCGCGCGTCCTGCGCGAGGGTCTCTCGCGCAGGACGCTCGGCGATCATCCGATCAGGCTGGGCTGCAGGTCGCGCAGGGTGCGCCGGTGCGTCATGCGCGTCACGCCGATCATGGCGAGCAGGAGGGCGCCGACGAGCCACATCCCCAGCACGGCGAGGTCCCAGCCGGCGCGGGCCAGATCTCCGCCGTACATGAGCTGGCGCATCGCGTCGACTACGTAGCCCAGCGGCAGCACGTGATGGAGTGCCGCGAGTGGGGCCGGCAGGGTCTGCCACGGGAATGTGCCGCCCGCGGTGACGAGCTGCAGCACCATCAGCACCAGGCCGAGGAACTGCCCGACGGAACCGAGCCAGACGTTGAGCGCGAGGATGATCGCCGCGAAGGTCGCCGACGC